>NZ_CP126115.1:4921632-5576508 GCF_030123505.1 Neobacillus sp. YX16
AGCATACACATGCCCGCGGTCCTCATTATATTCAGTGGCAAATCCATAGCCGTTAAAAAGCACTGGAAGTAAAGGTTCCTTATCAGGATCGTATTTACTGCGCTTTACAGAACCATTGTATTTTGTATCTTCCATTTTTTCATTTTTCATGTAGCTGTTATATTGAAGTGGAAATAATTCTTTAAAGGCCTCATTGCTTATTTCATCTTTAGAAAGGCCTGTTGTACCCTTTGCTTCCTTAGCACTTGCCGTTTTTTCACTTGCACCGTCACTGGAGTTGCTGCAGCCAGTAATGATGAGGACAAATACTAGTAGAAGGAGGGATGCCCCATAGCGGAACCTATTCATGCTTAAAATCCTCCCTTATTCTTTAATAGTTCACCGGACTTAGGTGGCTGATGGTAACTATCATCTTTAAAATCGCTTCCATGCGGTACTGTTTGGTGACATGACATACAGTTTTCCTTAGCGTCATGTGAGACATTATCAACTGTGCTCTTATGACACTCCGCACAGTTTTGATTGATGACTCTTAATGTTCGTGTCGTCGCATAGATTCTATCTGGTATATCTTCGGTACCTAGTGTGTTGTAGAAAATATGTGTCATCCCGGCGCGGCCTTTAAAAAATAACTTTCCGACCTCACTCTCATGTGGCAAATGGCAGTCGTTACACTGCAATTCTGCATGAGTCGAATCCACAAATGACGTATACACAGACTTCATTGTATGACAGTTTTGACAAAAACCTGGTGAATCTAAGTAAGCCATTGTCTTGACTGTTCCGAATGAAAAGAGTACGCCAGCGATAAGAGCACCTAAAATTAATACCCTTTTATCAATTGCCAGCAATTTTTTAAACCCTCTTTTTAACATTCTTTCACCTCCCATAATATAAATATTTCTCTCTAATTTATTGAATAAAGTACGTGAGCACTTTATTGCCAAAAGGAATGGTCTTGCAAGCTGTCTCTAATCTCGTTTTCTTTTCATGAAGAAGGCAAATGCGCCTGCAGCTATTAAACCTATGCCACTAACTGCTGCGATTGAAAGGATAGCTGGACTTTCTTTATTTTCCACAGTGTCACTCGGTTGTTGCTCTTGTTTCTCCATCATCTCGATAGTAGGCGTCGTTTCAGCTCGTTCATACGTAAGAGTAAAACGTTTCTCTTCTCCGGCTTTTAAACCTTGAAAGAAATACGAGTGAACTCCCTTTTCATCGCCATGAGTGTTTTTCTCTTCTGGTGCTGGATCAAGTACTAACTTTTCTGCCTTTAGGGGCTCTATGAATGAAACATTGAATAAGCCAATATCCGTAAAACTTTTAAATTGGTATGGCAAGTTTTTCTTTTCATTTTCAACAATTATGTTATCTGTATAAAATTCAATAACGAATTTATAGACATCATTGGGTTGAATTTCCCCACTCGTTGTCCAGGAAATTGTTCCTTTTTCTTGATTTAGTATGTACTCTATTTCATACACCTTCGATAAGTCGCTTGAATAATCAGCAACATAGCCAATACGGAAGTTTTTATCTTCTACGGGAAGTGGGATTTCAATTTGCCCTTTTTGTGGCTGTTCAGAAAGATTGCGCATTGTTCCTTGGTAGCCGATTAGTAATGGCGGATGCTCTTTTTTTACATCATTTGGATGGTAGGCAAATTCAGGCATTACTTTTATTGAAAGTTCTTCCATACTCAAGATGTTTTGGTTTTCTTCTGCTGCGATTATTAAAGGGTTTAATAGCAGCAGTAAACATAGGAGAAAATTTATGTTAATTAGCAATTTTTTCATCATTCTTATTTCCCTTCTGTTTGTGAATAATTTGTGAATGCATTCACAATGAATCCTAAAAAAAATATATATTGCGGAATTTCTTATCTTATTTATCCCAAATTAGCCAAACTCATTCTGTGACCAAAATCACAAAAACATATTGAGTTATTTCTAATTTGTGAACTGGAATTTTACCTTATTTTCATGGTGTTATTAGGATTTTATTGAATAGGCGGCTGTGTTAACTAGGCTGTTGATTTACGCTCCAGGCGCTATGCTTTCCGCGGGCTCGCCCGTGAGCCTCCTTACAGCTTCGCTCCTGCGGGGTCTCACTCAACTCGTTCATCCCGCAGGAGTCAAGCGCCTTCCGCTCCAATCAACAGGTTCTAAAATCAACAGTATTCATTAACACAGCCATTAAATAAAAAGACCTTCAACTAATGTCGAAGGCCAAATAAGTGTATTAAGATGATTGATTTTTTTCTTGATGAAATTTTGATTTGACAGGTTGACCACCTGATTTTTCATATTGCTTTTTTGCTTGTTTTACTAGATCGAAATCCTGACCTAACTCGAGATCTTGATTATTGCTTCCATTTCTTGTCTTTTGTTCAGGGTTGTTTTTTTTCGAGCGCTTTTTCAAGTTAGGTTTCCTCCTGTATAAGTCTGCCCTTCTAATATCAAGGTGTTTTGAAGCTGCTGTATTTGTAATCTCATACGATGGAGTTGGTCCCGCTGCTGAGAATTCGCACTATGGGCCATTTTTGCAATATCCTGATAGGTTTGTTCAAGATCCTGTAAGGCCTTTGTATAGTCATCATTATTGTAATGCTCTTGTATGCTGCTCGTTTCAAACTGTTCTTTCGCATAGCGGATTGTATCCTCACATTGCTGCATTAATGTGTCCATTGAAGCACGTGTAGCCATCTAAGGACCCCCTTTTTTTTGGTGACACAAAAATCCTAACCCTAATGTCTTGAAGCTCAGGGCTTCATCTCTTATTTTGTTCTCTCTCACTTTTCCTATTACAACTTACCATTGATAATTAATACCAAATTAGAAAAGCGGAGGCGCCTTGTCCACGGAAAAAAGCAGTTCATTTTTCCCGGGGGCGACAGGCATAAGGCGAGCCGGCAGGAAGGTTGCGCTCTTTAACCTTCTTGACGGATTGACTTATGACCGAGGAAAAAGTGATTTTTCTTTTTCCACCGAGCCCCTAGGCGCTGGAACTAGATCAAATACAATTATTACAAATGGATAAGCCCTTCTTTTCATGTTAAAATGTAAGTTATGTTAAAAAATAAAAAGGAGGTTTCTGAATTGACTCAGGCCAACCCTTTTCCATATGCTACAGACGATAAACGTTATCATACATGGAATTATCACCTTCGCCAGCAATTTGGCCATAAAGTTTTTAAAGTTGCTTTAGATGGCGGTTTCGATTGCCCAAACCGTGATGGTACGGTTGCTCACGGCGGTTGTACTTTTTGCAGTGCTGCTGGTTCTGGTGATTTTGCCGGTGACCGAACTGAGAGCCTAGAAACACAATTTCTTGATATCAAGGAAAAAATGCATACGAAATGGAAAGATGGAAAGTACATGGCCTACTTTCAAGCCTATACGAATACTCATGCACCGGTTGAGGTTCTCCGTGAAAAGTTTGAAAGTGTTCTCAAACAGGAGGGTGTCGTTGGATTATCGATTGCTACCCGCCCAGATTGTCTCCCAGATGATGTCGTTGAATATCTAGCTGACTTAAACAAAAGAACGTATCTATGGGTTGAACTTGGCTTGCAAACGGTACATGAACGGACAGCCTTATTAATCAATCGTGCTCACGATTTCCAATGTTATGTCGAAGGTGTAAATAAGCTTAGAAAACATGGAATCCGGATTTGCTCTCACCTTATCAATGGATTACCGCTTGAATCGTATGAAATGATGATGGAAACTGCAAGGGAAGTTGCAAAGCTTGATGTCCAAGGAATTAAAATTCATTTGCTTCATTTACTAAAAGGAACTCCAATGGTTAAACAGTATGAAAAAGGAATGCTGAAGTTTCTTTCACAAGAGGACTATGTCAATTTAGTATGTGACCAATTAGAAATTTTACCGCCGGAAATGATTGTTCATCGAATTACGGGTGATGGACCGATTGATTTAATGGTAGGACCGATGTGGAGTGTCAATAAGTGGGAAGTACTTAATTCCATTGATGCCGAGTTTAAAAGAAGAAACAGCTATCAGGGAAAATATTATCAAGAGAACACCGTGAGGAACTAATTATGAAGCTTGAGCGTATCCTTCCCTTCGCGAAGAAATTACTTGAAAAAGCTATTACTAGCGGTGCAGTAGTTGTTGACGCTACATTGGGAAATGGTCATGATACAGTTTTTCTAGCCGATCTTGTTGGTGAAAACGGTAGAGTGTATGGATTTGATGTCCAGGAAGAGGCCATTCTTACCAGTACGGAAAGACTGAAGGAACATGGTCTGGCTGATCGAGTCACTACTTTTCATGCAGGTCACGAACAGCTTTACAAGCTAATCCCTGACCAACATCATGGCAAGGTAACGGCAGCGATTTTTAACTTAGGGTATTTACCTGGCAGTGATAAAGCAATTGTAACAAAACCAGAAACCACCATATCTGCAATACAACAATTGCTTGAGATAATGGTTTCAGAAGGAATCATTATTCTTGTGATTTATCACGGTCACACCGAGGGTGCAGTTGAGCGCGACGCTTTATTGGCGTATTGTCAGGAGATTGATCAAAAGAAAGCTCATGTCATAAAGTATCAGTTTATCAATCAACAAAATAATCCTCCTTTTATCATTGCAATAGAAAAAAGATAAACCAGGCTGCTTTTGCCTGGTTTATCTTTTTTTTACGAAAGTCTTGTAAACAATGAGGGAATCCATTTTTGTACGGAACGATAGGCAAGTCCATTAATATAGAAGAAATAGCTAATAATACCGCCAGTCTTAATGATTCCTTTAGCTAACTTCCGAATATTCTTCTGTTTGCGAACCTTTCCATCCGATAAATAAATCCCTAATAATCCTCGGTTAATAAGCTGGTGGAATTTTTTATGCGGCAGGAATTCCGTATGTCTGTCTGCTTCACTGACAAAATGTTTTAACCGTTTAAAAAGTGTCTCTGGGTTTTCATAATAAAAACAAAAATTCAAGTCGCCGCCTTCTCGATCTTCTTCTTGGTCGATAAAATAATCTAATAAAATATGTAGCCCTTGTATGTATGGAAAATATCCTTTCCGAATATTTTCTGCATCCTCCGAACGAAAATCTTCTCTCATTGCATAAGAAATAAGACAGAATATCCCCAAAGTGGAACCAGAGCAGGCAGAAAACTCGTACCATTCCATCTCTGGCAGGTTACTTTGATGGTCTGCAAACCACTTTTCCAGCCTAGGTACACGTTCTTCTTGAATCACATGCTTGTGGATTTGCAGGTTACAATAATATTCGCATAGCTCCAAAAGGTAATCTTTTATTAAGGGATAGTGTTCTAGTTCATTTAATACTGACCTGCACGTTTTAGCTAAATCATTTAAATAGCCGCCATCGTTCTGATCCACACGAAACCGATAATAATTTCTAGGCTCGCTTCCAAGTGTAAGGGCATCTCGCATGGATTCGTGAAGGGCAGCAAAATCCTTTGGATCAAGCGATGTACTCCGATCACAAAGATTATCTAAGTAATCGCTAATGGTCTGATAAGCGACAATAAATTTCACTGCTTTTTTATACTCATTATTCGCGGATAGAGCAAGAATACCTCCGCCTTCACAGTGAAAGGTTTTATGTTCAATACTAGCAAGAGCTTGTGTTCTAAGCTCCTGGTTAGGGATGCTTTCTGCTCGGGACCTCCAGTAACCAAGTTCTTGATGGACTGCTGGAATAATGCGGCGGTATACATTCGACATGAGTCTGATTGGCATCATGGAGATATCTTCCCTTTCTTAAACAATATAACCGATTGCTTTTAATTGACTGATGACAAAATCTTTAGCGTATTCAAATATATCTTCCCGTTCTGGTTCATTAAAAATTTCATGATAAAGCTTTGGCCATTCCTTAAACCTTTTTTCTGATAAAGGTGCATGGTTGAACCAGTCCTTAACAGGAGATTTATTAACAATTTTATCGTCGCCGGCTTGCATAACAAGCATTGGCACATCCTTGGTGCCTTCAATGGACAGAAATGCCTCTTTCACGGCCCCAACTAATTCTCGGTACCATCTAACTGAGACTTTTGTGATGTAAAGAGTATCACCTGCATCTGCCTCAATAACATCTTGATTTCTTGTTGCCATTTCAACATTTATGCCAGAGTTCATTCGTAAAGAAGGGAAAACCACATTTATTCCATGTGAAAGCAAATCTAAAATCTTTGGCGGTTTATGTGTTAAGCCCAAGCATGGTGACGAGAGAATCACTCCTGCCAAATTTAATCGTTCTTCCTGCAATAGACGAATTGTAATTAAGCCTCCCATACTATGTCCTAATAAAAAAATAGGCAACTCATAACGATAGGCTGCTTTAATCCAATCCTTTACTTCACTTAAATACTCTTCAAAAGAATCTATATGGCCCCTGCGGAATCTTGTTGTCATACCCTGCCCAGGAAGATCACCCATAATGACATGAAATCCGGACTTGCGCCACATTTCAATGAGCCAGCCGTAACGCCGATGATGTTCCATCGCACCATGAACCATCACAATCACAGCCTTCGCTTCCCCTTCTGCTTCCCACTTCCACATAGTTTTTCCCCCTAGAAAAAATTTCTATTTAGTATAATATTAAAGTTAATATGTATTTCAGTCAAAAAGGAGCGACTCTGATGATTTATCCCTACAAAGGAAAGTATCCAAAAATTGCAGATTCTGCATTCATTGCAGATTTTACCACTATTACAGGTGATGTTGAAATAGGCGAGGAATCAAGTGTTTGGTTTAACTCTGTTATTAGAGGAGATGTTGCGCCTACTGTTATCGGAAAGAAAGTTAATATTCAAGACAACTCTGTTCTGCACCAAAGCCCGAATAATCCATTGATATTAGAAGATGATGTCACCATTGGTCATCAGGTAATTCTCCATAGTTGTATTATTCGTAAAAAAGCGTTAATCGGCATGGGATCGATTATTCTAGATCAGGCCGAAATTGGAGAAGGAGCATTTATAGGTGCAGGCAGTCTCGTGCCACAAGGTAAAAAGATCCCTCCTAATACCTTAGCATTTGGCAGACCTGCAAAAGTTATTAGAGAATTAAATGAACATGACATTAGTGAAATGAACAGGATTTATACAGAATATGCAGAAAAAGCCCAGTATTATAAGTCCTTACAAAAATAAAAAGATTGAAAGCACCCATAAATTTTTTATGGGTGCTTTCCTTCATATCTTAATGTTTCATTGTCTGCAGTTCTTTTTGACCTGAAAAGGAATACTTTCCTTCTATATATACTTGATGCCAAATCATAAAAATAAGAACGGTCCAGATTTTACGGCTGTTATCCGCTTTTCCTTGGCAATGATCCTCAAGAAGGTTTAAAACATAAGCTTTATTGAATAAATGATCTGTATTGCTTTCACGAATAATGGTTTTTGCCCACTCATTCATTTCATTCTTTAGCCAATGACGAATTGGCACTGGGAAACCAAGCTTCTTACGGTTTAATACATGCTCAGGAACAATTCCTTCCGCAGCTTTTCGCAAGATATACTTTGTCGTACCATTAGCCGTTTTCAAGCTCGTTGGTATTTTGGACGCAGCTTCAAACACCTCTTTATCCAAAAATGGAACACGAAGCTCTAATGAATGCGCCATCGTCATTTTATCAGCTTTCAAAAGGATATCCCCGCGCATCCATGTATGAATATCAATGTATTGCATACGATCAACAGGATCATAACTTTTTGATTCTGTATAGAGTGGTTTAGTAATATCGGTGAAATGCAAGCCTTCACGATAAACAGACAGCAATTCTCTTTTTTCTTCCTCAGTGAACATTTTCGCGTTGCCTATATAGCGTTCTTCCATAGGAGTTACACCACGTTCAATAAAGCTTTTCCCCTTCATTCCCTCAGGCATTATGTTCGCAATCCCTTTTAATAATATTTTTCCTGCTCTTGGGATTTTATTAAACATTTCTAAATCCTGTGGTTCACGGTAAATATTGTAACCGCCAAATAATTCATCCGCACCTTCACCAGAAAGAACGACTGTTACATGCTTCCTCGCTTCACGAGCTACAAAGTAAAGCGGGATGCAAGCAGGGTCTGCAAGGGGATCATCCATATGCCACATGATTTTCGGAAGTTCATTCATGTATTCCTGTGGTGTTATGACATAGCTGATATTTTCTACACCTAACTTTTCTGCTGTTTCTTTTGCTACATCGATTTCACTGAATCCCTGATGCTCGAAACCAACTGAAAACGTCTTAATTGCTGGGTGAAATTGTTTTGCAATGGATGCAATAATAGAAGAATCTATTCCGCCTGAAAGGAAAGAACCGACAGGAACATCACTTCTCATATGCATTTTTACTGAATCGATTAGCACATCTTGAATTTCTTTAATAAAATCTGACTCTGGTTTTTGTATCGGATTAAAATGCGCTTTCCAATATCTTTTGATTTCCATTGGCGAGCCAATCTTCTTTGTAAAATAATGTCCTGGCTCTAACTTATGAATACCTTTAGACATTGTATTTGGCTCAGGGACAAACTGATAAGTCAAATAGTACTGAAGTGAATCATAGTCTAAAACATCATTTTCAAGGGCTAATAGGATACTCTTTTTCTCGGAAGCAAAGAATGTTCTCTCTCCATCTACAAAATAAAAGTATGGTTTAATCCCAAATGGGTCCCTGGCACCGAATAATGTTTGTTCTTGTTTATCCCAAATGGTAAAAGCAAACATACCACGCAGTTTTTCTACAGCTTTTTCTTTTAAATGACTGTAAAGAGCAATAATGACTTCAGTATCCGAATTTGTGGCAAACTGTAAGCCCTCTTTGAGCAATTCTTCACGAAGTTCTACGTAGTTGTAAACCTCACCGTTAAAAATTATCCAATAACGCTCATTTTCATATGTTAATGGCTGATGTCCACATTCGATATCAATAATACTTAAACGGCGAAAACCAAATTGAATATGATCATCATAAAAAAAGCCATCATCATCAGGTCCACGATGGGTAATAATATCGTTCATATTTTTGAATAGTTGTTTTTGTTCATCACGATAGTTTTGTTCCTTGTCGTGTACACAACCAATAAAACCACACATTATGTACGTCACCTACTCCAATCTAAATATCCAATCTAAAAAACATACTCTCTTATCCTACCACTATTCATACAAAAATGTCAGTGTGAAAGGTAGGAAAATTCAGGTACCTACAGTTTTTACATAATTAGTTTGACCTAAACTTAGACGTTAATATAACAAAGGGAGTTACATGTATAATGTAACTCCCGCTAACTACTTCTTAAAGATTCGCTTGTTGAAGCAATGTGTCTGCTTTGTCTGTGCGCTCCCAAGGAAGGTCAACATCTGTACGGCCAAAATGACCATATGCAGCAGTTTGTTTGTAGATTGGGCGGCGAAGATCCAACATCTTAATGATTCCAGCAGGACGAAGGTCAAAGTTTGTACCTACAAGTTCAACTAATACTTCTTCGCTCACTTTGCCTGTACCAAAGGTATCAACAGCAATTGAAACCGGTCTTGCTACACCAATTGCATAGGCAAGTTGAACTTCAACTTTATCAGCAAGTCCTGCTGCTACTATATTCTTAGCAACATAACGTGCTGCATAGGCTGCAGAACGGTCAACCTTTGTTGGATCCTTACCGGAGAAAGCACCTCCGCCATGACGAGCATATCCGCCATATGTATCAACAATGATTTTACGACCTGTTAAACCAGCATCCCCTTGAGGTCCGCCAATAACGAAACGTCCTGTTGGGTTGATAAAGTATTTTGTATTTTCATCGATTAATTCCTTAGGTACCACTGGATTAATAACATATTCCTTCAAGTTACGTTGGATTTGCTCCAATGTTACCTCCGGATTATGCTGAGTTGAGATAACAATCGTATCAATACGAACAGGCTTATCATTTTCATCATACTCAACTGTTACTTGAGTCTTTCCATCGGGGCGAAGATACTCAAGAACTTTATCTTTTCTAACCTCTGTTAACTTACGAGCAAGCTTATGTGCAAGAGAGATTGGAAGAGGCATAAGCTCAGCCGTTTCATTACAAGCAAAACCAAACATTAAACCTTGGTCTCCTGCCCCAATTGCTTCGATTTCTTCATCTGACATTAGTCCTTCACGTGCCTCAAGTGCCTGATCAACACCCATTGCGATGTCAGGACTTTGTTCACCAATTGAGGTTAATACTGCACAGGTCTCAGAATCAAAACCATATTTAGCACGATCGTAACCGATACCTTTAACCGTTTCACGAACGATTTTTGGGATATCAACGTAAGTAGATGTAGTAATTTCCCCTGCAACTAAAACTAATCCAGTTGTTACAGAAGTTTCACAAGCAACCCGAGCATTTGCATCCTTTGCTAAAATTGCATCTAAAATTGAATCAGAGATTTGGTCACAGATTTTATCTGGATGACCTTCCGTTACTGATTCAGAAGTGAACAAACGACGTTTTGTTGACATCTGATTTCCTCCTATATTATAAGATAAATCAAGGTTCATATGAAGGTTACAGGAATACTTCTTGAACCACTGACATTGATACGGTACTCATTCCCTTAGTATGAAATAAACAAAGGATAATTATTAGCAACTCTTTAAATAAAAGGTCTTATACAAATCAAAAAACCTTACCACATGAGGAAAGGTTGCTTGAGGGCCTTTCACTCTTATCGTTCAAGGTCAAAGCCTTGCGTCAGATTAGCACCTTCGCACTTGAGAAAATGACCATTTTGAAAGGTCGGTCTTCTCATAAAGCAGGTTGCTGGGTTTCATAGGGCCTGTCCCTCCACCAGCTCAGGATAAGAGAGTATCCGTTCAAATTAAAATCATACTTGAACATGTCGAACATTGTCAATAAAATTTTTAACAAATTAAGGTTAAATATATGAATTTTTCCCACTTCTAAATTATAGTTAATAATACAACCTAAATTCGCTAATTAGTATAGACTATTCAGTTGAATGTGTTATACTATTCGTAAATATATTGAATATTAAAAACCAAAAAAGGAAGGGTTTTCTCTGATGAATTCCGTACATGTCCCAAATGAATTAAGTCAATTGTTAGAAGAAAATAATGTGCATATTCAATTGTCAGTACCTCAATTAGTGGAAAAAGTCTTATCAAGGAATGAAGGAAAATTAACCTCTACTGGTGCCATTAGTGTATCAACAGGTAAATATACAGGAAGATCCCCACAGGACAAATTTATTGTCATGGAAGAATCAATAAAGGATAAAATCGATTGGGGTAAATTAAACCAGCCAATTTCGGAAGATGCTTTTAACAACCTCTATCATAAAGTTTTAGACTACTTAAAAGAAAAAGACGAAATATTTGTGTTTAAAGGTTTTGCAGGTGCAGATAAAAAGACACAATTGCCGATTCAAGTTGTGAATGAATTCGCTTGGCATAATTTATTTGCGCATCAATTGTTTATTCGCCCAAATGAAGAAGAATTATTGACACATAAAGTTGGTTTCAATGTGATTTCTGCTCCAAACTTTAAAGCAAATCCTATAGTTGATGGAACAAACTCTGAAACCTTTATTATCATCTCTTTCGAAAAACGAACCATATTAATTGGCGGAACAGAATACGCAGGTGAAATGAAAAAGTCTATCTTTTCAATTATGAATTACCTTTTACCTGAGAATAATATCTTCTCCATGCATTGTTCTTCCAATATTGGTGTTGAAGGTGATGTTGCTCTGTTCTTTGGCCTATCTGGGACAGGTAAAACCACCTTATCTGCAGACCCTAAACGCCGCTTAATTGGTGATGATGAGCATGGTTGGTCGTCTAACGGCGTCTTCAATATTGAAGGTGGCTGCTATGCAAAAACCATTCATTTATCCCGTGAAAAAGAACCACAAATCTTCGATGCCATCTGTTTTGGTTCTGTACTTGAAAATGTTGTGCTTAATCCAGAAACTAGAATTGCAGACTATGACGACGCGTCACTAACTGAAAATACACGGGCAGCCTATCCAATCGAAGCGATTGATAATGTTGTGAAGCCGAGCATTGCGGGCCACCCAAATACAATTGTCTTTTTAACAGCCGATGCATTTGGTGTATTGCCTCCAATCTCAAAATTAACAAAAGAGCAAGCCATGTATCATTTCTTAAGTGGTTATACATCAAAACTAGCTGGAACAGAGCGTGGTGTTACATCGCCTGAAGCAACCTTCTCAACCTGCTTCGGTGCACCATTTCTTCCTTTGCCTGCAACACGTTATGCCGAAATGCTAGGTGAAAAAATTCTTGAGCATAGTGCCAATGTCTTTTTAGTGAATACTGGATGGACAGGTGGAGAATACGGGGTCGGCAGCCGAATGAAGTTATCCTACACAAGGGCTATGATTCAGGCTGCACTTGAAGGTGAACTAAACCTTGTTGAAACCGTTAGAGACGATATTTTTGGTCTAAATATTCCGCTTCACATTGCTGGTGTTCCTGATGAGGTCTTGCAGCCAAGCAAAACATGGGCAGACCCACAAGCTTATGAAACCAAAGCGAAAGAATTAGCAGGCAAATTCCGTGAAAACTTTAAGAAGTTCACGAAAGTCTCTGCAGAAATAGAACAATTAGGCGGACCAATCGCTTAAAGTGAAAACCCTTATCGTTATCGATAAGGGCTTTTATTAATTCGTGGAATTTAATGAAATTAATTGGTATGTTATCATCGTGCTGCTGTTTTGCCATTCTACCTTTTTAATGACCGCTGTTCCACTCGTATCGCTTTCAAGTGTTTTTCTAACATCAATCGGAATATCAATTGGATAAAGCCTATAGCCTTCTTTTTCTAATTGGAAAAGGTTTTCCTCTACTCTCTTCTCTCTGCCTTTTGTTACAATCAATGTATTTAACTCAAAGGGCATACCCATATGTACCCGCTCCTCAGCATTTAGACTTACTTTATTTTATCATCTTTTGATTTGATTTTTCATCCACTTCGATAAATCCTTTACGATTTTTCTATTTACCGCCGGGGGAAAGTAGTGAGTAAACTCCTTAAAATACCAGCTTTCCACCTGTTTATTTAGAGCTTTCAGTCCTCGCTCAAGTCTGTAGCCATGCTCCACGGATACATTCTGGTCATTTACCCCATGGATAATGAGGACAGGGGCTGTTATCTTTTCAAGATTATAAAGAGGGGTTCGCTCCTCATATCTTTCTGGATATTTCCCCGGAGTTCCGCCAATTACCCTTTTTAGCATCTTCCGCAAGTCTTTTCTTTCTTCGTATGTTAAAAACATGTCACTTACTCCGCCCCAGGTCACAATGGAAGCTGCCTCTGGAAATTCAACTCCTGTCATTAATGCCATTACACCACCTCGGGAAAAACCAAATACATGGATATCTCTCACCCCAGGTATAGTTTTTAATAGCTCAAAGGCTGTAAATGCGTCCTGCCTATCCTCTCCAGCAAAATCCTCATTTCCCTCTCCACCTTGATTCCCCCGATAATAGGGAGCAAATACCACGAACCCCTCAGAGGCAAATTGTGCAATTCTTGCAGGTCTTACTTTTCCAACATTTTTAATGCCGCCCCGCAAGTATAAAAATCCGTCATGGTTTCCTTTCATTTTCGGTTCGGCAAGCATCCCTTTTACTCTCAATCCATTAGATAGATAGGTTATTTCCCATATTTCCACACTAGGATTGGGTGAAGGGAATCGATACGCCTCGATGATTTTTTCATTATCTTTGTTCACCTTACATTGCACCCTCCTTTCAATCATCAAAAAATTTATGTACTGGGCATTCACACATTTATTACTTTATCATACGATATGGTAGGCCAATAGCCCAGATTTCGCCTTACTTAAAGGGGGTTTTAGTGTGAAAAAATGGTTTAAATTCTGTTTTTCATCGCTTCTCATTGTGATTCTCATGTTTTCAATTGCAGCTTGTAACGGTACTGACAAACCCGACACAGAGAAAATCGAAAAGGTCCGATTAGTGGAAGTTACCCGTTCCATCTTCTATGCTCCTGAATATGTTGCCATCGCTAAAGGGTTTTTCGAAGAAGAAGGTTTAGATGTTGAACTATCAACAGCCTTTGGCGGTGATAAAACCATGACTGCTTTGTTATCAGGTGGTGCCGACATAGCCCTAGTAGGCTCTGAGACATCTATTTATGTGTACGCCCAGGATTCGAATGACCCTGTCATTAATTTTGCGCAATTAACGCAAACAGACGGTACTTTCCTTGTTTCAAGAGATAAAATTGATAATTTCTCATGGGATCTATTAAAAGGATCTACGTTCTTAGGCCAGCGTACTGGCGGTATGCCACAGATGGTTGGTGAATTTGTTCTTAAGAAACATGGAATCGATCCTCATCAGGATTTAAATCTCATTCAAAATATAGATTTTGCTAATATTCCAAGTGCTTTCGCTTCAGGGACTGGCGAGTTTGTTCAATTATTTGAACCTCAGGCAAGTATCTTTGAACAAGAAGGAAAAGGACATATTGTTGCTTCCTTTGGAACTGAATCAGGGCATGTCCCTTATACAACCTTCATGACAAAAGATAGCTACATGAAAGAAAACCAAGATATCGTAGAAAAATTCACTAGAGCCATTTACAAGGCACAGCAATGGGTCGAAACACATAGCTCTGATGAAGCCGCTGAGGCTATTAAATCCTATTTCCCTGATACAGACCTTAAACTTATTAGTACAGTAATAGACCGCTATAAAGAGCAAGGCTCCTTTGCTACTGATCCAATTCTTGATGAAGAAGAATGGAACAATCTCCAGGATATCATGGACGAAGCCGGTGAACTTCCAGAAGTGGTAGATCATAAAACACTTGTTAATACTGAGATAGCTGAAAAAGTAAAAGAAGAATAATTAAAATGGGAGGCCGTCCAAATGAGTTTTTTAGCTATTAAGGATGTTCATCACACTTATTTCACTAAAGCCTCTGCAACCACGGCCCTCTCTGAGATTACCTTGCAAGTTGAGGAAGGAGAATTTGTTTCCTTCCTCGGCCCTAGCGGCTGTGGAAAGACAACATTGCTTTCAATTATTGCCGGGCTAATAAAGCCTACCCAAGGGACCATTTTACTTGAAAACAAACCACTATCAGGATTAAAAAATCAAATCGGCTATATGCTTCAACAGGATTACCTTTTTCCATGGAAAACGATTGAAGAAAATATCCTCCTCGGTTTGAAGCTATCTCAACAATTGAATGATGAAACCAAGCTAGCTGCTTTAGACCTTTTAAAGCAAATGGGTTTAAGCGGGATTGAGAAGCAGCTTCCGAAGCAGCTCTCAGGCGGTATGAGGCAGCGTGCTGCTCTTGTAAGAACACTGGCAACCGAACCTAAACTGCTTATGCTGGATGAACCCTTTTCTGCTTTAGATTATCAAACTAAGTTAAAGCTCGAGGACCTAGTATCTAGAACGCTTGACGTATTCGGAAAAACAGCCATCCTTGTCACACATGATATCGGGGAAGCCATTGCCATGAGCGACCGGGTTGTACTCTTTTCGCCAAGCCCGGGCAGGGTTCATAAGGTATTTCAGATGCCGGATGAACTAAGAAGTTTGTCTCCTTTTAACGCAAGGAACCACGAGACCTTTTCTAGTATCTTTCAAACAATTTGGAAGGAGTTGGAGTCACTTGAGTCAGGGAAAGAATAAGGTGAACCTCCTCCATAAAAATTATTTACATTCTCTTACGATTGAAAAAAGATGGGTTCGATTTTATCAGGTGATCATATTTTTAGTCTTTTTCACAGGCTGGGAAATATCCAGTCAGCAGCGGTGGATAGACCCGCTTTTGTTTAGTTCCCCATCTAAGATTTGGAATCTATTTTTAGAAAAATTTCAAGATGGTTCATTACTATCTAATCTTGGTGTAACCTTAACAGAAACTATTTTTGGTTTTATTTTAGGTACCCTGCTTGGAACCTTACTAGCAGCCTTACTATGGTGGTCACCGATATTTTCAAAAATTATCGACCCCTATCTGGTAATTTTAAATGCGATGCCAAAGGTAGCTTTGGGACCGATTCTAATTGTTGCCCTAGGTCCTGGATATCCTTCAATCATTGCGATGGGTGCCATTATCTCGGTTATTATTACTACACTTGTCGTCTATACATCTTTTAAAGAAGTGGACCCTAACTATTTAAAAGTACTTCAAACCTTCGGGGCGACACGTTTTCAATGCTTTAAAGAGGCCATTCTGCCCGCGAGTTTCCCAACAATCATTTCAACTTTAAAGGTGAATGTTGGATTATCATGGGTGGGTGTCATTGTTGGTGAATTCTTAGTTTCCTCGAGGGGACTTGGTTACTTGATTATTTACGGCTTCCAAGTATTTAATTTTACACTGGTCTTTTTATCACTGCTGGTTATTGCTGTCGTCGCCACGATTATGTATCAGCTGGTGGAGCTGTTAGAGAAAAAACTTATCAAGGAATAGCGGCTTATAAAATTTTGTCGCTATTCTTTTTCAATTTGGAGCTTGTTTATATAATTTATACACGCTGGAATCACATCATCCTTCATAATAAAACTGTACTCATCTCCAAACCGTATTTGCAAAATATCTCCTTCCACCACAACTGGTCCATAGGTTTCGTAATAGTTATTAGTTTTACTAATCGATTTTATTTTGCCCCAAAAAACGGCCTTCACAAAAGAATCTTTTCCTTCAGTCACTTTATATTCTGCTATCTGTGAAAGTTCGTCCACTGTTGCACCCGTTTCCTCATAGACCTCTCGCCGAGCAGCTTCTTCAAGGGACTCCCCTTGCTCCACTTTTCCACCTGGAAATTCTAGACCTCGGACCTTATGATTGGTTAAATACCAAGCACCCTCATACTGGCTAATAACAAGCACATGCTTTGCATTTTTTTCGAATGCGTTGGCTGCAAAAGATAGCTCCACCTTGTTCCCGTATTTATCATAAAACTCCTTCATCTTTGCTCTCCTCTTGGGTTCCCTTTTTGGATTCATTATAATCGAAAAAAAGCGGAAAATCCCTATAGAAAGGATTTTCCGCCTTTTTAATCTTATTTTGGTAAAATATTCATCGATTCAATATGACTTTTTGCTTCCTCATCTCCGAGGTTGTAAATTATCCCATATACTTGCTGGATGGTATTGTCATAGGCGTCATTTTCACGATCATGATGATATTGAACATAGGGAACATGGGCTCTCATGAAATTTTGCCATTCCGTTGAATAATTTTGATCAAATAGCTCTCTTAAATGCGTGATTTCCTCATCATTTGCTTGGATTTTAAAGCTCCATGTGGAAGCTGTTGAACTTTGGGATATTTGTCCATGCCCAACATCTATATAATAGGTCTTTTTTTGCTCATCCATTATGTCATCCCCTTATTAATATTATTTAGAATTTCCCACAATCAAATAAAATTTATTCTTTTTCAAATTTCGACGTTTTTTTTAGAACTGAATCATGTATAATTGTCATAATATTAAGAAAATGGATTTTAACATTTTTGCCATTTCTGCTTCTAAGATAGAGGATATTTTTCATCATTAAGGGAATTGAATAAGTAAGGAAAAAATTTTAAAAAATTCTTTGGAGGTGAACGAGATGAGGTTAGTCGATGAATTATTTCAAATGTATCGCGACAAGCTGACAGGTGATGAAGAGGATATTGATATGTTAGCATTCGCCTTCTTAGAAGAAATGTCACATGAGGATCTTCTCCATTTGATAAAAGAGATGGATAAACAAGAATTATATGATTTAATGGGGCTCTATTTAATTGAGAGCTTAAAAGGAAAATTTGCGCAAGAGGAGTACGGACAACAGCGCGCCCATACTTATTATCCAAGGAATATCCATTAATTATTACATACCACAATAAAAAGCGGAAGCGCCTTGCTCAGGGAAAAAAGAAGTTCATTTTTTCCTCGGGGCGACAGGCATAAGACGAGGCGGCGAGAAGGTTGTTCTTTTAACCTTCTTGACGGATTGAATGAAATGTGGAGGCGACTGCCCTGGGACGAAGGCATAAGACGACCACTACAAGAAGGCGCTTTTTGCCTTCTTCAGGGGGTGGCTTATGCCTCGAGTCCCAAGGAGCCGCAACTAGACAAGCTTATGACCCCGAGCCCCTAGGCGCTGGAGCTGGATTCAGCCAGCAAAAAGGAACTGCATCCTGCAGTTTCTTTTTTTGGTTAAAAAAGTGTAAAACCATGCTAGAATATAAGAATACAAGGGGGGAAAATATGTATACGATATTTGTGGTAAGCATAGTTATCATTATCGTAGTGCTATTGCTTGCAGTCATTACTACTTCAAAAGCTTATTCATTTAAACATACAGTAGATCCACTCGATGATAATCCATATGTAAATAACGACAAAAAAGAGGAAAATGAAAAAAATTCATAAAAGAATTCCTATTCATTAAGAATAGGAATTCTTTTCGTTTAAGCAAATACTTGTTTTAAATCTTCTTTACTTTGCTCAAGCCAAAAGCGCATTAGGCGCTTTGCTCCCTCTAAATCGTGGAGCTTCGCTTGTCCGCATTGTCTTTCGTTTGCTGCAGGAATCTCATGTTTTTCAACTGCCGTCTTCATAGTATCTTCAAGAAGGTCAATGATTTCTTCGATTGTCGGCTCACCACTAACAACTAAATAATAACCTGTTTGACAGCCCATAGGTGAAATATCGATAATATCGAAATGATCATATTTTTCAACGTGTGCACGAAGATTAAAGGCAAGGAGATGTTCTAATGTATGAATGACATCTGGCTTCATCGCCTGTTTATTCGGCTGACAAAAACGGATATCATATTTATTAACAATCCCGTCGCTTCCTACCTTATGGACGCCACAATGTCTAACATAAGGTGCTTTAACGGCATTATGATCTAAATCAAAACTTTCTACTGAAGGCATTTATCCCCACTCCTTATTAATATCTAAAACTAATCATACTATAAATTCCGAGTTTTTTCATCAACATTGTTTCATTTAACAATTTAGACGTTTTTTCTTTTATATGATATCTTTTAGTAAATTGATAAAGGGAGTGTCCCTATGTTGAAAAAAATTTTTATTTCCATAATTCGATTCTACCAAGTTGCCATTTCCCCGATTAAACCGCCAAGCTGTCGTTTTTACCCTACTTGTTCCCATTATGGGTTAGAAGCCGTTCAACGGTTTGGAGCTTTCAAAGGTGGCTGGCTTACATTAAAGAGAATTCTTAAATGTCATCCCTTTCATCCAGGTGGAATTGACCCGGTGCCAGAAAAAAAGGAAATTTAACTTTGATACCCATCAACAATTAGGTCTAATTTTCCTGTTTTTGGGTCAATAACTAACCCATGCACCGGAACACCTTCAGGCATTAATGGATGATTTCTAATTACCTCCACACTATGTTCGACACTTTCAGTAACATTTTCAAATCCATGCAGCCATTTTTTTATATTGATACCTGAATAGGTAAGCGTATCAATGGTTTCATCTTTTACCCCTCGGCTTAACATACTATCTATTACTGGTTCAGCTTTTAATCCACTCATCCCACAATCGTGGTGAGCAATGACTAGGACTTCTTCTGCTTGAAGCTGATATACAGCAATAAGAATACTTCTCATAATACTTCCGAATGGATGAGATACCAGTGCCCCAGCATTTTTAATAGTCTTTACATCCCCATTATTTAAGTTCAAAGCCTTAGGCAATAATTCCAATAATCTTGTATCCATACAAGTTAAAATGACCGTTTTTTTATTCGGAAATTTTGTTGTTTCATATTTCTCATATTCACGACTTTCAACAAATTTTTGATTATAATCAAGTATTTCATTTAATAATGACATAATTATCCCACCTTTTATTTGGTTACTATAAGCATACATAAAAACTAAATGGTGTATCAACTTTATGCTTGCAATTATCGTATTTTTTTTGTAAGATACATAAGGAAATCGGAATCGTTCCGTATTATACATTTTTTAAACATTCGAATCCCTAAAAATTTTTCAACTATAAATCGTAATAACTCCGGTTTATTATCTTTTAAAGGAGCAAATATGAAAAAAATTATCTTTTATCCAATAGTCATTTTATTACTGTTAATGTCTGCCTGCAGTGCCGAAAAAGATGTAACAGAAAAAGAGAAAGACAAAATCACCATTTATACTACTGTATTCCCGCTTCAATATTTTACAGAGCGTATCGGAGGTAAATTCGTTACTATTAATACTATTTATCCACCAGGAGCCGATGAGCATACCTTTGAACCATCCCAAAAGGATATGATTAAACTGGCTGATTCAGACTTATTTTTCTACATCGGTTTAGGATTAGAAGGATTTGTGGAAAAAGCAAAGGAATCATTAAAAAGCGAAAACGTCTCGATGATACCAGTAGCTGAGAATTTGATATTAGAACCTGCTGAAGAGCATGAAGCACATGATGACCATGAGGATGAGGGCCATGGAGATTTTAATCCCCATGTATGGCTTGACCCCATCTATTCGAAGGAAATGGCAGCTGTAATAAGAAATTCTTTAGTTGAAAAAATGCCCCAAAATAAAGAAACCTTCGATCAAAATTATCAGCAGCTTTCAAAGGAATTAGATCAATTACATTCGGAATTTGAAAGTACCATTCAAGATTCAAAACATAGAAATATCCTTGTAACTCATGCGGCTTTTAGTTATTGGGAGCAAAGATACGGCATCGAACAAATCAGTATTTCTGGTCTATCTACAACCAATGAACCAACACAGCGAGAACTAGAAGAAATTATTACGATCGCTGACGAGCAAGGTCTCCATTATATCCTTTTCGAACAAAACGTCCAATCCAAATTAGCGAAGATTGTTCAGGAGGAAATTGGTGCAAGGGCTTTACCGGTTCATAATTTAGGAGTATTAACAAAGAAAAATATCAAGGATAAAGAAACATATTTTTCACTAATGGAGCAGAACTTAGAATCACTAAAAAAAGCCTTAAACTAGTTCATTCGTTCCCTTTTACTTACAGGGATGAATAGACGTAAAAAATCAAAAGCTATTTATGTATTACCAATGATTCTAAGGAGTGATACAAAATGGCACAAGATGTTTTATGTGAAGTTAACAACTGCTCTTATTGGGCAAAAGGTAATAAATGCAGTGCTGAAAGTATTTATGTTGTCAGCCATAAAGGGAAAACAGCCGATAACACCCAAGAAACCGATTGTAAAACATTTGAACCTTCAGATATATAAATTATAAAAATAAACCAGACATTTTTGTCTGGTTTATTTATTTTGTTTGGCTCTGTTAAACTAGGCTGTTGATTTGTGCTCCACTAAGGAAAGCTTCTTTGAATAATCACCGCAGTGACAGGCAGTCTCTGCCTGTCACGAGGCGCTTCGCTTTCCGCAGGCGGTTCGTGAAGCCTGTCTAGCTGCAGCGCCTAGCCCCTCGAGGCGCTTCGGTCCCAACGTTGAAGTCAAAGAACGACTTCATCGTCAGGCCCTCCAGCGCTTGTCGGGGCTGTACAAGGCGCTTCAGCTTTTCCTACTCCTCGGGGCTAAGAGATGAGCGGGGTCTCCCCTGTCCCGTCCTCCTGCAGGACATTGAATTACTTCCGCGAATCTGCCCACGCACATAGAAAATGTGTAGCATTTTCGAGGAGTCTCGCCCCTTCCGCACAAATCACAGAGTGCCAAAATCAATAATAAGCTTTAACATAGCCAACTGTTTTCGAATTTAAATGATTTCTCTAGGAGTGTGGTTTCTTGGAGTCTTTTTTTATTAATACCAAACCCAATTCCTGGGGTATCAGGTACTGTCACAAATCCATTTTCAACCCTTACCTCAGGTTTAATGATATCTTCCTCCCAGAATCGATTGGAAGCAGAAATATCACCGGGGATCGTAAATCCTGGAAGTGAAGCAAGAGCAATATTATGCGCGCGAGATATTCCAAATTCAATCATTCCCCCGCACCATACTTCTATTTCCTTATCAAAGCAATAATCATGAATCCTTTTTGCTTCATAAAGGCCGCCCACTCTTCCTGCTTTAATATTTATTACCCTACAGCTTCCAAGGTCAATCGCATTTTTAGCATCTTCAAAGCTCACAATACTCTCATCTAAACAGACTGGGGTCTTTAACTCTTTTTGTAGCAATGAATGCTGAATGATATCGTCGCTTGCGAGTGGCTGTTCAATCATTAGGAGATTAAAGTCATCCATAGCCTTTAATCTCTCAATGTCTTTCAATGTATAAGCAGAATTAGCATCAGCCATTATAGGAAGTTCTGGATAATGGCGACGGATTCCAGCTAACAAAGAATAATCCTGTTGAGGATTAATTTTAACTTTAATTCGCTGGTATCCTTCTTCTAGGTATTTTTCAATTTGATTAAGAGAACTGCTTAGAGAATCAGCTGCAACCACCACACCAGAAGCAACTTTTTTCCTAGTGCCGCCAATACTTGAAGAAAGGGCTTCAGCATTCCTTTTTGCATACAAATCCCAAATAGCCAATTCTAGTCCAGCCTTAGCCATATTGTTTCTTCTAATTGACTTAAATAAAATAGCAGCCTCTTCAGGATGTTTTATTGGGTTCTTCCTAAGCAAAGGAATTAAAATATCGGCTAACATATGTAAACTGGTTTTAACAGTTTCTTCTGTATACCATGGAGTTGAAAAAGCCACTCCCTCCCCATAGCCTGACACTCCATCAGAATCGATTACCTCTATGATTATTCCTTCACGTTCTTTTACGGTACCTAAGTGTGTGTGAAAAGGTGATTTCAATGGCATACTGATCACGTTAAGTTTAATTTGTGCAATGTTCATTCACTTTTCCCACCTTCTATACCAATTCACACAGCTTCCTGCGCAGGAGCTTTTTAGCAGCGTTCCTTGGAAGTTTTTCAGTAAAGTGGAACGTTTTCGGTACCTTGTATTTCGCTAAGTTTTCTAAACAAAATTGTTTAAGTTCTTCCTTAGTAACATTGGCCCCTTCTTTTCTTACAATAAATGCAGCTGGAACCTGTCCCCATATTTCATCATCGATGCCTGTGACTCCTGCATCAGCTACATCAGGATGGGCTAATAATACAGATTCAATTTCCGCAGGATATATGTTTTCACCACCTGATATAATGAGATCAGAGCGTCTATCAAGCACATATAAAAAACCTTCTTCATCCAAATAACCAATATCTCCTGTATGAAACCAACCTTCTTTAAATTTTTCCTTTATTACCTCTGGACGATATAAATAACCCATAGTGACGTTTGGACCTTTAACAATAATTTCACCAGCTTGTTTTGCCGAAGCTATTTTTCCATCCTCCAAAATTATCTTAAGCTGGGAAGGAAATAACGGCTTACCCGCTGAACCAAGTTTTGTAATGCTGTACTCAGGAGACAGTGTAACGAACTGTGAAGCTGTCTCCGTCATTCCATAGGATTGAAAAACCGGAATTTCTTTTGACTTACATGCCTCTAACAACGGTAAAGGTGCAGGACCGCCTCCTAAAAGCGCACAGCGGAAATGATTTGGCAGCCGGGCATCCTTAAGTGTTTCAACCATCCTAAAAAGCATGGTTCCTACTACTGACATTATGGTGACTCGTTTCGTTGTTATATCCTCTATTACTTTGATAGCGTCAAATGTTTCATGTAGAATGACAGGCATCCCATAGATAACACTTTTCATTAAAATGGAAAAACCGCTTATATGAAAAAGTGGAACACTGCAAAGCCAGCGGTCAGATTCAGTATATCCTAAATTTAATGCTGATCCAACAGCACTCCACCAATGGTTGCCATATGTTTGAATGACACCCTTCGGATTCCCTGTTGTACCCGATGTATACATGACGGTACAGATATCCCCCAAGTTTATTTCATCCTGTATTTCAGGAATGTTTGGAGTAGCTGCAAACAATTCATCTTTTGTAAAAACTGGTACTTTTACCTCTTCTTTTATTTCATCTATATCATTTTCGAGAATTAACGAGGCTGCCTTAGAGTCATGTAACTGCCACACTAATTCTTTTGTCGTTAGTCGATTGTTTAAAATAACTGCCTTAATACCTATTAGCTGAAGTGCAAATAAAATCACGACGGTATCAAGATGATTTTTTAGTAATACACCTATATATTGATCCTTTTTCAATCCTAAAGCTTGGAGCTTCCCAGCTGTTTGATATGAGCTCTCATATAATTCCTTAAACGTTATTGTTCTTTTATTAAAATAAACAGCAGCCCTATCCGGAGTAAGGAACGCCCTATTTTTCAAAAAGTTAGACATTGTTTCGTTATTCAATATTTCACCTTCTTATTCTTTCTAACGCAAGCGGCCTAGTGGCTTACGCTTTTCGATATAAAAACAGCCTGATGGAATCCATCAAGCTGCGTTCAAAAATTTTAAAATCAAGGAAAACGAGGGAATTGACCAAAATCTGGCTTACGCTTTTCTTTGAATGAGTCACGGCCTTCTTTGGCTTCTTCCGTAGTATAGTAAAGCAATGTTGCATCTCCAGCGAATTGCTGAAGACCAGCTAATCCATCCGTATCTGCATTCATTGCTGCCTTTATGAAACGAAGGGCAGTTGGGCTTTTCTCAAGGATTTCATTACACCACTGAATGGTTTCTTCTTCGACTCTTTCAAGTGGAACGACCGTATTTACTAAGCCCATATCAAGAGCTTCCTGTGCATTATATTGACGGCATAGGAACCAAATTTCACGAGCCTTTTTATGACCAATAATCCTAGCAAGATAGCCTGAACCATAACCAGCGTCAAAGCTACCTACATTAGGACCTGTTTGTCCAAATACAGCATTGTCGGCTGCAATTGTTAAATCACAGACAATGTGTAAAACGTGACCGCCGCCAATCGCATATCCCTTAACCATTGCGATAACTGGTTTTGGAATGACACGAATTAAGCGTTGCAAGTCAAGCACATTTAAACGTGGAATTTGATCCTCTCCGACATATCCTCCATGTCCACGCACACTTTGATCACCGCCTGAACAAAATGCCTTTTCTCCAGCTCCTGTTAAGACGATAACTCCTACACTAGAATCATCACGCGCAATGGCAAACGCATCAATTAACTCCATAACGGTTCTTGGTGTAAATGCATTATGTACATGTGGGCGATTAATTGTGATTTTCGCAATTCCGTTATATGTTTCGTATAGAATTTCTTCATATTTACGTCCTGCTACCCATTCTACTGTCAAAACAATCTCCTCCTTAGTTTAATGACAAAAAGTCACTTACTATTGTATCAAACTTTTCTTTTTGTTCCACATGAATTGCATGGCCACTATCCTTAATTACAATCCATGAAGCTTTTTTCATATCCTTCTGCATTCTTTCAGCAATCCTGCAAAATTTTTCATCCAACCTTCCTGTTAGCAGCAGCACTTCGCATTTCACCAAGTTCAACTTTTCCCACCAGGATGGCTGAGAACCTGTCCCCATACCTATTAAGCTATTTGCAAGACCCTTAGGATTATTGGTTAACCTTTGTTCCCTAATACTTTCTTGTGTTGGCTCGGGAAGATTTTTCATTGTTAAAAAAAGTGGAATTCCTCCCCAATAGTTAACAAAAGCTAAAATTCCTTGATTATTAATAAAGTTTGCTAGTTCCCCATCTTTCATACAGCGCTGTATTCTTTCTTCTTCCGTCTTCAGTCCTGGAGACGCACTTTCCAAAATAAGCTTTCGAACTCTCTCCGGATATAGAATTGCAAAAGTCAGAGCAAGTCTTCCCCCCATTGAATACCCGAGTAAATCCGTTTGTTCAATTTCAAGCTCATCTAGAAGCTTAAGCAAGTCTTTAGCTGCTGATTCGATCTTATAGCGATTTACATCTAAGGGTGATTCTGTTTCACCGTGACCTATAATGTCTGGGATAATTAATTTTGAGTGCTTACCCCAAGTCGGACAAAAAGGTGTCCATGTGGATGAATCTCCAGTAAAGCCATGTAATAATAATAACGGAAATCCTTCCCCGCACAATTCGACATGAACATTTAGATCGTTAATATTAACCTTCATTAATGTATACCTTTGACAAAATTTGATATTTCCTGGGAAACAATCCGCCAAAAGTCGCGGTGTTGTGCTAAATTGCTGTCTCTATTTGTTACCACTTCATATACATTTAATCCCTTAACATCGGATGATTGCTTCATTAGTTCACGGAAATGGTCCCAGTCTTGTACTTTCGTATAGTTTCCATTGAACATCCGGACAGCATGCTCAAATTCTAAGTTTAATGGAGTACCAAATAAAAGTTCGAAATTCTTTGGATGCTGCGATTGTGGAAGGAAGGAGAAAATACCCCCACCATTATTGTTAACAACAATAATTCTTATATCTATTCCATATAGCTTCGCTGCAATCATCCCATTTAAATCATGGAAAAAAGTTAGATCTCCTAAAACCAGATATAATGGTTGTGAATATAATGCTGCTCCTAGGGCGGTTGATACCGTTCCATCAATTCCATTAGCGCCTCTATTGGCCATTACATTTATTGATTTATGATTATTGAGAAAGAAACTATCTAAGTCTCTTATAGGCATGCTGTTCCCAACGAACAATGTAGCTTGCTCAGGGAGCATTTCTGCTATTTGATAGAACAATCGGCCCTCGCTTAACATCTGGCTATCCTTGATTAAAGCCATGTTTGCTTTTGTAAGCTCATTAATTTCTCGCCATTTTTCTAAGAATTCTGTTGACTCTTTTATTTCCGTTAAGCCTGATAACTGCTCGCAAAAAATGGTTTCATTACAGAAAATCATTTCCGTTGATAATGTTGCCGGATCCCTCCAGCCTCCTGCCCCGTCAATGACAAATTGTTCAGATTGATGATTCTCTTTTAGGAATATGGTTAATGCCTTTGAAACAGGCATTGCCCCAAAGCGAAGAATGACATCTGGCTTCAAATATTCCTTGGCGTCTTCATTCCGTAAAAAAGTATCATAGGCCTCCACAATATTCTCTAGTGGATGTAGTCCACTCCTGAGCTGTGACAAGGGATCTGCTAAAACTGGAAATTTTAAAGTTGCTGACAACTCTGTGACAGCCTGAGCAAACCGGTTGTCAGCAATGTTTCCGCAAACAATAATTCCTTTTTTATAACCATTCAGCTTTTGAGAAATCTCCCTAAATTCATCCTCACGAAGTGTCAATTCCCCATTCCGAACCTGAACATAACCCATAGGGCGTTCTTTTAATTCGAAGATTTCTTCATCTAATTTTGGTATGAGCGGTTCCCTGAACGGAAAATTAAGATGGACTGGTCCAGCCGGTGCCTGACTTGAAATGGCAGCTGCACGTGCACCAACAGTTCGGGCATAACGAATCAATTCATTGCTATTCTCAGGCAAAGCCATATCTGCAAACCATTTTACATGCTGCCCATATAAATGAATTTGGTCAATCGCTTGTGGAGCACCAACTTCTCTAAGCTCATGTGGACGGTCAGCTGTTAGAACCAGTAAAGGTACACGTGAATACCGAGCTTCAATAATTGCCGGAAAATAATTCGCTGCTGCTGTTCCAGAAGTACATAAAATGGCCACTGGCTTGTTTGTAGCTTTTGCGATTCCCAAAGCAAAAAAAGCTGCTGAACGTTCATCTACATGGATATGGATATTTAATTCTGGGTGTTCTGCCATCACCATTGCCATAGGGGTTGACCTAGACCCAGGGCTAACAACAACGTCTTTTATTCCTGTTTGTACTAACTCAACAACAAAGGCAGCTAGATAAGCTGTTAATGATTCTTGATGATTCATATTAATTACCTCCAAGGGCGCGAAGCATTGGTCTGAATTTTAAGCTTGTTTCCAAATATTCACTTTCAGAATCAGAATTCGCAACGACACCACATCCTGCAAATAATGAAGCTTCCTTATCTTGAATGAGACCGGAGCGGATAGACACCGAGAACTCACCGTTCCCCCGATAATCACACCACCCAAGTGGAGCAGCATAAAACCCACGATCCAATTCTTCGACTTCTCTAATTTTTTCTATAGCTTCTTCTTTAGGAAGTCCTCCGAGGGCAGGAGTTGGATGAAGTCTTTCAACTAATAAAAGCAATGATGCGTCCTTCTGACATTTACCAATGACAGGTGTATATAGGTGTTGAATGTCCCTTATTTTCATTAATTGCGGCTTATCTGGAAGGATTATTTCCTCACATGATTCTTCTAAGGCTTCCTTAATCATTTCAACCACATATCCATGCTCAATAAGGTTTTTCTTATCATTAAGTAATGTTTGCCCTAACATCCTGTCTTCTTCATCGGTTTTACCTCGTTTTATCGATCCCGCGAGACAGGTAGAGAATACATCGTTTCCTTGTTTTTTCACCAACCTTTCGGGTGTAGCACCAATGAAACAGTCTCCATTAGATTCAAAAACAAAGATAAAGCTATCTTGCTGTTGATTATACAAATTCTTAAGAATTACCTCTGCTTTAACGCGTTGATCAAAAAATAATCTTAATTCCCGAGCAAGAACCACCTTTTTCAATGAACCAGTTTTTAAATCCTCTACCACATCATCCACACTCTGTTTCCATTCCTGCGGAAAAATTTCTTTGGTTTCAAGGAGTTTAGCCCGCTTTATTTCAATTTCTTTAGGAGAGTTAAGTAATTGGACTCGCTCATTTATTACTTTTTCAAAAAGTGTATAATCATCATTTTGGGTACAAACAATATTTGTCGTTAAAAAAGTTTGCCCTTCAACAATTGTTAACATAAATTTTGGAATATGGAATAAAGAATCTGCATATTTAGACCAAAGCGTTGTTTTTGGCTTATGCGGATCAAAGGAGAATCCCCCAAACATTACGGGACCTAAGCCATTTTCTTTGTATGGATTAAAGATAAGACTGTCCTTTAAAAATCCCTTCCATTCCTCTTCAACATGAAAAAAGCGGTCAGTAGCCTGATCCGACTGAATTTGTTTTGATATTCCAAGGCCAATAAGCACCATTTCTGCCGATGGGTCTTTCCAATAGAATCGTTCTCCCAGATAGCGTTCTGTTCCACTATAAAAAAAGGATATAGGTTCAATACTGTCCATTTTATGAACTTCACTAATTAGAATGGGCCGGCCTAGTTTCTGAGCAGTACTTACTGCCACAAGACCCCTTTCCTTTAATTCCGTCTCCTGAATGGTAACCAAAAAAATCCCTCCAACACAGTCAATTGACTGTTATCCATTCATTTTAATGCCAATTTAAAGATACTACTTTCATTGTAAAGAAGTCAGTAATACTTGTCACTATCTATCCTCTTTGACTTCCTAAATTATACCTTAAATAATACCGTTCAGGGTTGTTTTTGATTTTCACTCGTTTAATTCATTTTCCCTCCATTTTCTCATTAATAATCAGACAGGAATAATCTACTAATTCCGCTAATAAAAAATAATTGACTATAGTCGTCAAATTCGCATAAACTTAGGGTTGGAAAGTTTCAAGCTCATATTGCAATTTAATTTATATATAGATAAATTTTTAAAAAGGGAGAGAAGAGAATGCAGCCAAATATACAGCACACTTCAAAGCCTGCTGTTGAATCGAATCGCGGTTTTCAAGTTTGGTGGCAAATGACACGTCCCCATACGTTAACTGCCTCATTTGTTCCAGTTTTGCTAGGTACAGTACTTGCACTTTCACATGGAGAAATACACTATGGTCTTTTCTTTGCCATGTTAATCGCAAGTTTATTAATACAAGCCGCAACCAATATGTTTAATGAGTATTATGATTATAAACGCGGCCTCGATAATGAGCATTCAATAGGTATTGGCGGTACCATTGTCCGTGATGGTATTAAGCCTAAAACAGTCATGCTGCTTGCTCTAAGCCTCTATGCAATTGCGTTAGTGATTGGGATTTACATTTGTATGAGTACAAGCTGGTGGTTAGCCGTTCTCGGGCTTGTTTGTATGGCAGTTGGTTATTTGTATACAGGTGGTCCTTATCCAATTGCTTACACTCCATTTGGAGAGCTGTTCGCAGGGTTCTTTATGGGTATGTTAATCATTTTAATCTCATTCTTTATCCAAACTGGAACGGTAACAAGCAATAGTATCCTCATTTCAGTTCCTATTTTAGTTCTTGTTGGTGCTATTAATTTCTCTAATAACATTAGGGATTTAGAGGGCGATAAAGAAAATGGCCGAAAAACTTTAGCCATTCTAATAGGTAAAAATAAGGCAGTTACCTTAATGGGCTGCATGTTCATTTTTTCATTTCTTTGGATATTAGGTCTAATCATCACAGAGGCTGCGCCAATTTGGACAGTAATCGTACTTCTTAGTATTCCTAAAGCAATGAAAGCAATTAAAGGCTTTAAAGCAGGTGTTTCACCAATTCAAATGGCTCCTGCCATGAAAGCAACCGCACAAACCAATACAATCTTTGGTTTCTTACTTGCAATTGGTTTTCTTATTGGACACTTTGTTTCATAAAAAAATAGCAAATATAAATTAGTTGAATAGTTTAAAGTTAGAGCATTTCTGTAAAGAGGAATGCTTTTTTCTATGATTTGGGAAATTTTCATTGGTCTGCTCTTTCATTATTTTTTGAACAACTTTTCTGGACATGCATAGAATGTATTAACTTAATAGAAGGGGGGAAATAATATGGGATTAAGAAATAATTGCTGTGATTGTGAGGATTTATTCGCAGGTATTGTAGCAGGCGATGCAGTTCAGGTTCAATCAGTAGGTAATACAACTGAGAACGGGGCATTTTCAAGAATCGTCGGAAATGTTGTTATTTTAGACGAAGGTACTAACGGTGAAGTAAGAATTTGCTGTGCAAACATTTTTTCCGTTAGCCCTCAGTAACCTTAATCTACCTTTCCTAGTGATTCCTTTGTTAAGGATTCCTGGCATAGAAAGACTGCTTCCTACTAGCTTCGGTGGGAGTTTTTTTAGGAAATAATATATTAAACAAGAAAACCACCATTCATTTCGATTGGCGGTTTTCTCCTATTTCTAATTTATCGGTTATAGAGGTTTTATTCCCCAAATATCGTCCGCATACTCTTGGATTGTCCGATCACTGGAAAAATAACCTGCTTGGGCAATATTAATCAGACACTTCTTTTGCCAGATTTGCTGATTCCTAAAGGTCTCACCAATTCTCTTTTGTGTGTCCGCATAGGAAGCAAAATCCTTCAATACAAAGTACTGATCATTTTCTTCCAGCAAAGAATCAAAAATTGGTTCAAATTCGTTATAGACACCAGGGAAAAATCCATTTACTAGCTGATCAACAGCCTGACGAATGCGACTGTCATGATGATAATATTCAATCGATTGATAGCCGCCATGCTGGTAATAATGAAGAACCTCATCAGCCGAAAGTCCAAATGTAAAGATATTCTCATTCCCAACCAATTCATGAATTTCAATATTGGCTCCATCCATTGTTCCTACTGTCAGTGCTCCATTAATCATAAATTTCATGTTACCAGTACCAGATGCCTCTTTACTTGCGGTGGAAATTTGTTCACTTAAATCAGCAGCAGGAAAGACTTTTTCCGCAAGCGAAACTCGGTAGTTTTCGAGGAAAACGACTTTCATTTTATCGCCAATTTCAGGGTCATTGTTAACCTTTTCCGCTACCGTATTAATAAGTTTAATAATTTTCTTTGCATAATAATAACCGGGAGATGCCTTTGCTCCAAAAATGAATACCCTTGGCACCATTGAAAAACTAGAATCCTCTTTTATTCGATTATAAAGATACATAATATGTAATACCTTTAGAAGCTGTCTCTTATAGGCATGCAGGCGCTTTACCTGGACATCAAAGATAGCAGAGGAATCCACAACAATGCCGTTATGGCTTTGGATAACGTCAGCAAGCCGCTTTTTGTTATCTCTCTTAATTTCTAGAAGCTTATCCATGAAGGACGTATCATTCTGAAATTTAAGTAATTGAATTAAATCACCAGGTGAATTTGTCCATGAAGAACCAATGGATTCGGTAATTAAGGCTGATAAGTCAGGATTTCCTTTTAATAGCCAGCGACGGTGGGCGATACCATTCGTTTTATTATTGAACTTTTCCGGAAACAGCTGATAAAATTGATTCATTTCACGTGTTTTTAGAATTTCTGTATGCAGCTTTGCAACTCCATTGACACTGAAACTCCCCACAATCGCTAAATGAGCCATTTTTACATAGCCATCAGCAATGATCGCCAGCTTTGCAATCCTATTCCAATCCCCTGTATATTGGTCCCATAACTCTCCACAAAATCGTTCATTTATTTCTTCAACAATCATATAAATTCGTGGTAACAGCGGCTGAAAAATGCGAATTGGCCATTTTTCCAATGCTTCCGATAAAGTCGTATGATTGGTATAGGAAATCGTATGCTTTGTAATATACCAAGCCAGGTCCCAATCAAAACCTTCCTCATCAATTAGTATTCTCATTAGTTCAGGAATGGCTAAAACAGGATGGGTATCATTAATATGAATACAAACGTGTTGGTGAAGTTCTTTTAAATTTCCGTGTTGTTTCCTATACGTTTTAATGATGGATTGAATACTTGCTGATACTAAAAAATATTGCTGCTTTAGCCTTAGTATCTTCCCTTCATCATGTGTATCATCCGGATAGAGGAATTCTGAGACAGACTCCGTTTCACGTTTATACTTTAAAATATCCTCATGGAAAGGGAATTGAGATGGTTCGGCATTCCATAATCTCAATGTGTTAACCGTTTCAGAGTTAAAACCTATTACCGGCATATCATGTGGAACGGCCGTTACCGTTTCGGCATTCAAATGTTGGAATTTTAAACGGCCATTCTCTGTTCTTCCTTCGACCTTCCCCCAAAAAGGGATTTTAACAGCTAAATCTGCTTTTCGAACTTCCCAGACATTTCCACTCCTAAGCCATTGCTCTGGGAGTTCTACTTGATAGCCATCCACTATTTTCTGTTCAAAAAGTCCATGCTTATAGCGAATACCATGACCATGTCCAGGGAGATTCAGTGAAGCAAGGGAATCAAGAAAACAAGCGGCTAATCTTCCTAAGCCACCGTTTCCTAAGCCTGCATCACTCTCTAATTCCTCCAGGTCACCTAAATCGATACCTAGTTCCTGAAGACCAACTTGTACGGTTTCTTCGATTCCCAAATTGATTAGATTTTGCCGCAGGAGCTTTCCTAACAAATATTCTATCGACAGATAATAAACTTGTTTTTCTTTTGCTGCCAGGTATCGTTCATTCGTTTTTATCCAATCGTGACTGACAAATTCCCGAATCATAATCCCAAGTGTTTGGTAATGGTCTCGCTCTGAGCTTTCTGAAAAGCTCTTACCGCAAACCATATTCACCCTCTTTAGAAAATTGTTCTTAAACTCTGTTGGATTAGAAAACATGGGTTTCACTCCTTGAGGTCAGCTCTGCATATAGCTGATTATACTTAAATGCAGACTGGGCCCAGCTGTTATCCTTTTCCATCGCCTTTTGAACAATTGTTTCCCAAGCGGGGTCATGATAAAAGCGTAATGCCCTTCTAATAGTGTAAAGCATGTCATGGGCATTGAAATTCCTGAAAGAAAACCCATTTCCCTCATTAGTAGTCTCATTCCAAGATTGTACCGTATCATTTAGGCCGCCTGTTTCACGTACAATTGGCACAGCACCGTATTTCATCGCAATAAGTTGACCAAGACCGCATGGCTCAAATAGGGATGGCATTAAGAAAAGGTCAGCCGCTGCATATAGCTTGTGAGCCAGTCCTTCACTAAAACCGATGTGCACCTTTAATTTATTTGGATAGGAGTTTGCTGCATGACGCAAATACTCTTCATAGCCATAGTCTCCAGTACCCAGAACAACCATTTGAATATCTTCATGAAGAATGTCTCTTAAAACACATTTAACGAGGTCTAATCCTTTTTGTTTTGTCAGCCTAGTAATCATCACCATTAATGGTGTGTTTGGGCTCTGTGGCAGTCCAAAGTGTTTTTGGACTTCACTTTTATTAATCGCTTTATTCTCAAGATTATTTGCTGTAAAAGTTTTATAAAGTAGTTGGTCATGTGCTGGATTATAGAATTTATCATCAATGCCATTTAGAATTCCAACTAAATCTTCTTCTCTCGTTTTCAATAAGCCATCCAGTTTTTCTCCATATTCCGGAGTTTGAATTTCCTGTTTATAGGTTGGGCTTACCGTTGTTATTTCGTCTGCTGCAACAAGAGCACCCTTCATATAATTTATACAGCCAAAAAACTCTAAATTTTCAGGATGGAAAGCTCCCCAATCTAAGCCAAGCAAGTCTCCCAGCGTTTCTCTTGGGAAAATTCCCTGAAATTGTAGATTGTGAATCGTGAAAACAGTACGAATCAAACCATAGTCTTTCCGTTTGTAATATTCCATTCTTAATAAAAATGGAATCATGGCTGTATGCCAGTCATGACAATGCAGGACATCTGGATAAAAGTCTAGATGTGCCAAAGCTTCCAATACAGCCCGGTTAAAATAGGCGAACCTTTCGCCATCATCATAATATCCATAGAACCCTTCACGTTTGAAATAATATTCATTATCGACAAAGTAATAGGTTACTCCCTGATAGAGAAGCTCTTCAATCCCACAATATTGATTTCTCCAGCCAACAGAAACTGTGAACTCTTTAATTTTTTTCATTTCCGCTTTAAAGTCATCGGCAATAGTGCCATACTTCGGCAGAATTACCCTTACGTCCGTACCTAGACTTTTCAGTTCTTTAGGCAGGGAGCCTGCAACGTCTGCAAGCCCCCCTGATTTTGCAAATGGACCACATTCTGAAACTGCAAATAATACTTTCACGTATTCATCAACGCTCCTTGCTTTGTCCCTTTACGCACAACAAAAGGATCTCTGGAGGTACCTGTTAAGATTGTACCCTCCTCAACCTTTACGTCTTTGTCTAAAATAACAGAATCGAGATAACAGTTATCTTCAATCACGCATTTTTGCATGATAATGCAATTTTTAATAACTGCACCTTTTCCGATTTTTACGCCCCTGGAAATAATACTATTTTCAACTGTACCATTGATTAAGCAGCCATTCGCAATCATCGCGTTTTGAACAGTTGAACCCTTTAAATAACGGGTTGGCGGCTCATCCTTGACCTTTGTCAGGATTGGCTGTTCTTTTATAAATAATTGATTCCAAACATCGGAATTCAATAAATTTAAACTAGTAGAATAATAGTTTTGAATAGAGTTTATCATGACCGCATAGCCGGAATATTCATAGCGGCAAATGGAATGTTGATGGTCAGGATCTAGAACCACATCTTTCATACATGTATATCCTGTTTCATTTCTCGTTTCAATTAATTTAATAAGTAGAGATGTTTTCACTAAATACATTTCCATTGGTGTTCCATTTTCATGGTGGATTTCAGTAATGTCGCACCCGGAATGAATATGCCAATCTAACAATGGTTTAAAGTCCATATTAATAACTGTATAACAATTCGTAATAATGGAATACTCTTGAGAACTGCGGTAGAAGAAATCTAAATTTGCTGCAAAGTTTTCAAATGAACCAATTTTATTAATATCTGAATCAACAACGGGAGTTGGAAAAAAGAAAAGGCCATCGCGCTTGCGATTCAAATCCCAATTCTTTCCTGAGCCAAGGTGATCCATTAGTGAACGGTACATCATTTTCGGAAAGATAGCTACACTCCTGATTCCAGAGTTAACCATATTTGAAAGAACAAAATCAATAATACGATAACGTCCTGCAAAAGGCAGGGCTGCAAGTGATCGATGTGTTAAAAGGTCCTCTAGATCATCATGGTACGTTGTTGCGTCAATAACACCTAATAGCTTTCTTTTCAATACATGTCCCTCCCGTTTATTATAAAGCAGGATGTAACCCACTTAACATTTCTTCTGTAACAAGAATAATTTCATCATCAAATGAACGAATCACGGTTCCATCTGGAATGACAGCGTCACTTGGAACAATTGCTTTTTCAATCTTAACGTTCTCACCAATTACCGCGTCAGGCATGATGACCGATTCCTTTATGATGGATCCTTTACCGACGCTAACGCCTTGGAATAAAACAGAATTATCTATTTCCCCTTCAATGGTACAGCCCTCATTAATGAGAGATTCCTTCACAATGGCCTCAGGAGAGATATACTGAGGAGGTTGATTAGGGTTTACAGAATAAATTCTCCAATCATGATCAAACAGGTCTAAATCACATTCATCATTTAATAGATCCATATTTGCTTCCCAAAGACTCTTAACTGTACCTACATCCTTCCAATATCCCTTGAAAGGATAGGCATAAAGCTTCTTATTTTCTTCTAACAGCGAAGGAATGATGTCTTTACCAAAATCATGTGAAGATTTTGTATTTCTAGCGTCCATTTCTAAATACTCTTTTAGGACATTCCAACTGAAAATATAGATGCCCATGGAAGCTAAATTATTTTTAGGCTCTGCTGGCTTTTCCTCAAACTCTGTTATTCTTAAATCCTCGTTTGTATTCATAATCCCAAATCGGCTTGCTTCCGCCCAAGGGACTTCTATTAAAGAGATTGTTACATCTGCTCTTTTCTCAATATGATATTCAAGCATACTCTCATAATTCATTTTGTAAATGTGGTCACCTGAGAGAATGAGTACATATTCAGGCTGGTATTGCTTTAAATAATTTAGGTTTTGATAAATAGCACTCGCGGTTCCGGTATACCACTTTACCTCAGAAGTCTCAGCATATGGGGGTAAAACGGTTACCCCTCCATCTTTTCGGTCTAGATCCCATGCACTGCCGATACCTATATACGAATTTAATAGCAACGGTTGATACTGTGTTAAGACACCCACTGTATCAATCCCTGAATTAGCACAATTGCTTAATGGAAAATCAATGATTCTGTACTTTCCTCCAAAAGGAACAGCAGGCTTTGCCAAATCCTTCGTAAGTGAGTTAAGTCTGCTTCCTTTCCCTCCTGCCAATAGCATTGCCACGCACTTTTTCTTTCCCATTACCTTTTCTCTCCTTTCGTTTTTTCACCGGTCGTATGATCTGAATGCCAAAGGGCGGAATCGTCACATTAACGGAATATGGTTTACCATGAAATGGCTCTTCTTCAGCAATAAATGTTTTCTTATTCACAAGTCCAGCGCCGCCAAAGTCTTGATGGTCACTATTTAAAATTTCCCTAAACTCACTTTGATACGGTACGCCTATTTTATATTCCGGATAGTGAACGCCTGTAAAATTACATATAATGATTAAATAATCATTTTCCGTCTCACCTTTCCTAATAAAAGAAAAGACTGATTGGCTTTCGTTATTACAGTCAATCCATTCAAATCCATCGTGCTTATGGTCAAGCTCATAAAGGGCTTTGGAGCGTTTGTAAATTTTAGTTAACTGCTTAACATAGTGATTTACATTTTGATGCATTTCATAATCTAATAAATTCCAATCTAATTGTTCTTTATCTTTCCATTCTGAAAACTGACCAAGCTCAAAGCCCATAAACAATAATTTCTTCCCAGGATGTGCAAACATGTACCCTAGAAGTAAGCGGAGCTGCGCGAACTTTTCCCAATAATCTCCGGGCATTTTATCCAATAATGACTTTTTGCCATGGACCACTTCATCATGTGAAAATGGGAGCATAAAGTTTTCTGAAAATGCATAAAGAAGCGAAAAAGTCACTTTTGTATGAACACTTGGACGTGCAAAAGGTGGAGTTTCCATGTATTTTAGCATGTCATTCATCCAGCCCATATTCCATTTATAATCGAAGCCTAATCCACCATAATGGACAGGCGAGGTAACATTAGGAAAGTCTGTTGAATCTTCTCCAATCATGACAAAGGTTGGATCATATTCATGTACTTCAACATTTAGCTTTTTTAGAAACTCGATTCCAAATGGATTTTCTTGGTTGTCGGCTGAATTTGGCCAATAAATGATATTAGCAACAGCGTCCATCCTAAATCCATCAATATGAAAATAATCTATCCAAAAAAAGGCGTTTGAGATGAGGAAGCTTTGAACCTCACCTTTTCCGAGGTCAAAGTTTGCTGTGCCCCAAACTTTGTTTTCCCTGTCACTCTCAGTTTCGTAGGAATAAATATGTGAGCCATCAAAACGATATAACCCATGTGAATCCTTACAAAAGTGACCAGGCACCCAATCAAGAATAACGCCAATGCCATTCTGATGACATTGATCCACAAAGTACATGAAGTCCTTTGGTGTGCCATAGCGAGAGGTTGTGGAAAAGTATCCAGTTCCTTGATATCCCCAAGAACCGTCATAGGGGTGTTCAATAAGAGGTAATAATTCAACATGAGTAAATCCATGTTCAAGCACATAAGGAATGAGTTCTGCTGCCATTTCCCTATATGTTAAAAAATCGCCATTTTCATGTTTCTTCCAAGATCCAAAATGAACTTCATAAATTACCTGCGGCTCAGACAAGGTGTTCCTTTTTTGTTTCCGATACATCCAATGGTTATCCTGCCAATCATAACTTTTCAGAGAATAAACGATTGAAGCAGTATTTGGCCTTAGTTCGGAATAGAAGGCATATGGATCTGCTTTTAAAATTTTTTCATTTTGCGTTGTTGTTATTTCATATTTATAGAGGTAACCACTCAGGTCTTGATCAATGACTATAATCCAAACACCTTCATTGTTTACCCTATGTAAATCGTAACCTTCTCCATTCCAGCTATTGAAATTACCGACTAACCTGACTTCTTTAGCATTTGGAGCCCATACACAAAATCTTGTATAGACTTTGTCTGATTCTTTAAACACGTGTGCTCCAAAAAGCTGATGACTTTGAAAAAGGTTTCCCTCATGAAATAAATGCAACTGATAGTCTGTTGGATATAAAGTATTCACTGCCATTAATAACCTCATCCTTGTGAAAATGTATTTCAAGGGTTAATTATAAGTGCAAATTACAAATAATCCTTATAAAACTTTTTTATCTTTTCTGACAATAAGTTTTATAGATTGTCATTTGTCGTGTTTATTCTACATTTTACGACACCATTCAACAAAGAATCCTTCAGTTAACGACAAAAATATATAAAGTTTTTTTGAGATTTTGGGTAAAAAATATTATTTAAAATAAGATAAAATCCACAGTGTAAAATTACAGTAAACCCAGTGATTGTAAGCGTTACCAACGTTTTTCAGAGTAATGCTGTAAAGAATAAAATTATATTAAAATAGAATATTTCTTTAAAAATCGGACTCTCAAGTCTTGGACTAGCTATCACGGTTTTAGAGGATTGGAATGTTTGTTTTTCTTGTATAACAACAAATATTTGGGATAATGATTAGATGGATAATTCTAGGCGATATTTAGGATTATAGGGGTTTCTTACTATTAAAGCAGCATGTCATTTTTTTTAGGCTGGAATGGCTCAGATAGATTAGCCTCTCAATTACCATAGGTAATATATAATTACCCATTTACTATTTGCTACAATGATTCGGGCACTATACCTTTCAGTTGCGAGTATCTATTTCCTAATAATAGATTGAGGATCTTTTATTTAACACATAAAAATAGGAACAAAAAAACTGATGATAAAATATCATCAGCCTTTCTGTATGACCCCTACGGGATTCGAACCCGTGTTACCTCCGTGAAAGGGAGGTGTCTTAACCACTTGACCAAGGGGCCTTAATTTTATGGCGGAGAAGGAGGGATTTGAACCCTCGCGCCGGTTACCCGACCTACACCCTTAGCAGGGGCGCCTCTTCAGCCACTTGAGTACTTCCCCATAAAAAATGGCTCCGCAGGTAGGACTCGAACCTACGACCGATCGGTTAACAGCCGATAGCTCTACCACTGAGCTACTGCGGAACAATAGAAGATTATTTTCTCTTGCAAAAATTCTGGTGGGCCTAAATGGACTCGAACCATCGACCTCACGCTTATCAGGCGTGCGCTCTAACCAGCTGAGCTATAGGCCCATATGGAGCGGGTGATGAGAATCGAACTCACAACATCAGCTTGGAAGGCTGAGGTTTTACCACTAAACTACACCCGCATTATTATAAATTAATAGATGGGGCGACTGATGGGAATCGAACCCACGAATGCCTGAACCACAATCAGGTGCGTTAACCACTTCGCCACAATCGCCATCATAAAATTTTCCATCTAAAAACAAATGGTGGCTCAGGACGGAATCGAACCGCCGACACAAGGATTTTCAGTCCTTTGCTCTACCGACTGAGCTACTGAGCCACATTATTGTGCCATTTTAAGAAAAATGGCGGTCTGGACGGGACTCGAACCCGCGACCTCCTGCGTGACAGGCAGGCATTCTAACCAACTGAACTACCAGACCGTATTGCGGGGACAGGATTTGAACCTGCGACCTTCGGGTTATGAGCCCGACGAGCTACCGGACTGCTCCACCCCGCGACAATAGAAATTATCATATTTACTTCATGGCCATAGTTTGTATGGACTGTATCAATCTCAGAAAGCCAATTCAAGCAGTAGTTCGATTGATACAACTCGCAGTTTATTCTGTGAAGTAACGCTCGTTGCTTCACCCCGCGACAATAAAAGTTATTAAAATAATGGAGGAGGAAGAGGGATTCGAACCCCCGCGCGGTGTTACCCGCCTGTCGGTTTTCAAGACCGATCCCTTCAGCCGAACTTGGGTATTCCTCCGTTGTAAATAAAAAGCTAATGGTGGACCTTGTAGGACTCGAACCTACGACCGGACGGTTATGAGCCGTCTGCTCTAACCAGCTGAGCTAAAGGTCCTCATATTTTGTTATTTTGCTTCGCAAAAAACATTGGTAGCGGCGAAGGGAGTCGAACCCCCGACCTTTCGGGTATGAACCGAACGCTCTAGCCAGCTGAGCTACACCGCCAAATATTTGATTATACAGTAAGTTATTTTTACTAGCGTAAAAAACTTTGATTATTTTGCTTCGCAAAAAATCTTGGTGGAGCCTAGCGGGATCGAACCGCTGACCTCCTGCGTGCAAAGCAGGCGCTCTCCCAGCTGAGCTAAGGCCCCGTATTGTTATTTTAGAAGAATGGTCGGGAAGACAGGATTCGAACCTGCGACCCCTTGGTCCCAAACCAAGTGCTCTACCAAGCTGAGCTACTTCCCGTAAAATATGGCGCGCCCGAAAGGAGTCGAACCCATAACCTTCTGATCCGTAGTCAGACACTCTATCCAATTGAGCTACGGGCGCATATTTTGATGTTAAATCTCTACTAAAAATCTTGGTGCCGAGGACCGGAATCGAACCGGTACGGTAGTCACCTACCGCAGGATTTTAAGTCCTGTGCGTCTGCCAGTTCCGCCACCCCGGCAACATTGGAGCGGAAGACGGGATTCGAACCCGCGACCCCCACCTTGGCAAGGTGGTGTTCTACCACTGAACTACTTCCGCATATATGTTACTTTGCTATCGTAAAGAAAAACTTAAGTGCGGGTGAAGGGAGTCGAACCCCCACGCCTTGCGGCGCCAGATCCTAAGTCTGGTGCGTCTGCCAATTCCGCCACACCCGCATATTAGAAGTTATTTTGCTTCACAAGAAACTTTGTTGTTTTCTTCAAAAAACAACTTGGTGAGCCATGAAGGATTCGAACCTTCGACCCTCTGATTAAAAGTCAGATGCTCTACCAACTGAGCTAATGGCTCATTATTACTTACAATAAGTAATAATGAAAATGGTGCCGGCGAGAGGACTTGAACCCCCAACCTACTGATTACAAGTCAGTTGCTCTACCAATTGAGCTACCCCGGCAAATAATGTAGATTATTTTAATTTGGTATATTATTGAAAGTTATTTTCACTACCGTGAAAAAACTTTGGTTATTTTGCTATCGCAAAAAACATTGGTGGAGGATGACGGGATCGAACCGCCGACCCTCTGCTTGTAAGGCAGATGCTCTCCCAGCTGAGCTAATCCTCCGTATAATACAGCCTGGCAACGTCCTACTCTCACAGGGACAAAGTCCCAACTACCATCGGCGCTGAGAAGCTTAACTTCCGTGTTCGGTATGGGAACGGGTGTGACCTTCTCGCCATTATTGCCAGACTATTTTTCTCAAAGACATTTATTATTATACTGTCTTTTCGATATTTTTCAAGAGGTTTTTGAAAAAAATTCATTCCCTCAAAACTAGATAATTTCAGAAGAAGTTGTAAAACGAGTTCGCCTTTAAAAATTGGTTAAGTCCTCGAACGATTAGTATCAGTCAGCTCCACATGTTACCACGCTTCCACCTCTGACCTATCAACCTGATCATCTTTCAGGGTTCTTACTAGCTTGACGCTATGGGAAATCTCATCTTGAGGGGGGCTTCATGCTTAGATGCTTTCAGCACTTATCCCGTCCGCACATAGCTACCCAGCGATGCCTTTGGCAAGACAACTGGTACACCAGCGGTGCGTCCATCCCGGTCCTCTCGTACTAAGGACAGCTCCTCTCAAATTTCCTGCGCCCACGACGGATAGGGACCGAACTGTCTCACGACGTTCTGAACCCAGCTCGCGTACCGCTTTAATGGGCGAACAGCCCAACCCTTGGGACCGACTACAGCCCCAGGATGCGATGAGCCGACATCGAGGTGCCAAACCTCCCCGTCGATGTGGACTCTTGGGGGAGATAAGCCTGTTATCCCCGGGGTAGCTTTTATCCGTTGAGCGATGGCCCTTCCATGCGGAACCACCGGATCACTAAGCCCGACTTTCGTCCCTGCTCGACTTGTAGGTCTCGCAGTCAAGCTCCCTTGTGCCTTTACACTCTGCGAATGATTTCCAACCATTCTGAGGGAACCTTTGGGCGCCTCCGTTACTCTTTAGGAGGCGACCGCCCCAGTCAAACTGCCCACCTGACACTGTCTCCCACCCCGATAAGGGGTGCGGGTTAGAATTTCAATACAGCCAGGGTAGTATCCCACCGACGCCTCCACCGAAGCTAGCGCTCCGGTTTCTCAGGCTCCTACCTATCCTGTACAAGCTGTACCAAAATTCAATATCAGGCTACAGTAAAGCTCCACGGGGTCTTTCCGTCCTGTCGCGGGTAACCTGCATCTTCACAGGTACTATAATTTCACCGAGTCTCTCGTTGAGACAGTGCCCAGATCGTTACGCCTTTCGTGCGGGTCGGAACTTACCCGACAAGGAATTTCGCTACCTTAGGACCGTTATAGTTACGGCCGCCGTTTACTGGGGCTTCGATTCAGAGCTTCGCTTGCGCTAACCCCTCCTCTTAACCTTCCAGCACCGGGCAGGCGTCAGCCCCTATACTTCGCCTTGCGGCTTCGCAGAGACCTGTGTTTTTGCTAAACAGTCGCCTGGGCCTATTCACTGCGGCTCTTCGAGGCTATTCACCTCAAAAAGCACCCCTTCTCCCGAAGTTACGGGGTCATTTTGCCGAGTTCCTTAACGAGAGTTCTCTCGCACACCTTAGGATTCTCTCCTCGCCTACCTGTGTCGGTTTGCGGTACGGGCACCTTTTATCTCGCTAGAGGCTTTTCTTGGCAGTGTGGAATCAGGAACTTCGGTACTATATTTCCCTCGCCATCACAGCTCAGCCTTTACGGTAAGCGGATTTTCCTGCTTACCAGCCTAACTGCTTGGACGCGCATATCCAACAGCGCGCTTACCCTATCCTCCTGCGTCCCCCCATCACTCAAACGATAAAGAGGTGGTACAGGAATATCAACCTGTTGTCCATCGCCTACGCCTTTCGGCCTCGGCTTAGGTCCCGACTAACCCTGAGAGGACGAGCCTTCCTCAGGAAACCTTAGGCATACGGTGGACGGGATTCTCACCCGTCTTTCGCTACTCATACCGGCATTCTCACTTCTAAGCGCTCCACCAGTCCTTACGGTCTAGCTTCAACGCCCTTAGAACGCTCTCCTACCACTGACACCATACGGTGTCAATCCACAGCTTCGGTGTTACGTTTAGCCCCGGTACATTTTCGGCGCAGAGTCACTCGACCAGTGAGCTATTACGCACTCTTTAAATGGTGGCTGCTTCTAAGCCAACATCCTGGTTGTCTAAGCAACTCCACATCCTTTTCCACTTAACGTAAACTTTGGGACCTTAGCTGGTGGTCTGGGCTGTTTCCCTTTTGACTACGGATCTTATCACTCGCAGTCTGACTCCCACGGATAAGTCTTTGGCATTCGGAGTTTGTCTGAATTCGGTAACCCGATGAGGGCCCCTAGTCCAAACAGTGCTCTACCTCCAAGACTCTTACAACGTGAGGCTAGCCCTAAAGCTATTTCGGAGAGAACCAGCTATCTCCAAGTTCGATTGGAATTTCTCCGCTACCCACACCTCATCCCCGCACTTTTCAACGTGCGTGGGTTCGGGCCTCCATCCAGTGTTACCTGGACTTCACCCTGGACATGGGTAGATCACCTGGTTTCGGGTCTACGACCACATACTAAAATCGCCCTATTCAGACTCGCTTTCGCTGCGGCTCCGTCTCTTCAACTTAACCTTGCATGTAATCGTAACTCGCCGGTTCATTCTACAAAAGGCACGCTATCACCCATTAACGGGCTCTAACTACTTGTAGGCACACGGTTTCAGGATCTATTTCACTCCCCTTCCGGGGTGCTTTTCACCTTTCCCTCACGGTACTGGTTCACTATCGGTCACTAGGGAGTATTTAGCCTTGGGAGATGGTCCTCCCAGCTTCCGACCGGATTTCTCGTGTCCGGCCGTACTCAGGATCCACTCAGGAGGGAACGAAGTTTCAACTACAGGGTTTTTACCTTCTATGACGGGCCTTTCCAGACCGCTTCATCTACCCCGTTCCTTTGTAACTCCATGTTGAGTGTCCTACAACCCCAAGAGGCAAGCCTCTTGGTTTGGGCTATGTCCCGTTTCGCTCGCCGCTACTCAGGGAATCGCGTTTGCTTTCTCTTCCTCCGGGTACTTAGATGTTTCAGTTCCCCGGGTCTGCCTTCAATACCCTATGTATTCAGGTAAAGATACTGCTCCATTACGAGCAGTGGGTTCCCCCATTCGGAAATCTCCGGATCAAAGCTTACTTACAGCTCCCCGAAGCATATCGGTGTTAGTCCCGTCCTTCATCGGCTCCTAGTGCCAAGGCATCCACCGTGCGCCCTTTCTAACTTAACCTAAAAGGTTATTTTCTTCTTAATTACTTAAGAGAGAAAAACTAATGTGGCGATTCTCGGTTTTACTTTGACTTCTTCTTACGATTATCTAGTTTTCAAGGAACAAATGTTTCGAGAGAAAATTGCACTCTCAAAACTAAACAAACAAGTAACAGTCAACTTTTTATCAGTCCACAAGGACTGCATTATCCTTAGAAAGGAGGTGATCCAGCCGCACCTTCCGATACGGCTACCTTGTTACGACTTCACCCCAATCATCTGTCCCACCTTAGGCGGCTGGCTCCTTGCGGTTACCCCACCGACTTCGGGTGTTACAAACTCTCGTGGTGTGACGGGCGGTGTGTACAAGGCCCGGGAACGTATTCACCGCGGCATGCTGATCCGCGATTACTAGCGATTCCGGCTTCATGTAGGCGAGTTGCAGCCTACAATCCGAACTGAGAATGGTTTTATGGGATTGGCTAAACCTCGCGGTCTTGCAGCCCTTTGTACCATCCATTGTAGCACGTGTGTAGCCCAGGTCATAAGGGGCATGATGATTTGACGTCATCCCCACCTTCCTCCGGTTTGTCACCGGCAGTCTCCTTAGAGTGCCCAACTGAATGCTGGCAACTAAGAACAAGGGTTGCGCTCGTTGCGGGACTTAACCCAACATCTCACGACACGAGCTGACGACAACCATGCACCACCTGTCACTCTGTCCCCCGAAGGGGAACGTCCTATCTCTAGGAGTGTCAGAGGATGTCAAGACCTGGTAAGGTTCTTCGCGTTGCTTCGAATTAAACCACATGCTCCACCGCTTGTGCGGGCCCCCGTCAATTCCTTTGAGTTTCAGCCTTGCGGCCGTACTCCCCAGGCGGAGTGCTTAATGCGTTAGCTGCAGCACTAAAGGGCGGAAACCCTCTAACACTTAGCACTCATCGTTTACGGCGTGGACTACCAGGGTATCTAATCCTGTTTGCTCCCCACGCTTTCGCGCCTCAGCGTCAGTTACAGACCAGAAAGCCGCCTTCGCCACTGGTGTTCCTCCACATCTCTACGCATTTCACCGCTACACGTGGAATTCCGCTTTCCTCTTCTGTACTCAAGTCCCCCAGTTTCCAATGACCCTCCACGGTTGAGCCGTGGGCTTTCACATCAGACTTAAAGGACCGCCTGCGCGCGCTTTACGCCCAATAATTCCGGACAACGCTTGCCACCTACGTATTACCGCGGCTGCTGGCACGTAGTTAGCCGTGGCTTTCTGGTTAGGTACCGTCAAGGTACCGGCAGTTACTCCGATACTTGTTCTTCCCTAACAACAGAGCTTTACGACCCGAAGGCCTTCATCGCTCACGCGGCGTTGCTCCGTCAGACTTTCGTCCATTGCGGAAGATTCCCTACTGCTGCCTCCCGTAGGAGTCTGGGCCGTGTCTCAGTCCCAGTGTGGCCGATCACCCTCTCAGGTCGGCTACGCATCGTCGCCTTGGTGAGCCGTTACCTCACCAACTAGCTAATGCGCCGCGGGCCCATCTGTAAGTGTCAGCGTAAACCGACTTTCAGCTTTTCCTCATGAAAGGAAAAGGATTATCCGGTATTAGCTCCGGTTTCCCGAAGTTATCCCAGTCTTACAGGCAGGTTGCCCACGTGTTACTCACCCGTCCGCCGCTAACCAAGAGGTGCAAGCACCTCAAGATTCGCTCGACTTGCATGTATTAGGCACGCCGCCAGCGTTCGTCCTGAGCCAGGATCAAACTCTCCAAGAAAGTTGATTAGCTCAAAAATGTTACGTTGGCTTAGCTTTTCTAAAAAGCTAAAAAATTGTTTGTTGACGTTCTTGTTTGTTTAGTTTTCAAAGAACAAATTATTTCTCTGATGAGCTCGTCCTACTAAGTAAGCTCAAAAGCGACCTCTTTAATTTAACATATCCACCATGACGATGTCAACAACTTTTTTAATTTCTTTTTTCGTTGTGTGACTCACTCGTGAGGACGAGATTTAATATAACATGTTCGAAAAATGATTGCAATATAATTTATAAAGTTTTTTTGTTTTCTTTATTTTTGTTAGAAGTTAAACAACAATTTACTATAGCCATTTAATGAGAATAAAGAATATATAACTGTCAAAGGATAAATCAAATATGTGATAACTCATAAATTCAACCATTTATGTATATGTAATTAGTAAGAGCTAAAATAATTTAAGACTGTACATGGAGAAAAGCAACACTAGCTTTTCCAACTATATTTAGTAATAAGTAATATTTCTTTATTTTTCATGGAAGGGATATCGTATAATAGTAATAACTATATTCTATTTATCACTAATCACAATAATAATGGACGTGAAGTCAATGGAGAATATTGATTATGATATATTATTAAAGCTTGGAGTATCTGCGATTTTTGGACTTATCATTGGGCTTGAACGTGAATTAAAAAGAAAACCTGTAGGACTTAAGACAAGTCTTGTAATATCTGTAGTGAGTTGTCTACTAACCATTGTTTCAATTGAATCTGCTTATATGTTTCCTGCTTCTGATGATGTAAAAATTACTATGGACCCTCTTCGTCTTGCTGCACAAATTGTTTCTGGTATCGGTTTTCTAGGTGCAGGCGTAATTCTTAGACGGGGAAATGATAGTATATCTGGTTTAACAACGGCTGCAATGATTTGGGGTGCAGCTGGAATCGGTATCGCTGTTGGGGCTGGTTTCTTTATCGAAGCGTTTGTTGGTGTCGCCTTACTAATTATTAGTGTAGAGTTGGTGCCTTATGTCATGAAGTTCATTGGTCCAAAGCAATTGCGCGAAAAAGAAATTAGCCTTCAATTATTTATTAAAGATAAAATCCAAATTGAAGATGCCATTTCATTTATTATGAGTAGAAAATATATTATCCGCAGGATCCGTATAAAGGATTTAGATAACGGCGACCATCTAGTTCAGATATTAATTGCCGTAGATTACCGGGAAAAGACTACCGAAGTTTATGATTCTGTTTCAAAATTAGATGGCGTCCATAAAGTTGAAATAGAAAGCATGGGGTAATTTACTTTTAACTGAAAAAAATGTGAAAATTACTATTGCAAGATTGGTATGAGAAAGATATAATTTTTCTTGTACCACATACGGGGGCTTAGCTCAGCTGGGAGAGCGCTTGCATGGCATGCAAGAGGTCGTCGGTTCGATCCCGATAGTCTCCATACTTAAAAACCTTTGCGCTGTTGCAAAGGTTTTTTGTTTTTCTAATGATAAAATCTTTCATCATCCTCCTATTTTTTCTTCCGTCATTTTGTTTTTTAATCTCAATATAGTGTAAAATCCCATTTGCAAAAAAATGTAATTTTTCCTATTGCAAATTTCAATATGTTGTTACTATAATAAAACGTGATAAAAATTATAATATTTAGAAAAATCAATCTCTTAAAGGAGGTGAGTATTTCCTGCGCTCATGACCGCTTTAATTACTTTGGTTATTTAACTTAAATGCACTGTCAGCTATATCTATTTTAAGTCCTAATTTTTTGTTTTACATTTTGTTACTATGAGAGGGGGAGCTTCCAATGGAGGCTAGAAAAATTACAGCTAATTCTGAAAGCGATTACAGCGCTATTGTTCAATCATCTTCATTCCAAAAATTACTCTCCGAAAAGAAAAAATTCATTATACCCATCACGATCTTCTTCTTTTGTTTTTATTTCGCCTTACCTATCTTAACTTCCTTTTCAACTGTTCTAAACAACAAATTCATAGGCAGTATTACCTGGGCTTGGGTTTTTGCTTTTCTTCAATTCGTTATGACATGGGGATTATGTATGCTCTACTCTAAAAAAGCAGTTAAATTTGATGATTTGGCTGAACAAGTTGTTAAAGAAAGGGGGAGAAACTAATGAATACGGCCGCTTTTACGATGTTTCTTTGTATCGTTTTTGTAACGTTGGTAATTACATACTTCGCATCAAAACGTACAAAAAACGCAAGTGAATTTTATACTGCCGGCGGAGGACTGACTGGCTGGCAAAATGGTTTGGCTATCGCAGGTGATTATATGTCTGCAGCTTCATTCCTTGGAATAGCTGGCGCAGTTGCATTAACAGGCTTTGATGGATTTTTTTATAGTATTGGTTTCCTAGTTGCCTATCTTGTTGTTTTATATTTAGTGGCAGAACCATTGCGTAATTTAGGTAAATATACATTTGCAGATATGATCGCAGCACGCTTTGATGCAAAAAAAGTGCGTGGTTTTGCTGCCATGAACACCGTTACCATTTCTATTTTTTATATGATCGCTCAGCTTGTAGGAGCTGGTGCTCTTATTAAATTGTTATTAGGGCTGGAATATACAACATCTGTTTTGATTGTTGGGGTGTTAATGACTGTTTATGTTATTTTTGGCGGGATGCACGCAACAAGCTGGGTACAGATTATTAAAGCTGTTCTCTTAATGGGTGGCACATTCCTAATCTCCATTGTTGTTTTTGCTAAATTTAACTTTAGTATTACAGATATGTTCGAGCAAATGAAAACAGCTACCCCCTTAAAGGAAGCATTCTTAAACCCAGGAGTAAAATACAAGGATGGCATTGACACACTTTCATTAAACATGGGACTAGTTTTGGGGACAGCTGGTTTACCTCATATTCTGGTACGTTTCTTCACTGTAAAAGATGCTAAAACTGCACGAAGTTCCGTTGTTTATGCTACTTGGATCATTGGAATTTTTTACGTTATGACTATATTCCTTGGGTTTGGTGCTGCAGCGTTTGTGGGCACAACTGATATTGTTGCTGCCAATGCTGCTGGTAATATGGCTGCCCCACTTTTAGCGCAGGCACTTGGAGGTAATATGCTGTTCGCATTTATTTCAGCGGTTGCCTTTGCAACGATTCTTGCTGTTGTAGCAGGACTAGTTCTAACTGCAGCTTCAGCTTTTGCACATGATTTCTATAACGAAATTCTAAAAAAAGGTAAGGCAACAGAAAAACAACAGGTAAGTATGGCACGATGGGCCTCCATTGGAGTATCTGTGGTATCAATAGTTTTAGCTTTAGGGGCACAATCGCTTAACGTAGCTTTCCTTGTTTCCTTAGCCTTTGCTGTAGCAGCAAGTGCAAATCTGCCAGTTATTATTTATACAATTTACTGGAAACGGTTTAACACTACGGGAGCCATTTGGGCAATGGTAGTTGGACTTATTTCAGCTATTGGACTTGTAATCATTGGCCCGAATGTTTTCAGTCCTGAAGTAGGAAAGGCAATTTTCGTTGGGAACCCTCTATTTCCTTACACGACACCTGGTATTGTATCCATTCCATTAGGATTTATTGCGGGATATCTTGGAACGGTCCTCTCCAGTCAAAAAGCTGATGCGAAGAAATATGATGAGGTACTAGTAAAATCCAATCTTGGGATTGGTCAATAGGTAACCAAAAAGGACTGAAAGTTACTTCAGTCCTTTTTTATTTACTCCGTTTGACTAATCCTGAATTACCGCTTTTCCTATTCCTGCCTCCACCTGTTTGGCTGGAATTATTTTGCTTGCTCTTTATTGATTTTGGTTTACTTCCATTCCTTGACGAAAATTTTGGTTTACTATCTTTCCTTTGACCACTCGTTGATCTTAGATTTTCATCCCTTTTCCCCCGGTTCTTCGATGGTTCTTGTTTATCTCTATGATCACTTTCAGCGTTCCCTATATTTTGTTTTTGAATTTTGATCTTTAACTCTTTTTCGATCATATCTAGTGTTTGGCGATCATCTGTTGAGTAGAAAGTGATGGCCAAGCCCTTTGTACCTGCTCTTCCAGTTCTACCGATTCGATGGATAAAGCTTTCGGCATCTTGAGGAATGTCATAATTAAATACATGTGTCACCCCTTCAACATCCAGACCTCTTGCTGCGACATCGGTCGCTATCAACAATTGAATATCCCCGTCCCTGAACCGTTTCATCACTTGCTCTCTTTTGGCTTGTGATAGGTCACCATGGAGCTCATCACATAAAAATTTGTGTGATTTAAGAACCTCATACAACTTTGAGACTCTGCGTTTGGTTCTACAAAAAATAACAGCTAAATATGGTCTATGTGTTTCAACCAATTGAATTAATGTTGCTTGCTTAGCTCGATCAATGGTATGAATGGCAATTAGTTGAACATTTGCTGCTGGCCCCTGCGTTTTCTCAACTTGGATGTATTCAGGTGTTCGCATATGTTTATTCGCTAGTGTCCGTATTTCCTCTGGCATTGTTGCAGAAAAAAGCATAGTCTGACGAGTCTTAGGTGTTTCCCTGATAATATCCTCAACTTCATTCAGAAAACCTATATGGAGCATTTGGTCCGCTTCATCAAGAACTAAAAATGAAGCTTCCGATAAGTGAACTGTTCCTCTTCTAATATGGTCTAATAGCCTGCCTGGTGTCCCGACAACAATTTGAACATTTTTCTTAAGCTTCTTTAGCTGTTTATCAACATCCTGGCCCCCATAAACTGCTAACACATCAACACCATCAATGTCATTGGTCAACTTTACAAATTCCTCGGTAATTTGTAAAGCCAATTCTCTGGTTGGAGTTACTATGAGCGCTTGTACATGTGGTGCAAGTGGATTTATTTTTTCTAAGATGGGCAGTATGAAGGCAAACGTCTTTCCTGTTCCTGTTTGCGCCTGTGCAATAACATCTCTTCCATTCATGACAAATGGTATTGCCTTTTCTTGAATTGGTGTTGGTTTTGCAACACCGAATTCCTTTAATTTATTTACGGTCGATTCAGAAATACCTATTGAGTTAAAATCAGGCAAAAAAATCCCTACTTTCTCTATCTATAAACAACAAAATTTTTGTCTTATTAATATTGAGTGTTTAGCACCGAAATAGCAAATATTCTTTTTAAAATAAAAAAATCTTATCAAGTTGATAAGACCTTTTCATAGTATACTAACGTTTCTCAATATAGTAATAACTAATTTCCCCAAAATCCTTACAATCTAACAAAGTGTGCTTTTGCATTCTGACCCAGGCCAGCAAATCTTCTTTTACCGTTTGTTCATTTAAAATAACCTCGATAATTTGTCCACCGATCAACGCTTCCATCTTTAAGAACAGTGATTTGATTAACTCGCCGCCTTCTGTATGACCTGCATCATAGATTACATCCGGTACATATTGGAGTGACATTCATTAAAGCTCCCATCACATTGTATTCAAACCTCTAATAACAACATCTATTATAAAAAAAATGTTATGATAAGATAAATTCAATTTATCTATTCTACCGATAAATATAAATCGGTTATTTCAATAAAGGGGCAAAATCTATGGATTTACACCAATTATATGTGTTTACAAAGGTAGTCGAGCATAAAAGCTTCTCTAAAGCAGCCGAAGACATCTTTTTAAGTCAATCAACTGTCAGCTCCCATATTCAAACACTTGAGAGAACTCTTAATGTAAGTCTATTTGATCGGGTAGGCAGAGAGAATATCCTTACACCTTCCGGTGAGCGTTTGTATCAGTGGGCACTAAAGCTTTTATTATTGAAGGACCAGGCAATGTTGGACTTAAAGGAGGGTGTGACCGAACTTCGGGGAATGATTCGAATCGGTGCAAGCTCTGTGCCTGGGCAATTTATGATTCCAAAGATGGTCAAGGAATTTAGAAATCGATACCCAAAAGCAACATTTCATATTAACCAATCCTCCTCAAAAAATGTGGCGGATAAGGTTCTAAATGGTTCTGTGGATTTCGGTATTTTAGGTGAAAAATATGAGAACGAAAAGCTTTGCTATATTCCTTTACTTAAAGAAAATTTAGTCCTTATAACGTCACATCATTCTGATATTGTTGGATCTGTCGATATTCATGATCTCTTAAAGTTTCCTTTTATTATGCGAAACGCTGATTCTGGAACGAATTCTCTTATTGAAAAATTTTTAACGAAAAATCAAATTACCAAAGACCAAATGAATATTGTTGCTTATACAGAAAGTGGACAAAGTTTGATTCAGTTTGTACTCCAGGATATTGGTATAGCAATTATATCGGAAATGGCTGCAAGGGAATACTACGATAGAAAGTTACTTAGGATCCATGAAATTAATGGTTTCAATAATCAAAGATTTTTCTATCTCGTTTATAACCAAAACAAAACCCAATCGATGTTATCTAAATTATTTATTGAAAGTGCACATGAATTAATTAAACTTGAAAGCTAAAGCACAATCAATCGGGCTGGAAAAACTCCAGCCCGATTTTTGTTATGGTTTAAGAATAACTTTAATACAATCATCTGTTTTTGTATCAAACACTTCATATCCATGCTTCGCTTGCTCTAATGGCAAGACATGGGTAATGATGTCACTGATATCAATCTTTCTTTCATTAATCATATTGTACAGGAATGACATATAGGGAATAACCGGTGCCTGCCCCGTTTTAATGTCTACGTTGCGCTGAAAGATGTCCCCAAGCGGAAAAGCATTATATCTTCCACCGTAAACACCTGTAAGTTGAATCGTTCCACCTTTACGTACTGCTTGACTAGCAATAACAATGGCACCCATGGCTCCGCCATGAAGCTTCATACCCGTTGCCAAAAACTCCATCGGGGTCATTTTCCCATCCATTCCTACTGCATCGATGACGATATCTGCTCCGCCCTGGGTAATTTCAAGCAGATAGTCACCTACATTTTCATGGTCCTCAAAATTAACTATTTCCACTTTATTTGTCCGCTTCGCGTGCTGCAGCCGATAATTAATATAATAAACCGCAATAACTCTTTTCGCACCTTTTAACCAGGCGAACTTTTGTGCTAGTAAACCCACAGGTCCACAGCCTAAAACGATGACAGTATCATCAGGTTTTACCCCGGCGTGGTCCACACTCCAATAGGCAGTTGGTGCAGCATCAGCAAGTAATACAAGTTTCTCATCTTCCACTTCACAATTTTCCGGAAGTTTAAATGGAGTGAAATTCCCAAAAGGCACCCGCATATATTCTGCCTGTCCACCAGCGTAACCGCCAGTTGTTTCCGAATAACCGAAAAAACCACTTCCTTGACCATGAGGATTCCCATTGTCACATTGACTTGTTAGATCGTGAGTACAATACCAGCAGTGTCCACAGCTTACGTTAAATGGAATAATGACTCGATCCCCTTTTTTTAACTTAGTAACCTCAGGACCTACTTCTTCAACAATACCCATCGGCTCGTGCCCGATTACATAATCTGTTGGCAGATTTGGTATCATTGCATGTATTAAATGCAAATCAGATCCACAAATAGCTGAAGATGTAATTTTTACGATAATGTCATCAGGATTTTTTATACTTGGATCCTTTACGTCCCTAACTTCAACATTCTTAATTCCTTGATATGTAACAGCCTTCATCTTTATCCCCTCCTTTATAACGGATACGGCCTTAAAACTTGCACAAAAATGAAGAAAAGGAGGACCCGCTTGGTGGGTTCTCCTTTTATGTTTGTATACTTAATTCTTTTAATCTCTTTTTATCGATTTTTCCAACATGTGTTTTCGGGAGTTCATCTAAAGATATAAATTTCTTCGGAATTTTATATCTTCCTAGTTTTCTCTCACAATAGGCTATTAGTTCCAGCTCATCTAGTGGTTGAGGATGTTTCTGGACGATAAAGGCTGCAACAAGTTCTCCCCATTTTTCATCTGGGAGTCCGATTACTGCCACTTCATCAACCTCAGGGTGAGCTGCAAGCCAATGTTCAATCTCAAGTGGATAAACATTTTCACCACCCGTGATGATCATATCCTTCTTCCTTCCGACAATATAGTGGAATCCATCTTCATCCTTCCTTGCCAAGTCTCCTGTATGAATCCAGCCTTCTTTTTTCGTTTCTAGCGTTGCGAATTCGTTATTCCAATAATGCGAGAAGGAATGTTTTCCTTTTATTAAAAGTTCTCCAACCTCGTTTATGGCGGCTTCTTGCCCATTTTCCTTTTCTAATTTAATCGAGTTGAATAACATTGGCTTTCCAACAGAGCCGCGTTTCACTTGCGTTTCTTCGGGATCAATAAAGAAATTATTTGGGCCTGCTTCCGTTAATCCATACCCTTCTTTAAAAGCTAATCTCTTTTTCTGAAAGGCTTCATAAACTTGGAATGGACAAGGGGCCGCACCTGATAAGAAGACTTTCATAGACGGAAATTCACTTCTCTGGAACTCTTCCGTTTGAATGAGTAAATGGTACATCGTTGGTACAAGGAGAATAATCGTACAGTTGTACTGTAGTATTGAATGAACCACTTTTTGTCCGGAATACTGATCACCAATCACAACAGTTCCGCCGGTCATTAAGATTGGCAGCGATAATGCATTTAGTCCGCCTGTATGAAACATCGGCATATAGTTGATTGTTACATCCTCATCTGATAAATTCCAGCTAAGAATTGTGTTTATCGCGTTCCATTGAATGGATTGATGGCTTAAAACCACTCCTTTTGGTTTACCGGTGGTTCCTCCTGTATAAATTATGGCTAGGGGGTCAAGTTCTGAGATTGGTACTAGATCATTACTACTGTCTAGTAGTAGTGCCGTAATCTCTTCATACTTTGATTCTCCAACATAAAAAGAACTAGGTACTAAAGCTTTCAAAGAAGTAAACATGTTCTCAAACGTCTGATGGATACCAAGTAATAAGGGTGAACAATCCAACAAAATTTCATTTAATTCATGTTCTGACAGCCTCCAATTAAGCGGAACAAATATCGCGCCAATTTTTCCACATGCAAACAACAAATCAAAATAACTGATATCGTTTGGCGACAGAAGTGCGACTCGATCCCCTTTTTTCACACCTTGACTACTTAACCAACCAGCCACCGAGGACGAACGTTTATTTACTGCTTCATAGGTCCAGGATTTATTTGAATCTTCCTCTATAATAGCCTTTTTATTTGGCGATAACCTTGCTCTATTTCCAAGCCAGTCAAGTTCCCACCTCACCGTTCAATCTCTCCTTCACAACTAGATGAGAACATCTTACATAATTTTAGTTACATCGAAGTTACAAGAGCGAGATTAAAAAAAACGGCCATAAAGGCCGCTTTTTTTCAATCTCGCTCCTGCGCCTAGAGGCTCGGGGTCATAAGTCAATCCGTCAAGAAGGTATAAACCCACCTTCTCGCCGGCTCGCCTTATGCCTGTCGCCTCTGGTCAAGGCGCTTCCGCTTTTTTAATTACATCATTATCCCGCCATCTACATGAAGAACAGTCCCGTTTATATAATTTGATTCATCGGATGCTAGAAACAAGTAAGCGTTTGCGATATCTTCAGGTTTCCCCAGCCTTAACAGCGGAACCATCTGTTTCATTTGGTCTAATATTCTTTCAGGAACCTTGGCTGTCATTCCTGTTTCGATAAAACCAGGGGCAACTGCATTTACATTAATCCCTTTGCGTCCAAGTTCTTTCGCCCATGATTTGGTCATCCCGACTACCCCTGCTTTTGTTGCCGCATAATTCGTTTGGCCAACATTCCCATAGACGCCTGAAACAGAAGAGGTATTAATAATTCTTCCTTTTCCATTTTCAATCATGGAAGGCAATACAGCCTGTGTACAGTGAAATACTCCTGTAAGGTTAACATCTAAAACTGCTTGAAAATCATCGATGGATAATTTCGAAAGCATCGCATCTTTTGTAATTCCAGCGTTATTAATGAGGATACCGATGTTTCCGTAAACTTCTCGGACTTTTTCAACCATTTCATCTACACTGGAACGCTGTGCTACATTCACTTGAAAAAAGGTTACTTCATAGCCCTTTCCCCTTAATTCTTGTGCCCTCTTTTCACCCTGCTCTTCATTAAAGTCAGCCATGGCCACCTTTGCACCTTCTTTGGCAAATACTTCCGAAGCTTTTAAGCCTATTCCATTTGCCGCACCAGTAATAAGAGCCACTCTGTCTTTTAATCTCATTTGAACACCTCATTCTTTAAAAAATTTGTCAATTCTTTTAGTAATTGAGGTAAATCATCAACAAGAGGGGAATGCCCACAATCCGTTAACTCTACAAATTTAGCTTTTTGTCCCAAATCCTCTACCAATTCTTTTGTCATCTCAGCACTTACAACGAAATCACGGTCACCTCTTAATACAAGGACAGGTACATTAATTTGATCCACTAGTCCATTTCCTTCTACCAGCCCATTATGATGATGACTGATATTAAACGTATTGTTAGAATGATGTACTTCAGCTAAGTTTCGCTGTGTTCTCATATCCTGGACATACTCGTCATACAGCTCAGGTTCAGGCTGGTTTTTTGTATAAATAACGGCGTTCCATATTAGTTTTAATAAATCCACATTATTCGTGTCATATGCAGCTTGAACAGGGATGGTTCGAATTAAGTCACGTTTAATATCTTCATGGGAGGAAAATCTTCGCGGTTCCTCGTTTTCACTCGTTTTTCCGTCAAACGGATACCCTCTAGTAGATTCTGAAGCTAATAAAATCAGCTTATTGCAATAACCAGGATTATCTGCAGCAAATTGCATGGCGACAGCACCACCTGTTGACCAACCTACAATCGCAAAGTCCTTTAAGTCAATTTCATCGACAAAGAGCTTTACATCATCTGAAAAATCCTTGATTGAAGTTATAAGCTTATTGTAGGTGGATTTTCCAAACCCTCTTAAATCTAAAGCATATAGCTTATATTCCTCAGACATATTATTTAGGACAAGGTCCCAGTGCTTAGAAGAAGTCATGTTTCCATGGATTAACAATACCTTTTTCTCTCCGCCTTCCCTTTCTCGATAGGCAATGGTTTCTCCATTTGATAACTGTACCTCTTTCATCGTCACATTAACCATTACATCACCCTTCCCCATTTAATTGTAGAGGCTCCCCAGGCATAGCCAATCCCAGCACTGACTAAAACGACAATGTCACCCTCTTTTACCTTCCCTTCTTTTACGGCAAGCTCAAGAGATAATATTTGATCAATCTGTCCGATATGACCGTAGTCCTCCAGATAGATTGATTGCTGGTGTGATAAACCCAATTCTTTTAATACATATTCATGGGCAGACTTTTTCATGTGAAGCATGGCTATAAATGAAATTTCTTCCTCTTTGTATCCACTTTTTCTAACAGATTCCCGAATTACCTTCAGAAAATTAGCCATTGATTTCTGTTCCAAACGCTGTTTCATCCCCTCAGGGTCAAGGACATCCAACATATTTAGCCGCTGATCAATCGCTTCTTTTGTAATTGGATTTTTTGTACCGCCAGAAACAACCACCACATCCTCTGAAAAGGAGCCATCAGTCAACAGCTCTGTTTCTAACAAGATGTTTTCATTGTGGTCTTTTTTCAAAAGAATGGCACCGCCCCCAGCACCTAGATTAAACATGAAATGTGTCCTCGGATTCTGGTAGTCGATGAAATCCCCATTTCGATATCCTCCTGCCAGGAGCACAGTTTGGATTGTTGGATCTGCTATCATCAAGCTTTTTGCTACCTTAAGTGCCATAACGGTCGTTCCACATCTTAAAGCCACATCAAATGCCCAGGCATTTAAGGCTCCAACAGCTTCCTGTAGTTTGATTCCAGCCGTCCAAAGTGGGTATTCCTTATGCTCTTCACCAATATAAATAACTACATCAATCTCCATTGGGTCGATACCCGCTTTTTTAATGGCTTTCTTTGCGGCAATGATTCCCATTTCACACGTATGATCATCGGGACCCGGAACATATTTCTTCTTTATCCCCATCTTTTCTTCAACAACATGTGCAGGGATACTTGCTTTTTCTGCTATCTCTTTGCCTGTTATATAATCCTGTGGGAGGTAAAGACCCGTACTTACGATTCCAATTTGCAAAACATCCACCACCTAGATTAAGTGTCTTCTACCATCGACATCATAAAAGCAGTAGCCTCTTCAATGGTGTCAAATAAAGTTTCCCGCTCTTCTTGAACATGGGTAACTTTAATCCTCCATTGTTTTTTACCAGTCTCTTTTTCAACAGCGGCTAGTTGAAAACGAACGACGAAGGAAGCAATTTGTTTTGGTTCCATTAAGCCTCCCCCTAACCTGCTAAATTTTCTTCTTTCTTAGCAGTCTGCTGTTTTTTTCGTTTCCAGGTGAATTTCCTTAGTGTCCCCACAATACCTAGCGGGAAGAAAATAACAACCAAAATATAAATGATGCCAAAGAAAATAATCCAACGTTCAAATATCCAATGTTCTTTTGCAAGCTCCGTTAATCCATCGTGTGCAAATTCAATTAATCCTGCACCAATAATAGCACCAACTAAAGTGCCTACTCCGCCTATAATCGTCATCAATAAAGCATCTAAGGTAATATCAATTGCGAATACACTTGTATTCACATATCGAAGTGACATCGCATAAAACATCCCGGCAATCCCAGCTAATACACCTGAAACAACACTAGCAGCAATCTTATAATGTAATACTTGATAACCTAAAGACTCTGTCCGTTGTTCATTTTCTCGTATGGCCTGAAGAACTCTCCCAAGAGGGGAGTTGGTAAAGCGTTTTAAAATCATAAAAGTAGCAATCATTGCTGCCAAACAAATGATGTAAAAATTAGTCCGATCTATAAACAGTTCAGGTACTCGAAAGGTAAATCCATCATTTCCAAACGTTAAGGTCCGCCATTTTTCCGCTAATACTAAAAACAATCCCGCCAATGCCATGGTTAACATTGCGTAAAAATGGCTTTTCAATCGCAGTGTAAGCAAACCAACAATAAAACTTACGATTGCCGTAATGAGAATCGTTGCCAGTACTGCATAAATAAAATGAAGCATAGTAGGCTCAAAACGCTTCATGAATATCCCAATCGAGTAGGCCCCGATACCAAAAAACATCGCATGACCAAAGGAAACAATTCCGGTAAAGCCTAATAATAAATCGTAGCTCATCGCGAGGATGGCAAATACAAATATTTGAGTTAATAGGATTAACATATTTCTAGATTCATAGACGAAAGGCAAGAGAAACAGAAATGCAGCAATGATGATATAAATAGTATTTATTCTATTATTTACAATCCACTTCATACTCTCACCCCTTCCCGCCAAATAGTCCCTGTGGCTTTACAATCAACACAATGGCCATTAAAAGCATATTTACGGCTAATGATAATTCCGGTACATAGTAAGCCATGAATGAACCTGATAACCCTACTAGGATCGCAGCCATGACGGAACCTGTGAAATTCCCCATTCCGCCAACGACAACTACAATAAAAGCTAATATGGCAAATTCCATCCCCATGCCAGCGTGAATAACACCGGAGTATGGCCCGAATAGTACTCCTCCAAGTGCTGCCATACCGGAACCAATCATAAAAACAAACATAAATACCTTCTTAATATTAATCCCTAATGCCTGAACCATTTCTTTATTCATAACCCCGGCCCGGACAACCAGACCAATTTTCGTATTTTTGAGCAAAAATTGGACTCCTGCAAAAACCAGCAATCCAACAGCTATGATAAATACTCGATATTTAATGATAATCATATCGCCAATTTCCCAGCTGCCACTCAAATATTCAGGAGGATTGGCTGTTAATTGATTAGGTCCCCAAACTACTTTGAGCATCTCTGATAAAACCAACATTAAGCCAAGTGTAATTAAAATTTGCTGAACATGGTTCCCGTAAACCGGTTTAATAATCCATTTTTCTGTAATAATTCCTAGTATAAAACCAGTAAGAACTGCCCCAATAATCCCGATTAAAAAGCTTCCAGTAGCTGTATAAATCCAAATGCCGCTATAGGCACCCCAGGCAAACAAACCGCCGTGTGCAAAGTTAAGTACATCCATTAGACCGAAAATAAGTGTTAATCCTGCTGCTAATAAGAAGATCAGCATGCCTGTTGCCAATCCATTTAGTGTCAAATTGAATAATAGCTCCATTCAAACCTTTCCTCCTTCCCTAAGCAATCCCCAAGTACTTTCGTTTCATTTCCTCATCTTCTTTTAACTGTTTCATTGTTCCAGAGCTTACCGTTCTTCCATCATCGATAATATAAAAGCAATCGCCGATGGTGCTTGCCATCATGAAATTTTGTTCCACTAAGACGATGGTGGTTTGATCCTTCATTTGCAGGATGGATTCCATCACCTTCTCGACGACTATAGGGGCTAGACCTTTACTTGGCTCGTCAATTAATAACAGTTCGTTAACATTTACGTAGGCTCGGGCGATGGAGAGCATTTGTTTTTGACCGCCGCTTAATAACCCGCCGGGCTTTTTCCAGAACTTTTTTAAGTCAGGAAACAAATTTAAGATATAATCAAGACGCTTATTTGTTTCTTCATTTTCTTTTTGAATGGCTACCTTCATATTCTCCTCGACTGTCAATCCAGCAAAGATACCTTGGTCTTCTGGAACATAGCCGATTCCCTTTTGGGCAATGGTATAGGTAGGCAAGGAATGTATCTCTTCTCCTTTATAGACAACACTGCCTTTTGAGGCTGGATTTAGTCCCATAATGGTCCGTAATGTAGTTGTTTTTCCGGCACCATTTCTTCCTAGCAGTACCGTAACCTCGCCCTTTTTTACCTCAAGTGAAACACCTTGTAAAATATGATACTGTCCAATAAACGTCTCGATATTATTAAGCTTCAGCAGCTGTTTCACAAGCTGATACCTCCCAAATAGGCAGACTGGACCGTTTCATTTTTCATTATTTCCTCAGGTGTTCCGTCCGCCAGCAGCCTGCCATTAAATAGCACCATTACAGAATCGGATAAATCGAGTATCATATCCATTTTGTGCTCAATTAAAATAATCGTCCGATTCCCTTGTTCTTTAATTCTTTTAATCACTTCTAATATGGCAGGAACATCTTCTAAAGACATACCTGCAGTTGGTTCATCTAATAATAGAACCTCTGTTTCAAGAGCTAGGAGCATAGCCATTTCTAACTTTCGTTTTTCCCCATGTGCCAAATTGCTGGCCAATGAGTCCACTTTATCGTCTAACAGCACCAAACGTAACCATTCTAGAGCCTTTATTTCAAAATCTCGATATTTCTTATAATGAAATAACATCTGGTAGCGAACTCCGGCTTTTGATTGAACTGCCAGCCTTACATTTTCAAGGACGGTTAAATTAGGAAAGACGTTGGTAATTTGAAAAGAACGTCCTATTCCTTCTCTTGTTCGCTTCGTCGAAGAAAGTTTGGTGATATCCTTTCCGCGAAAATAAATTTTTCCATTTGTAGGGTTTAATTGACCGCTTAAAAGATTAAAAAATGTTGTTTTTCCAGCACCATTTGGACCAATGATGGATTTAAAGTGTTTTTCTGGAACGGAAATGCTGACAGTATCAACTGCTGTATGGCCACCAAAGGTTATCGATAAATTTTCTGTTTCTATTAAGGTTTTCACGCTTTCACCACCAATCAAGTAGATAGAAATAAGGAAGAGGGTGACCGTAAACAACAGGTCTAACCCTCATATTTTTTAGGCTGTGATTTGAACTGGTCTTTTGATTTTCGCTCCACAAAGGAAAGCTTCATTGAATACTCACCGCAGGGACAGGCGGTCTTTGCCTGTCAGGAGGCGCGCTTCGCTTTCCGCGGGCGGTCCGGGGAGCCTCCTCGTCGCTTAAGCGACTGCGGGGTCTCCCCTGCCCCGTCCTCCCGCAGGACATTGAATTTTACATCCACGAATCCGCCCACGCACGAAGAAAATGCGATAGCATTTTCGAGGAGTCTCGCGCCTTCCTCTCCAATCAACAGAGTGGTAAAATCAATTATCAGCTTTACATATGCATTGGCTAAATGGACACCTTATTTATTACGTACTGGAGGGGCTGTTTCTTCTGGTGTTAATTCTCTTATTAGCACTGGAACTGGATATGGTACCCCATCTTTCTTTTCGAGTTTAATGGCATATAGTGCTTGAAGGGCCTGGTGATCTTCAGGGCGATAGGTCATCTTTCCTTTTGGTGTCTCAAAGCTCATGCCTTCCATTGTTTCGATTAGTTTATCAGCATCAGCGTCACCTTCGGTTTTCTTTAATGCTTCTACAATTGAAATAGCTGCACTCATACCGCCTGGAGTGAATAAATCAGGAACTTCCCCGTTAAATCTCTTCTTATGTTCAGATACGAGCCAATCATTAATTTCATTTTTTGGTAGATCATGATAATAAACGGTAAAACCTTCCATGCCAACAAGTGGCTCCATTGTAGCCAAAGCCGCGATATCCGGTGCCCCTGTTGAAATTTTGATTCCCTTGTCTTGTACCTTCATATCTGAAATCTGCTTCCAAGGTGAGTTTGCACCCGCCCAAACCACAAATAAATAATCAGGTTTTGCATCGATAATCTTTTGAATGTTCGAAGTAAAGTCAGTTGCTGCTGGGTCTGCATATTCTTCTAATACAATATCTGCACCAAGTTTTTCAGCTGCTTCTTTAAAGGCAGCTACCCCGTCACGTCCGAAGGAATAATCCGGTGCAAGTGTTGCTATTTTCACATCCTTACCAGCGATAGCTGCTGCACCCGCAACGGCATCCTGTGAAGAATTTCGCGCCGAACGGAAGATATATTTATTAAACTCAGAGCCTGTAATACTATCAGCGGCTGCTGGTTCAACAATCATGATTTTCTGATATTCTTCTGCAAGCGGAAGTACGGCTAGCGTATCGGCAGAACTTGACGATCCGACTAAAAAGTCTACTTTATCTTCTTCTAATAGTTTTGTTGCTTTTTGGACGGCAACTTCCGGCTTTGTTTCTGTATCTTCAACCACAAACTCAATTTTTCTGCCTGCAACCTCCATACTTCCTTCGGTTGCATATTCAAGACCTAGTTCAAATCCTCTTAATGTTTGTTTACCATATGATTCCAAAGCACCGGTTGTTGAGGCAAGAACACCAATTTTAATTGGCTCCTTCGTCTCAGCCTTTTCACTGTTACCTTTTGTATCCCCCTCTGTCTTGTCCGAGCTGCATGCTGTAGCAAAAATCATCATGAAAATTAGAAATCCTACTAAAATCCCTTTTCTACGAAATGCCTTCACTTCTTTTCCCCCTTATTATCTAAAATAAAAACATGCAAAGCTTTGAGTTAATCATAGGAGGAGTGAGTTACATAGCAGTTACAAGGTAAAACGGAAGTGACCTTGATTGGCTATGAAGGATCCGGACACAAATCAAACAGCCTCAAATTAAGGCTGTTTGATTTGATTCATATATTTTTCTGATTCGATAATCATGTCGTACATTTGCTTTGTGGGCTCCAGTGGAGATACTCCTAACTCTTCTTCTAAAACCAACTTGCATTTTCGATACCATTTCATTGCCTGTGGGCGATTGTTTTTTCGATAATAGCAATACATTAACAATCGATAGGCCTCTTCCCAAGTCCGGTCGCGCTTTAATATTTTTTCACACCAATAAATAGCTTTATCATACTCTTCTTTACGGACCATAAACTGGGCCATTTTTTCAGCGCCCCGTAAAAAGTAAACTAGCATACTCTCCCTTTTGTTTATACACCAATCATCATATCGCCGTTCAGGCAAGTATTCTCCTAGATAAAGCCTTAATCCCTTTTCTAAAAGGGGTATTACTTTTTCCTGGGATGTTTCACTTAAACCATTTTGAATCAATGTTTGAAAATGAGTTGTATCTAATTCAATTTTGGCGTGAGGATTTATTCCATAAAACATCCCTTCTCTTATAATAAAAAAAGGTGCTGCCCTTGCCTTACGAGTTGGTTCAAGTACATGCTGGAGACTATTTAATGCAACTTTAAAGTCACGGTCGGCATGTTTTATATCCTGATTAGGCCAAAGAATCTGGAGTATCTCCTCTTTGGAAATTGGTTCGTTTACTGTAAGAAAGAGCTGAAATAATTCCTTGCCTTTTTCGCGCTGCCAATCTTTTTCCCCAACTTCCTTTTCCCCAAGCCAAATTTTAAATTGTCCAAGTGTTTGAACTCTTATCGAATATCCAGGATGTGCATCCAATGCCGTGATTCCCATATCCTGAAGAATTTTTAGTGCTAATGACTTTTGAATATCTCCTTTTGTACACTGTATTAATAGTGGAACAAACATTTGTAAATCCCTTGGACTGAAAACTGACACCTTATGAAAAAAGAACTCAAAATCATTTTTTTGGACTAGATATAAGAACTTATCCATCGTTTCTCTAAACATGTCTTGTTCCTTTTCTAAATAGTAAATATATGCCAGCCAGAAACTACATAACGTTTGTCCAAAGGAATCCTCGCACTGGATAAATAACGCTCTCGTTTTTTCTAAGTAGGCTAGACCATTATTAAGCCTTTCATTATAAATGCAGGTGATACCCATACAGAGACTAATAAGTGCGGAAAGCCAGATATCTTGAACTTTTTCAGTCTCCTGTAAGGCTCTTTTCCCTGCCTCCAATGCCCTCTCATATTCTCCCCTTGTTCCATAAAGGATACAAAGTCCCATTAACGGTTCGGCTTTTCCTCTTTCTACATTGAGCCTGCTCATAATATCTAATGCAGTATTGTAGCACTGTTCCGCTAAATCTGAATCATATTTATTGAGAATTTGCACGGCATGTCCCATTCGAATCCAGCCGCACGCTTCTACAAAAGGTGCTTTTAAACTAATACCTTGTTGTATGCCTGCTTGAGCTAATTCTTTGGCTTTCAATCCTTCCCCTGTAAAGGATTCTATTAATGATAATAATAAATCTGTTTCTCTATGGGATTTGGGAAGTTCTGTCCCATTTTTACTTGATAATTCTTCTTTTTGGTGGAGAAGGAATCTTTTGGCTTCTTCAAAACGACCTGTTCTTAAATACAGCCTTGCTTCAATATTTCCATCCAATATTGATGGGCTGTACGTTTTTGCCTTTTGCAGCCATTTTTCAGCATTTGTTGATTTTCCAGAGTTTAATAGATTTTCAGAGAGCAAGTAATATAGCTTTGCCTTTTCCGCTTCTGAGCTTATACTTTTCTCTCTAGCCTCAATAGCTTCATATAATAACTTCTCAGCTTGATGAGGCTGGATGGTGTCTAAATAAATCTTCGCTTTTCCTTCTAACGCCTTGCTCATTCCGAGAAAATCGTGTCTCTTCTCAGCCTCGATATAGGTTTTATCATAACATTCCTCAGCCTCGTGATATTGGGAGCGATATCGATGGACTTCTGCTTTTAGGAACCAGAGAAGATAATAGTTTTCTAACTCAAGGACTGGAATCAATGTCAATTGATCAGACAGGCTTTTCAGCATTCCGCCTTCAAGCATTTTAATCCCATTTTCTTGTAAGATAGATGCGATTGCTTTGTAATGACTTATTTTTTTATAGTGATAGAGTGCCTCTTCCCACATCAATCTTTTTTCATAGAACCGTGCACATTTTTCATGAAGTTTAGTGTAGGTAGTTGGGTTATTCTTTAAGAAGGCATTTTCTAAGAATTCTTTAAAAAGTGCATGGTAGCGATAATGCTTTAATCCAATCTTTTGAATGAATAAGTTTCTTTCTTTTAATTGCTCGAGCATGCTAGAAGCACCTTGAATTCCAATTATTTCATCACAAAGTTCTTCCTCAAGAATATCTAGGATTGATGTTTGTTCTAAAAATTGCTGAATCATTGGAGGCTGTTTCGAAAAGACTTCCATAACTAAGTAGTCAAATAGATCTTGGAGCGAAAAGGAGGAATGTTCTAAAAGGGTTGATATATCTCCAGTTAGCGGAATCTGCTGTGCGATCATACACAATGCAATAATCCAGCCTTCTGTTAACTGATAAATACTTTCTAAATGAGCAGGCTCTATTTCTAGACCGTAGAGATCGATTAATAACAATTCCATTTCTTCAATGGTTAGCACTAAATCCTCCCGTGTAATTTCTAAAAGCTGCCCGTTCACTCTCATTTTCGTTAAATGCTTCCAGCCAGGACGGCTGCGGCTTGAGATAACCATGTGTAAATTAGAAGGAATATGCTGGAGCAATTTTTCAATCCAGCTATTAATCGTATATGAATGCTCAATTTGATGGTAATCATCCAAAATTAAGGTGATATCAGCATTAACGTCAAGAATTTCATTAATAAATAATGAACATAAATAACTTAAATCTTCTTCCCTTATGTAGCGGTCCATTGTTTCAATATACTCCTCCATATCCTGCCCGAAGTCAGGAATAACTCCTCTTATTGAATGTATGATATAGGAAAGGAACGGAAGGATGTCGTCATCCATGGATGAGATGGAGTACCAGCAGCCTGGGATATTTTCATCCCTCATAAATAAAGCAAGAGCCGTGCTTTTTCCAAAACCAGCCCCTGAATGAATAATGGTCAAAGGATATTCAGGAATTTTCTTTATTTTCCTCGTAAGCTTAGCTCTTCGAATAAATTCATCTTTAACAACCGGAATTCGCAGTTTTGTTTGAATGATTGGCAGCTTCATTTATTTATCCTCCTTTCCATTTATATTTTTTCAATTTTTACACTATTTTATCATATTATTCTTCATAAATCATTTTTCTCGTCATGCCGCCGTCAACAACTAGATTTATCCCAGTAACAAAGTCATTTTCCTTTGCGGTTAAGTAAAGGCATGCTCTTGCGATATCTTCTGGTCTGCCAACTCGATTTGATAAATGCTGCTCATGATCAAGGGTTGTTAATTGTGAATAGTCGCCAGTGTGAATCCAACCAGGTGAGATCGCATTAACAGTTATTCGTTCATTACTGAGAGAGGCGGCTAATGCATGAGTAATGGCGACAATCCCACCTTTCGTAGCTGCATAGCCCTCAGAATTAGGCTCGGACATCATGGCACGGGTCGAAGCTATATTAACAATTGCCCCACCTTCTTTATTATCCCGCATATACTTTGCTGCCTCCCGAGAGCAGAGAAAGACACTTCTCAAATTGGTTTGAATGATATCATCCCATTCGTCAACTGTTATTTCATACAGCGATTTAAACAAACCCTTTCCAGCATTATTAATTAACACATCAACCCGGCCAAAGGTGTTTTTGGCAGTTTTCATTAAGTTACTAATATCACTAGGAATTCTTACATCAGTTTGAACAAAAAGTACATCGAATCCTTCTTGTTTTAGTTCAGATTCTGTCTCTTTGCCTGCATTCTCATCCACATCTGCAATCAACACCTGCGCACCCTTTTTTGCAAAGGCAGAAACAACACCGCGTCCGATTCCATTCGCTCCCCCGGTCACAACAACAACCTTGTTTGTAAATGACATTTAACCTTCCCTCCCTTATTTATCAATTCCCATTATAGTTTATCTCTAATTGTTCACCATCATCACTTGCCAATTAATAAAAAAAAGGCCGAACTACTCGGCCCCTAATTCACAATGCAATTATTAAGTTGGGATACGTTACTTCCTGTAAAGTCAATGCTTAGCACTTTGGCTGTCATGTCAGGAAATGCCGTATTTAAAGATTGCTCAAGTAATTTACCCTTTCCCTCTTCACATAAACATAAAACTGTCGGGCCTGCTCCACTTAAGACCACACCGAATGCCCCTTCAGATTTTGCGAAAATAGCAACGTCATCATAAAATGGGATCAGCGGCTTCCGATAAGGCTGGTGAAAAATATCCTTTTCCATCATTTTTCCTGCTAATTCCCAATTCTGACTAAGCAGTGCAGCTACTAATACATTTGCGATTGAAGAAGCACGAATACTGCTTTGATAGGAAAATTCTATTGGCAAAACACCGCGAGAATCCTTCGTTAACAAACTTTCTTTCGGGATGACAGCAACCATTTCAAAAGAAATATCAGAAATAGAAACGACATCGACCTCTCCTGGTTGATAACTTCCGATAACAAGCCCTCCATATAAAGAGGCACCAACATTATCTGGATGGCCTTCAATTTCTGTTGCCAGTAATAGCTTTTCTTCTTTTGTCAGCCCTATTTCTCCAACGTAATCAGCAAGTTCTATTCCAGCAATAATCGCTGAAGCACTTGAACCAAGACCACGAGCCAATGGTATGTCACTCTCAACCTTGATTTTACAAGGATGTAACTCCTTGCCAAATTTAGCTGCAGTTTGAATGGCAATTTGAGAGATAAAATGCTTTTCGTCTGTTGGGAAATCCTTTAATTCATCTGAAGTTGAATAACATTCCCACTTCTCATTTTTCTCCACTTCTAAGCGTAAATATAAATTAAGGGCAACTCCCATTGAATCAAATCCTGGTCCAAGGTTAGCGGAACTTGCTGGTATTTTGATAACAAACTTTCCAGCATTCAGAGTCATCGGTGGACAACTCCCCTAATGTGTTCTGTCACAGCTTTCTCATCATTTGGCAATTTCTTTACATCCACAAAGCTGCTTTGGATAGCTGTATCCGGATCTTTTAAACCATTTCCAGTAAGAACTGCGACGATTTTTGATCCTTTTTCGATTTTACCTTTTTGGAGGGACTTCATCACACCAGCGATTGACGCACATGAAGCTGGTTCAGCGAAGATGCCTTCACTAGCGGCAATTTTCTTATACGCTGCTACAATTTCATCATCGCTCACTTCATCAAATAGACCATTTGATTCTTCAACTGCGGCAACAGCTAAGTTCCAGCTTGCGGGATTTCCAATTCGAATCGCTGTTGCAATCGTTTCTGGATTTTCAAATACACGATTATGGACAAGTGCCGCTGCCCCTTCTGCTTCAAAGCCATACATTCTTGGCAGCCCTGTTCCCTTATGATTCGCGTATTCTTTAAACCCTTTCCAATATGCACTAATATTACCCGCGTTTCCAACTGGTATCGCTAAAATGTCAGGTGCCGCCCCTAATTGATCACACACCTCAAAGGCTGCTGTTTTTTGTCCTTCTAAACGATAGGGATTAACCGAATTCACAAGTGCAATCGGTTCTTCTTCACTAATATTGCGGACCATTTGAAGTGCTTGGTCAAAATTTCCTTCAATAGAGATAATTTCTGCTCCGTACATCATTGCTTGAGCTAGCTTCCCTAAGGCAATTTTGCCTTCTGGTATTACAATAATACATCGGATTCCAGCTCGGGCCGCATACGCTGCAGCTGCAGCAGAAGTATTTCCTGTTGAGGCACAGATAATCGTTTTGCTGCCGGATTCTATCGCTTTGGCAACTGCCATTACCATCCCGCGATCTTTAAAAGAACCCGTCGGATTTGCGCCTTCAAGTTTAACGTAAAGCTCAACATCCAATTCCTTTGAAAGCCGTTCGAGCTTTACTAACGGGGTATTTCCTTCATTCAAGGTTAACATAGGTGTTTCATGATTTACTGGTAAAAATTCTTTATATGCTTCAATTAGTCCTGGCCATCTCATAATGATTTCCTCACCACTCTATATGCACTTTTTATTTCTTTAACCGCTGGTAAATCATTTAATTCGTGAAGAATAGCATCGTAATTTGTCAGTGAAGCCCGGTGTGTAACTAAGACAATTTCAGATGTCTCATTCTTTTTAACAGGCAGCTGTAATATTTTCTCAAAGCTGACACCATATTTTGCAAAGATGGAAGTAAGTTCCGCAAATACTCCAACCTCATCCTGTACATGGATTCGTAAGAAGTATTTAGAGTACTTTTCGTTATCATCCTTTAAGCGCTTAGGATATTGTGGCGTTACCGCACTGCGTCCATTTACACCAAGTCGTAAATTTTTCATTACTCCGACTAAATCAGATACTACTGCGGTTGCCGTTGGCAGACTTCCTGCACCTGGTCCATAAAACATTGTTTCACCAACTGCTTCTCCATATACATAAACAGCATTATACTCATTTTGAACCGACGCTAATGGATGATTGTCAGATAAGAATGTCGGCTGGACACTTACCTCTACTTTTTCCCCTTCACGGTGGGCATAACCTAACAGCTTCATTGTATAGCCTAACTGTTTTCCATAACGCAAGTCATCTTCTGTTATATTCGAAATACCACTTACTTTTACATCGTCTAGGTCAATATGCATTGAAAAACCTAAGGTAGCTAATATTGTCATTTTCCTGGCCGCATCCAGTCCCTCTACGTCTGAAGTAGGGTCTGCTTCTGCAAATCCAAGCTCTTGGGCTTCTTTGAGGACTTCCTCATATGCTAGACCTTCTTGGCTCATTTTTGTTAAAATATAATTAGTGGTTCCATTTACAATCCCCATCATTTGGGTAATACGATCAGAAGCAAGGCCATCAACTAAGCCTCTTAGGATAGGAATACCTCCTGCAACACTTGCTTCATAAAATAAGTCACAACCATTTTCAGAAGCAACAGATAACAATTCTGATCCATGGAGAGCCATTAAATCCTTGTTTGCCGTCACCACATGCTTTCCTTGACGGAGCGCACTAAGCAAATATTCCTTTGTTTCCTTAACCCCGCCCATCACTTCAATTACAACTTCTATCTCGGGATCATGCAGGATATCAGCTGGGGATGACGTTAACAAAACTGGATCCACATCAACCGGTCTTGTTTTATGTAAATCTTGGACCAGGATTTTCTTTACGACAACAGGACAGCCCACCTGATGCATTAATTTATCTTGATGATTTTTAATAATTTTCACAACACCTGAACCGACTGTTCCTAAACCGAGTAACCCAATTTTAATTGCTTCCATATTAATCCCTCCCACACTGTCTACCACATGCGTACAATTGTATTTATATAGTAGACATTATATGATTCTCTCAATATAATTACAATAGACTAATTTTTTTAAAAATTCAATGTAATCGCTTACCACCGCACCAGCATTGGTCTGCTTTTTTTAAAAAAATTTTTAAATTTGAATACTCAAAAAATTATTTATTTTATCCCTTTACAATACTAAAGATATCGATGTAGAATATTCTTTAAATTCAGGTAAATATTTAAAATTGTAATGATGAAGACGGCAGTAAGAAAATGCTTAAGAGAGCCGGTGGCCGCTGTGAACCGGTGCAATTTCTTAATCTGAGCCCAGCCCTTCTGAACTGGCAGACTGAAAGTATAGTAGGAATGCCCGGGAAAACCCGTTAACATGTTGAGGCTGCATTGTTTCTAGCAGCAAAAGAGGGTGGCACCACGTAGATCACGTCCCTCATAACAAGACAAATCTGTCTGTTATGGGGGACTTTTTATTTTTAAAGCGGAAGCGCCTTGTTCAGGGAAAAAAGAAGTTCATTTTTTCCTCGTTGCGACAGGCATAAGACGAGCCGGCGGAAAGGTTGCTTTTTAACCTTTTTGCTGGATTGGCTTATGACCCCGAACCCCTAGGCTGCTTGCGCTAGACAGTTTAATCTTATATTAAGAAAATGGAGAGGATGAGCAAAATGTTTAAGGTACTTGTAACAGATGGTATAAGTGATACTGGATTGAAAAAGTTGTTTGATCACCCAAATTTTATTGTTGAGCGCCAGCCTACACTAAAGCCCGAGGAGCTAAAGAATATTATTGGCGATTACGAGGCTTTAATTGTACGAAGCCAAACAAAAGTTACGGCGGAATTGCTTCAATATGCGGACCGTCTTAAGGTAATTGCAAGAGCAGGTGTAGGGGTAGACAACATTGATGTGAATGCTGCTACAGGAAAAGGAATTATTGTTATTAATGCTCCTGGTGCCAATACCATTGCCGCCACTGAACATACATTAGCGATGATGCTTTCAATGGCAAGAATGATTCCTCAAGCTCACAAAAAAACAGTTGGCGGCGAATGGGATCGTAATTCCTTCAAGGGAGTAGAGTTATACAAAAAAACGCTAGGTGTTATTGGTATGGGGAAAATCGGTACCGAAGTCGCAAAACGTGCTAAAAGCTTTGGAATGAACATATTGGGATATGACCCATACTTAACGGAAGAGCGAGCAGAAAAACTAGGAATGAAAAAAGCTAGTCTCGATCTAATTGCACGTGAGTCTGATTTCATTACGATTCATACACCACTTACAAACGACACAAAAGGACTTGTAAATGACGACTACCTTAGCAAAACAAAAAAAGGAGTCCGATTTGTCAACGTCGCCCGAGGTGGAATTATTGATGAAAAGGCATTGGTAAGAGCCATTCAAGCTGGACATGTTGCAGGTGCCGCTCTTGATGTTTTTGAAAAGGAACCGGTTGCTGACCCAGAATTGCTGCAAAATCCAAATATTATTGTTACCCCTCATTTAGGTGCTTCTACAGTCGAAGCACAGGAAAAGGTTGCCCAGGAGGTCAGTGAAGAAATCATTGAAATTCTCGAAACACAGTCTATCCGAAATGCAGTGAATATGCCGCAAATGTCTGGCGAAGCACAGCAAAAAATGCAGCCATACTTACTCCTTGGGGAGCAAATGGGGCAGCTTGTTGTCCAATTGTTAAAACATGCTCCTTCTAAAATCGAAATCAATTATTATGGCGATTTAATTGAAGAGGATACGGAACTATTAACTCGAACCATGATTAAAGGAATCCTTTCTTATCACTTAAGTGATTCTGTTAATTTGATTAATGCGCTTCATCTTTTGAAAGGACAGGGCGTTTCCTACAATGTCCAGAAAAATGCCAATAATAAAGGCTTTGCCAACTATATGGAGCTTGCCATTACAAAAGGCTCAGAAACAGCTAAAATTGGGGCAACAGTCTTAAACGGATATGGTGCAAGAATCGTGAAAATTAACGAGTATCGTATCGATGTAAGACCTGAAAGCCACCTCTTACTTGTTAAACATCAGGACGTCCCTGGTATGATTGGTAAGGTTGGATCTCTTCTCGGTGATTACCAAATTAATATTGGAACGATGCAAGTAGGCAGAACAACCGTCGGCGGGGAAGCTGTTATGGTATTAACCCTTGATAAGCAAATTACTACAGAGATTATTCGTGCCCTCACACAAATTAAGGGTTTAAACGATGCACAATCTTTAGAGTTAGAAAATGTTGATTCCTTTTATCCAGGAAGACTTGAGTTAGAGAAAGTTAAATAAAAAAAATGATGACCAAATCTGATATTGATTTGGTCTTTTTTTATCTGATGACGGTTGAGGCTGAAAAATTGCTTTAGAGGGAATCAGATCCACTATCTGATTACCGCCAAGGCTGAATTATTCATTCAGTGGGCATCAGATCCACTATCTGATTTCCGCCAAGGCTGAATTATTCATTCAGTGGGCATCAAATCTACTATCTGATTACCGCCAAGGCTGAATTATTCATTCAGTGGGCATCAAATCCACTATCTGATTTCCGCCAAGGCTGAATTATTCATTCAGAGGGCATCAGATCCACTATCTGATTTCCGCCAAGGCTGAATTATTCATTCAGAGGGCATCAGATCCACTATCTATTTATGATGGAATAACAGGGTAACCCATAATAAACCCGAAAACAGAGGGATTGCATGGCAATCCCTCTTAGTTTTTCTCGATAATTCCCCTCACATCAAGCACTGTATCGAGAATATAGTCTGCCTCGTGCTTTTCAAAGGTGCTTCTCGCATCTTTTCCAGATAATCCTGTCAATACAGCTGCAAACTGACATCCCATTTTTCTTGCAGCCAGCAGGTCTGCCAAAGAGTCGCCCACAACTAGTACCTCTTCACCGTTTTCAATCGGCAGTGGTGTATTTAAACAATTCTCTGCCGAAGATTCTCTGCCCTTAAGGCCCAAAATGTATGTAAACGGATCAGGTTTTGACAGTGACCTTCTTTCATTTAAACTCTTTTCTGCCTTTAGTACATCATCTGCCGTGACAATATAATTGATATCAAAGTGTTTCAGCCAGTCTAAGTGTTGGAAGGGTTGAATGGTTTCAAGCTCAGGTCTCCCCGTTCCAATCCCGATTTTTATCCCAGATTCCTTAAGGAATGAAAAAAGTGCTTCAATTTCTGCTTTATCTGCTAATGTGGTTTCATTTGCTAAAAAGCCTTTCTTTCCAAGCTGAACAGAAGGTCTGCCAGTGGAATTTCCTACATTGTCATCGCCAACGTACCATTCCTGACATGTATGCTCACATACTGACCATAGCTCGCTAATTCCACTAAATATAGATGTTTGAACCCCAAGCTTCTCTTCCGCTAATTGATTGAGGTAATTGAACAATTCTTGCTTTGTTTCCGTTGAATGTTCAAAATCAGGAACAAATCGATCGAAATCTAAGTTAACTTCATAATTATGTAGTACCCCGCCTATTTCAAGCAAAACTTCTCGATTAATTGGTTCTTGCAGCCACCCTTTTATTCTATCCTTCTCATTTTCCTTAATTTGAGATAATAGATGTATGAATTGATGACCAAAGGACAAATAAATCATATCCCAATTTGCATTAAGTCCCCTAGACTTCATAAGCTTAAGGACCTCATCATTTTTCCCAAATACAGTCTCACGGATTACCTTTATCTCTGCTGGGCTATAATCTGTTTTGTATTTTTTAGGTGCCATAGCCAAATAATTATTACTATTTAGCAATTCCCAAACAGTTAAGGCTGATGCATCAAAGTAATGCTCCTCACTTAACAAAACTCCATCAACATCAAATAATATTGTTCCAATCATCTAAAACACCCTCTTCTCCCTGTCCACTTTATTCCGTTATCGTAACACAGCAAAGACCAATATTTAAAGTAAATAATGATTGAAAAAACATGTAATTTTCACAAGGTAATTAATTGTTTTATATTAAGTAGTGTACAATTCAATATGTATGATTTAATTACAACCTTAAAAAAGTAAATGAAAAAAACACTGAAACTCAAAAACAGCTTAACACTTTAGTTAAGCTGTTTTTGAGTTTCTATTCGCTATATTGACTGTATAAATCTTTTACTGCTGCTATAAGTGCATTGACTGCTTTCCCCCTGTATCCCTCTCTTATCATTTCAACAATCTCATCAATCCCATCCTGTAAGCTGTGACCCTTTAATATTTGTTGAATATATTCTCTTCCATGGTCAGTGGCAAGGGTGCAGGAGGACTGGATAATGACCCCATATTTTTTATCAATCTCAACGGTAATCGTTAAAGAGTCAAATACACTTTGAGCTGCCATCCCCTGCGGCAAGCGGGAATGACCAGCGAGAAAATAGGTTTTTACCCCTGACATATATTCACACCTACCCTATCCTTTTATTAAAATATCTTCAAATGGCCAGGCCGGCAGCATTTTTCGCAGTGGTTTATCTTCGCGGTAACCAAGTGCATATTCCCCCTGCATAATGGTGTGAATTTCTCTTGTTCCCTCATAAATAACGGGTGCCTTTGCATTCCGTAAATAGCGCTCAACCGGGAATTCATTTGAGAAGCCGTAAGCACCGTGTATTTGCACGGAATCGTTGGCTGCTTCATAGGCGGCATCACAGGAAATCCATTTTGCCAATGAAGTTTCCTGCGTGTTGCGTTTACCGCTGTTTTTTAACCAGCCAGCTTTAAAGACTAACAGACGGGAAATCTCAAGGTTTGCAGACATTTTTGCGATCATTTGCTGGACGAGCTGATGCCTTCCGATTTCTTTGCCAAAAGTTTTTCGTTCCTCACAGTATTTTACACTTGCCTCAAGCGATGCCATGATTTGAATAATGTAATCATAGCCGGGCAGATGGGAGTATGTCCCAGTAGAACCAAAACCGCTGATTGATGCCAGTATAATTCCTTTATTACACTTTTTCATTTCCTCGTAACCGAAGCCCAGCCGCTTGAGAGTTCCTGGTTTAAAATTCTGGACAACTACATCCGCATCCAAAACAAGTTTTTTTAAAATTTCTATACCTTGTTCCGACTTCAAGTTTAGTGTGATTCCTTGCTTATTTCGGTTGGCGCATAGGTAGTAGGCACTTTCACCTTCCACAAAAGGCGGTCCCCACCCCCTCGTTTCATCTCCTGTATCAATACTTTCAATCTTTATTACTTCCGCTCCCATATCTCCTAAGATCATTGTGCAATATGGTCCGGCTAAAACTCTGGATAAATCGATAACTTTCATCCCATTCAATGGTCCTTGCACTCCTGCCCCACCTCATTTTAAAATAAATTTTAAAAAAGCCAGTGAAATCTTTCAATGACAAATAAAGTCACTGAAGGTTTCACTGGCATTTATTCGTGAATCTTCCTCTCGCTGGAGGATGAAACGAATTTGGCAGTTTCCTATTTAGTTAAAAACTGAAAACTATATATCTAACCCTATTGAAATATATTTTACTTCTAAAAATTCTTCAATTCCGAAGTGACCGCCTTCACGGCCAAGACCGCTCTCTTTATAGCCGCCAAATGGAACTTGAACAGCTGATGGCAGGGCATCATTAAGACCAATGATTCCGTATTCGAGTTGTTCTGTGATTCTAAAGGAACGGCTTAGATTTTCTGTATAAACATATGCCGCTAATCCAAAGCGGGAGTTATTTGCCCTTTCAATCACTTCTTCTTCTGATTTGAAGGTCGAAATCGGTGCCAGCGGTCCAAAGATTTCATCCTTCATACATTCCATATCGTCGTGAATAGCAGTTAAAATTGTCGGGGCATAGAAATAGCCATTATCTTCAGCAGGTTTAAGCCCGCTGTAAGTGACTTTTCCTCCCTTTTTAACTGCATCATTCACAAGAGCTTCTACTTTTTTATAAGCTCCCTTATCAATTAATGGTCCGATATCAGTACCTTCTTCAAGTCCGTTTCCAACCTTAAGCTTTTCTAATTCTGCCTGGAAAAGCTCAATGAATCTATCAGCTATTCCTTCTTGCACATATACACGATTCGTACATATACAGGTCTGACCTGCATTCCGGAATTTCGATTGTACCAATCCCTCTGCAGCCTTCACTAGATTCGCATCATCCATGACAATAAATGGGGCGTTTCCTCCAAGCTCCAACGATACCTTTTTAACATTTTCAGCAGCACCGCGCATCAACGTTTTTCCTACTTCAGTCGATCCTGTAAAGGTTATCTTGGTTACTCGGTGATCCTTCAGCCAAGTTTCGCCGATTTCCGCTGACTTGCCGGTGATTACATTGATTACACCATTAGGGATTCCTGCTTCATGTGCAAGTTCCACCATCTTTAAAGCGGTAAGCGGTGTCTGATTGGCTGGTTTTACCACGCAAGTACACCCTGCTGCGAGTGCTGGTGCTACTTTTCTAGTAATCATGGCTGCAGGGAAGTTCCAAGGAGTAATCGCTGCAACCACCCCAACCGGTTCTTTTCTAACAAGAATTCGTTTATTTGGTTGGGATGCTGGAATTGTTTCTCCATAGATTCGTTTCCCTTCCTCCGCATACCATGAGATAAAGCCGTTGGCGTATTGAACCTCACCCAATGCTTCTTTTAATGGTTTACCCTGCTCCATCGTCATAATCCTGGCAATTTCATGTTTGTTCTCATCAATCAATTGATACCATTTCATCATAAGCTGATAGCGTTCGTCAGCTGTTTTTTTCGACCAAGTTTTAAATGCCTTGTGGGCCGCATCAACAGCCTGCTCCGCTTCAAAAGCACCACCGGTGGGCACTGCTCCTAAAACTTCCTTTGTTGCTGGGTTAATAATCTCGGTAAACACCTCAAAATCATTCCCCACCCATTTTCCATCAAGATACATTGGATAGATTTGATACTTTTGCGTAACGATGTCCATTTTGTTTTACCTCCCAACCGGAACAGCAGAGTTGTTCAAATATACAGCCTCAAAGCTTTCCTCAAGAATTTGTAATCCTTCCTCCAACTGCTCATCTGTAATGGTTAAAGGCATTAGAAGGCGGATAACGTTACCATTTAGCCCTGCGCTTAGTAACATCAGCCCCCGCTCACCTGCGACTTTAACTATTTTTCCAACTGCTTCTTTATCAGGTGTTTTACTGTGACGGTCTTTAACTATTTCCATTGCACACATGGCGCCAAGACCACGGACATCCCCAATGCTATCGAAAAGTTCAGCAAGCTCTTTCATTTTCCCCGTTGCTCTCTTACCTATCTTTTGGGCCCTTTCATTAAGGTTTTCACTCTCAATGATATCGAGGACGGTAAGTGCTGCCCTGCAGCCTAGTGGACTTCCAGAATAGGTTCCGCCTATCTCGCCAACATCTGCTGCGTCCATAATTTCCGCCCGGCCAATGACCCCGCTAATCGGCACTCCTGCTCCCATTGATTTTGAAATGGTGATTAAATCTGGCACAATTCCAAAATGTTCAATTGCAAAATATTTACCGGTACGGGCGAACCCCGTTTGAATCTCGTCAGCTACAAACAAAATTCCATACTGTGTACAAATTTCTCTAACTCTTTGAACAAACGCTTTATCTGGAACGATAAACCCTCCCTCTCCTTGAACGGGTTCCATTACAACCGCAGCGATCGTTTCAGGGGCGACTTCCGCCAGTAAAAACGTTTCAAATTGCTCAATAATCATTTCATTGTATTGTTGTTCACTCAACCCTTCAGGGCGGCGGTATACATATGGATATGGCGCCTTGTAAACTTCTGGAGCAAACGGTCCAAAGCCGAACTTGTATGGCTTGACCTTACTCGTCATCGTCATGGTCATTAACGTTCTGCCGTGGAATCCTCGTGTAAAGGAAATAATTCCTTGTCGTTTTGTATATTTTCTAGCGATTTTCACGGCATTTTCAACTGCTTCTGCACCGCTGTTAAAGAAAGCTGTCTGCTTATTAAAATCACCCGGTGCAAGCTGACACAGCCTTTCTGCAAGATTGATATAAGATTCATACATCATGACATTAAAGCCCGTATGGATAAATTGACTTGCCTGCTCCTGCAGGGCTCTGACTACTCTTGGGTGGGAATGGCCGACATTTACTGTTCCAATCGCTCCAGCAAAATCGATAAAAATATTTCCGTCCACATCCTCAACAAGAGAACCATGTGCCTTTTTCACAAATGAATGACAATTATTACTGATTCCCTTTGGGACATATTTTTTTCTCAACTCTAGTATTTCTTTTGATTTTGGCCCGGGTATTTCTGTTAGAAGCTTTACATATTTCTTTTCCATTTCCGTGCTCCTCCATATTAAAAGTAAAACCTCTATGCTTTTACTAGATTTAAAACTTCCTTAAAGGTGCTGATAACTTTATCGACTTCCTCATAGCTAATTGTTAATGCTGGTTCAATTCGTATCGTCTTCGAGTTGATTAATGTTCCTGCCACTAGGATACCGCGGTCAAACATTCCCTTTGAAACTTCATAGCCGATTTCATCCTTATGGAATTCGATTCCAATCATCAATCCTTGGCCCCGAATTTCAAGGACTTTATCTTCATGTCCTTGCGCTGCTTCTTTTAGTTCCTTGATGAAATATTCACCGACTACTCCGGCTCTTTCTGGTAAATTTTCTTCGATTAAAACACCAATGGTAGCAATAGCGGCTGCACATGCTAATGGATTGCCGCCAAAAGTCGTTGTATGCATAAATGGATTTGGGAACCAGCTTTTGAACACTTCTTCTCTTGCTACAATCGCACCTGCCGGCATAACACCGCCCCCAAATGCTTTTGCAAGACAAATAATATCTGGAACGACATCATACAAATCGGCCGCAAACATTTTTCCGGTACGTCCCATGCCTGTTTGGACCTCATCAAAAATTAATAGAGTACCATATTCATCACAAAGTTCACGAACCTGTTTTAAGTATCCTTCTGGTGGAAGAATGATTCCTCCTTCACCTTGAATGGGCTCTAAAATGACTGCAGCAACATCTTCCCCTACCGCTGCACAAACCTCGAATGTTTTTTTCATCATGTCAAAATCACCAAATGGTACATGGCGGAATCCAGGGATTAATGGCAGGAATGGTTTACGGAACATTCCTTTGGCCGTTCCAGATAATGACCCAAGACTTTTGCCATGGAAAGCACGTGTTGTTGAAATAAAGGTCGTTCGCTCACTATACATTTTTGCGAGCTTTAATGCTGCTTCAACACTTTCTGTTCCACTATTAGTAAAAAAGGCATATTTCAAATCTCCAGGGGTAATATCCGCTAAAATTTTCGCCAGCATTGCACGCAATGGATCGAGCAGGTCTTGGCTGTGAAGGGCTTGACGCTTCAGTTGATCTGTAACTGCCTTTACGACCTTGGGATTACGGTGGCCGACATTGTAGATACCGAAGCCGCCGAGACAATCAATATATTCCTTACCGTTTACATCCTTAAAGCAGGCACCATTGTCTGACCATTCTACTGCTGCAAATTGACCATCCTTTGTTACCGATTTACGGTATGTTAAAAATCCTGGGTTAACGTGCTCACGGAATCCATCGACCGTTTCCTTTGTAATCCAGGCTGCTTCTTCCTTATTAACCTCTTCCTTTTCTATTAAACTTAAAACCTTATTAATGTATTCGCTTACTTGTTGATTCTGCTCAGTCTTTGTCTCTCGTGTTAAATCGATACTCATATGATCTCTCCTCAAAAGTCTATTAGTTTGAAAACCAGCCAATTGGCTCTACTTGTAAATTAATATTGATTTGTTTAATTTCTTGGAATTCCTCTAGCCCGGATGTTCCAAGGCTTCGTCCAATTCCACTTTGCTTGTAACCGCCCCATGGTGCTTCATTATAGGTTGGGTGATAGGAATTTACCCAGGTAATACCGGACCTTAACTTTTTAATGACTCGTAAACCCTTTGCTCCATCATTAGTGAAAACACCGCCAGCAAGTCCATAAACGGTACCATTAGCAAGCTTTACTGCATCTTCTTCATCCTTAAACTTCTGAATGACTACGACTGGTCCGAAAATTTCTTCCTGCACGATTCTCATTTCCTGCTTCACATCAACGAACACCGTAGGCTCGACAAAGTAGCCGTTATCAAGTCCATTGCTTACGATTCGGTTCCCCCCGCAGGCAATCGTTGAACCTTCCTGTTTTCCTAACTCAATATAATATAGGACTTTTTCCAAATGTTCCCTGCTAACAAGCGGCCCCATCTCTGTTGTAGGGTCATTCCCCGGTCCTACTTTAATTTGCTTCGCTCTTTCTACAAAACGGGCGACAAATTGATTGTAAATCGTTTCTTCTACTAAAATTCTTGACCCAGCCGAGCATACCTGGCCGGCACCAGCGTAAATGCCAAATAGAGCATAATCCACAGCCGTTTCAAAATCGGCATCAGCAAAAATGATGTTTGGCGATTTTCCACCTAATTCCAATGACACCTTTTTCATTGTGTCAGCTGCCGTTTTCATGATATGTTTGCCTGTCTTTGTACCCCCGGTAAACGAAATCATATCGACTTCAGGATGGGATGCGATTTCATTACCGACAACTGGTCCGGCACCCATGACCATATTGGCTACTCCTTTTGGCAGTCCCACTTCTTCAAAGATTTCAAAAAGCTTCTTCGGTGTAACTGGTGTTACTTCTGACGGTTTAAAAACGATTGTATTACCAGCGGCTAAAGCCGGAGCAATTTTCCAAACACTCATTAAGAGTGGATAATTCCATGGGACAATCAGACCACATACACCAACAGGCTCACGGACAACCATCGCCTGCATTGGGTCTGCTACATGATAGGTATAGCCGTCTGGCTTTGTAATCAGTCCTGCATAATAGCGGAAGCACGCTGCCGCATCGCCGACATCAAATCCAGCTTCTCTTAATGGTTTTCCATTATCCATCGTTTCAAGCTGTGTTAATTCATCTGCATATTCCTCAATTTTGTCTGCGATTTTAAATAAATAGGAGGCTCTCTCCTGGGCAGATATTCCTGACCATACACCTTCTTCGAAAGCCCTCCGTGCTGCAAAGATCGCTGCTCGTGCATCAGCAACTGTTCCTTCAGGGGCATATGAAATCACTTCTCCATTTGCAGGATTAATGACTGGACGTGTTTCCAGAGTTTCAGAGTCTGTCCATTCACCATCTATAAACATTTTAAGGTTAGCAATGCGGTTTTTTATCTCGACCATTATCAAGTCCTCCTTTATTCTCTCTTACTATCTATAGTTGCAAGAACTGTGCCAAAAAATAAAAGTGGCCATAATCGTGTGTTTACCAAAAAGAACATTTTTAGCTATTCAAAATTGCATAACTGTATTTATTTTTGCATAGATAAAAAAGCTGCTTCAGAATGTAATCTGAAACAGCTTTTATTTATATGGAAGATAAGTTTTCAATTTTAATATTTTTCTCATTTACTATTTTTTGATACTTTCTGCTAACCGAGGATTGGCTGATTCCTAATGCTTTTGCAGCCTTTGTCGTTGTTTTATATTGGTTCATAGCCAGAACAATCAACTGCTCCTCCACGTGTTCAATCGCCTCTTGCAAAGGAATTACTCTGGTAATCATAGGCTTTATCTTTTTATTATCAAAGCCCAGTGATAAAAACTGACTTACAAACTCAGCATCAATGGCAGGATGATCAGCGGTAACCACTAATCTTTCAATGATATTTTGTAATTCACGGACATTTCCTGGCCACGAATAACATTCAAGCACATTAATCGCATCTGGTGTTAAATGATAATTTCGATCATACTTTTCATTCAGCTGCTGTAAAAAATGAAAGGCAAGTAATGATATATCCTCAGTCCGTTCCCTGAGCGGTGGAATCTGAATCGGAATAACATTTAAACGGTAGAATAAGTCTTCTCGGAAAGTCCCATTTTCCACCATTTTTTCAAGCCTTTTATTGGTAGCTGCAATAATCTGGACATTCACCTTAATAGGTACTGTACTGCCAATAGGAATAACCTCTTGCTCTTGAAGAACACGTAAAAGCTTTACTTGAAGATGCAACGGCATTTCACCGATTTCATCAAGAAACAATATTCCACCATCCGCTTGTTTAAAATAACCTTCTTTTCCATTTTTATCAGCACCTGTGAATGAACCCTTTGCGTATCCATATAATTCACTTTCTAGTAGATTTTCAGGAATTGCCCCACAATTCAGTTTAAGGAATGGCTTTCCAGAGCGTTTCCCTAGTTGGTGAATGGCTTGAGCAATCACCTCTTTTCCCACACCAGATTCACCATTAAGGAGGACGGTCGATGAAAAGTCAGCAATTTTCTTAACCTGATTCATAATCTTTTCCATTTTAGGACTGCAATAGATGAGCTTTTTTAAAAAGCGATCCTTACTTTTAAAGTCATCTAATTCTTTTTTATATTGCTCCGTTATTTTCCGTATTTCCTGGAGTTCACTTTTTAAACGCGTTGTTTCTGTAATATCCCTCGAGGCAATGATAATCCGGTCCAGCTCATTTTCTTTATTAAAGACTGGATTGCCAACGGCAAGAATTTTTCTGCCTGTTTTTGTTTCCTGGACAACGGAAACTTTTTTTCCTTTTTCGATTACTAATCTTGTTACTGACGGGGTAAAAAGCCCCTGATCCTCAAGCTGCAGAATATTTTTTCCAATCAACTCTTTAAGATCTACCCTCCAAAAATCTTGTATGATATTGTCACTGTATCTGAGCAATTCTCCTTTGGCATTAACCACAAGAATTTCATCATAAATACTAGATAATATCGCATTCAAATCTCGATTCAAATCCTTTATATACTCTATTTCGTTGGCCATATCCTCGACCATTGGCAGATCCTGAACAACAATGATCATCCCTTCAACTTCATCATCATCAGTTAAAATAGGACAATAATCAACGAGAACTCCCGTGTCATTCGTTATTTCTAGATGGTTTAATATTGTTTTTCCTGTAGCGAACACGTTGTTAATCTGTTGAGCGCTAAAAATATTTCCCCCTGGATAATTAAGCACCTGTTCAGCAGTAGATTTAATCATCTTTAACCCTGATTCATTGCAATTAATCATTTGTTTCTCTTTATCAAGTACAAAAATCCCCATCGGTATCGAGGTAAGAAGGATTTTCAATAAATCTACACTTTTATTTTCTTGTTTAAAAAGCTCCGCCAAAACATCTTCTCTTCGTATGTATCCTAACGGTTCGCCATCCTCACCAATTATGATTGCGAACGGCTCACCAATGATCTGGAACAATGAGGGGAAAGAAATATTCTTGTTAAGGAAACAAATACTTTTGATAGATTTGGCCTGACCTAGCAAAGCCTCTGTGGAATAATTTTTGCTTTCAAGCAGCTCAAGTAATGGATTATTGATTGGTGCATAGGCAAATAATTGACCTTGTTTTTTTAAGAATATAAAGGGTTCTTTGCATTGTTCTAAAGTCGATTTCAATGCAACTTCTTCATCTATTGTGATAGAAATTATTGGCTTAATCTTATCCTTTGCGACGGAAAACATCTTTTCATCCCCCTTATCCTTATCAATCTAATATTATCACTTTGTTTCGAATTTTTTAAATAGAAAAAAAGAAGATGTGATGTCCATCTTCTTTTTTCTAGCATTTAATCACTGCCTGTTACAAATAAATCTTCTTTTATAAAGGCAAGGACCATGCCGGGAATAACATAGTCCCCTTCCTGAACCTCAAGTGATTCTACCTCACCACTTAAACCTGTTTGAATCATTTGAACTTTACCTTCGGCCGTTTTAATTTGAAATAATGGTTCCCATTCATATATCCGTGTTTCACTTTGGATTGAAACTTTTTCAACCACCCCATGGCATGGACTAAGTACCACTCCAAAATACATCGTATCACTCCCCTAGTTTATTGCTAGTATTGTTCCTGAAAGGGCCCTGATTGTAATACCAAGCCAAAAAAATCTTGAAATTCTGCAATATCCTCTTCTTCTATTCCTAGTCGATTAGCCCAAAAATGAGGAGCATAGGTATCCTCTTGGCAAAGTAAAACCATATTCCCTGTTTGCATGGAAGTGACCATTGCTTTGCCATAAAAATGATTCGAGTAGCAAATGGTCAAATCGTAGCGATGATTATTTGAAATGAGACAAAAGTAATGCAGGAGTTGTTGATCTTTTTGTTCTGACAGAATATCAAGCTTCATTTCATCTTCTCCTTTCCATGAGATATTTTAATATTTCAACCAGCCTCTTAATCTCGAGGTTTCTGCCAGTTTTTTTATTCCCTCAATATAAGCAGCAATTTTCATATTCACTCCATACTTTTCAGCGGTGTTATGCACATTTTTAAAGCTATCTGTTATTTTTTCCTTTAATCGAGTATCCACCGTTTCCCCTGTCCAATAATAGCCTTGGTTATTTTGACACCACTCAAAGTAGGAAACAATTACACCACCGGAATTTGCAAGTATATCAGGGACAACTAGAATTTCGTGCTCATCCAAAATTTTTAAAGCCTCTTTGGTTGTAGGTCCATTAGCTGCTTCAATTACAATATTGCATTTAAGCTTGCTTGCATTTTGTTTGTTGATTACGCCTGAAATAGCCGCTGGAATCAGAACATCACACTCCTTTTCCAGCAGTTCCTGATTAGTGATTCTGTTATTAGGTCGATTGGTTATGATACCGAAAGAGTCTCTATTTTCTAGGAGATAGGGTATATCCAATCCATTTTCGTCATATAAACCACCTATTGCATCCCCAATTCCAATTACCTTTGCCCCTAAATCATATAAATACTGAGCCAAGTAACTGCCTACATTTCCAAAGCCTTGAATAATGACCCGCATATCCGTTAAAGGAATACTCTTCAATTCGCATACCATTTGCAGCGTATATAGTACACCTTTCGAAGTAGCTGTCTCCCTGCCTTTAGATCCCCCTAAAGCAATCGGTTTCCCGGTAATAAAACCCGGCGAATCGAATTCACGAATATGGTCATACTCATCGAGCATCCATGCCATTATTTGCGAATTGGTATACATATCCGGAGCCGGAATATCTTTCGTCGGTCCGACCATTTGGCTGACTGCTCTTACATATCCCCTGCTTAATCGCTCTAACTCATCTAAACTCATTTTCCGCGGGTCACAGACAATCCCGCCTTTTGCCCCTCCATATGGAAGGTCCGTGATGCCGCATTTTAAACTCATCCAGCCAGCCAGCGCTTTTACCTCTTCTGGCGTAACATCTGGATGGAAGCGAATACCGCCCTTAGTCGGTCCTGAGGCATCATTATGCTGTGCCCGATAGCCCTGAAAAATCTCTGTTTGCCCATTATCCATGCGAATAGGAATACTCACTTCCAAAAATCTCATTGGCTTCTTTAAGAATTCGAAGACCTGAGGGGGATAGTTCAATATGTCAACTGCTTCTTTAAGGATTTCCTGAAACTCAGTAAGTGAATTATCCTTTTCCTTTACACCCTCATTCTTTTTCAAATCTAAAGATTCGATAGCCATCATAACACCTCATTTTTTATTGTTATTAATCTAATTAGCAAGTTCCGTGCCAAATGAAGAAACACCAGAATCCCAAAGCCTTATTAACATTTTTCTAACGCAATAGAATGGATATTATGAAAATATGACTGTTTTATTCAGAACTGCATACATTTGAAAAGTGAAAAAAATACGCATTCCCACGGTGGGGAATACGTATGATTTCCATCCTATTATATTTCTGCTTCCTCTGCCTTATATTGAGGAGGTGCTACTTTGAAGGCTTTTGTTAGAAATACCAGATAGACAAGTCCGATGAGGAACCAGCCGGCACCCATGATTAAAGAACTAAGCTCTAGATTGATCCAAAGGATTGCTACTGCTCCGGCTCCAAGTAATGGCATGATAACGTAATCAAAAAATCCCTTTGGAGTGCGGTGCATTTTTTCGCGGACAGCGAAATGACTAATTACCGATAGATTAACAAACGTAAAAGCCATTAATGCTCCGAAATTAATGAGTGAAGTGGCTGTTACTAAATCAAAGAACCAGGCAGATAGTGAAATCACTCCAACGATTAAAACATTTATGGCAGGTGTTCTCCATTTTGGATGTACGTATCCAAACCATTTTTCCGGGAATACTTTATCGCGCCCCATAACATACAAGAGCCTGGAAACACTTGCGTGAGAGGCAAGTCCTGATGCAAGTGTATTCACAAAGGTTGTACATAAAAAAATCGACTGAAACAGCTTCCCACCAACATAAAGGGCAATTTCAGGTAAAGCTGCCTCTGAATCAATGAAACGCGAATTATCTGGAAAAAATGACTGGATAAAAAATGAGGTAGTAATAAAAATTCCCCCTCCCCATAAAGCTGTAAGGAGAATTGCTTTCGGGATTGTTTTTTCTGGATTTGGCGTTTCTTCCGATAATGTCGTAACGGCATCAAAACCAAGAAAGGAAAAGCAGAGTATCGTTGCTCCTGTTATCAGGATTGGCAGGTTCATGCCCTCAACAAAAAACGGCTGCATGCTAAAAACAGTTCCCGTTCCTTCTCCTGCATTAAGCCCTTTAATAACTAGGATTATGAAGACAACCATGATTAATATTTGTACAAGAACAAAAAGTGTATTGAAATTTGCCAGTACATTGACGCTTCGTAAATTAAGGAAGGTTACAATTCCAACAAATACTAATACCCAAATGAAATCCGGAACGGACGGAAACAAAGCATTCAAGTAAAGTTTGGTTAACAACGCATTTACCATTGGCAAAAATAAATAATCAAGCAAGGATGACCAGCCAACAAGAAAACCGAGATGCCTGTTCATTGCTTTTTGGGTATAGGTATAGGCTGAGCCTGCCTGAGGAAAAACCCTTACTAGCTTGCCGTAACTAACCGCAGTGAAAAGCATACCAATTAAGGCAATAGCATAAGCGGCAGGTACATGTCCGTTTGTTTCACCAGAAACAATTCCAAATGTATCAAATACTACCATGGGTGTCATATATGCTAACCCCATAATGACAACCTGCCATAACTTTAACGATCTTTTCAACTTTACGCCATTTTCCACATATCATTCCCCCTCTTATATTAAAGCGTTTTCATTCTGATGTTACCCCTTTGCCTGCTATAAATTTTTTATTCCCCCTCCACTTTCTAAATTCACTATGTATTTATGCAATTTATATGCCAAAGTTAATTTTCATTAAAATACAGTTGTGTTTATCCGTTTTTTTAAAATATTGGATTAAAACGAACGGGTGATAGAAGGTTTTGAATTTTCCCAATTATTCAACTATGCATACATTATTCCATAATAAATAGCGACTTGTCACTATGGAATGGACATATATAATCGTTTCCGTCATCTATGAAAAAGTAACTTCATGGGCATGATTAAGGGCTATTCTTTACCGTTTTCTATAAAACTGTCGCCGCATGGGCACGATTAACTTCAATTCGTTACCGTTCACTTAAGAAGTATCGCTGCACGGGCACGATTTGTTTATGGCACAAAAATTGCATTAATAAAAAGTAAAATAGGAAATGAGGGAAAATCAATGCAATATCCTTTAACACCGGATGTTAAACCAGAGTTTTGTACAACGGGGACCTTTATGAGGTTACCATCAAACAGAGAGAATGCTAAATTAGCGATTGTTGGCTTGCCGTTTGATACAGCGGCTTCCTTCCGAGTTGGGGCCCGCTTTGCACCTCAAGCAATTCGTCAGGCTTCCATGACGTTATTCCCCTACCATCCTATTCATAAGGTGTATCCATTTGATGCATGCAACGCGATTGATATTGGCGACGTATCGGTTATTCCACATAATATTCATCGAAGCTATGAGGTAATGGAAAAAGCAGTTATGGAGTTAATGGAGCAGGGGATTATCCCGATTGGACTAGGCGGAGACCACTCCGTTACATTAGCAAATCTTAGAGCAGCAGCCAAAATCCACGGTCCTGTAGCGTTAATTCATTTTGATTCACATACAGATACTTGGGATACCTATTATGAAGAAAAATATTGGCATGGCTCACCATTCATTCGTGCATATGAAGAAAACTTATTAATTCCCGATAAGGTTTTTCAAGTTGGTATTCGCGGAACCCTTAATCATCCTGGGGATATCGATTCGAGTAGTGATTTGGGATATCATGTGATCACAACTCCTGAATTAAAGGACCGTGGCTTTGAAAATGTTGTGAAGGAAATGAAAGAAAAAATTGGAGATACACCATGTTTTCTTAGTTTTGATATCGATTTTGTTGATCCATCCTGCGCTCCCGGAACAGGGACGCTTGAGGTTGGCGGGTTAAATAGCTTTGAAACCTTACAAATCATTCGTTCCCTAACAGATTTTAATTTTATTGGTTTTGATCTAGTGGAGGTTTTACCTCCATATGACCCAACCCAAATTACATCCTTACTCGCTGCTACCATTATTCATGACTTTGCAAGCCTTGTTGCCCTAAAAATAAAATAAGTACTTAAATAAATAATAAAAAGCAGTGGTACATTATTAACAATGTCCACTGCTTTTTGTATGAGAAGTATTTTTATTTTGCAAAACGGTGATTACCGATTGTTACCGTTACTTCACGTGAAAAGATCCACTGACTTACTGCTGTTTTTGGATTATAGAAGAATAAAGAGCCATTTCCTTTTCCTTGGAAAGCAAGTGCTTCATTAACAGCCTTTTTGGAAGCAGCATCCGCTGGTTGATTAATCTGCCCGTTTTGGACTGGAGTGAATGCATAGTGTCCATTAGAAATTTGATAGATTACTTCTCTGACTGAGTTAGGGAAATCCGGGCTTGCCACACGATTTAAGATAACAGTTGCAACTGCAACCTTCCCTGCATATGGTTCCCCTACTGCTTCTGCTTGAACAAGGCGTGCCATTAAGTCTTTATCAGCTGCTGAAATAGTAGCGTTGGGGATTACTAGATTTGAGCCAGCATATAATAAAGAACTAGACGCATTGTTCGCTTTCATTAAGCTTGTAATGGGTACTCCATACTTTGTAGCAATCTTCCAATAGGTTTCGCCATATTGTACTTTATGGTTTGTAGCTGCTTCTGATTTAGTTACACCCGTAAATGCTGACATTGAAAAGATTAACCCCGTTGCAATGACAAGTTTTTTTAATTTTTTCATGTTTTGTAGCCTCCTAGTATTCTCGTTTGTTTCTCTACTAATAAGGCTACCAGTTGTAACATACTATATCATTACCCAAAAAAATCCAATGAAAGAATAGTATCTAAGGCTCCTGCTATGAAAGCATTTATCTACTATATGGAATAATAAACCAATTTAAAGTAATCTCCTCATAAATTCCACTAGTGGATAATTACGGTAAAATTGTTACATTCTATTTCAGGCTTATTTCATGAAATAACCTTGTAACACAGATAATCTTCACTAAATTGACAAAATATCCCTCAATTTGGTACAGGTTTCTATCTGTATCTTAGGTAATAATATATATAGAAGACAAAAATAGTGGAGGGTTTACACGTGGAAAATCAGTTAGTCAGCGTACTTAACAAACAAATAGCAAATTGGTCTGTATTGTATATCAAGTTACATAATTATCACTGGTATGTGAAGGGCGGTCAATTTTTCACCTTACATGCAAAATTTGAGGAATTCTATAACGAGGCTGGACTGCATGTCGATGAGTTAGCAGAACGTTTACTTGCCATTGGCGGCAGACCTGTAGCAACTATGAAAGAGTGCCTTGAACTATCTTCTGTAAAAGAAGCTGATGGTAATGAAAGTGCCGAGGAAATGGTTCAAGCCATTATCAATGACTTCTCTATTATCATTGGTGAATTAAAAGAAGGAATGAGCTTTGCTGGAGATAAGGGTGATGAAACTACAGGCGACATGCTGCTTGCTATTCACTCTGATTTAGAAAAACACGTTTGGATGTTAACTGCATTTCTCGGTAAATCAATCTAAATCTTTAACTAAAAATAAGCCCAACAGCTAAAGAAATAAGACTCAGCCGCTGCTGAGTCTTATTCCTATTTCCTGCGTGCAAGAACTACTAAACAAATGGTAATAATCGTGAATGCCGTAAACGCCAAGATTGGAATGGTAATAAATCCAAACCAATTAATATAATCCTTCGAGCAAGGCACACCACTTTTACACATTTCAAATTGCTGCAGGTATGGTATCTTTTGCAGTGCGGTGTGGTAGCCGGAAATAATCATCCCAATTATGGATAATGGTAAAGCGTACTTCACAATTCCTCTATCATTCTGATAAAAGGCAATCCCCAGCATGATGGCTAGTGGATACATAAATATCCTTTGATACCAGCAAAGAGTACATGGAATGTACTGTAGAACCTCACTAAAGTACAAGCTTCCAATGGTTGCAATAAGCGCCGCAACCCATCCAAGTAATAAGGATTTACTCATCCTTTTTCTCCTTTGCAGCATCTTCAACCATTTTATTTAAATCGTCCATAGTTTGACCATCAAACCGTTTACCGTTAATAAAAATGGTAGGTGTCCCATTAACTCCTAATTTTTCACCTAGAGCATTATCCGCTTCCCAGGCATTCTCAGGTTCTTTTGTATCAAAATAGTCCGCTACCTTTTTAACTTCGTCCTCACTTGCTATTTCTTGAAGTGTTTCTTTTAAGAAATCTTCTGTAAATACATCGACCTTTTCATACCTTGTATCTTCCGGCTGCTTCTTATAGATTAGGTCATGGAACTCCCAGAACTTGTCGTTACCCAGTTCATGGTAAACGGCTTCTGAAAATTTCGCTGTCCTTTTGGAGTCAACATTTATAAATGGATAATGGAAATAATAGAATTTCGCTTTTCCCGTATCAACGAATTCCTTTACAATCAGTGGAACAGTGGTTTCTGTGAAATTTTTACAATTTGGACATTTGTAATCCCCAAATTCTACAATTGAAACAGGTGCAGATTCTTCCCCAAGAAAAGGCTGGTTTGCATAATCAATCTCTTCTTTAACAGGCTCATCGGATTTTTGGTTATTAGCTAGAAAGATAAATCCAATAATACTTATTGCAATTAATCCAATGATCCAAAACACAAATTTTGATGATGAGGATGAAGGTTTCTTCGTTCCCTTTTTAGTACTATTTTTTCGCTTTGCCATGATCAAACTCCTTATTATATTTTATTAGAGTTTATCATCTTTGAAAAATAAATGCATTTAACTAATACCGCAATAGAGAGCATACCCAAATGGGCATGCTCTCCCTATCATATTTATTTTATTTGTAAAACAGCAGACTCTATAGATGCGGCCATCCTTCATTATCCCAATACAAGGGTCTAATTTGCAAAGTAGGCTTACCCTTTTTCATAGAATCATAGGCATGGTTGACGAGAACGGAAGAGTTGTCGGAAAAATAAACGGCACAATGTCCCGGGCCAATCCAGCGCTCATCGCCTGCGTCGATTAATGTTCCGCCGCCCTCCATCATTGAAACGCCATTTTTATCTGTATAAGGGCCAGTAATATTCTCTGACCTTCCTACGACGATTTTATACGTACTCTCTACTCCTCGGCAGCAAAAATCAAAGGATACAAACTGATAATAAAAGCCGTTTCGGTACACGATAAAAGGAGCTTCAATCGTATTAGGCTGTTCAGTTCGGCTTGAAATAGAAAGCAGTTCCGCACCTTCTGCTCTTTTCATACTCACAGGATCCAATTGAAATAGTTTGATTCCGGACCAGAAGGAACCGAAATTTAACCAGGGTTGTCCTTCTTGATCAAAAATTAAATTTGCGTCAATCGCGTTGTAATTATCAGCTTCCATTGAATGGATGACATGTCCCCTGTCCTTCCATTCATATTCAGGATTTTCAGGATTAAGTGTTGTATTCGTAACTAAACCTATTGCTGATGTATTTTTTCCGAACGTAGATACAGAATAATAGATATAATAGATTCCATTATGATAGTAGATATCTGGCGCCCAAATGCTATCCTCTGTTTTTTCAGGCACGAACTCTTTACTCCATTCAGGCAAAGATGAAAATATAGGGTTTTCCTGCTTCCAGTTAACCCCATCTTCAGAAGACTTTATCTGAATTCCTTTTCCTGTGTGAAATACATACCAGCGCGAACCCTCTTTCGCCAAAACAGGATCATGCGCTCCTAAATCCCCCTTCAGCTCCCAATTCATTTCGTAAAAGTTAACGTTGTCAAAGCCTTTATTATTAAGCAAAATAATTCTCCTCTCTTTATTTATGGTAAATAAATCTTTCACCCGGTACCATCATATGGAATTTTTGGTTTGGATAATGGTGAAATAGATAATCAACAAAATAGGCAGGATTCTCCCGATTAGTAGGAAACATATCAAAATGGATAGGTATAATCAGATCCACCCCCACCGCAACAGAAAAATCAGCAGCTTCACGAAAATTCATATTTCCAATAATCCCCCGAGAAGTGCGAAAATAATCCCCTCCATTAATCGGCAAGAAAGCTACATGTGGGTTAAACTCTTTTACCTTCTCAATAAGCAAGGGTGTAACCACTGTATCACCACTATGAAAAAGACGAATTCCATTTACTTCGATGAAATAACCCAACGAATAAAAGTTACCAAGAGTATCCACTTCATATTCCGTGTGCGCTGCTGGAACGGGTGTAATTTTAAAACCTTTAATCCTAAAAGGTTCATGTGCTTTAGCGGCGATTAGGCTAGTTATTGAAACTTTGTTTTCAAGTAACGATACAAGCGGAGCAGGGACTGTAAACACAGTATCTTCTGAACCTGCTGCTATTTTATCTAATGTTGGTAAATCCATATGATCATCATGTTCATGCGTAATGACTACCCCATTAATACCCTGCAGCATCTCAGGTGATAGAATAGGAGAATAAGCCCTTATAAATTCAGTCTCAGGATTTGACTCTTCGATACTCTTTGTCAGATAAGGGTCAATTAGAATGAATCCATCCTCAGGTCTTCCTTTTACTAAAATACCAGCTTGTCCTAAATTCCAAAATGAAATAGTGTCATTGAAAATTTGAGTTTGACTGACTTCCCTTATTAGTAATTCTCCATGTTTATATACCTTTTTCATCGAACCCACCGTTCTTTAACTTGATTATTATCTTCTCGGTGCAAAGTCTTTTATTTCTTCTAAAATTAGATCAATTTCCTTTAAAACCTCATGATCGGGGTTAATATCAACAGCTTTTACATTTTCCTCAACCTGCTGCGGTTTGCTTGCCCCAACAATAGCAGAACTAATACTTGGATGGCGCAGAATCCAAGCTAGTGATAACTGGCTTAGAGTAACTCCTAATTCAGCTGCCAAGCTGTTTAGTTTTTGGACAGAGGTAAGCACATCATCGCGAAAATAGCTATTAATCACAAAGTTTACCGAATCATTTGCCGCCCGGCTATCTGCGGGTTTTTCCGTATTTGGTTTATACTTACCTGTTAAAATGCCCTGTGCCAAGGGCGAAAAGACAATCTGGCCCATCCCGTTTTCATTGGAAACAGGCAGAACCTCGCTTTCAATATACCTTTCAAGCATGTTATAGATTGGCTGGTTTGAAATAATCGGTCTTAACTGATAGGCTTTGCCGATTCCTGCTGCTTTCTCAATTTGAGCAGCACTCCATTCACTCACACCCGCATATAGTATTTTCCCTTGCTTAACTAAATCATCAAGTGCATACAATGTTTCTTCCATTGGTACCTCAGAGTCAAAGCGGTGGCATTGATAGAGATCAATATAATCCAATCCTAAGCGTTTTAAGCTGGCATCGCATTGCTCCCTAATATGCTTTCTTGAAAGACCACGGTCATTGGGTCCTGGGCCCATTGGGAAGAATAACTTTGTTGTAACGACATAGGAACTCCTTGGATATTCTTTCAAGGCCTCGCCTAGAACTTCCTCTGCTCTCCCGTTCTCATAAGCATTTGCCGTATCAAAAAAGTTAATCCCCAGTTCATATGCTTTATGAATACAATCATATGCAGTTTGATTATTTACCGATTTTCCGTAGGTAAGCCAGCTGCCCAGCCCAATTTCACTAATTTTCAAACCACTATTTCCTAGCCTGCGATATTTCATCTTTTATTCTCCTTCACCAATTTAATAGTTTATCTAGCTAGCCGGTATTCTTTATTTTTTCTGGACAAGTACTTTGTTCTCCCACGCCCTGCTTTTCCATCTATAGTACATAATGATTCCTCGAAGCCATTCATCCGTTATGAATGCGATCCATACCCCGGCTAAACCTAATCCATAATGAATTCCTAGGAAATAGGATAATGGTACAGCGAATCCCCACATTGACAGCACACCTATTTTCACCGTAAAAAGGGCATCACCTGTTGCTCGCAGTGAGTTAATTACAACTAGATTAAATGTCCTGCCTGGTTCTAGAATTAAACATAGCAGTAAAAGGGTACTGCCTGTTTTAATAATTTCTTTATTATCGGTAAATAAACTCATAATATTTACTCGGAAGATTGAAACAAAGATAGCAATAAAAATGGTGATAATAAAACTAACCTTTAGACTCTTTAATAATTGCCGATAGGCCGCTTCAAAATTACCAGCTCCAACCTTGTATCCTATTAGAATCTGCGTCCCTTGTCCAAATGCTAAACCAAACAGCATGATAAACGACATCACATTCCAGGTATAAACCCGTGTCGATAAAGCTGCTGCACCAAGCATCGCAATAATCGCTGTCATCGCCATTTGACTGGTATTGTAGCTTAGCTGTTCACCAGCAGATGGTACTCCAATTTTCATGATTTTTTTAATATGAGTTAGATTGAAATCAAAATAATCCTGTATTTCAATTCTTATTGGAAGTCTCTTATACATAAAAACAAAAGCAATGATCAGTGCAGCTGCCCTGCTAATTGCAGTAGACAGTGCTACGCCTTTTACACCCATTTCTGGGAATCCAAATAATCCATAAATCACCAATGCATTTCCCGCTAAATGGATAATGTTCATCATTACCGATACAAACATTGCTTCCCTTGAAAATCCATTTGCTCTCAGAATGGCTGAAACCGTTACTAACACGGATTGTAAAAACACCGTTCCGCCTACGATAGAAAGATACTCAAATCCTATTCCAGCAATATCGTCTTCTAAATGAAAGATTTCTAAAAGCGGCCCTTTGAATATCACCAGAAGCAGACTCACTACTAAACCAATACCCAGATTGATGGATAGTGAAATGGCAGAGGCTTGCTTAGCCTCTACTCTCATACCTGCTCCTAAATATTGCGAGATTAGAACGGCCGTCCCCGATGCCGTAAAGTTAAATAGGATAATCGCAAAAAATACAAGTTGATTTGCTACTCCTATCGCTGCCACTACATCATCAGAAATATGAGAAAGCATAATGACATCCGTGCTTCCCATAATGGTTTGCAAAAACAATTCTATGAATATTGGCCACGTAATCGCACGTAAAGTTAACCGCCTATCTTCTTGCTCTTTTAAACTTCGCATAGCTTTGCCCACCTTAAAAATTACAGAAAAAGATTCATATCAATATAGCTGATATGAACCTATTTTTCATCTAAATTATCTATTCATTTTTTCACAAAGTTATTATTCAGGGGTACCAAAGTTAGGCGTTACATCTGAATTCCATGCAAACTCTTTGGCACAGGTATGGCGATTTGGATCATATAACGGGTCGCCGACAATCTCTGTATAATTTCTAACATGGTAGACAAGTATATCCTTGCTGCCATCTTCAGAAACAGTGAAGCTATTATGCCCGGGACCGTATTGACCTGTTTCATAGCACGTTTTGAAAACAGGTTCTTTCGATTTAGTCCAAGATTTCGGATCCATTACGTCACTATTTTCATCTGCTGCCAAAAGTCCCATTGCATAATTCTCATCGGTTGCACTTCCGGAGAAAGAAATGAAAATTTTTCCGTTTCTCTTCAAGACAGCCGGCCCTTCATTTACCCAGAATCCAATTGTTTCCCAGTCAAATTCTGGTTTCGCTATCATGACTTGAGGGCCTTTAATCGTCCATGGATTTTCTAATGGCGCGATATAAAGATTGGAGTTACCTTTAATATCAGGGTCTTTTTGTGCCCAAACAAGGTATTGCTGACCTTTATGCTCAAAAGAAGTAGCATCAAGAGCAAAGGAATCCCAATCTGTATTAATTTGACCTTTTTCCTCCCAATTCCCTTCTAGCGGATTAGCTGCTTTATTTGCAATCACAAACATCCGGTGCTGAAAAAGTCCATCGATGATTTCCTTGGATGGTGCAGCAGCGAAATAAATGTACCAGCTTCCATTGATATAATGAATTTCTGGTGCCCATATCAGTGAGCTCATGGAACCTGTTTCATGCTTTTCCCAAACCATAACAGGCTCTTCCTCTGCGATCCCTTTAATTGTTTTAGAGCGTCTTAATTCAATACCGTTATATTCTGGCACAGAAGCTGTAAAGTAATAATAACCATCTGTATGTTTATAAACCCATGGATCCGCTCGCTGCTCAATTATCAAATTCTTTGCTGTTTTAGCTTGATCTTTCGTTACAGAAACCATATAAATCTCCTTTCAAATCCTGATGGCAGCCTTTTATTTTGCGTCTGGTACAGGTTCGCCAAAGTTTGGGGTTCCATCTTCATTCCACGTGAACACTTGTGCACGAGTATGGCGGTTTGGATCCCATAATGGATCACCAACAATTTCACGATAGTTACGTGCATGGTAAATGATAATATCTTCGCTGCCGTCTTCAGATACTGTAAAGCTGTTATGACCTGGACCATATTGGCTATTTTCTACATTTGTTTTAAATACAGGTGCCTCTGTTTTCACCCATGAAGCAGGATCTAATAAATCACTGTTTTCATCCGCTTGTAATAGCCCCATACAATAGTTGTAATCTGTTGCACTGGCTGAATAGGAAATGAAAATTTTACCATTTCTTTTCAAAACAGCTGCACCTTCATTGACTAAGAACCCAATTGTTTCCCAGTCATATTCAGGTGTAGTGATCATTACCTGAGGTCCTTCAATGGTCCATGGATTGACCATTTTAGAGATATAAAGGTTAGAATTCCCTTCAATCTTTGGATCACTTTGAGCCCAGACATAGTACCTTTGGCCTTTATGTTCGAAAGTGGTGGCATCAAGAGAAAAAGATTCCCAATCTGTTTTTACTTGCCCCTTTTCAACCCAATTACCTTCTAATGGGTTGGCAGAGTCATTCTCAATGACATACATACGATGGTCAAAAATCGCATCTTCTCTTGCTGCAGCGTAATAGATGTACCATTTACCATCGATATAATGAATTTCTGGTGCCCAAATGTTTGCGCTCATTGGACCGTTTTCGTGTTTTTTCCATGCAACTACAGGTTCTGCACTGCCCAAGCCCTGGATCGTTTCGGACCGTCTAACCTCAATTCTGTCATATTCCGGAACAGACGCCGTGAAATAGTAGTAACCATCTGTATGCTTATATACCCATGGATCTGCTCGCTGCTCGACAATGGGATTATTTAAAGTTTCTACCTTTTGCATTCTATTTCACCTTTCTTTTTAAGAGAGTTCACATATAAATTTAGGATAATTGACGGCCTCATTTAAAAACTTTAAAGCCGTGAATCGGTTTCTCAGATTATGCGCTTCAGATAAGCTTCTTGTTACAAGGTCATGATCAATTCCAAGCTGCTTAGGTAACGTTGCACCACCCAATTTAGCTAAATGTCCACCAAGCTGTGACGAACTTGGAATCTCATTGTACAAGGCAGTAATTTCAAGTGAATTTGCAATAATATTCTTTACGATTAGGTGATCCGCAAGAGAAGCTAACCTCTCTGAATTCGTAATATACTCGATAAATTCTTTCTTATATATATCTGCAAGGAGTGATGTAGAGACCCCAACCTTTGCTCCATGAAGAACAGCTGGGCGGTTTTGTTGTAGAAATTCCATTTCCCAATAGTGTGAAAGATGGTGTTCCCCGCCTGAAGCTGGGGGAGATTGTCCAAATAGTAGCATTGCTAGTCCGGACATAATGAGGGCTTCAATTAGAATTCGAATTCCTGCCTCATCACCTATGGATATTTCCTCGACTCTTTCAACACAAGACTCCAACGCCTCACGGGTAATTTTTGCCGCAAGAGGACAATATGATTCTCCATTTACAAGATGACCAAATTTCCAATCTGCAAGTGATGTATATTTTGCCAGCATATCACCAAATCCTGCAGCAATCATTTTTTGTGGCGAATTCTTCAATACAGCTAAATCAGCAAATAGGGCCATTGGCGCTGTCATTTGAAACGTTGTTTTTACTCCTCTAATAATCAGTGGAGCACCCAGGCTTGTAAATCCATCTACAGAAGGTGCTGTTGGAACAGATATGAATGGAACTCCTGTTTTTGCACTGGTAAATCGAGCGATATCATGCAAGGTGCCTGCCCCTACCGCTAAAATTACATCCGCTTCTTGTGGTAATTCCAATAAAGCTTGGACTAATGATTTCTCATCAGCGACTACATCATTATTTGCGTCAGGCTGAATCAGACATACAGAAAAACCAAGATTTTCTTCGGTAAGATGGTGAGTTAACTGTTTCCCAGCAGCGTGGAAGGTGTTCTCATCAGCAATTAAGTGAGCATGTTTGAAGGCCTTGTTTTTCACAAAAACCGCAGCATCTGCAAATGCACCTTTAGCTACAACAATTTTTTCAATTGGTATGGAATTGTGATCGTTTCCACAATCACATTTATGGGCTAGAGTCATAAGTTCACGAATATATTCTTCCACCTATTGTTCCTCCTGCTCCTACTTAAACTTATCCTAGATTAGTTATTTTCAATTCCAAACCTATAAATGGTTTTAGATGAATACTCTTCATCCTTATCTAAAATCCAAGAAGGAAACTGTTGATGGTGGATCGCATCAGGAAGTCCCTGTGTCTCCAAGCAAATTCCTAAATATTTGCGGGAGGGTACTCCAGCAATTACGCCTTCTGATTTCATCTGATTACCTGAATAAACGACAACACCAACCTCATCTGTTTCAATTGTCAATGTACGTCCGCTCTCTGAATCCTTCAGAACAATTTCATTATTATGCTGCGTATTTAAAAGAAATGGGTGATCGTACCCTTCACCTGCAAGCTTGTTTTGCGGATGCTCTGAGATAACACCTGTCCGGATTATTCTTCCGGATGTAAAATCAAAAGCTGTACCTTTCACATCAAGCATTTCTCCGGTTGGAAGGAGTTCGTCATTTAGTTCAAGAAACTTATCGCTTTTTATCATTAAGGAATGGTTTAGGATATCCCTTTTTAAATCCCCGCTTAAATTGAAATAAGAATGATTGGTCATGTTTAACAAAGTTTTCTCGTCTGAAATGCCAGAATAATGAATAGAAAACTCATTTTTATTGTTTAACGTATATGTAACAGACACCTTTAGGTTACCAGGATAGCCTTCTTCACCATTTGGGCTCAAATAGGTGAAACGAACAGCTGCTTCTTGTTCACTTTCAATAATTTCAGCATCCCAAATTACTTGATTAAAGCCTTTAATTCCGCCATGAAGATGGTTATTGTTTTCATTTTGAGCGAGGGAATAGGTATGACCATCAAGTTCAAACGATCCTGCCTTTATTCTTCCTGCAACACGCCCAATCGCAGCACCTAAGAAATATGAATCCTTTTCATATTCATTTAGTGTGTCATAACCAACAACGATGTTTTCAAAGTTACCGTCTTTATCAGGTGTTATTATTTTAGTGATGATACAGCCGTAGTTAATGCAGCCAATTTCAACTCCATAATTATTTATCAAATTAAATAAAAAAACGGTTTGGTTGTCTTTACTTCCAAACTCTTCTTTTACTACCTTCATATTCGTCCTGCCTTTCCATCCTGTTAGGAAATGATTAAGTAAAATGATTCCATACCTTCTCCATCATGTAACTGTTGACGAAGAAGGTATGGAAATCATTCAATATTACTTACGCTTTGCTAAGCGAATTACGTTCCACGATAGTTTAGGTAAAACTGCTGTAACTCCGCCATTCTCCGATTTTGCATTACCGTTAGAGTGTGGTGCTACTGGAGTTCCTTGGGCTGAATTGGTTTGCTTTACGTTGCCATCATTTTCAAGAACAATGTGTTCTACTACTTCATATCCCTCGAAATTACGAATGTCCACTGCTAATTTTAAGCCTTCTTCAAGGTGGCGGTTAACTGCAAAGATGGTTAACTGTTCATTTTCTTCATTATAAACGGCAGTAGACTCTAAATATGGAACATCCGTAAAGTCCTTACTATCATATTTAGGACTTGAGATTATTGGATTTAACGAAACCCCTCTACCATAAACAGAAGTATGCATATATGGATAGAAAATCGTTTGCTTCCATGCAGGTCCGTTATTTTCAGTCATAATTGGTGCAATAACATTGACCAATTGAGCAAGACAAGCAATTTTTAAGCGGTCGGCATGCTTTAACATCGTGATAAGCATACAACCTACTAATAATGCATCTTCGAAATTATAAATATCTTCAAGCTGTGGAGGTGCAATACTCCAGGGCTCAATTTGCTTATCTGCTTCATTGCTATGGTACCAAACATTCCATTCATCAAAGGCAAGGTTAATTTTCTTTTTTCCACGTTTTTTTGCTTTAATGTAGTCAGCAATGGAAATAACGGAACGAATAAAATCATCCATCTCAAGGGATAGGGCTAAATAATTTGAGATATCATTATCGCGGTTACCATAATATTGATGAAGGGAAATAAATTCAACATGGTCATAAGTATGATCAAGAACAGTTGCTTCCCAATCTGCAAATGTCGGCATGTTTCGGTGAGAACTACCACATGCAACAAGCTCGATAGTTGGATCCACCCACTTCATTGCTTTTGCGGTTTCCTGTGCTAGACGCCCATATTCAGCAGCCGTTTTATGTCCGATTTGCCATGGACCATCCATTTCATTCCCTAGACACCAAGTCTTAATCTTATAGGGATCTTTTACCCCATGTGAAATACGTAAATCACTGTAGTAGGATCCGCCTGGATGGTTGCAATATTCTACTAGGTTTCTAGCAGCGTCAATACCTCGAGTTCCTAGGTTTACTGCCATATTAACATCGGCATTAACCAGCTGAGCCCACTTCATAAACTCATTTGTACCCATTTCGTTTGTTTCTGTGGTACGCCAAGCTAACTCTAGACGGCGTGGACGACTTTCAACTGGTCCTACACCATCTTCCCAGTTATAACCTGAAACAAAGTTTCCACCAGGATAACGTACAAGCGGAACTTGAAGTTCTTTTACCATTTCAATTACATCTTGGCGGAATCCATTTTCATCTGCCTGAGGGTGTCCTGGTTCATAAATACCCCCATAGACTGCCCGTCCTAAATGTTCAATAAAGGATCCATATATACGATTGTCAATTTCAGAGACTTTAAAATCCTTTTCTAAAATCATCTTAGCTTTGTTTGTCGCCATCATCACTATTCCTTTCTCTAGCTAACCTTTTCCCACTTTGGATTCGCTGCCAACGGGCATGCTTTGTTTTTAAATTTGGCCCGATAGCGGACAAGGGATCCGCTATGAGCACAAGTGGTCCCATATTGCAGGGCCGGACATGAAGTACAACTCTTTAATCTTGCTTCGTAGACATCATCGGACACAATAACAGACAAATCTTCCTCGGTTTCTTTCACAAGTTCCTGGATGACCTCTTCCGTTACCATTACACTTTCGGTGCAGCCTTTACATAGACTCTTTTCAGTCACTTCATTCCCCGCCTTTTTCTATTCAATCACTAAGGTAACGACTGACATAGCTGGAAGTTTGATAACTAATTTGTTGTTTTCAACGGTCACTCCAGTGAACGCAGCTGGTTTAACAACATCTGGCTGTTCAAAAGTGTTATGAGCATTCATACTATTTGCAGTAAGGATGGTGCCAGATACCTTTGAATCCGCCGCATTTACACCACGTAGATCTAAATCAATAATTGCTTCATTTTTATGATCAATGTTACATAAGCTGACGTGAACTTTGCCTTCTGTATTTTTAGATGCTGATACCGTTACTTGTGGTAACGTAACCCCATTGTTTTCATAGGTTCCAAATGTTGAATCTACAGCCAACACTTGCGCATCCTGGTGTACTTTGTACATATCAAATACATGGTATGTTGGAGTTAGAATCATCTGCTCTCCTTCAGTAAGAATCATTGCCTGCAAGACATTAACGGTTTGAGCAATATTTGTCATTTGAACGCGGTCTGCATGATTGTGGAAGATATTAAAATGTAAACCTGCAACTAGAGCGTCACGAATTGTATTTTGTTGAAAAAGGAATCCTGGGTTCGTTCCTGGTTCTACATCAAACCAAGTTCCCCATTCATCAATAATCATTCCAACACGTTTTTCTGGATCATATTTATCCATAATCGTGCTGTGTTTTGTAATTAATTCATCCATATGTAGTGCCTTTTTCATCGTGATAAACCATTCATCTTCAGGGAAATCCACTGCAGATCCTTTTCCAAGCCAGAAGTCTCCAGGAATGGTGTAATAGTGGAGGCTTAAGCCATCCATTAGCCAATGTGCATTTTTCATTAGCACTTCGGTCCAGTTATAGTCATCAACGTTCGCACCGCCAGCAATTTTATAAATCTTGTTGCCGCCATAATTTCTTACATAGGTTTGGTAACGTCGATAAAGGTCTGCATAATATTCAGGACGCATATTTCCTCCGCAGCCCCAGTTTTCATTCCCTACTCCAAAATATTTTAGTTTCCATGGTTCGTCTTTGCCATTTTCCCGACGCCAATTTGCCATTGGAGATTCGCCTTCAAATGTCATATATTCAACCCATTCAGACATTTCCTGAACAGTACCGCTTCCTACGTTTCCACAAATGTATGGCTCACACTCTAACAATTCACATAACATCATAAATTCATGTGTTCCAAAGTGATTGTTTTCTACAACGCCGCCCCAATGTGTATTAACCATACGCTTACGATTTTCTTTTGGACCAATGCCATCTTTCCAGTGATATTCGTCTGCAAAGCACCCGCCTGGCCAGCGAAGGACAGGAACTTTAATATTCTTTAATGCAGCTAAGACATCATTTCGAATTCCTTTTGTGTTTGGAATAGAAGAATCCTCGCCTACCCAAATTCCTTCATAGATACATCTGCCGAGATGTTCAGCAAAATGACCATAAATATTCTTATTTATTTTTCCTTTTGTAATATCTGCGTTCACAATGACATTATTTGACATGAATTAAGCCTCCTGTTTCTAACACTTTTTAGTGTTCCATTATTAAACACTAGGGCTATTATTGCTAATAGCCCCAAATGATTGTTTAATTAAGTTTCGAATTAACGGTAAATAAGGTCGTTCCAGCGCAGTTCATTATTGAAGGCATGAGTGTTAGTATCGTTATTGATTACTACCATTTCAATACCAGCTAATTCAGCAAAATCTCTTAATTGTTCAGTTGTTACTTTAGTAGAGTAGCCAGTATGGTGAGCTCCTCCAGCCTGAATCCAATTCTCAACAGCTTGACTTAAGGATGGCTGTGTCTTCCATAAAACCCTCGCTACAGGAAGGTTTGGCATTTCTTTCTCTGGCTGTACAGCATCAACTTCATTCACAAGTAAACGGAAACGATGTCCAAGGTCGATAATCGATGCATTTAATGCAGAGCCGCCTTTTCCATCAAACACGATTCTCGCAGGGTCTTCTTTGCCGCCGATTCCAAGCGGATGAACCTCAATTTTAGGACGTGTTGCTGAAATTGTAGGACATACCTCAAGCATATGGGCACCCAGTACCATTTCATTTCCTGGCTCAAAATGATACGTATAGTCTTCCATGAAGGACGTCTCTTCGTTACCAGCAATAATTTTCATTAATCTAACTAATGCGGCCGTTTTCCAGTCACCTTCTCCAGCGAAGCCATAGCCCTGTTCCATTAAACGTTGAACAGCAAGACCTGGCAGCTGATGCATACCATGTAAATCTTCAAAAGTTGTCGTAAATGCTGTATAGTTTCCTTCTGTTAAGAAAGCTTTCATTCCTAGTTCAATTCTAGCTTGATATCGAATAGAGTCCCTCACTGGACCTTCCGCTAGACCTTCAGGCAAAATATCATAAAGCTCTTCATATTCAGCTAAAAGCTGATCTAATTCTTGGTCAGTTACCTCATTCATTTTTTGAACTAAGTCACCCACACCATATCCATTAACAGTCCAGCCAAATTTAATTTGTGCTTCGACTTTGTCACCTTCTGTTACTGCTACCTGACGCATATTATCGCCAAATCTTGCTACTTTGAGGTTTTTGCTTTCTGCAAACGCTGCTGCAGTACGCATCCAGCTGCCAATGCGCTCTCTTACTTCAGGACTTTCCCAGTGTCCAACCACTACCTTACGCTTAATATTCATGCGGCTGTGGATAAAACCATGCTCACGGTCACCATGTGCAGATTGGTTTAAGTTCATAAAATCCATATCAATGGAATCCCATGGAATATCACGATTAAATTGAGTAGCTAGATGTAATAGTGGTTTTTGAAGTGCAGCTAGTCCTGCAATCCACATTTTTGATGGTGAGAAGGTGTGCATCCAAGTAATAATACCTGCACAATTTTCATCTGCATTTGCTTCTAAAATCAATTTACGAATCGCATCTGAATCTTTTACAACGGATTTGAATACGAGTTTATAAGGAACAGCTGAGTCATCGTCCAGACCATTCACAATCGTTTTTGAATTTTCTTCTACTGCTCTTAGTACATCTTCTCCATAGAGTAATTGACTTCCAGTGACAAACCAATATTCATACGCTTTTGTAGTTAACAAGGTAACTCCCCCTTAGGATATTGTATATTTGATAGATTCGTAATTTCTTAATATGAAAATGAGTTAATATTTTTACTTCTATTTTTGACCATAGTAGGCATTCACACCGTGCTTGCGAAGATAGTGCTTATCTAACAAAAATTGATCAATCGGTTCTATTTGTGAGTTTAATTGGAATGTATGAAGGGCCATTTTGGCTACTTCTTCAAGTACCACTGCATTGTGGACAGCCTGATTGGCATCTTTCCCCCAACAAAATGGTGCATGATTTGAAACGAGTACACCTGGCATTGCTAACGGATCAATACCTCCAGTTTCAAATGTTTCAATAATGACATTGCCTGTTTCCAACTCATATGCCATCTTTATTTCATCTTTTGTTAATGTGCGTGTGCAAGGTATTTCACCATAGTAATAATCTGCATGAGTTGTACCTAAAGCAGGAATGGAACGACCTGCCTGTGCCCAAGCAGTTGCCCAAGGTGAATGTGTATGTACAATTCCACCTACATGTTGAAAGGAGCGATAAAGTGAAAGATGTGTTGGCGTATCAGAAGAAGGACGCTTTGTTCCTTCGATGATGTTTCCTTCCAAATCTACTACCACCATATCCTCTAGTGTTAGTTCTTCATATGGAACACCGCTGGGTTTAATAACTACGAGTCCTTGATCACGATCAATTCCACTAACATTTCCCCATGTAAACGTAACAAGTCCATGTTTTGGAAGCTGTAAATTAGCTTCCAAAACATCTTTTTTCAATTTTTCTAACATACTGTCTCCTCCGTTTTCTCTAAGGAGCTATCCTTCTTAATTTTTTTCAATGTCTTCATTACATTGTTTTCGCCGCGTCCAAAGTAATCATATAAACGGGCATACTCATTGAAAAGCTGATTATATACGTCTGCGTTAGATTTAATAGGTTGATAGATATAATCTTTTACTCGGCCCATATCCTTTGCAGCATCCGTAATACTATCGTAGCCACCGCGGTCTTTTCCTGCTGCAACTGCACCGAACATGGCAGAGCCTAGTGCAGGTGTTTGAGATGAAGCAGAAATTTTAATATCCATATCTAATACATCTGAGTAAATTTGCATCATCATTGTATTTTTTTCAGCAATGCCTCCAGCTGCGAATACTTCGTTTACTGGCACTCCATTGTTTCTGAAAGTCTCTACAATCATCCTAGTGCCATAAGCTGTCGCTTCGATTAATGCCCGGTAGATTTCTTCTGGTTTCGTTAGTAATGTAGCGCCTAACAATACTCCAGTCAGGTCAGCGTCAACAAGAGTAGAACGATTGCCGTTCCACCAATCTAATGCTAAAAGTCCACTTTCACCCACTTGTAGTTTGCTAGCTTTTTCGGTTAATAGCTGGTGAATATTAATTCCTCTAGCATTTGCTTCTTCTTGATAGCTTGTTGGTACACAGTTTTCTGTAAACCATTCAAAGTGGTCGCCTACACAGGATTGCCCTGCTTCATATCCCATGTATCCAGGAATTACACCATCTTCAACGACACCACACATACCTGGTACTACTTTTTCTTCTTCCCCAAGCAGTATGTGGCAGGTTGAGGTACCCATAATCATTAACAATTTCCCCGGCTCGGTAATTCCTACTGCTGGAACAGCTACATGAGCGTCTACATTCGCTACAGCAACTGCGGTACCAGGTTTCAAACCTGTTAACTTTGCTGCTTTTTCAGTTATTTCTCCGGCTTTCGCACCAATCGGGAATATCTTTGTTGATAATTTTTCTTCTACTACATTCTCCAAACGGGAATCAAGCGCCTTAAAGAAATCCTGTGATGGATAACCATCTTGCTTATGCCAAATTGCTTTGTAACCAGCTGTACAGCTGTTACGGGTGATTTCTCCCGTTAATTGAGAAATAACCCAATCAGTTGCTTCAAGTATTTGATCTGCACCATCATAAATTTCTGGTGCTTCATTTAAAATTTGCCAAACTTTTGGAATCATCCATTCAGATGAAATTTTTCCGCCATAGCGAGCTAAGAACTTTTCCCCACGTGCTTCAGCAATTTCATTTAAACGATTTGCTTCGTCTTGTGCCGCATGGTGTTTCCATAGCTTTACATAGCTGTGAGGATTGCTGCTTAGTTCTGGTTGAAAACATAAAGGTGCTCCATTTTTATCAATCGGCAGGACCGTACAAGCAGTAAAATCTATTCCTAATCCAATAACATCTTCTGCTGAAATTTGTGCTTTTGTTAATACTTCTGGAATTGTAATTTCTAAGACTTCCAGATAATCAGCTGGATGCTGCAAAGCCCAATCGTGTTCCAACTTTGTTTTTCCATCTGGTAAAAACTCATCCATTACCCCATGTGTATATTCCTTAACAGCTGTAGCAACCTCTCTCCCTGTTCCTACTTCAACAAGTACCGCTCTTCCTGATTGTGTTCCATAATCTACACCAATCGAATATTTGGTCATTACTTATCACCCTGCCTTTTATGTAAGAATACGTTTACAAAAATATGATTTTTTTTGAGTTTCATAAAATGTTCATCCTATTACTTCTCGTTAATTAAACGCTTCCATAAATACAATGCCATGTTATCCGTACAAGAATGAAAGTATAAAGTCTAATTCTTTTCTTTCCACCTTACAAGTATACAGGTAATGTAAAATCACCTCTCAACTTGTACGTATAACCTTTAAGTTGATTGTACCACCTATCTCTATTTTTTCAATGGTATTTTGATAATTTATTAAAAAAGTTTTGCACCTCGATAATCAGCCTCTTTTAAAGTAGGTCTGTTGATTTGCGCTCCACTAAGAAAAGCTTCTTTGAATAATCACCGCAGGGACAGGCGGTCTTTGCCTGTAACGAGGCGCTTCGCTTTCCGCAGGCGGTTCGGGAAGCCTGTCTAGCTGCAGCGCCTAGCCCCTCGAGTCGCTTCGGTCCCAACGTTGAAGTCAAAGAACGACTTCATCGTCAGGCCCTCCAGCGCTTGTCGGGGCTGTACAAGGCGCTTCCGCTTTTCCTACTCCTCGACGGTAAGAGATAAGCGGGGTCTCCCCTGTCCCGTCCTCCTGCAGGACATTGATTTACTTCCTCGAATCTGCCCACGCACGAAGAAAATGCGATAGCATTTTCGAGGAGTCTCGCGCCTTCCGCGCAAATCAACAGAGTGCCAATATCACATTGTGCTTTAACGCACAGCTATAATAAAAAAGTTAGGTACAACTCACTGGTTGTGCCTAACTTCATTTATTAAATGATTTACTTTTCCAGCTTTTTTTGCCCCAGAGGACGGTTCCATCTTGATCCATACCAGTAAAAACTAACGTCCCATTCCAATTCTCCCAATCCCAGGCTGGAATCACCTTCAGGTTATATGTTGAATAACTGTCAGGAGCAGCATCCGGATTGTAAATGTAAAGCTTTAATAGATTCTCACCCGTTAATTTCCAGCTGCTCTTTTCGTCATCCTTAATCCTTCCATTTTTCAGCAATTGAATTTGCTTTGAGGCTTGTAAACTATCATCATATCGTGGAAGTAAAATATGTTCCCAATTCCCAATGATATTTTCTTCACTAATTTTCTGTTCGGTTTCACCTGCAAACCTTTCAGGGGAAACTACTGGCCATCCATCTTCTGTCCAAACTATCTTTCGAACATGTAAATGTGACCAATAGATATCTTCAACCGCTCTGGCATTATGAATGAGGAAATATTCCCCATCTGTTTCGAGTAACCCATTATGACCTGTCCCTTGCCAGCCTTCATCGTTATCAAAGGCATAAGAACCTACTAATTTATTTCCGGTATTAAATGACTCATCTGTACTGTCCACCATATCTTTTTCGTTATAGTCCAAATATGGACCTGTGATACTTTTAGATCTAGCAGCTCTGACATTGTACGTATCTTCTAACCATTCGTAAGAAACAGTTAAATAATAGTAATCTGTATCAGGGTTATATATTATCTCTGGACCTTCGATTCCAAAGCTCATATTTTTTCTTTGAGCAATAAGTGTCCCTTCATCCGCTGGATTTTCTAATTTCCCGGTATTCTTATTGATCTTCGAAATGAAGATTCCTCCGAAATACGACCCATAAACCATCCATGGCTGCCCCTGCTTATCGAATATAATATCAGGGTCAATAGCATTAACTGTATAATTATCACCCTCCCGACTTTTGAAAACCACTCCTTTATCCTCCCACGGTCCTTCTATCGAAGCACTCGTCGCCATCCCGATATAAGAGTTTCTTTTACCAACCTCGGAAACTGAATAATATAAATAAAACTTATTATTCATTTCAATTACGGCAGGTGCCCAGAAGGTATTTCCTTTCGTCCATTCCAACCCTTCAGTTGAAACATGATCAAAAACTCTCCCAACAAACTCCCAATGTATTAGGTCCTTTGATTTTCTAATCTGAATCCCTGGAGTAGGAGGAGCTCCCACCATATAGTCCGTAGAGAAAACATAGTACCAATCAGCCGCTTTAATAATTGCACCATCATGAGTAAAATTTGTCGTCCATTCCTTTTCCTTGTAAAGAATATCAGTGTTTACATTTTGAATTAGCTCCCGTGCCGGTGGAGAAGGAAATTTAATTCCTGAAAAATCATTAAATTTCGGCTGCATTAATTTAAACCCAACCAGTACAGACGAAATCAAAATGATAAATACTCCTAAGCTGAAGAGTATTAATTTTGTTTTCCGTTTCATGCCTATTGCTCCTAACGATTAAAATACAAAAGGCACTTATCAGAAATAAAATTGATAAGTGCCTTTCTACATTTTCTATTAACTTTATAAACTACGAATCAAAATTGCACCTGCATATGATTTAGTTGTCTTAACCTTTTACACCTGAAATAGCAATTGATTCGATGATTTGCTTTTGGAAGACAATAAACACAATCAACATTGGCAATAACGCAATGACAGAAGCCGCCATAATTAACGGGTAATCACTTTGGATTGCATATGACGCGTTAAAGTTTGCAATAACTAGCTGCAGTGTTTGTTTTTCTGGAGAATTCAAGTACAGGATTGGACCTAAGTAATCATTCCAAATTCCCATGAACCACAAGATTAACTGTGCAGCAACAGCAGGCTTAATCAACGGAAAGATAATTTTGTAAAAGATTTGAAAATAAGAGCACCCATCGATCTTTGCCGCTTCTATAATAGATGTAGGAATACTTGATAAATACTGTCGTAAGAAGAAAATCATGAATATGTTACCAAACAATCCTGGAATGATTAATGGTAATAAACTATCAATCCATCCCACAGAAGAAAACATGATGAACTGTGGAATCATAATGACAGGATACGGAATCATTACAGATGCAAATAATAGTAAAAATATTTTATTTTTTCCGCGGAACTGCAGCTTTGCAAAAGCAAAGGCAGCTAAGCTGGATGTGAATGTTCCAATAATGGTCACCGATATCGCAACGATTAAGCTATTACTAATACCTGATAACAACGGCCCCATAGACCAGATTTCAGCATACTTAGCAAAAGAGATCGTTTCAGGAATCCATACTGGAGGTAAGGCAAATACATCTTCTTTTGATTTAAGTGAAGTTGAAAACATCCATAGCAGCGGTGCCACCATGAAGATAGCTCCTACACTTAGAAAAGCAAAAACAAAGATACTTGTAATTCTATTTTTTTTCTTTTCAGACATTGGTTCTGCTTTAACTTTCTTTTTATCTGCAATTGCAACTTCCATTATTAAATGCCCCTTTCTATTACTCTGTTAATCATCTGTTATTAATCCAATTCAAAGGATGATTTTTCATTTATCTTAAATTGGATTAGGGTAATAATAAAGATGAAAAGTCCCAGTATTAAGGCCATTGCAGATGCATAACCTAATTGGAAGTTACCAAATGCTTTTTGCCAAACATAAAATACAACGGATGCTGAACTATATTCAGGACCGCCTGTTGGTGTCATAACGTTAATCTCAGTAAAGATTTGGGCGCCGCCAATAATATTCGTGACAATAATAAAGAATGTTACTGGTTTCACCATTGGCAGTGTAATATGCCAAAACGCTTGAAATGCATTAGCACCGTCTAGTTTTGCTGCCTCATAAAATGATTTTGGTACGCTTTGCAGTGCGGCTAAGTATAGAAGCATCGTATAGCCTAGACCCTTCCAAACTGCCATGATAATTAATGCTGGTTTAACGGTAGAAGTATTTTGCAGCCAGTTTGGACCTTCAATTCCAAATAGAGCAAGGAACTGGTTTACTAACCCGTAATCCCCATTGTAAGCCCACTGCCATAAAATAGAGATCGCAGCGATAGAAGATACAACTGGAATATAGTATAGCACCCTAAATGTATTCGTTCCTGGAATTCCTCGGTTTAAGGCAAGAGCAAGCAATAATGCCAGCACAATACCAATCGGAATTCCCAGCATCATATAAATAGTGTTAAACATAGACTTATAGAAATACTCATCTTGGAATACATTAATAAAGTTTTCTAGTCCAATAAAGTTCATTTGTCCTAGACCGTCCCAGTCAGTAAAAGCACCATAGATAGAATAAATGAGGGGAGCCATAGCAAATATGAGGAATCCTATGACAGGTGCTGCAATGAAAATATAGGCGTTTCTTTGTTCTGTCCGATACAGTTTGGACGTAGCTTTCATCTTTCCTCACCCTTTCAAAACATGAATGAACATTTCCCTATTTCTAAATTTCTTATAATAAAGGCTGTGTTTAATTGGGCTGTTGATTTGTGCTCCAGGCGCTTCGCTTTCCGCAGGCGGTTCGGGAAGCCTCCTCGGCGCTAAAGCGCCTGCGGGGTCTCCCCTGTCCCGTCCTCCTGCAGGAGTCTCGCGCCTTCCGCACAAATCAACAGAGTTCTAAAATTAGCATTTACCTTTAACACAGCCTTAATAAAAAATTTAGATAAAAGGAATAAATGGTGCTAGCAGATTTCTTATAACTAGCACCATTTACACTATGTCAGAGCATCAATTTATTTTATTACTTAGAAGATTTCTTTTCTTGCTCGATTGCAGCATCTAATAATTTTTGCATCTTAGGTTGAGCTTCTTTCACGTATTCTTCAGCTGTCATCTTTCCATCAAGAACTGGCTGGATATTCTTAAAGAATTCATCATACCATTCAGCTGTGTAAGTCTTTTCAGCAGGGAATCCACGTCCATAATCATTGATAATATCTAAGAACTCTTGCTTATTTGCAGGTTTAATAGATGTATCAGCAGCCCATTCTTGTGCAACTGTTACGCTGTTTGGCAATTGAACTTGAGCGTCTACTAATGCTTGTTGTCCTTCTTGGTCAGCAGATAGGTACATTGCTAACTCAGCAGCTGCTTCTGCATTTTTCGTTGTAGCTCCTACACCGATTCCTAATGATCCAACCCAAGCAGCAGGTTTACCTGTTTTACCAGCAGGCCATGGAATTAAATCATATTCAAACTTTAATTGTTCTGCATATGTTGCCATATCCCATGGTCCAACAGGGAAGAACGCTAATTCGCCTTTCATCCATCTTTGATACGTATCTAGTGTTTGTGCTTCTGCAATAGAAGGAGTGATTTCGTATTTATTTTGTTGATCTGCAAACCATTGTACCGCTTCAGCAAATTCAGGAGTATCAATCGTTACTTTTGTGCCAGTTTCATCAATCCAGTCTGCACCATTACTCCAAGCAATTGGCTGTAATGCCCATTGAATGTTAAATCCAGCACCAAATTGATCATTTTTTCCATCGCCGTTTTTATCTTTTGTTAATTTTTGTGCTACTTCAATGAATTGCTCCAATGAATAAGGCTTATCTTTGTCAGGAAGTGGAATTCCTGCTTCTTCAAACATTGTTTTGTTGTAACCTAATGCAAATGGACCTAAGTCTTTCGGCAATCCGTAAATTGCACCTTCACCAAGTGTTTCGCCATCAAAGCGATATTTTGCGATACCTTTTTCCCAAATATCGTCGATTTTAACATCTTCTGACCCTTCAACGAATTCAGTAATATCTTTTAAAACACCAGAGTTAACATATGCTTTAACTTGAGCTGGGTTATAGAAGAAAACATCTGGAATCTTCTTACCAGCAATCGCTGCTTTTAGCTTCGTATCATATTGATCTGGAGCAACTTGAACCAATGTAACTTTAACATCTGGATGTGACGATTCAAATCTTTTCACAGTAGCTGTATAAGCTTCAAGTTCTTTAGGCTGACCTCTAAACATAAATGTAATGGCTGTTTTTCCGTCCTTAGTCTTACCTGAGGTGCTTTCCTTGCTAGCACAACCACTAAGAATCGTACTGATAATCAATAATGCAAGCAGCGTCATAACTCCGAATTTTTTAGATATTTTAAACAATTGAATCCCTCCACAAACTATTTTATAATTTTTTAAGAATAAAACAATTTCATGAAAACCTTTGAAAGCGTAACCACTTTTTTAAAAAAAATGAAAGTATAAGTTACCGGATTTTATATGTACGTACATGTTGAATAATTACATTTAAGACCCCCTAGACTCTATTTTTCATAAACGTAATAATAGAAATACCTTCTATTTTTCAAAAGCTGTACTTCTATGAAACTTTGAAAGCGTATTCTCTACACTTCAAATAATAATATGCCTGTTCGTACATGTCAATCGCTTTTATTAAAAATTTTTATTTATGTCCGTACGTGTTTAACAATAACTTTATCCGTGTATAATTTAACCATAGCAAATAATTATTCTATTTGATAATATAAGACTATACATTATTCGTTGTACGTATAACTTAACAATTTAGTATACAAGTTGAAAGTGGTGAAACCGTGGCACAAAAAACCAAGTATAATATGGTAAAAGAGAAAATAACAGAATGGATCACTAGTGGAATCGTCAAACCAGGTGAAAAAATCTATTCCGAAAATGAACTTGTTAAAATGTTTGGTGTCTCTAGACACACCGTTCGCCAGGCTGTTGGAGATTTAGTTCACGAAGGATGGCTCTATCGTGAACAAGGAGCAGGGACGTTTTGTTCATTAAAAAAAGAACCCGTCGAGCATCAGGTTCAAATCTCAAATGGAAACGGGAAAAATATTGGTGTAATAACAACCTATATTTCAGATTATATCTTCCCTTCTATTATTAAAGGTATTGAGTCCTATTTAACAACCCAGGGATATTCCTTAACATTTGCATGTACAGACAATGATGTAGAAAAAGAGAAACAATGCCTGCAAACAATGTTGAGCAGAAATATTAATGGGCTAATTGTTGAACCAACAAAAAGCAGCAATTATAATCCTAATATTAGTTACTATTTAGAACTTGAACAAAACAATACCCCTTATCTAATGATTAACCAATACTATTCACAGCTGATGCCGCCTCATATTATTATGAATGATGAGCATGGCGGCTTTATTGCTACCGAACATTTAATTAAATTAGGCCACCAAAAGATAATAGGGATTTTCAAAACGGATGACCTTCAAGGGGTTAACCGGATGCAAGGCTTTATCCGGGCTTTTAGAGAGCACGGAATAACGTTCTTTCCAGATATGGTTATTACCTATACAACAGAAGATCAGCATAGCAAAATAGTAGAACAATTAAAGCATTTTTATACAAATGAAAAAATGCCTACAGCCATTGTGTGCTATAATGACCAATCAGCATTAAGTGTTATTGAAATGTTAAGAGGCCTTGATTTGAGTGTCCCAGAGGATGTTTCCATTGTTGGGTATGATGACTCCTTCTTAGCAGAGGCAACCGAGGTAAAATTAACATCTGTTTCCCACCCGAAAATGGAGATGGGTATTGAAGCTGCGAAGTGGATTGTTTCAGCAGTCGAAGGGAACAGCAGCAGTAATCCACAGTCTATCATATACGAACCAGAGTTGATTATACGAAATTCTACTGCAGAAGTGAAAAAGCCGAACTTAGTTAGTTAATACCCCTTCAATTAGTTTACTTTCTAAACAAAATTAAACACCCTATTAGGTAACGGGGTGTTTAATTTACATCTTTGATGAGGAAACATGGTGAGAATATGAAACAGTTATTCAAAGTACTTGAGTTTGTAACCGCTTTTTTCCAATTAAATATCCTCTGGTTGTTATTTTGTCTGCCGGTCATTACGATTTTCCCTGCTTCCGTTGCCATGTTCTGTGTCATTCGCCAATGGATTTTGCATAAAGACTACAGTGTCTTTCGTTCCTTTTTTCAATATTTCAAAGAGAACTTTAAACAAAGTTTTATCTTAGGGATAATCTGGATTGTTTTTGCCGGAGTGTTTTATCTTGATTTTATGTTAATGAAAAATCTCGGTACTTTCCAGTATATTCTCTTACCGGTTTTGTCTTTAATCGGTATCGTCATTCTATTCATTACTATTTTTATTTTTTCAACCATTGCCAATTATAATGTCAATTGGCTGACTGCTATAAAGAACTCTCTGTTCTTTTCAGTTAGATATTTCTTTGTTACTCTGTCTGTAATTGTTTTATTTGTTTTGATGGTATTGATTCTATATACTTGGTCCGTTACTTTTCTATTTATTTTCTGTGTTTTTGCCTATTGCAATTACTATTTGTGTCATCTTGTTTTTAATAAGATTCAACTGGTTCAATCTTCAAAATGAATATACATTTCTCAATATCCACGGATTATTATCTGTGGACTTTTTTCTTTCTCAAACAAAGCGTTTAATAATTTTCGGATAGTTTGATAAAATAAAATGATTAACTTAAATAGAGGAGATAAATGATGACTGAAAATAACCATTACACAGGCTATATTGGAACCTATACAAAAGGAGAGAGTAAAGGTATTTATTCTTTCAAGTTAGACACCATCGAAAAAACAATTGTCGATATTAAACTGGCTGCGACTTTAGAAAACCCTACCTACTTATCAATAAGCGATAATCAGCAGTATTTATATTCTGTTATGAAGAAAGGCGAGCTTGGCGGCCTTGCTGCTTTTTCAATTGAAGCAGGCGGTGAGTTAACCTCCATAAATGAGCAGGCACAAGAAGGATCGCCGCCATGCCATGTCAGTGTTGATAGTAAAAACAGATATGTTTTTACTGCCAATTACCATAAAGGTAATGTAGAGTCTCTTACTCTTGATTCAAAAGATGGATCACTTCAGCCCGCTGTATCCAGCGTCAAACACGAGGGTTCTGGACCTGACCCAAGACAAGAAAAAGCGCATACTCATTACGCAGGACTAACCCCCGATGAAAAATATTTAGCAGTTGTTGAACTGGGAACAGATGCACTTATAACCTATCAAGTAAATGACGATGGCACACTTGAAAAAACAAACCTGCTGCCAATAAAAGCTGGAAGTGGTCCACGACACCTAGCTTTTCATCCTAATGGTAAATCTGCTTATCTTATGACAGAGTTCAGCTCCGAGGTAATTGCTTTAAACTATCATTCCGAAAATGGACATTTCACTGAAAAACAGTATATTTCTACCCTTCCGGAGGATTTCAAAGAAAATAACCAAGGCAGTGCGATTCATATTTCTAAGGATGGCCGCTTTGTTTATGCAGGAAATCGCGGTCATAATAGTATTGCTGTCTTCCAGGTCAACGAGGATACAGGGGAACTTAGTTTCTTGGAGCGTACTTCAACTGAGGGAGACTGGCCAAGGGATTTTTCAATAGACCCGACGGGAAAATTCGTTGTTGCCTCCAATCAAGAATCAAGCAATTTGGTGTTATTCTCACGAGATGAAAATACCGGAAAACTAACTCTTTTGAAATCTGATATTAAAGTACCACACCCGGTTTGTGTTAAGTTTTTAGAAAATTAACTTAACGATTAGAGGATGTGTCATTGAATGAATTTCTTTCATAGTCAGGAATCCTTAACGACAATAGAGTGGATTCTACGTGCGGTGGTAGGCTATTTTTTCTTAATACTAGTTGCAAAAGCGATGGGCCAGCGTTCCATTGCGCAGCTAAGACTGCTTGATTTCGTAATTGCACTAATTATCGGGAACATTATTGCCCATCCATTGTCCGATGAACATCTTGGGCTAAAAGGTTCCCTTACAACTACAGTGGTGTTGGTAATTCTGTATATTGGAAGTGTCTATACTGTAATGAAATGGCCGCGAATTAGAAAACTAATTACTCCTCCTCCGATTACACTTGTTAAAGACGGAGAGATTATCTTTAAAGGGTTAAATAAAGCTAGAATATCAATCGATATTTTATTAGAAGAATTACGGGAAGAAAAAGTAGAAGATGTCAGCAAAGTTGCCCTAGCATTATGGGAAGCCGATGGGAAGGTTTCTGTTTTTTTGGATCCAAAATACGAAGCAATCACCCCATCAACCTATAACTTGGTCACCGAACCCTTTGATTTCCCTAAAACAATTGTTAAAGAAGGCAGAATTAATTTTCAAGAATTAACACATCTCAATAAAAAAGAGGATTGGCTTATTCATAATCTAAAAAACCAACATAATACGGAAATAGACAACGTCTTACTAGCAACCATCGATTGTAAGGATAATTTAAAAGTCTTCCTTTATAAATGATATTCTGAAAATAGTAATTGACACTTCTGCTTTAGTGTAGTAAATTTTATAAAAAGTCTAAATATTATACTTTCTTATCAAGAGAGGCTGAGGGAATGGCCCTATGAAGTCTCAGCAACCTTCAATGACATTTTTTATCATTGAAAAGGTGCTAAGTCCATCAAGTTATTAGGTAACTTGTGAGATAAGAAGAATGACCTGTGCGAATGTGCATCCAAAAGTCTTCTTCTTATAGAAGACTTTTTTTGTTTTTATAAAGGAGGAGGATTAGGAAATGGTATATAAAATTGATACGAAGTTAGCTCAAATTGGAAATAGAAGTGATAAGGTGACAGGCACCGTTAATCCTCCTGTTTACTTTTCAACAGCTTACCGTCACGAGGGCATTGGCCAATCAACAGGATATGATTATTCAAGGACAGGAAATCCTACTCGGCAGCTATTAGAAAAGGCGATAGCTGATTTAGAAGGGGCAGATCAAGGATTTGCCTGTAGTTCGGGTATGGCAGCTATTTTTACGATCCTTTCCCTATTTCAGTCTGGTGACGAGTGGATTGTGAGCGAGGATTTATACGGAGGAACTTATCGTTTACTAGAACAGGGCTTTAAAAAATGGGGACTGCAGACTCAATATGTGAATACTTGTAGTCCAGAAGAAATTGAAAGCAGGATTACTCCACAAACCAAAGCAATTTTCCTTGAAACTCCGACCAATCCGCTTATGCAGCAGTCTGACATCAGTGCTGTCTCAAAAATTGCCAAGAAGAACGGAATTATCCTGATTGTGGATAATACTTTCTATACCCCGCTTCTCCAGCAGCCTATCGTGCTTGGAGCGGATATTGTTATTCATAGTGCTACAAAATACTTAGGCGGTCATAATGATGTCCTTGCTGGACTTATTGTTGCTAAGGGGAAAGAAATTTGTGAGGCGCTGGCTTTTCATCATAACGGTGCAGGCGGGGTCCTAAGTCCTTTTGATTCTTGGCTGGTGATGCGCGGAATGAAAACTTTATCCCTTCGTATGCAGCGACATGAAAGCAATGCACAGACCATCGTGGAATACCTTTCTGCTCACGAAGGAGTAACAGATGTCCTTTACCCAGGGAGAGGTGGAATGGTTTCCTTCCGCTTACAGGATGAGTCCTTGATTAACCCATTCCTGCAAGAACTTTCACTTATTACGTTTGCGGAAAGCCTTGGCGGAACCGAAAGCTTTATTACCTACCCTGCAACCCAAACCCATGCTGATATTCCAGAAGAAATTCGAATTCAGTCAGGTGTTTGTAATCGGTTATTGAGGTTTTCTGTAGGCCTTGAAGATCCTACTGATATCATTCAAGATCTTGAACAGGCATTAGCTAAATTAAAAGAAGGAGTGATTAGATAATGAGTTTAGAAGATTATAGTTTTGAAACTAAGCTCCTTCATAATCAGCATAAAGTCGATCCAAACACTGGAGCCGTAAGTGTACCAATTCAGCATGCATCAACCTTCCATCAGTTTGATATCGAAAGTTTCGGAAAATACGATTACGCTAGAAGTGCAAACCCAACAAGAGAAGCACTCGAGGATGTAATTGCCGAATTAGAGGGTGGAACAAGAGGCTTTGCTTTTTCATCGGGAATGGCAGCTATTTCAACAGCCTTCCTCCTTCTTTCTTCCGGGGATCATATCGTTATTACTGAGGATGTGTATGGCGGAACGTATCGAATGGTCACAGAGGTACTGACTCGTTTCGGAATACAACATACATTTGTAGATATGACAGACCTTTATCAAGTAAAGGCTGCCATTAGACCTAACACCAAAGCATTCTATGTTGAAACACCGTCTAACCCTACATTAAAGGTTACGAATATTAAAGCAATTAGTAATTTGGCAAAAGAAATTAATGCCATTACTTATGTAGATAACACTTTTTTAACTCCTGAGTACCAAAGACCTTTAGAGCTTGGAGCGGATGTAGTTCTTCATAGCGCAACTAAGTTCTTATCTGGTCATAGTGATGTGGTTGCTGGCCTCGCGGTTGTAAATGATGAAGAGTTAGGAAAGAGACTGTACTCCTTACAGAATTCCTTTGGTGCTGTACTTGGGGTACAAGATGCCTGGCTTGTACTTAGGGGATTAAAAACCCTTCATGTCAGACTAGAACAATCACAAAAATCAGCTCTTAAGATTGCTGAGTTCCTAGAGGAACATCCTCTTATTGAAGAGGTATATTACCCAGCTCTTAAAAATCATCCACAGCATGCATTGCAACAAGAACAGGCTGCTGGAGCAGGTGCTGTATTATCATTCGAACTCTATGATGAAGAAGCTCTAAGGACCTTTGTCTCAAATGTAAAATTACCTGTATTTGCAGTGAGTCTTGGCGCGGTAGAATCCATTTTATCCTATCCAGCTAAAATGTCACATGCTGCCATGCCTCAAGCAGAGAGAGAAAAACGGGGAATCAAAAATAGTCTACTCCGCCTTTCTGTTGGTTTAGAGAATCCTGATGATTTAATAAAGGATTTTTCACAAGCCCTTCAAGTGGTAAATGAACAACAACTGACAGTACAAAGAGGCCGATAATATGAGTCTATTAGAAAAATTAGAAAAGCAAATCTTAATTGCTGATGGTGCCATGGGTACTCTCCTCTACTCGTTTGGAAAGGATAGTTGTCTTGAAGAACTAAACCTATCACATCCAGAAAAGATACAGGAAATCCATAAAGCCTATATTGATGCCGGTGCTGACGTGGTTCAAACAAACACTTATGCGGCAAATTATTTAAAACTGCAAAGATATGGTTTAGAGGACTCTGTAAAAGCAATAAATAGTGCAGCCGTCCAGAATGCAAAATTAGCAGCTCAGCAAAACGCTTATGTTCTTGGTACAGTCGGCGGTAACCGTGGGATTAAGCCTAGTGCATTATCAATAGAAGAATTAAAGCGTAGTTTCCGTGAACAGCTCTATTGCCTATTGCTTGAAGAGGTAGATGGGATTTTATTAGAAACCTTTTACGACCTTGAGGAACTAGAGACAGTTCTTACAATCGCTCGAAAAGAAACAAAGCTTCCGATTATTGCACAGGTCTCACTTCAGGAGTTAGGAATTTTACAAGATCAAACACCGATTAATGAAGCTTTTACGCGGCTTGAAAGCCTTGGCGCTGATGTCATTGGCTTGAATTGTCGGCTTGGTCCACATCATATGCTGAAAACACTTGAGCAGATTGAATTGCCTAAACGTAGCTTTCTTTCTGCCTACCCGAATGCGAGTCTGCCAGCCTATACAGACGGGATATTCCATTATGAGGGTGACGCAGATTATTTTAAAAAATCCGGCCAAAGCTTCCGTCAGGAGGGTGTGCGTTTGCTTGGCGGATGCTGCGGTACGACACCGGCGCATATCCAGGCATTTGCGTCAGAACTAAAAAATAGCGTGCCTATTACCGAAAAAGTAGTTAAATTAAAAACGAAGAAGATCATCATTGAACAAAGTGCTGCTAAAAGGGATCACCAGCCTCTTGAGGAAATCGTTAAAGAACGTCCCTCGGTTATCGTAGAATTAGATACTCCAAGAAAGCTTGATACCAGCAAATTTTTTGAAGGCGCAAAGGCTTTGAAAGAAGCAGGAATTGATGCGATTACGATGGCAGATAACTCTTTGGCTCAGGTAAGGATTTCCAATGAATCTTTAGGTTATCTTGTTAAACAAGAATTAGGGATGCGACCGCTTATCCATATTGCCTGCAGAGATAGGAATATTATTGGTTTGCAATCTCACCTAATGGGGCTTCATACCTTAGGAATGCATGATGTTCTGGCAATCACAGGTGACCCAGCCCGAGTTGGGGACTTTCCAGGTGCATCGTCTGTCTATGATGTTTCTTCATTTGAGTTAATACAAATGATTAAACAATTGAACGAAGGCTTATCATTTTCAGGAAAAGACCTAGGACAAAAAACCGCTTTTAGCATTGCCGGTGCCTTTAATCCAAATGTTCGTTCAGTAGAAAAGGCAGTTAAACGTCTTGAGAAAAAAATAGAATACGGTGCTGATTATTTCATTTCACAGCCTGTCTTCTCTGAAGAAAAATTAATTGAAGTCTATGAACATACAAAACACCTTAATGCACCTATTTACATTGGGTTAATGCCTTTAACAGGAAGCAGAAATGCTGAGTTCCTCCATAATGAAGTACCAGGAATAAAGATTTCACAAGCCATTCGTGAAAGGATGGCAGCATTAAATGATCAACCGCATCAAGCAGCCCGTGAAGGAATTGAAATCACGAAATCATTAATTGACACAGCACTTGATTTATTCAATGGGATTTATTTAATCACACCATTTTTACGGTATGAACTAACAACAGAATTAGCTATATATGCCAAACAGCGTGCAAGTCAAGTAAGGGGGAACAACTATGTTGAAAGCTCCATTCAGTGAACAACTTAAAAAACGGATTCTTGTAATGGATGGCGCCATGGGCACCATGATCCAGGATGCAAATTTAACAGCAGAAGACTTTGGCGGCGAGCAATACGAGGGCTGTAATGAGTATCTGAATGTAACAGCTCCTGAGACAATCGCGAAAATTCATCGTGAATACTTGGAGGCTGGTGCTGATATTATTGAAACGAACAGCTTCGGGGCCACAAGCATTGTTCTTGATGACTACAATCTAGGCTTTAAGGCTTATGAAATAAATAAAATTGCCGGTCAAATTGCCAAAAAGGAAGTTGAGAAAATTTCAACAGCTGACTGGCCGCGATATGTTGCCGGTTCAATGGGACCGACGACAAAAACGCTAAGCGTTACAGGCGGAACCACCTTTGAAGCACTCGCTGCTTCTTATGAGGAACAAGCAATTGGGCTGATTGACGGTGGTGTTGACCTCCTGCTGCTTGAAACAAGTCAGGATATGCTGAATGTAAAGGCTGGCTTTATTGGGATTAAAAATGCATTTGATAAAACAGGCAAGGTTCTTCCCTTAATCGTTTCGGGTACCATTGAGCCGATGGGTACAACCCTTGCAGGACAGTCGATCGAATCCTTTTATATTTCGTTGGAACATATGAAACCTGTAGCAGTGGGACTAAATTGTGCGACAGGTCCAGAATTTATGCAGGAGCATGTCCGCTCCCTTTCCAATCTTGCTTCAACAGCGATTATTTGTTATCCAAATGCTGGGCTTCCTGATGAAGAAGGACATTATCATGAAACCCCTAAAACGTTAGCGAAAAAGCTTGCAGACTTTGCAGCGCATGGCTGGTTAAACATTGTCGGCGGCTGCTGTGGTACAACACCAAATCATATACGAGCAATTTCAGAAGAGATGAAAAAGTTCTCACCACGCGAGGCACAGTCTTCTGATTTCCATATGGTATCAGGAATTGAACCATTCGTTTACGATGACCCGACACTACGTCCGATTATGGTCGGAGAACGTACAAACGTCATTGGCTCTCGAAAATTCAAACGCCTAATTAACGAGGGTAAGATTGAAGAAGCAGCCGAGATTGCACGTGCACAGGTTAAAGGCGGCGCACATGTTATTGACATCTGTCTTGCTGACCCTGATCGTGATGAATTAACCGACATGGAGAATTTCATTCCTGAAGTAGTTAAGAAAATAAAAGCTCCGCTAGTGATCGATTCTACAGATGAAAAAGTAATCGAAAAAGCACTCAAGTATTCTCAAGGAAAAGCGATTATTAATTCGATTAATCTTGAGGATGGCGAAGAAAGATTTGAGGCAGTTGTTCCATTAATCCATAAATACGGTGCTGCTGTCGTCGTTGGTACGATTGATGAAAAAGGTATGGGTGTTACAGCTGAAAAGAAATTGGAAATAGCCAAGCGATCTCATGACATTCTCGTCAACAAGTATGGTTTAAAGCCCCAGGATCTAATATTTGACCCACTTGTTTTTCCTGTTGGTACAGGTGATGAACAGTATATTGGATCTGCAAAAGCAACGGTGGAAGGTATTAAGTTAATCAAGGAACATCTTCCTAAGACACAAACCATTCTTGGAATTAGCAATGTATCCTTTGGTCTTCCGCCTGTTGGCAGAGAAATATTAAACTCGGTGTTTTTATACCACTGTACTTTAGCAGGGCTTGATTATGCGATTGTAAATACTGAAAAACTCGAAAGGTTCGCTTCTATCTCAAAGGAAGAAGTCACATTAGCAGAAGCCCTTTTATTTAACACGACAGATGAAACCTTAGCTACCTTTACTGAATTTTATCGAGGCAAGAAGAAAGAGACAAAGAGTACCGTACCAAATATGAGTTTGGAAGAACGACTCTCTTACTACGTGGTCGAAGGTACGAAGGAAGGTCTTTTGCCAGATTTGGCTTTAGCAATTGAAAAGTACCCTGCTCCGCTTGATATCATTAATGGACCATTAATGGAAGGCATGAAAGAAGTAGGAAGACTGTTTAACGAAAATCAGCTGATTGTTGCAGAAGTTCTCCAAAGTGCTGAAGTTATGAAGGCATCTGTCTCTTATTTAGAACCTTATATGGAAAAAGGTGATGTTTCTTCTTCCAAAGGGAAGGTCATCTTAGCAACAGTAAAAGGCGATGTTCATGATATTGGAAAAAACCTTGTTGACATTATTCTTAGCAATAACGGTTATGATGTGCATGATTTAGGAATTAAAGTAACACCAACTGAATTGGTTCAAGTGATTCAAAAGGAAAAACCGGACATCGTTGGATTATCTGGCTTGCTGGTGAAATCTGCACAGCAAATGGTGTTAACAGCACAGGATATGAAAGAAGCTGGAATTTCAACTCCAATCATGGTAGGAGGAGCTGCTCTTTCTAGAAAGTTCACCGACACCAAAATTGCAAAAGAGTATGATGGACTTGTTCTTTATGCCAAGGATGCTATGACTGGATTATCGCTCGCGAATCAGCTTCAATCTCCAGAAGAGCACGAAAAACTGATTGCTGAAAAAAGGGAAAAACTAGCCGCGATTGAACTTCCGCGCGATTTGCCTATTCGTTCAGCTGTATCCACCGCAGTTAAAACAAGACCATCTGTTTCGACAGAAGTACCGGTTTTCACACCGATGGATACTAAGAAACATATCTTAAAAACCTATTCCCTATCCCATATTGAGCCTTATATTAATATGCAAATGTTAATTGGACACCACCTAGGGGTGAAAGGAAAAATTGCAAATTTACTTGCTGAAAAGAATGAAAAAGCTGTAAAAGTAAAAGAAGTAGTTGATGGATTATTAGCAGATGCTAAACAGGGTAATTGGATTTTACCAGCTGCTGTCTATCAATTCTTCCCTGCTCAGTCTGATGGGAATAAGATATTTATTTATGATCCAGAAGAGCCTAATACTGTTATTGAAACATTTGATTTTCCACGTCAGGAATCTGCACCTCATTTATGTTTAGCAGACTTTGTAAAGTCAGTTGACAGTGGGGAGAAAGATTATGTTGGTTTCTTTACGGTAACTGCGGGAAGAGGAATCCGTGAAAAGGCAGACCAGTTAAAGGCTGAAGGCCGTTTCCTTGAGAGTCATGCCCTTCAAGCTTTAGCACTTGAATCAGCAGAAGGCTTTGCAGAGTTGATTCATCGTCAAATGCGCGATCGCTGGGGTTTCCCAGACCCGCTAACGTTCACCATGCAGGATCGATTTACAGCTAAATATCAGGGGCAGCGCTTCTCATTTGGTTATCCAGCATGCCCGGAATTAGAGGATCAGAAGAAATTATTTGCATTAATTCATCCTGAGGAAATTGGGATTGAATTAACGGAAGGCTGCATGATGGAGCCAGAAGCATCCGTATCAGCCATGGTATTTGCCCATCCAGAGGCGAGATACTTTAATGTTCATCGTTAAAACAGATCCGCGGAAAATTCCGCGGATTTTTTAATAACTTTTGTGAGTTACTCGCGAGATTTTCTGATTTACTCGCAAAAAAAGCCATTTTACTCGCGTAATTTAACCATTTACTCGCGAAATTATGTGGTTTACTCGCCAACTGCCACTATAGACTTCATTCCTTGACATTTCTTTCTAAACTCGATATAGTTACCTAGGTAAACATAATAATTACCCAGGTAACCATTATATATATATTAATATTGGAGTGAACTTATTTGACTACCCACGCCTTATTTCATACTCTTCATCAACTTTCCCGACAATTAACCAATAAACTAAATGAAGCTTTAAAGCCTTTTGGATTGTATAGTGCTCAGTGGTCTGTCCTTTTTGTTTTACATACAAAAGGCTCACTAACCCAAAAAGAACTCTCTGAGTATTTATTTGTTGAAGCACCTCCTATGACCCGGACGATTCAACGTCTAGTTAAACAAGGGTATGTAAGACAAATTCCTGGCAAGGACAAACGTGAAAAGTTTATCCAATTAACGGATGAAGCAGTAAAGGAATTTCCCATCTGGGAACATGCTGTTACGAAGTGCAATCAGGCATTATTAAAGAGTTTTCCAGAAGCCTCACAACAAGAATTATTAACATTACAAAGCGTTTGGTTAAAACAGCTTTTGTAAAAGGAGTGCAAAAAATGAACAAACCTAAATTATGGACGAAGGATTTTATTAATATTTCCTTAAGTAACTTTTTTCTATTTTTAACATTTTATATCCTGCTCGTTACTTTGCCTATATATGCTTTACAGGAATTTGATAGCAACGCATCACAGGCGGGGTTAATGACAACTGTATTCTTGCTTTCGGCCATCATATCAAGACCGCTAGCCGGTCAATGGCTTGAACGTGGCAGCAATAGAAAAGTGCTTTTAACGGCTCTTATTATTTTCGCAGCTGCTTCACTTTTATATTTTTTCCCAAAAACGGTAACAGGCTTCCTTATCATTCGTTTATTGCACGGAGTAGGCTTTGGAATGGCCACTACCGCAGTAGGAGCGATTGTCGCAGACCTTATCCCCAGCTCACGACGAGGTGAAGGAATGGGATACTTTGTAATGTCAACAAATATGGCAATGGTTTTAGGACCATTTGTGGGGTTGACAGCCATCCAACAATGGGGAGCTAAAACAATGTTTATCCTGACTGTCATTGTTGCGATTGGGGCGCTAATCACTGGTCTTACCGTCAAATTAAAAAATACTGAAGAACCTAATCGAAAGGTTATTGTTCCGGCTTTCTCATTGAAAAGCTTTTTTGAACCTTCTGCAGTATCGATTGCCATCGTAGGCAGCTTCTTAGCTATTGTATATTCTGCCCTGCTTTCCTTCGTATCTGTCTATGCAAATGAAATACATGTTCCCGAAGTCTCAAGTCTATTCTTTGTGGTGTATGCGATTATTTTATTAATGTCTAGACCTTTTACGGGAAGATGGCTGGATCAATATGGCCCTAATGTCATTGTGTTCCCTTCCATCGTCTTGTTTGCAATTGGTATGTTTGTCTTAAGTCAAAGCAGCGGACCGATTACGTTCCTCGTTTCAGCCGGAATGATTGGTTTAGGATGGGGTACCCTTTTCCCAACCTTCCAAACAATTGCCATTCAAAACGCTGCACCTAGAAAACGCGGTTTAGCTACAGCTACATTCCTATCAATCTATGATATTGGGATTGCGTTAGGTTCATTCTTGGTTGGATTAATTGCAGCAAAAATGGATTTTAGCTCCTTATACTTCCTATGTTCTTTCTACATTCTTATTGGGGCCGTTCTCTACTACTTCATGCAAGTTCGAAAACCAGAAATGAAACGCCAGCAATACTTAAACGTAAAAGAGCAATAATGGACTAGAACCATCGTTTGTTTTGATGGTTCTTTTTTATGCACTGAGCAGTGATTTTTACTTTTCCAATACATTAGGTTACACTTTTTTTGTATGCTAATTATTCGAATGGAGGTTTTTACATGTTAGATGTTGTTGTGATTGGTGCTGGACCAGCAGGTGCGAGCGCTGCGTTATTAACTGCTAAAGCAGGAAAAAAAACATTGGTACTTGATAATGATAAGACAGTTACAAAGCGTGCTTGGGTTGAAAACCATTATGGCGTGATGGAAATCTCTGGACCTGACCTCGTTGAAATTGGTAAGCAGCAGGTAACTAAATTTGGCGGGGAAATCGTCCAGGCTACTGTTACTAATATTAGCAAAGTTGGAGAAGGCATCAAGGTGGAAACTGAAAACGGTGAATATGAAGCAAAGCATGTAATTGTTGCTACAGGTTTCCTTGTAGACTTAGCTGAAAAAGCAGGTTTAACTACCAAGCCTGGTACTGAGCCAAGAGTAAAAACTATCCTTGATGTAGATGCAGAAGGTAAAACAAATGTCGATGGCATTTGGGCAGCTGGTACAGTAGCTGGTGTGAGCGTACATACCATTGTTACTGCCGGTGACGGCGCAAAGGTTGCGATTAATGTTATCAGTGAATTGAATGGCGAGCGTTATGTCGACCATGATGTGTTAAAGGCATAATGTAAAAATCAAAACCCCCTTATTTATTTGGGGGTTTTGTCATCGTTTCATACCTCTAGATCTTTTCCCTCTTCAACAATATGGAATAAAAGATGTGCTAGGTGATGTATTGGCCCATAGTCTTCTTCCTCTTCACTTACCTCTTCATTAAATTCAAGATCATTTAGATAAAGGGCTGTAAATTCATAAAAATCCTTCAATTGGAAGGAATAGCAGCCCACTGGGTCTTCACTGCCATCCTCTCCTGTTGGATCTTCATATTGGAGCACCATGTATGACACATCACCATCGGCATCTTCTGCGTCGAAAAAGACAAAAAAGCCAATATTCGTATCTAAATCAAATAGGTGTCTTGTACCTCCTTCTGTTGCTTTTTCAAAGTCCTCCTGGCTTAGTTTTTGAATCTGCATTGAATCCACATTGTCTTCTTGATGAAAACCTACAATAAATGATTTCATAATCTTTTCCTCCTTGTTAAACACATATAAACTACTTTTCCCCTTATTTTTAGTTTTAATTACGATATAGAAGAAAATAAAAAAATCTCGACAGTAGACGACTGTCGAGAAGAATTTATCATTATCCTACTGGTGGGTAAATGGGGTCAGCTGCCGCTTTGTTTATTTCAACCTTTGCCACATCAATGGATATATTTTGACTGTTACCATCATTTGCAGGTGTTGCAAGAACAAGTAATGAGAGTGAGAATAATAATATAATCGCCTTTTTCATTTTTCTTCCTCCTCAAATAATTTTTGATAGATAATTTACAGCTTCCAGATATTTCCCCTGTTGATTATAGTGCTTTGAAAGCAGCCTGTAATATCGAATCATATCTTCTTTATGTTCTTTTGATCCCTCTAGATAAGGGATTACCTTTACTTCTAAGTATTTCATTGCCTTCTCAGAGGAATCCATATGAATTAAATAAAAATCAGCTAAAAGACCTTGTTTTTTTATGCCAGTTTCTTTGGAAAGTTCTTTAACCTGAAGAAAATATTCCTTTGCTTTCTCCATGTCTGATAATTTGTAATTGATTTCACCAATTCCGTATAAAGTTACAAGATAGTTTTGGTTTTTCACTGGCTGTAAAGATAAACTTTTTTCGTAATAGATTAATGCTTCTTTCACATTGTTCATTTTATCCTGCAAGTATCCCATATTATGATAGATTTGTGGAAGCATTCTTTCTTCCTTTAACAATTCAGCATTACGAATTAAATGGTTAAAACAAACGTGCGCTTCCTCATAAATCTTTGAATTAGTATAGCTAATTCCAAGCAGCATTAGCGTATGAAGAATCCGATAAAAATTATGCTGATTCATAAAGATTTGCAGTGCTAACCTTCCAAAGTGTATAGCATGTCCTGACTGATCAAGCGCACTCTTTACTAAAGCCCAGTGGTATAGGAGTTCTCCATTGGTTGTTTCATTGTTAGTTTCCACAAATAATTCATCAAAAATCTCATCAGCTTTTTTATGATGACCCTTTAATATTAAGGATACAGCATTGTAATAGCGAAATAAATACATCTCATGTTGGGAAAAATTTTTCTTTTGCTTGTATAAAATATCCCGTTGGGCGTCTGCTTCTGATAGTAATCCCTTGAATAATAGATACCGATATTTATATAATTCATATGAATACATATGAGCAGAAAATGGGATAACATGCTCTATTTCTTTTAACCTATTAAATATTATTTCTATATCCTCACGTAAATAAAAGTTAATTTTCTCACCAAAATCTTTTAGAAGGCTATATATTAACTCCTCTTTTTCTTCCATTTCATCAAAACTCACTTCAAGTCTTTCTAGCAGTAAGGAAATAGTCTCTCCATTAGCATCTTTTGAATTATTCTCGATCTTACTTAAATGAGGGATAGAGCAAATTCCAGCAGCAAGTTCTTTTTGTGTAATCCCTTTTTGAGTCCTGTAGAATTTAATTAATGGTCCGAATTCCATAGTATTACCACCTTTAGAAGCTCTTCCTTTTTCCTATCATTTTATAACAATCAGGCCACCTCATCCACTTATTTGTTCAGACTATTTAAAAAATTGTTAGATAGTATAGAAAAAACCATCTATTTACAATAAACAGATGGTTTTTTCCTATTATCTTACTCTTGGGAATCCGAAGCCTGATGCATAATCATCGCCAGTGGCTGCTCCTGTACCGCCTTTAATATCATATAGTTTTGCTCTGTCCTGAAGCTCTTTACGAAGCTGTGTGTGTGACAACGAAGGAGTTTCAGCCCAAATTTTAGCTGCTAATCCTGAAACATGAGGCGTAGCCATTGATGTGCCGCTGATGGTATTGTAAGATCCATCATGCCATGTAGACTCGATTGCTCTTCCAGGAGCAGAAACTTCAACATCACGTTCTTGAATGACATAATCACCATCAGTAGCGGGATTGCCTCGAGAAGAGAAATCAGCTACACGATATGTACCGTTTTGCTGAACATCCTCCAATGCTGCTACTGCTACTGCGTTGACTAGAGCACCTGGATACCCAATGGTATTGCTTGATGGACCATCATTTCCAGCCGCTGCAATGACTAATACCCCTTTACTGTAGGCATAATCAACAGCATTTGAAATCAAGGTGTCCTTTGCACTAGAACCTAATGACATGGAGATAATTACTTTTGAACCAGTCCTAGTTGCCTCATCTGCAGCTTTACGAATGGCAGAGGCAATATCATCTGAATAACCAGATCCCCGATTATTTAGCACTTTGTATGCCCATAAATCAGCCTCTGGTGCCACTCCATATATCCCTTGGCCAGTTCCGCCGTCTGCAAGTACGGTCCCTGCTACATGCGTACCATGACCATTTCCATCTGAACAGCTGCCCTCAATAAGCGGTGATTTGTTCTGTGTAAAATCCTTACATTGTTCAACTCTATTTGTTAGATCTGCGTGACTTGTATTAGCCCCCGTATCAAGGACTGCCACCTTAATTCCAGCGCCTCCAGAAGTTGACTGAATAGCAGATTCGTTATAAATGGCTTGAATTCCCCACGGTGTTTGGTCACTTGGACCAGAATTGGCAGAACCACCTGGCTTAGCGGCAGCCTCTTTATTCGGTGCCAGTTGGACCTCCTCAACTCTTTCAATCGTTAAGTTTTTATTTTTTAATAGTGCCTGGTATTGCTTGCTGTTAACCGTAGTAGTAAAACCCTCTGCCCCAAAATCCCAACGAACCCCTACAGTTTTCATTGCCTGTGCCTTATCAGCGGATGGTCCTTGAATAATAACCCGAAGGGGCTCCTCCTGGCTGTTTGGCTGCTGACCGAAAGCACCTGTCGCAAACATGGATACCCCCATTACAAAGCTAAGTACTGACGCACCTACCACTTTTCTCTTTTTCATCCACATTCTCCCCTACTTTATCAACTCCAGGCTTGGACCTGTTTATTCATTTTATTTAGAATATTTAGAATATGTAAATGAAAAAATACCTAGAAAAGTTGGGAAATTTTTCAATTCCATAAAAAAGACCCTGAAGATTTACTCCAGAGCCTCCTACAAATTTCACTTGTATTACGTTAAAAATATTTCTTTTTCCAAAAGATTAATGCCGTTAAAGTGGATAAAACACATGCAACAGTAATAGATATCCAAAAGGCATGTGGGCTATTTTGCAGCGGTAAATCCACATTCATCCCATAAAAGCTGAAAACGATGGTTGGGAATGAAAGTATGATGGTAAAGGATGTTAAAAATTTCATGACAATATTCACATTGTTGGAAATAATGGAAGCAAATGCGTCCATCATCCCACTTAGAATAGAGCTGTACGTCTCGGCCATCTCAATTGCCTGGATTTTCTCAATCATCACATCTTCTAATAAATCCTTATCTTCGTCATACATTTTGATATAACTAAAACGAAGAATTTTATCTAATACGACTTTATTGGATTTTAGCGAAGTTGTGAAATAAACAAGGCTCTTTTCTAATGCAAGAAATGCATACAATTCTTTATTTTTCATCGATTGGTGTAGTTCGCGTTCAATCTCATTTGTTCTTTTATTGATTTGTTTCAAGTACCGCAAATAATAGGATGTAATAATAGCAAGAATTTGCAGAGCAAATCGGTTCTTTTTAAAGGTATAAAACTCTTTTATTTTATTATTCTTAAAAACTTCTAAGATTGGAGTATCCTTTAAGGATACAGTGATAATACACTCTTCCGTTAAGACAATTCCTATCGGGATAGTCTCATAAATGGGAAAGCCAGCATCATCATGCGTAATATAGGGATAATCCACGATGATATAAACCTGGCCATCCTCACGTTCGATTCTTGGTCGTTCTTCGTCATCGAGGGCGTCCTTGATAAAGTCAACATAGATGTTGGCTTCAGCTGTAACCCTATTAATTTCTTCTTCGGTTGGGGCGTACATATTAACCCAGCAGCCCTTTGAAATTTTTTCAACCTGTTCAAGTACTTTTGATTCACTGCTTTTATAAATCTCCAACATAATAAAACCTCCTCACTTACTTTGTACGAGGAAGCCAAACTACCTTCTTAAGAGCTGATATTCCTGAAGAATCCAATTCAAAGATAACGCTGACTTCCCCGCTGCTACTAGGGTCCGGGTCTATTGCATAACTCAAAAAATATCAACTCCTTGGGCGTATTATTACTCCATTATCATAAACCCAAAATCAAAAAAGCACAAACAACAATTTATTCAGGAAAATAGGGGTTTAAGTGAATTAATACCTCTTCAATATTGTCGTATCTCTCCATCATTCTCCCTTTGATTTGTTTTGCAAGGTCATGTCCTTCCTTAATGGTTTTAAAGTGGTCAATTGATATTCTCAGATCAACTAAAACATAATGACCAAGTTCTCTTGCTCTAATCCGATCAATCCTCTTTACCTCTGGAAATTCATTCACTACATTCATATATTCTTGTAATGTTGCCGCATCAATATTACGTTCAAGCAAGATATCGAAAGCTTCCATTAACATTTCCTTGGAGATTTTAAAAATTAAGTAAGCTACAAAAATACTTGCTGCTTTATCTCCATATTGTAAGATAAAAATATCAAAGCGTTCGCCCATTATAGAGAGGAGAACCCCAATCGCGGCAGCAATCGAAGCCACAATATCTGCTTTGTGGTCAAAGGCGATGGCTTCAATTGCCTTACTATTATGCTCTTTTGCCACCTTTAATGATGAACGATACAAAATAATCTTAGTAACATAGGAAATGATTGCTACCCACATCGCTAAGTAACTTGGTGTTGCTACTTCATGGAAGAATCCAGCGATTCCTTCATAGACCACATAAATGGAAACGAGGAAAAGTAAAATTCCTACGATGCCGGAAACAATGACCTCTGCTTTTCCGTGACCATAAGGATGCTCATTATCAGCTGGCTTATTGGCAAGTTTAATGACCAGTAAGACAATAACAGAGGCAAAAACATCTGCAGCGGAATGAATTCCATCCGCAAAAACCGCATCACTATTTCCAAACCAGCCTATGAAAAGTTTACCTAATGTTAAGAGGATATTACTAATCACACTAATCCAGGCAATTTTCTTCGCTAAGGATTCCCTCATCTATTTAGTCCACCTCAAAAAAAATTTCTATTTCTCTACCTGATTATTCCCATTAACCTCCATTTTCATTTCTTCCTCTTCTTCTTCGACGGTAATTCTGTTAATCGCGTCATGAAGAAAATGGAAAGCCTCATCCAATTCTTCCCTTGATGGATACTTATCTTTGTTCATACTTTTCAGCCCCTTGAATTTTTGTATGAGTAATCCTTGAATAAAACGTAGAAAATACGGTTGTACCAAATTTATTTAAGGAGTGTGCAGCATGGATAAAAAGAATTCTGCAAACAACAGTACAGATCTCGCTGGACGTATTTACGAAACAAGCGACTATCAAAAAAATGATGTCATGTCTACCGGTCTAGCGACCACACACGAACAGGTAAGCGACACCTATATGGAGGGGGAAATTGATACATCCACTGATGACGATTTAAACGCGAAGGATCTCCCGATTGCACAAAAGCCATACAGAAACGAATAAAATTAGAGAAAACAGCTTTCCAAACGCGAAAGCTGTTTTTCTGTTTATTTATCGTCATCCACATATGGATCTTTTTCATATGCTGGCAGATCTCCAAAGCTTGTCATGATTCCTTCTTCATCAAGTGACTCTTCATAGCGTTCATGTTGTGGGTTTGGGTACACGGTAACATTGTTCCCATATATATCGTTACCTACAAAATTTTCATAGTCCTCCACATACCCCTCATTTTCATCTGGTTCAATCCCAACATCATTGTAGTGCTCTTGTGGAAAGGCTAAATCTGATGGTGTGTCGGATGTTCCCCATTGTTCAACAATCTGCCAAGAATCCTCTGCGTCAAAAGCGACATTCTCATCTTTCGTATCCATATCAAATTTCCCAAACGGCGGCATTAATACTCCCTCTTCAATAGGTCGATCATGTGATACTACTTGATCTGGACTATGTTCTTTACAATAGGTCGTATTCGGTAACGCCTCTAATCGTTCAAAAGATATTTCGTTCCCACATACTTCACATTTTCCATACTGACCATTTTCCATTGCTTCAAGTGCTTTATTTATATTTCTTAGCTGTAAATCAGTATGTTCATTTAACGCAATATCCTTTTCACGTTCATACAACTCTGAACCTTCATCAGCAGGATGATTATCATAACTTGATAACTCCCCCATCGATTCATGAAAATGACCTCGTTCTAAACCATAATGGCCATTTTGCTCGAGGCGCTCTTCTATTTCCTCTTTTTCCTTTAGTAATTGCAAACGAAAACCAGCAAGCTGCTCTGTCGTTAACATAGTAAACCCCTTTCAAGGCTTATTGCTTATCTATTTCGCCCATTTTATATTTCAACTTTTTCTAGTACCTCTTTATTTTCAATGTTTTAGGCCATGATTATGTAATTAATTTAGGGATTCCAACAAAATCCTAATTGCTCTTATGAACTAGCTGAATAAGTTTTTGGTGAGCGTGTATCTTAACATATAGAATGTCATTAAAAAGGAATGAGGGAATACGATGGTAAACGAAAATTTTAACAAATTTAGAAAAGAACAGCAGGAACATCAAAGTGTTTATTTGGGCGGTGCAAATAAACAACTAGGCAAGAATGACCCTGAATATAATAACCAGGACAATACAGATAAATCAGTAGGAGCAACCGGGAGAAGTGTGAATGGGCAAATCGAGTAGCGGGGAAAATGAACAAAAAAATATGAAGTGGTGGCAGCTTTCGTTATTTGGGGTGGGGTGTACAATCGGTACAGGATTCTTCTTAGGGTCAAGTATCGCCATCAAAATGACTGGACCTGCTATTCTTATCGCTTTCATCCTTGCAGCTGCTGGAACCTATTTGGTCTTTGATGCACTTGCAAAAATGACTGCACAAGAACCTCTAAAGGGCGGGTTTCGGTCCTATGCGAAAAAAGCCTTCGGCCGCTGGGCTGGATTTAGCAGCGGATGGGTCTATTGGGTGTCAGAGGTTTTAATAATGGGCAGTCAAATGACAGCTCTATCTATTTTTTCACGATTTTGGTTCCCAAAGATTCCGCTATGGGCTTTTGCTGGTATTTATGCCCTACTTGGACTAGTGGTCGTCCTAATCGGGGTAGGTGTACTAAATAAATTAGAGAATATTCTTGCCGTCATAAAAATAGCAGCCATATTAATGTTCGTTATCATTGCTTTATTAGCGATATTCGGAGTGATTGATGGAGACCGGCCTATTCAATATCCTGACAGCAGAAAGGATTTAATTCCTCATGGTGTATTAGGTTTATGGTCCGGGGTTATTTTTGCCTTCTATGCTTTTGGAGGAATTGAAATTCTGGGCTTAATGGCTACCCAATTAAAGGATCCAAAGGAGGCCCCTAAGGCTGGAAAAGTAATGCTGGTAACTCTGATGGTCATCTACATGCTCTCCATCGGACTTGCGGTCTTAATGGTTCCATGGAATCAATTTAATGGTGAGAAAAGTCCATTCGTTAATGCTTTAGACAATTACAATTTAACGTTTATTCCACATCTTTTTAACGGAGCATTAATTATTGCGGGATTTTCGACAATGGTTGCCTCCCTTTTTGCTGTTACCAGCATTCTTGTTACACTCTCTGAAGAAGGAGATGCGCCTGGATTATTTTGCAGGCAGGGGAAACTAAAAGTACCTATTCCCACTTTACTCATTACCGTTTTGGGAATATCTGCTTCGATTGTTTGTGCACTTTTAATGCCAGGTCATGTTTATGAATACATTACCACCGCTGCAGGACTCATGCTCCTCTACAACTGGATTTTCATTTTAGCATCCTCATGGAAATTATTAGAGGTAACAGCAAAGGATAAGATAAAATACTCCACTGGGATTCTATTCATTCTTATCGCAGTTAGTGGCACTCTATTTCATAGCACAAGCCGGCCTGGTTTCTTTATTAGCCTGGCTTTCATTGGGATAATAGGCTGCATAACTTTAATTATGAATTTCAAGTGGAAAAAGAAGAAGAAAAAGGGCAAAGTACTTAGTCCTTGGCCAACAGCTTGATTGCCAGCGCTTATATTCGCTGGCTTTTGTTGTTATCCAAATAAAACATTAAAGGCTTGGTAGCCAAAGTAAATCCCGAATCCAATCAGTGATACTCCAGACAGAAGCGAAATCCCCACAAGCAGCTGCGAGGTTAAATATTTCCGAAAATTACTCGCAATCCCAGCCATTGTGAAATCCCAAATAAGTAATCCAATAAAAATAGCACTGCTGTAAATAATTAATTGACTTGTTTCATAGGTTGCCGCAGTCTTGGCGAGCACAGATCCGTAAATCCCCAGCCAAAATAAAATCGTTAACGGATTGGATATCGACATAAAGAAACCAGATAAAAAAGATTTTACTAAGTGTTCATCCTTCCTTTTCTCTCCAATCTTCAGCTTATTTGCCGAAAGCATGGTTTCAATTCCAGTATAAATTAAGACAAAACAGCCAAATAACCATAAAAAAGTTTTCATAAAGGGAGTTTCAAGAAAATGAACCACTCCAAAATATACAATCATCATGTAAACTCCATCAGCTACGACCGCCCCTACCCCAATAAGCCATGAATGCATAAATCCGTGTTTTATCCCCTTATCTATTTGAGCGGCATTAATGGGACCAATAGGAGCCGCCAGCGACAATCCTAGCAAAATATAACTTAAAAATACATTCATCCTAATCTCTCCCTGAATTGAAATAGAAGCCTGTCTTTCAATTTCTATTCAGGAAATAGGGGTTGTACCACTTTATTTTCAAAAAAAAGGGAGATTTCTTTAGATAAGAAAACTCCTTTAAGCAGTCTTTACAGTATTGAATACAAAATATTTTTGCCCTAGGTAATTACTTATTGTATAAAGCACACTTCCTATAAGCACAGCTCCATTTTGTTCAACCGCTGTACTTACAAAATGAAAGGGATTGAACCAAAACATTAGCTTTTCACTACAGAAATAAGCGCCAAAATAGCAAATGAGTATGATGGTCAAAAATCTTGGCAGCCCTCTTTGAATGGAGACCGTACTATTGAAGGTATAAGATCGATTTAAAAGATAACTAATACAAGCCCCAGCAAAATTACCTACAAAGGTCGAAACCCAATACGAAAGATGTAGAGCATTAAGTAAAAAGAAGATGATAAATAAACCGACACACGTATTGATAACCCCAACCAGAAGAAAACGAATGAATGAATTAGTTGGTTTTATAAAACTCCTCCTCCTCATTTTTTCGAATTAAATGACGCCGTGGGATTGGCATAGAAAAGGTATCAATATCAATAATAAACTTGGGACGCTGCTTTGATTCCTTATAAATTTTCCCTACATACTCTCCAATTAACCCAATAGCAATTAGCTGCAAGCCGCCAATCAACCAGATAGAAGTGATAAGTGATGTCCATCCTGTTTGTGTTTCCCCAAGTGTTTTCAGCATTAAAAAGTATAAGCCAAATACCAGGCTTAGGAAAAAGGAAACAAAACCGATTATTAATACAAAGCGAATCGGTGAAACAGAAAAGGAGGTGATTCCATCAAAGGCAAAAGCCAGCATTTTTTTTAACGGATACTTTGTTTCACCTGCTTGTCTTTCTTTACGGTCATAATAGACAATATCTGAACGAAATCCGAGGAGTGGCACAATACCGCGTAAAAAAAGATTTACCTCTTTAAATCCTTCTAACTCCATTAAAGCTCGTTTACTCATTAATCGAAAATCCGCATGGTTATACACAAGGTCAACACCCAATTTTTTCATTACCTTGTAAAAACCTTGAGCCGTACACCGCTTAAAGATGGTGTCAGTATCCCTTCGCTTTCGAACGCCATATACAATCTCATTTCCTTCATTAAATTTATGGATAAACTCACGAATAACCTGAATATCATCCTGCAGGTCTGCATCAATGGAGACAACACAATCTGAAGAGTCCTTTGCTGCAAACAATCCTGCTAACAATGCGTTTTGATGACCCACATTTCTTGATAATTTTATTCCACGGACATAATCAGTTCTTAATCCTGCTTTATAAATGATTTCCCATGTTCGATCCTTACTCCCATCATCTACGAACAAGATCTTGGTTGTGTTAGAAACAAGCTGTTCGCTTACCAACTGTTTTACGAACTGGTCGAGTTGATGAATGGTTTCTGTTAAAACATCTTCTTCATTATAACAAGGTACGACTATCGTCAGGACAGGTTCCATATCTGTAATAACCCCCGATGTTTACAAAGTCTTGTATAAATAGATTTTCCATGCAGAACTTTTCGATTCAAATACCTTATCCAGTGTCAGTTGATTTTCCCCTGAGTTTGTTATGGGTAATGCAGAAAGGATATATGTACCACCCATCTCTTTAAACACAGACGTATTTAATTGCAAGTTGTTTAATTTCCTTTTTGAGTCCTTTTTGATCATATATTTTTTCCCAAGCTGGTCCGTAAAGATATAACAGCGCCCGCCCCATTGATCAAAGTATTTGCGAATCGTTTTATCTTTTGCTAATTCCGACTCTATAATTTTTCTAAATTTATGCTTGTAGGTTAATGGATAAAAGTTATTATAGGTATCCAGCGTGTAAAAGCCATTATACTGGGAAATGGCAGGATGAATTCCGATACTAGCCACCCGATAATTTTCTTGATCTTGTCCGATGTGCTCTTTTATCTCTGTAAATAATTCCTCCGCATAAAATTCTTTAACTGTTGGCTTTTTCTGATAGATAATCTCATCATTAAATAAACATAATAAAAGAATTTGCAGGATCGCTAACCATTTTGCCGTTTTCGACCAGCTATGTCCTTGAAGAGAGAGTATCTTCAATGCCAGGGCAAATCCAGCATATATGACCATCGGCCTTAAAAAGTGATAGCGGGCAAAATTAAAGGTATCCATAAAGTGAAACCTTTTCGTTAACGGTAACCAGCCTTTATAAAACCAAAAAGCATACCAGAGAGATAACAAGATATTTAAGACAAAGAAAAAGACAAAAAGCTTTTCCTGTTTCCAAAGTTTTTTTGTAAAGACAAAATAAAGGGCAATTAACGTAACGGGTAAAATAAATAAACCATGCACCGTCATTACATGCGTATGTCCTAAAACATAATTTTTTAGTGTTAATCGTACTACTCTCCATAAGGGTAAGGAAGCATGGAAATATTCGTCACGGCTGTTTGGTTCAGTGGAAAATAAAAAAGAATAAATCAATCGATATTCAACGAGCATGAAAATACAAGTCATATAGGCAATAGAAAAAAAGAAACGAAGATTCCATCCTTTGCCTCTGATAACTTCAAAGAGCCAAAAGATTCCCATGGCACTTAAAAAAAAGAAAAAACCTAGAACAATACTTGCGTAAAAAGGAATTAGTGCTAGGACTATGTAATCTTTCTTCGTTCCCTCTCCGTTTCGAATATTAAGGAAAGCCCACAGTGCAAGCGGCATTCCCAGTGTACTTAGCATTCCTGATGGCCAAAACGGGGTTAAAGCAAATGCCAGCGCTGTGCCAATCTGCAGGAAGGTCCAACTATCACCAGCAAGGAAATGTTTTTTTAGTAGCAAATACATCCCTATAAATGCGACTATTCTAGTTAATGCCTGACTGAGGCCATATGCAATCATGGTTGGAAACAACGCATAGAGCCAAACAATGATACTGTATTCCGTTCCAAATGCATTTCTTGGCACCCCATTAATTATTTGGGGAATCACAGCATTTACGTCTCCAAACATTTGACCGCTTCTGGCTAGAACTTTATACCATGCTAAATTCGAATCCAAGTTATCATGAACACGGATATGAGCATTCTCTTGGAGAATAAAGAGTGGGGAAAGATATATTGTTAGAATTAGCAATGCAAAAAGGATGAAACTCAACTCTTTTTTCGTAGCTCTGTACACTCATTCACACCTCGTAAACCTGTGTCCTCTATATAACCTTATGTTTAATAAAGTTTGCATATGGAATGAGAATTATTCCTTTTTATCAATTGTTTTCCTCCCTAAAAGAGGGCTAGATAAAAAAATAACCTTCCGAATGAACGAAAGGTTATTTTTTACTCTGATTTAATGTTTTATTTGTATATTACCGTATACATTTAAAAGTAGGTCGAGCTTTTGGCTGCATTGAACAACATCTGGGTTACAGTATCCATATTGTTGCGCTAGATCAATCATTTCTATCCTCGTTTTTTCAATATCAGATAACAAATAGTCCATGCTGGTTTCCATAGCTCCAACCTCTTTTCATGTTTATAACATATTTATATTATTAACCTTAATTTATAAATTTTAACAATATAATACAAGTAGAATTATTAAAAATTATTGTATCTTTCGTGAACATTATACTAGTACAATAATCCTAACAAATTATTCTGTACTTAATATAGATTCAAGTTCCTTTACAAGGATCTTCCCTGTTTCAATATACTGTTCAGGAAAACTGGCGTCCTTATCAACTGGTTCAGAAAATTGATTTAACGTGCCTGCATCTCCAATATGGTCATCTAATCCTATTTGATACTTATGAGACAATAGGAATGGACGACCAAGCTCCACTGTACAGTTGTGTGCGTCTAACTGGCCGTCTACGGCTGAAAATGGCAGCCTTAGAAATTGATATCCCACTTCATCATTTATTTTGTAGTCAAAGGCACCATGGTCATAATCCCAGTTACCGCCGATTGCATAACCGATTGGTTTTAATTTTTGTTCTAGCTTATACAAATCAAATTGTTTACCTTCTATACTTGATGGTATTTCAATCATGATCGAGCCCCCTTATCATCATTATTTATTAGTTTCTCCAAAAAACATAAAAAATAGAGTACTGATTTTGTCAGTACTCTACTTTTTTATTTGTTTGTGTAATATTGGGTCTGTTGACTTCCGCTCCACTAAGGAAAGCTTCTTTGAATAATCACCACAGGGACAGGCGGTCTTTGCCTGTCACGAGGCACTTCGCTTTCCGCGGGCGGTCCGGGGAGCCTCCCGTAGGAGTCTCGTGCCTTCCGCTCCAGTCAACAGAGTGCCAAAATTCCCAATTACTTTACACAGTTATTAATTAAAGTCTTTTTTCTAGCTCGGCTTTCTTTTCTTCGAAGCCTGGTTTGCCTAGTAAAGCAAACATGTTTACTTTGTATGCTTCGACTCCTGGCTGGTCGAATGGATTTACTCCTAGGAGGTATCCGCTCATTGCACATGCCTTTTCGAAGAAATAGACTAGGTAGCCAAATGTGTATTCATCCATTTCAGGAATGGATACGATTAAGTTTGGTACGCCTCCATCTGTATGTGCAAGCATTGTTCCTTGGAATGCTTTGTTGTTTACAAAGTCAACGGATTGTCCTGCTAAATAATTTAAGCCGTCTAAATCACTATCAGCCTCTTCAATCGTCAATTCATGGCGTGGTTTTTCCACCTTAATGACTGTTTCAAACAAATCACGGCGGCCTTCTTGTACATATTGTCCTAAAGAATGTAGATCGGTTGAGAAGTTAGCGGAAGAAGGGTAAATTCCTTTTTGATCTTTTCCTTCACTCTCTCCAAATAATTGCTTCCACCATTCAGAAAAGTACTGAAGTCCAGGCTCATAATTGATTAACATTTCAATCGTTTTCCCTTTATTATAAAGAGCATTTCTAACCGCCGCATATTGGTAAGCAGGATTTTCTTCTAGCTCTGAATGGCTGTAGTCTTCTTGTGCTTTAGCAGCCCCCTGCATCATCTTATCAATGTCCGCACCACTTACAGCGATAGGAAGTAAGCCAACTGCTGTTAATACTGAATAACGTCCGCCAATATCATCTGCGATCACAAATGATTCATATCCTTCTTCATTGGCCAAGGTTTTCAATGCACCTCTTGCCTTGTCTGTTGTTGCATAGATTCTCTTCTTCGCTTCTTGTGCACCATACTTTTCCTCAAGAAGTTTACGGAAGATTCTAAAGGCAATCGCTGGCTCCGTTGTCGTTCCAGACTTTGAAATAACATTGACGGAAAAGTCTTTTCCATCAAGGAGATCCATAACATCTCTCATATAGGTGGAGCTAATATTATTGCCAACAAAAATAATTTGTGGTGTTTGACGCTTTTCTTTTGGCAGGGCATTGTAGAAGCTATGCTGAAGCATTTCAATCGCTGCTCTTGCTCCTAAATACGATCCGCCAATTCCAATCACAAGGAGTACATCTGAATCGGCTTTGATTTTTTCCGCCGCTTTTTTAATACGTGAGAACTCTTCCTTATCATAGTTGGTAGGAAGGTCTATCCAGCCCAAATAGTCACTTCCTGCTCCTGTTTGCTCATGCAGGGAGTGGTGGGCAACCTTCACGGCGTCGCGTAAATATGTAATCTCATGTTCTGCAAAGAAGGCTAACGCTTTTGAATAATCAAAACGTATGTGTGTCATTTATGTAATCCTCCAATATTTTATTTTCATTTCTCACTTTAACGAATGCTGGACAGATTATCAAGAATAGGCTTCCCTTGTAAGCGTACCCATTTTCGCCAATTTTTTTACATGATAAAGAATTTGTCGAAAAAGAAAAACGAGCATTAAAAAATGCCCGTTATTTTTTACAGAGACTCACGGTAAATCGTTACTACATCTGCTCTATTCAATTTCGTAAAGTTGCCGAATTCACCGTACACCATTGCTTTGTCAGCCATCAAGTCAATTTTGCTGTCATCGATATTATAGTCAGCTAAACGCGCAGGTGCTCCAATACTGTTCCAGTACTCACGTAATTTTTGAATACCTGCGAGGCCAGCTTCCTCTGCACTTTTCCCTTCTGGATTAACCCCAAACACTCTGAGCGCGAGCTGTTTAAAGCGCTCTGGTTTTACCTTAAGATTATGTTTCATCCAGTGAGGAAATAAAATTGCAAGACCCCCGCCATGAGGGATGTCATATACAGCTGAAACGGCATGTTCTAGATTATGGGTAGCCCAATCGCCGCGGTAACCCATATTTAAAATACCGTTTAAAGCCATTGTCCCATTATAAAGAATGGTTGCTCGATGGTCATAATTATCTAAGTCCTCAAGCAATTTAGGTGCAGTTTCCATTATCGTAATCAGTAAGGATTCACACATACGATCCTGGAATAATGTATTCTCTTCCAAATGAAAATAATGCTCTAATACATGGGACATCATATCGACAATTCCATAAATCGTCTGATCTCTTGGAACAGAAAAAGTATGTACTGGATCTAGAATCGAGAATTTCGGAAAGGTAAGCGGACTTCCCCAGCCGTATTTTTCGTTCGTTTCCCAATTGGTGATAACCGATCCAGAATTCATTTCTGAACCTGTTGCTGCTAAAGTCAAAACAGTACCAAAAGGCAGTGCATCAGTTACGGCTGCCTTCTTTATGACCAAGTCCCATGCATCTCCGTCATATTTTGCGCCTGCGGCAATTAACTTTGTACAATCGATAACACTGCCGCCGCCAACGGCTAAAAGGACGTCAATACCTTCTTTTTTACATATTTCTACTCCCATACGTGCTGTTGTAATTCGAGGATTCGGTTCTACCCCCGGTAATTCAAAAACCTGTGCATCAATTTCTTTCAGTAGGTTGATCACCTTGTCATAAAGACCGCTGCGTTTAATGCTGCCGCCGCCATAAACTACTAACACCTTTTGGCCATAAAGAGGTATTTCCATTTTTATTTGCTCAAGCTGTCCTTTACCAAAAATTAATTTGGTCGGATTCCAAAATGTAAAATTTTGCATGAATTGCACCATCCTTTCACATCCCATTATTATTTAAAAAAATTTATTTTGCAAAGATATAGAAATGAATATTTATATACATTTATCTGCAATCTAATAGTGAACATAAATTTGATAGGAGGAATCCTGCTTGAGTACGATTCAAAGAATTGCTTTAATTCTTACAATCATTGGCGCTATTAATTGGGGATTAATTGGTTTTTTTGGATTTAATTTAGTTGAAGCCATTTTTGGTGATAATTCAGCACTATCAAGAATTATTTATGGCTTAGTGGGAATCGCTGGACTTATTAATCTTGGACTTCTCTTCAAGCCAAATGAAGCGTATGTAAGGGATCCAGAAACGGAAACTACAAGATAAAGATATAAGAAAATCCTTGCATTGATATCGCAAGGATTTTTTTATATCCATCCTCTAAATTCTGAGGCTTCTACTAATTTTCTAACCCCAACCATATAAGCAGCAACACGTAAATTTACATTGTGATTTTTTGAGATAGCATAAATTTGTTGAAATGCACTGACCATCTTCTCACGTAATTTATCTGTTACTTCTTTTTCATCCCAATAATACCCTTGCTTATTCTGGACCCATTCAAAATAGGAGACAGTCACTCCCCCAGCTCCTGCCAAAACATCTGGAACAAGCAGTATGCCACGTTCAGAAAGAATCCTGGTTGCTTCCCTGGTTGTAGGGCCATTGGCAGCTTCCACTACTATCCTGGCCTTTATATTTTGAGCATTTTTAACAGTAATTTGATTGGAGGTCGCTGCTGGTACAAGAATATCACATTCTTGTTCAAGCAATTCCTCATTGGTAATGACACCATCAAAAAGGCTAGTTACCGTACCAAAACTGTCACGGCGCTGAAGTAAATAATCAATATTTAGGCCATTTGGGTCGTAAAGGGCGCCATAAACATCAGAAATCCCAACGACAATGGCTCCAGATTGGTGCATAAATTTTGCAATGGAACTGCCAGCGTTACCAAATCCCTGAACAATGATACGAGCCCCCTTTAGCGAAAGACCTGTTATCTTTGCAGCTTCTTCTATACAGATTGCTGCTCCCAGTGCCCCTGCTTCTTCCCTTCCTTCTGACCCACCAAGCAGGAGTGGCTTTCCTGTTATAAAGCCAGGAGAGTCGAACTTACGGAGACGACTATATTCATCCATCATCCAGGCCATAATCTGAGAATTTGTATACATATCTGGTGCCGGGATATCTTTCGTTGGACCCACAACTTGACTAATGGAACGTACATAACCGCGGCTTAGGCGTTCAAGTTCACCAAATGAAAGAGTTCGAGGATTACATAGGATCCCTCCCTTTCCGCCTCCAAACGGTAAATCAGCAATTCCACATTTCAAGCTCATCCACATAGACAATGCCTTTATTTCATCTTCATTAATCTTAGGATGAAAACGAACACCACCGATTGTCGGTCCAACTGAATCATTGTGATGAGCTCTAAAGCCAGTAAAAACTTTAACCGACCCATCATCCATCCGAACCGGAATCCTCACATTCAACATTCTAATAGGTTCTTTCAACATCTCAAATGCATTTTCTTTAAACCCCAGCCTTTTTAAAGCATCATGAATAACAATCTGCGTGGAGGTAAGAAGATTTAAGTTCTCTTTCTCTTTATCATTTTCACCTGCCCGATTTGTTACATCATTCTTCCCCATTCTGGCACCTCAGCTTTTTTCATTTAGGCAAGCACTTTATTGATACGCTCAATTGCCCAATCTAATTCTTCTTGGTTGATAATCAAAGGAGGGGCGAAACGAATCACAGTATCATGCGTTTCCTTGCATAAAATCCCTTGCTCCTTTAATTCTTCACAATATTTTCGTGCTGGCTCTGTTAATTCTACCCCGATAAACAAGCCGCGGCCACGTACTTCTTTAATCCTTGGATTACTAATTTCTTTTAATTTGCTTACAAAATATTCGCCTAATTCCAATGATTTATCGGAGAGTTTTTCGTCAATCAGAACATCCAGAGCAGCTATTGATACTGCACATGCAAGTGGATTGCCTCCGAAGGTAGAACCATGAGAACCTGGATTAAATACACCTAAAATGTTATTATTTGCAACCACACATGAGATGGGGAAAACACCGCCGCCAAGCGCCTTACCAAGGATATAAATATCAGGCTCTATTCCTTCCCATTCACACGCAAACATTTTTCCGGTACGCGCTAATCCAGCTTGAATCTCATCTGCAATAAAGAGAACATTATTTTCTTTACATAAGTCAAAGGCTGCTTTCATAAAGCCTTCAGGTGGAATAACAATTCCCGCTTCTCCTTGAATTGGTTCAATTAAAAATGCTGCTGTATTGGCGGAAATAGCAGATTTTAAAGCTTCTAAATCTCCATAAGGAATAAGTTTTATTCCTGGAAGCATTGGCCCAAATCCTCGCTTATATTCAGCTTCAGAGGATAAGGAAACGGCCGTCATCGTTCTGCCATGGAAGTTGCCTATACAAGCGATAATTTCTGCTTGGTTCTCAGCTACCCCCTTTACATCATAGGACCAGCGGCGCGCTGCTTTAATTGCTGTTTCGACTGCCTCAGCACCTGTATTCATTGGAAGCGCCATTTCTTTTCTTGTTAATTTGCAAATTTTTTCATACCAAGGTCCTAATTGGTCATTATGAAAGGCACGAGAAGTTAACGTTACCTTATCAGCTTGATCCTTTAATGCTTGAATAATTTTTGGATGGCGATGGCCTTGGTTAACTGCAGAATAAGCACTCAACATATCCATATATTTATTTCCTTCAGGATCCTCTACCCAAACTCCTTCAGCACGTGAAATAACAATTGGAAGCGGGTGGTAATTATGTGCCCCGTATTTTTCAGTTTGTTCTATTAAGCCTTTAGATTTCTTTTCTGCAGCCATTAAACTTTTCCTCCGTTTCAAAGGTGAGTTATGTACATACCTATTGTAGCCGAGCCTGTAAAAAGAATGAACAATTATGGAAAAAATCTTTTTAAATAAATGGCTGTGTTAAAGAAAAATGTTGCTTTTAGAACTCTGTTGATATGTGCGGAAGGCGCGAGACTCCTCGAAAATGCTATCGCATTTTCTTCGTGCGTGGGCAGATTCGAGGATGTAAATCAATGTCCAGCAGGAGGACGGGACAGGGGAGACCCCGCTTATCTCTTAGCGCCGAGGAGTAGGAAAAGCGGAAGCGCCTTGTACAGCCCCGACAAGCGCTAAAGGGCCTGACGATGAAGTCGTTCTTTGACTTCAACGTTGGGACCGAAGCGCCTCGAGGGGCTAGGCGCTGCAGCTAGACAGGCTTCCCGAACCGCCTGCGGAAAGCGAAGCGCCTCGGGACAGGCAGAGACCGCCTGTCCCTGCGGTGATTATTCGAAGAAGCATTCCTTAGTGGAGCACAAATCAAAAGCCCAATTTAACACAGCCAATAAAAAAAACCTAGCTCCTGCTAGTTAATAGCATGGGGCTAGGTTTTTTAATTTTTATTATTTCTTGATTAAATCTTCACGTTGAGATTGGTCAATCCATTCTTGCAGCTTATCCTTTAAAGTGTTAAAGCCTTGTTGTCCTTCAACTTCAGGTACGATAGCAGCAGCTTGACGCTTACGAGGTTTCTTTGGTTTAGCAACAGCCTGTTGAACAGGAGCTTCTTCCGTTGCACGAATAGATAAACCAATTTTCCCAGCATTTTCATCAATTGACAATACTTTTACATTAACTTCATCTCCAACTTTGAGATGTTCGTTAATGTCTTTTACATAACCATGTGTGATTTCTGAAATATGCACAAGACCTTGTGTATTTTCATCTAATGCTATGAACGCACCATATGGTTGAATTCCAGTTACTTTACCTGTTACTACACTTCCAGTTTCGATCTTTTCTGTCATGAAAACACTCCTAAGAAATAATTATTTTATCTTCTATATACGCAATAAGAAATTATAGCACATTCTAAACATATAATCAAAAAAGGTTTTCCTCAGGAAGGGAGAGAAAACGTTAACATAATGTTCAAATAGGATTTTTCCCAGAAAAAAGAAATTTATGTTAGAATAAAAATGAGGTAATGTCTTTGTGGGAGAGGTGATCATATGAATACAATTGGCAGTACGATAAAAACTTATCGAGAACACTTGAAACTGACAAAAGAGGAATTGGCACAAAAAATTAGAGTAGGAATTCACACAATCGAAAAATATGAATCTGGCGAACAAATTCCAAGTACTCAAACACTTTTAAAATTGTCTACCGTTCTTGACATCCCTGCATCTGAACTATCTTTAGACCAACTCGATAAACACATATAATTTTTATCATGATTGTATAAAGTAAGCAAAAATGGGAAATCATTAATTTATAAGCTTTCTAGTATTCCCCCCTTTTTTGAAGTGGACAACCTAATAAGGTGTGTCCTCTTTTTTTTGAAAAAAATGCAGGAATACGTGTGAAATAACAGGCGACTGGAGAAATTATTATTACGAATAAATCAATAGAAGGTGGGTTGAATACGTGGAAGAGAAGGTTTTTTACCGTAACCAGCTAGTGAATGATATTAATATTTATTATGAGTTTTATCCAAATCCTAATTCCGAAAAGACACTAGTCCTGCTTCATGGATTTCTTTCCTCCACTTTTAGCTATCGAAGATTGATTCCCCTTTTAAATAAAGAATATCAAGTCGTTTCCATTGACCTCCCTCCTTTTGGAAAGAGCGGGAAAAGTAATAATTTTATTTATTCTTATCGTAATCTTGCTCAAACGGTTATTCAGCTCATTTCTACACTTGAACTAAAAGAAATTACTCTTATCGGTCATTCAATGGGCGGACAAATTGTTCTCAATATCCTGCATCAACAGCCCGATTTAGCACAAAAGGCAGTCCTGCTTTGCAGTTCATCTTATTCCAAACGTTCAAAACTGCCATTAATTATTGGAAGTTATATTCCTTATTTTCATCTATATGTAAAGTTTTTTCTTGCACGTTCAGGTATCATGCAAAATCTTCAAAATGTTGTTCATGACCATTCCTTAATTAGTGATGAGATGCTTTTTGGCTATTTACAGCCTTTTTTAAAGGATGAAATTTTCCTTGCCTTAACAAGAATGATTCGAGACCATGAAGGCGACCTCTCAACGGTAGTACTCAATCAAATTGCCCATCCATGTTTATTAATTTGGGGTGAGTATGATAAAGTTGTCCCATTATCAGTTGGGAAGCGCTTGAAAAATGATTTAAGGGAATCTGAACTGGTTATTTTGAGGGAAACGGGTCATTTAGTTCCTGAGGAACGTCCTGATGATGTTTTTCAGCATATTAAACAATTCTTGGCATAAAAAAACGACAGCCTTTGCTGTCGTTTTATATTGTACAAGAGTCGTTATCCTTTATTACCATCAGTTCATTAGCAATTTTCAAGCACTGTTCCATTGGTATTATGCTCTCAAAGGAAAATTCATATATGCTTTGTATTCTTTCTGCTAATGCCTCTGGGTTGTCTAACTCATGAATGGCTTGGATGGTATCAGCTATCTCCGTGTCATAATTACCATTCGATAATTTGAAAGGATCCCATTCGTTTAATACGTCCACAAATTGCAAATTCGTTTTCATTTCACTTTCCAATTTACTCTCTCCTCCCTCTGCCTCCCGCACAAATCAACAGAGTTCTAAAACAACAGTTACCTTTAACTTTTATTTCAGAACATACTCTGCAAGTACTGTTTGAAGTTCATAGATATTTAGGTTTTTGTTAAATTGTTTTTGAAGCGGGAGCGCATTGCCTGATATCCAAATTTTTAATTCTGCGTCCAAATCGAAGCTTCCCGCCGTCTCAATACTAAAATGGGTAATACTTTTATAGGGGATAGAATGGTACTCAACCTTCTTTCCTGTTAGCCCCTGCTTATCCACTAAAATCAGTCGTTTATTGGTAAAAATAAATAAATCTCTAATTAACTTATATGCTTTTTCAATTCTTTCATTCACTGCAAGTATTCTAGCGAATTCTCTTTGTGCATCTGCAGGGTTTACCTCTGCGGCATTTCCCATCATACCATCAAAAAATCCCATCAAACCCACACCTTTCCTTGGAACATTCTAAATTATTATATATGAAAGTTTAACTTACAACCATTGCTATTGGACTAGCTCCAACAAATGCTGAAGCATTTGTTCACCTGAAATTAGTGCTTCTCCTCCTCCCTGAGCAAATGCATCACTTCCGCCGCCCTTACCATTAATGATAGAAAGTGCATTTCCTATTACCTTTTTCATACTTACGTTTTCTGCCGGCCCTCGTGCACAAACTAGCTGCAGCTTATCTTCATTTTGTGAAACGAATAACACAAAGGTTTCTTCATCCTCTGCAATAATGATTCTGGCTAATTTTTGAAGTTCTTGAATTGTTTTGTTTTGAAACACACCACTGACAATTCTATTCTCACTTTTACCCTTTTCTAATAAACTTTTTGCTTCATAGTGAAGCAGGGTCTCAACCGATTGTTCTAATTCTTTCTCCATTGCTTTACTATTCTCTAGAAGCCGAGTTACTGCCTCCTGCATATCATTTTCAGGAGCATTAAGTAGTATCGTTAGCTCCATAAGCACCTTATTTTTTTTGTGAAACTGTTTCAAAATACGATTTCCACAAACAAATTGAACGCGGACTTTTTTCTTTTGTCTTTCCCAGTTTATTATTTTTATTGCTTGGACCTCCCCCGTTGTTTTCGGATGAGTTCCGCCACAGCCGTTATAATCAAAGTTTGGAATAATTACAAGCCGAATATCCTCTTTTACCTTTGTCTCTTTTCGCAAATTATAATTGACTAATTCATCTTCTGTGACCCACTTTGTTTCAATTGGTCGATTCTCTAAAATAATCTGGTTGGCTAGTTCCTCTACTTTCAAAGCTTCCGATTCCAAAAGATTAACTGTTTCTAAATCTATTGTTAAAGTTTCATTTCCTAAATGGAAGCCGATTGTCTTGTATCCATATAATTGTTCAAAGGCTGCCGAGAGAATATGTTGGCCTGCATGCTGCTGCATATGGTCAAATCTTCTTTCCCAGTCGATCACACCATAAACGGGAGAGCTTTCAGCATGTACTTCGCTTTCAAGGTAATGACGAACTCCCCCCTCTGTTTCCTCCACATTAAGTACTTTAATGTTTTCAATGGTTCCAATATCATGCGGCTGTCCACCGCCTGTTGGGTAAAAAGCTGTTTGATCCAACACTATGTAATAATTTCCATCTCTGTCTTTTCCCTGGTCAACTACTTGTGCTGTAAATGATTTTATGTAAGCATCTTGATAATAAATTTTTTTCCCCATGCTTATATGCTCCTAGTTTTTATTTATTAAAAAGCCTGTCCCCTCAATTATGAAGAAACAGGCTTGTAAGGTCTAATTTTTTCTTACTTATTTTTTTCGCTGTGAAAAGCCGCCCATTTGTAGATTTCCTTATTTCTTATTATCTTTAGAGATTTCACCGCATGCAATCCTTGCACCAGAATCTCCTTCAGGCTGAGTCATACCATCATCTTTTTCTTCATGAATCACAATGGAGGTTCCATCTTTTGGAAAAAGAGACTTCTTCCCCTCTTTTAACGTTACATTAGCTGCCATTAATTCTGCCTTTACAGACCCGTCATCCTCTACAATTAAATTAGGAAGGTCACCGGCATGCGAGCCCTTCGGGTGCAGGAGACCATGCTCTTTATCATCGGGGTTAAGATGTTTGCCAGCTGATTTAAAATCTGGGGCTTTACATTGCCCCTTATCATTAATGTTAAGGGCATGCTCACCTGGAGGAAGTCCATTTAACTTCAAATATACTTTTACTCCACTTGAAACTTCTTGTAATGTGATGGTTCCAACAGAATCTCCCTTATCATTTACCATTTTAACATCAAGTTTTGTAATATCCTTTTCCAAACAACCCGTGAGCAGGATAAGTGGAATCATCATCCAAACTCTCTTCATACGTATCCCCCCAAAATAGACATTTTGTCATAGTATCATCTTGGGGAGGAAACTTTATGTAAAAAAAAGAAACAGTTTAATGTTCACTGTTTCCTTGACTATGCTGTTGAGACATTATTTGTTCTTCTAGTTCTTTCGCTTTCATCGCTTCACGTTTAGAGATTTTGATAATGTACCTCATGGTTAAAAAGGCACCGATTAAAAAGATTGTAAACGTAATGGCAGCTGGGCCATATTCAGATTTATCTTCAGGAAAGTATAGAAATAATGATATTACAAATGGCTGAAACATTTTTCTCTCCCTTTCTATAAAGGAATGTCACTAATGATTAATTATAGCAACAAAAATTGCATCCTGCCATTAATTGAATCTTATAAATTATTTCAATACCTTAATACCTTTAATCATCACATCTTTTTCTGGTTTATCCTTCGGGTCTACAGGAGTTTCGGCAATTTTATCAACTATGTCCATCCCCTCAATCACATGTCCAAAAACAGTATGGCGATTGTCCAGCCAAGGTGTGCCTCCTAATTCTTCATAGGCCTTAATTACCTCATTTGAAAATCCAGCCTTTTCCATTTCCGTTTTAATTGATGGATCCACTGATTTTTTCTGAACAATAAAGAATTGACTTCCGTTCGTATTTGCTCCTGAATTAGCCATCGATAAAGCTCCACGTAAATTAAAAAGATTGTTTGAGAATTCATCCTCAAATGGCCGTCCGTAAATACTTTCCCCACCGGTTCCATCTCCATTCGGGTCACCACCCTGAATCATGAAGTCATTAATAACCCGGTGAAATATCAAACCATCATAATACCCTTCTTCACTATGCTCCAAAAAATTTTCTACTGCTTTTGGAGCATATTCAGGGAATAATTTAATTTTAATGTTTCCCATAGTCGTTTCTATTTCAACGAGTTTTTCATTTTCAGAAACCTCATTTGAAAGTTGAGGATAACCTGCGTTTGCCACTTGATCGCTCCCTTCCTTTTCCTCTGTTTTCGGAGCAGTACTCTTAGGTGCCGCTTCCTCTTTCTCCTTGCTTGTCCCACATCCAGTCAAGACAAGAACTCCAATGATTAACAGTAATAAAAATTGCAAATTCTTTCTCATTTATCATCCCTCCATTTAATTAATTTAACCGATAATTTTGTTTTTTGCACTTCGTTTTTTATATAATAAAGTAAGGTAGTAGAGTGAGGAGGAAAAATTGATGTCAGAATTGCAGATTGGCGATATCGTTACCGGAATTTATAAAACAGGAAAATATAATGGGGAAATAACCGAAGTTCGTAACCAGCATTATTTAGTAAGAGTTTTGGCGGTTGTCAAACATCCAATGCAAGGTGATTTACATAATCCAAAAGAAGCGGATGTACTTATTTTCCACGAGAGGAAAGCTCTCTCCTATCGTGAGCAGGCCAATATCCCAAAACAAATGGTAAAGCCTTTTAAGGAAGAAGTGCCAGACTATCTCGGATCATTAAAACAAGCAGTCGATAAAATGAAAACAGACCTTACAGAAAATGCAACCTCTTGGGCAGAAATGAGTTTAAAAAGAATTTCATCTTTAGAAAAAGATTATTTTAAATAAATAATTTAAGGCCAAATCAGTTTGAATGATTTGGCCTTTTATGCGAATTCATTTAATAGCTTCGAAAAATCAATGCGGTCACCAATCGTAGTTGGTTTGGGCTTTTCTAAATAGCGTTTATCCTTTTCAACAAGCCTGAATATATTGTAAGTAGTCAGCGCATCATCTAGTGCCCTGTGATGTCTTCCAGTTCCTTCTTTACCATATTCCTGTACGGCCTTCCATAATCCTGTTTGATTTTGATCGCCAAAAAACCGCTTATATTCCATTGATAAATCCAACTCTATGGCTTTAAAGGGAAATGCCACACCTGCTTCTAAACAATTATGCCGAAGAACCTTCATATCCATATTTCCCCAAGTGACGATGGTAGTTTCATACTGGTTATTGAATTCTCCTAACTTTCGGATGAGTTCATAAAATGAAATTCCCTGGTCAACCTGCTGCTGTGAAATATGTAAAAATGATTTACAGCGTTCCGTTAGTATTGGGAATTTAAGTGGTGTTACGTAGGAGGAGAACTGCTCTGTAATTTGATCATCAACAACGGCCACGAGTCCAACCTCAATAATCTCCGCGAAGAAATTCTTCATACGAACATTTCGTTCCGGCATTGTAAATTCAAAATCAATAAAGATAGTTTGTCTCTTTTCCTTCATTCTTTCACCACCTTTTTGACACTTTTCTTACTACCATTATATAAAGAAACATGTACAAAGTATTGTACTAATTCTCTATATTTCTTACATTATATCATGAAATTGACATAAATTTTTTAAATATTTTTTCAATTGTATTAAAAAAAAGATGGAATAATTCCCATCTTATTAAAAGGTTACTTTTTCAATTTAATAACTGCCATTGTACATCTAGAGATACATATGAGGCGGTCCTTCTCATCTGTAATTTTAATATCCCAAACCATTGTGGATTTCCCTTTATGTAGGATAGTACCAACTGCTGTAACAATTCCTTCAGTAATAGGTCGAACATGGTTAGCATTAATTTCTAATCCAGCAGCACCTTCAGTTTCTTTATCTACCAATTCATATGCACCGACACTTGCAACTGTCTCTGCTAATGCCACCGAAGCACCGCCGTGTAACAATCCAAATGGCTGGCGGGTCCTTTCATCGACGGGCATGGTTGCGATTACTTTTCCAGCTTCTAAATGTGTTATTTCAATACCTAACGTTTCAATTAATGTGTTTTTAATCATCCTTTTCTTCCTTTCGAATTCATTGTTTGTATCTGTATATTCTCTTTCTATAGCTTAATTTCCTTTTATTCTATAAAAAGAAAAAACAGCCTCGAAAGCTGTTTTTTTAACATCTCAATAAAAACCAGGTGCCCCGAATCCAGGGTAACCGTAAAATTGATTGCCATAAAATTGATTGCCATAAAATTGGTTCCCATAAAACGGGCGAGGATACCCATAAAATGGTCGGGGATAAAATAATGCACTTCCTAATAACCCGCCAACTAAACCACCCAAAAATGGCAGCCCAAAGCCTATAAATCTTTGGTTATGTTTAGGATACGAGCTTCGATAATAATACATGCAGCCAAACCTCCTATTCGCTATACTTGCCTACACTACTTCATATGCGAGTAAGGTGGAGATGGGTTGGGCAAATGGAAAAGCGGAAGCGCCCGTTTAGTGCCGAATATGCTAATAAGTTTTTTATGAACTGTGACTAGGATCCTTATGAAAGACAAATCTTCTCATCATCATTTGCGATTTGTCCTTCATACCCCTTCTTAAGGACTAATCTTCTCATGACCTTTAGAGATTTGTCCTTCATACCCCTTCTTAAGGACTAATCTTCTCATGGCCTTTGGAGATTTGTCCTTCATACCCCTTCTTAAGGACTAATCTTCTCATGACCTTTGGAGATTTGTCCTTCATACCCCTTCTTAAGGACTAATCTTCTCATGGCCTTTGCAGATTTGTCCTTCATACTCCTTCTTAAGGACTAATCTTCTCATGACCTTTAGAGATTTGTCCTTCATACCCCTTCTTAAGGACTAATCTTCTCATGGCCTTTGGAGATTTGTCCTTCATACCCCTTCTTAAGGACAAATCTTCTCATGACCTCTGGAGATTCGTCCTTCATAACCCTTCTTAAGGACTAATCTTCTCATGGCCTTTGGAGATTTGTCCTTCATACTCCTTCTTAAGGACAAATCTTCTCATGACCTTTGGAGATTTGTCCTTCATAACCCTTCTTAAGGACTAATCTTCTCAGGCCTTTGGAGATTTGTCTTTTATCACACTTCTTTAGAAAAAAACAGCAAAGCTTTGCGTGCTCTGCTGCTTTTTATTGTTTGCACCCTGTAGAGTATGCCTATAAAGGTGGCATTTTTGATTACTTTTCAATTGGTTCAAAGCGTTCCACAAATAATGCTAAGGTTCGGGTCATAACACCTGTTGCCCCTGCAGGACCAAGATCGTGCTCTCTAGAAGTGGTTGAAGTACCTGCAATATCTAGGTGTACCCAAGGAGTACCTTCTGTAAATTCACCAATAAAGGCTCCTGCTACTATCGCATGTCCCTCACTGCCAGGAGAGTTGTTTAAATCTGCCACTTTGCTGTTTCTTACCCGTTCTTTGTCTTTCTCGAACAATGGTAACTGCCACATTGGCTCACCTGCTTCCATTGATGCTTCTAAGACTTGTTCATATAATGTTTCATGATTCGTCATAGCACCTGTTGTGTGAAGTCCTAGCGCAGTGATAACCCCGCCTGTTAAGGTTGCAACATCAATTAAATATTCTGCACCATGGTGTTTGGCATAGGTTACAGCGTCTGCTAAAACAAGTCTGCCTTCTGCATCTGTATTTAACACTTCAATGGTCTTCCCGCTCATAGAGGTGATTACATCGTCAGGTTTAAATGCGTTACCAGAAATCATATTATCCGTTGAAGGAATAACCGCGACAACGTTTTGTTCCGGTTTTAATTCTCCAATGATTTCCATTGCACCAAGAACAGCCGCGGCTCCGCCCATATCGGTCTTCATCCCAACAATGCCAGCTTTTGTTTTGATTGAATAGCCGCCGGTGTCAAAGGTAATTCCTTTTCCAACTAAACCAATAACGTCCTGCCATTGTTCTTTCCCTTGATACTTTAAAACAATCATCTTAGGTGGTTCTGTAGAACCTTGGTTAACAGCTAGAAAAGCACCCATTCCCAGCTTTTCAATCTCTTCCTTATCAAGAATTTCAACTTCAAAGTCATACTTGGCAGCAAGCTCTTGTGCATATTTCGCCATGTCCTTTGCTGTTAATAAGTTACCTGGGATATTTACTAGTGTACGTGCAGAGTTCGTACCATTACCAAAAGCAAGCCCCACTGTTAGAGAAGCCTTAATATCCTCTACATCACTGTTTTCACTGTAAACCGTGATTTTTTCTAGCTTTTTTTCAGGTTCATTTGATTTTTGCTTGTAGCCGCGAAATTGATAGCTGGCCAATGCGTATGCTTCACTTACAGCATGTGCAGCTTCTAGTCCATCTACTGAATCAGTGATAAAGGAATCCAAAAGGACAGCACATTCCTGAAGCTTACTCCCTCTTAGAGCTTTATACGCCTTCCCTAAAGCCTCACTCAGTTTCTCGAAATTAAATTCCTTTTCCTTTCCAAGCCCCACAAACCAAATTCTTTTTGCAGTGATTTTACCAAAACTATGTACTTTGCTAATAATTTTAAACTTGGCTGAAATATCACCAGCTTTAACAAGTTCCGTTAATTGTCCATCGAATTTCTCATCCAGTTTCTCAAGAATCCCGCTGAATTTCTCTGTCTTGTCAAAAAGTCCAATTATTAAACCTTCATCTGCTGCTGAGAAGTCAATTTCATTTTTAACCTCAAACATGTTTCCACCTCCAAATAAATTACCTAATTATTATATCGGAAATATAAATATATTTCGACTTTCTAAATATATTCATTTCATTACAAAATAAAAATAGCAGGCTCTATGCCTGCATTATTTTCTCTCTGAACCAATATACTGCTGACGGAATACCTGCATGGATTTGTCTTCATTTAATGCTTGTAAATCACCCTCTGTCAGTTTTCCATTTCCCTGCTCTATGATATATACATCGATTTCCTTTTTACCCCACTTGTTATAAACATCCTCAACTGTTTCATAATAAAGGTCGACTTTATTCCCTTTAATAGCCCCGCCTTTATCTGCAACGACCCCTAACCCATACCCGGGAATGAACAGAATCGTTCCAATCGGAAATACCGATAAGTCTGCAGCAACAGTCGAATATAAATCTCGTTTTACTTTTACACCTGAATAGGTAATTCCATACTCAGGATGGTTTTCATTTTTACCTGTGGATTCAAAGCCTGCTGTATATCCTGTTGCAATTACTGTTTTTTTTGGATACTTTGACCAGTCAAAGGCATCCTCTAATGGCGGTGTCACAGCTTTTGTTTCGCTGGAAGCTGCGTGTGCCTCAAGTTGCACCATTTGTTTAATAAATAGTTTGAGATCTATACCTGTAATAGATTGAACAGTCACTAGAATGGCAAGCAGAAAAAGAACAGTCATCGCAAAACGCTTTGTCCAATTTTTGGTTTTATTCATTAATAATTTTCACTCCTCCCAAAATATTCATTTCCCAACTTGCATGGAAATATTCAAAAAGGAGTAAAAACCATTTTTGACATAAAAAAAAAAGACTTTTTCACAATGGAAAAAGTCTTAAAACATTTGATAGCCATTTTTTCTCAACATTTTAATGGTAACCCCAGCTGCAATCGCGCCTGCTAACCCACTTAACAAAATGAGGATATCAGCGGTTGCTAACGAACCCAGCTTTTGACCTAGTTCCTGAAAAGCCACTTTACTATTTGTAAGGTATTCAATGAATTTAACTTTATCAATAATAAAAATAGCAATAATCGGATATATGAATGCCATAATCCAAGACATTCTTAAAAGCATATTAAGTATAAAACCAATTCCAAAAAATAACACAAAGAATAACAATATCGAAATAATTAATACAACAATGCTCATCTGCATGGAATTACCCCCTTTACACATCATTAATTAGTTTACTTAATGTCCATTGGCGAGTCAATCCTAACACACTAGTTATCTATACATGGGAAAAACTTCAAAAAAAATAGCCTCCCGAAGTTTCTCGTGGAAGCAAGGCTCTAGTTAACCTATAAGCTCGAATTAAAACTTTTCCTGTTTCTTTCCAGATCCCTCGCAGCAGGTGCATGTTTCGGATCCCCCAAGCAATAATTGGAAATATCCAGTACCTGAGCAATAATCACAAGTTTTGGTGTCTAAGCTAGTTGTTTTCATTCAAATCAGCTCCTTAAAATATTATTTAAATTTTCTGATAATATATCAAGAATCTGACTAAATGAAAAGGACGAAATTCAGCCGAAAATGGGTAAGAAAACGGATTCATCCTAAGTTTTCTTTTATTTCCTAAACGTTACTTAAATTTTCTAAAAATTAAAAAAATAATTTATACGAACTGTATTTAAAGTGGTCTCCTGGGTTTAGTCCATCATATCCAGGCTTGGTAACACATTCACTTTGATTTATTAGGAAGTGCAGCATAATCGATGCATCCTTTTCTTTAAGAAGCTCCTCAGGTGCTATAAACTTTGCCTCATAAAGTTCATTTTCCTGGTGTTGGATTCCCCCTTCATCTAGTGGTTCAAGCTCAAAGACAAGCAAATTATCACTGATTCCCTCTGAAAGAACACCTGTTCTTAGTCCGATCAACCCCTTGACAACGCAATCTATACCGGTTTCTTCCTTAACTTCCCTTACTACTGCTTCATCAGCCGTTTCACCTTCGTCTACAAAACCTGCAGGAAGTGACCACTTTCCCTTTAGGCCTCCGTAACGCTTTTTAACAACCAGCCAATGCCCCCGAGAGGATTTGACTATCCCTCCAACCGCTAACCAGACCTTGCCCCGCTTCTCTTTATTGCTCATAAGACCCCTCCTTGGCAAAATGATTTATATCTATAGTAACAAAAAAAAGGACAGATAACTCTGCCCCTTTTCAAAATATTAATATTAAAAAACGTTAAATTTACCTTTTTTCAATACAAGACCAGCGCCGCCAATCATGAATAAAGAACGATTGTCGACTACTTTTTTCATTAAGGACGCTTTGCCGCCCATTACCTTTTTACCAAATACAACACCAATGGCATCGTCATGACCTAGTGAACATACAGTTCCTTTATTATCAAACGTAAAGGTTTCAAGGTCTGTCTTGTTGCGGATTAAAGCAGCCAAGTTACGAGCTGCGACTTCGCCCTGCTGCATAGCAATTTGTGCAGTAGGAGGATATGGACGATTGATTTCTTCATTGATCACAAGTGAGCTGTCACCAATGATAAATACTTCATCAAATCCTGGTACACGTAGGTCAGGCTGCACTTTTACTCGGCCTCTCATTGCTTCAAATCCTGATTTTTCAATAATTGCATTTCCACGGACACCAGCAGCCCAAACGACCGTTTCTGCCTTAATTTCACGTGGTTCTTCTTCACCCTTTGCTACAATGATTCCATCAGGTGTACATTCTTTAATCGCTGTTCCAATTAAGAATTCTACCCCTTTACGCTCCAATTGTGATACAGCGTAATTAACAAGCTCAGGGTCGAAGCCTGGAAGAACAGTTGGTGCGGCCTCTACACAAATAATTTTTACTTTGTGAGAATCTACATCGTATTCGTGACAAAGTTCAGGTACTCGGTTGGTTAATTCACCTAAGAATTCAATCCCTGTAAAGCCTGCACCGCCTACAACGATAACTAGACGATTGTCATTCTTTTCTTCTTCCATATTATAAGTGGCAAATTGATACTCAATATGCTCACGTAATTGGCGTGAAGAATTTACATTTGTAATCCCAAAAGCGTACTCCTTTAACCCCTTGATTCCAAAGGTTTCAGGTTCTCCGCCAAGAGCGATAACGAGGTAATCATATTCGACTTCGCCTTTTTCTAGGATTACCTTTTTCTCTTCCTTCTTGATTTCAACAACAGTATCCTGGACAAAATCAACTTTACTTCTATCAATAACATCACGAATGTCATAACGAACACGGTCATGATGAAGTGTGCCTGCAGAAGCCTCATGCAGCCAAGTAGTTTCATAGTGGTAATCATTCTTATTTATTAAAACGATATCTGCTTCATTCACTCCAACAAGCTTTTGCAACCTTACAGTTGTCATAAGCCCGCCATAACCCGCACCAACAATAACAATTTTTGGCTTTCTCAAAGTGATCACTTCCACCTTTATTATTTTGAGTAAAATACTTGTTCTTATCTTCCTCAGCTTTTATGATTTTTATTTTGTTTAGAGGAAAAAAGTATGTGATGTAATTCACGTACAACGACACAAAATTTTTCTTTTTTTGTCACAAAAATTTAACATCTATCCTCAATACATATTATGCTAAACTCTTCACAATTTCAAGTAGGTAAATGATTATTTTTAATAAAATTTGAATGATTTCCTCTATATAAACTGTCTGAATATTCCCCAAAAGTTGTGAGGATTTTATACTTTTGTGATATTATAAGGAATGGAGTCTGTTATTACATAAGTTGGGGGGATACATGGTGCAAAACAATCAAAAAGTTTATGACATAACCATTATCGGGGGCGGCCCTACTGGTCTATTTACTGCTTTTTATGGCGGCATGAGACAAGCTTCAGTAAAAATTATTGAAAGCTTACCACAATTAGGCGGTCAATTATCGGCACTTTACCCAGAAAAATACATTTACGATGTTGCTGGATTTCCAAAGGTCCGTGCACAAGAATTAATTAATAATCTAAAAGAACAAATGGCAAAGTTTGACCCAGCCGTTGCACTAGAGCAATCCGTCGAGAAATTGGAAAAACAAGAAGATGGTACTTTCAAATTAACAACTAATTCGGAAGTTCACTATTCTAAGACAGTTATTATTACAGCGGGTAATGGTGCATTCCAGCCACGCCGTTTAGAACTTGAAAGTGCTGGACAATACGAGCGCAAAAACCTACATTACTTTATTGATGATCTTAACAAGTTTGCAGATCAAAAAGTAGTCGTTTTTGGCGGCGGAGATTCAGCCGTGGACTGGGCATTAATGTTAGAGCCTATTGCCAAAGAAGTAACACTTGTCCACCGCAGAGATAAATTTAGAGCTCATGAGCATAGTGTTGAGAACTTGCATAACTCAAAAGTGAATGTTAAAACGCCTTTTGTGCCTGCAGAATTAATTGGTGATGACAGCGGCATTAAGCAAGTTGTCCTAACTGGGGTTAATGGTGAAGGCAGAGAAGCCATTGATGTTGATGCGGTAATTTGTAACTATGGTTTCGTATCCTCTCTAGGTCCTATCAAAGAATGGGGCTTAGAAATCGAGAAGAATTCTATCGTCGTTAATTCCAAAATGGAAACAGCTATTCCGGGAATCTATGCTGCTGGAGATATTTGCACATACGAAGGTAAAGTGAAATTAATTGCCTGTGGATTTGGTGAAGCACCAACGGCTGTTAACAATGCGAAAGCATTTATCGATCCAAAAGCAAAAATCCAGCCTCTTCACAGTTCATCTATGTTTGGAAAGTAATAGTAAAAGGCGCCATATCGGCGCCTTTTACTATTTTATTAACATTCTTCTGGTGTACCTGTTGCGGTTGCCGTTCTGAACGATGAGCCACAGCCACAAGAGGCAATGGCGTTAGGATTATCGATGGTAAATCCGCCGCCCATCATCGATTGCTTATAATCAATTTTTGTACCATTTAAAATAGAGGCATCTTCTTTAGCCACAAGAATTTGAATTCCATGCTGTGCAAAATGCAGATCCTCTTCCTTCACTTCATGATCAAAACCCATACCGTATGACAAACCACTGCAGCCTCCACCCTTTACACTAACTCGTAATAGGGCACCTTCTTCTTCATTGTGTTTCATCATTTCTTTTATTTGAAGTGCCGCGGCTTCCGTTATAATAACTGCATCGTTACTCATAGTTTTCTTCCTCCTTTATTTGAGGTCTTTCTTAATAGTATATACACTGTATCTTCATGACTCAACTAATACGTTCCTATTGAGTATTATATGATTAGAATTAAATAAGGAAGCGATATACGCTCCCCTATTGTACAACTTTATATTAAAACATAGGATTCTCATCTAGGTATTGGTAAATATTATTAACAAGTTCATCCGGTGTACTGCCTGTAACGACTTCCCCATTAACAAGTGCGTAAAGGGTGGAAGCACATTTTCCGCAATAACCGAGACATCCATACTCAATAATATCGAGATTCGGGTCTTTTTCTAACTTTTCCAGTGCTTTTTGAGCACCGCTTGCGAGATTACTGATACAAAATTCAATAATGGGTTTATACATGGCTATCACCTCTCCACAACTTATTATCATACTATCTTTCTTTAGTCGCGTCAAATACCATGTTTCATGTCGAAATGTCAATAAAATTGTCATATGTGTTGTTATTTTGTCATAATTCGGATATACTCTTAATGGATTTAAAGACTATATTACAATTATTTTTATCTTTACCTAGCTTGCTAGGTCTCATATTTTTACCAAAATATAGATACGATTACTGGTGTACACAAAGGGGAAATAAAAATGAAAAATCTTGTAATTCTCGGTGGTGGATACGGCGGAATGAAGATTTTGAGTGAACTTCTTCCAAACAATTTACCTGAGGATGTAAGAATTACACTTGTTGACCGCGTTCCATACCATTGTTTGAAAACAGAATATTATGCCTTAGCGGCAGGAACTGTATCCGATAAGGAATTGCGTGTTTCTTTTCCAGAACACCCTCAATTAGAGATTAAATATGGGGAAGTTACAGGGATTGAAAAAGATAATAAAAGAGTCTTGATTAAAGACTCTGAACCCATTAGCTATGACGACCTAATCATCGGACTAGGCTGTGAGGATAAGTATCATGGTGTACCAGGTGCGGATCAATACACCTACAGCATTCAGAGCATTGAAAAATCCCGTATGACCTATTCAATTCTAAACAATTTAGGACCTGGGTCTGTTGTTGGTATCGTTGGTGCAGGACTTAGCGGTGTGGAGCTTGCCAGTGAATTAAGCGAAAGCCGTGACGATCTAAAAATTAAACTATTTGATCGTGGTAAGCACATTCTTCCTGCCTTCCCTGACCGCTTAAGTAAATATGTTGAAAATTGGTTTCATAAAAATAATGTTGAAATTATTGGCAATTCTAATATCACAAAAGTGGAGGAAAATTTGCTTTACAACCATGATGAGCCGCTTTCCTGTGATGTGATTGTTTGGACCGCTGGTATCCAAGCGAATAAGGTTGTTCGTGAATTAGGGGAAGAAATGGACCGCTCAGGCAGGCTCATTATTACACCTCGTCATCATTTACCGAATGATGAGAACGTATTTATTTTAGGAGATTGTGCAAGTCTCCCTCATGCCCCAAGTGCTCAATTAGCAGAGGGACAAGCGGAGCAAATCGTCGAAGTGTTGAAAAAGCGCTGGAATGGTGAGGAGCCTCCTACAGAATTCCCAACTATTAAATTAAAAGGGGTTCTAGGTTCTCTAGGTAAGAAACATGGTTTTGGAATGATGGCAGACAGAGCCATTACAGGTCGGGTTGCACGTCTGTTAAAATCCGGAGTTCTCTGGCTCTACAAGTACCATAACGGTTGATTTAAAAAAGAAGCATTCCAGTATAACCTGGAATGCTTCTTTTAAATTGATTTGTACCCGTATTTTTCCAACTCGTTAAAAATCGTTTTTAGTCGCGGGTTGCCTTCTCCGACAATTTTATCTTTAATTACGACTACAGGGTAGAATAGGTCTTCTTCAATGACTCGTTTGGCAAAGTTCTCTTTTTCATTGTCAGTAGGTGGTTGATAAATATCAACATAGGTCATTTTAAAGGGCTGCTCTGGGAACTTCCTAGCAATAGCCGCCTCTAGCCATTCGAACGTTTCCTTAGAGGAGGGTAAATTAACACAGCTCGGGCATAATTGTTCTGCACCATAGAGGATAATTTCAACTGTAGTATTTGTCATTCCATCCATCCTTGCTTTTTCTTCTATTTTACAACATTTAAACTATTAAACATAAAAATATGGTTGTAAATGTGCGAATTCCCATTTCATGAGAATGGATTTTTCCCTTCATTGACATTATAATATAAGGAGGAAGGAGACGATAAGTATGGCAGAACAAGAAGTACAAGAAATGTTTGAGCAGGTTCAGGAAGTATTAGATAAATTACGTCCATTTCTTCTTCGCGATGGAGGAGACTGTGAGTTAGTTGATGTTGAGGATGGTATCGTGAAACTTCGTTTACTAGGTGCATGCGGGAGCTGCCCGAGCTCAACAATTACCTTAAAAGCAGGAATTGAAAGAGCACTATTAGAAGAAGTTCCTGGCGTTGTTGAAGTAGAACAAGTATTTTAATAACGATAAAGAGCGATTGCTAACAAAGAGCAATCGCTTTTTTATTATCTTTTGGTTAACCAATCTAACACTGGAATATTCAATGTTTTTAAAGGTGCTCCGACAGTATGATAAAAGTTGCCTAGAAAACGCTCATATTCTGATGATTGCTTTAACATCTTACTTAACTGCTCTTCTAGAAGTTTCTTTTCCTGCTCCGAACGAGTGATATAGTAATTTTCAATACATTCAAAGTAATGCAGCGGAAATAATAAGCGTGAGAATAATAACCGCCACGAAAATGAGGTTAAAGGGGCAATGCTTTGATATTCAACAAAAAACTGTCTCACATCAATCTCGTAGGTTTGCGTATTTCTGAAATATCGCTCTCTCGTCCATTCTGCAAGATCACGGCTGCGATGGTCAAAAACCCAATCAAAGGGGTCCTTAATGTAATAATTAGCTCCCCAAGAGCCATTTGAAAACCGTTCATGGCATACGGTTCCACTATCCGATTCCTTTGGTTCATCATCCAGCTCGGTATCAACCAAATACTGGATAGCATTTTCCGTTAGCCCAATATAATAGGGAAAGGAATCAATAAACATTCGTTCAAAATCATCCTCAGGTGTTTGATACAAGAGCTCACTCCACACCTTTTCAATTTGGTCCAGCCGCTTTTCCCACAATTGTTTCCATTGCCCAATTCGGCTAGTCCTCTCGATTTTAAATGGCACTGTTTTTCCACGTTCATGAAATTTAGCTAATTTTCTTCCTAATTTTACTTTTACCTGTTTGTCAGTTTGTCGATTTGCCAGAACACAATATTGATGGTCCTCCCAGGTGGTAATAAAGCCTCCCTCGTTAGATTGTAAAAAGGATGGAACATGAGAATCTCCATTTTTTCTTAGATGGTCAGCAATTTTCTCAAGTTCATCAATATCTTCAGCTTCTCTGCCGTCAGATTTGGCAACTAAATATAGCCAGCCATTACTTCTCAATGCATCATAGGAATCTAGCTTTACGTATTCATCTACCTGAATTCCATATTTATTTTCAAGTAATTTTTGCAGCACGCTTCCACCTCTTCTCTTTTCTACTCCTATGTCATATATATGTAGTAGCCCAAAAAACTTGTTGTCTTCTTTAGTAATAAAAGTATAAGAAGATCGTTATAGGAGAAATCTGTTAGAAGGGTGATGGTCATCGGTCCTTTTCAAATTAGCGTGCATATGTTAAGAATTAAGAATAGTGAAAATTCATAGGAAAAGGTGATAAATGGATGGCAGAAGATAAAAAAATGGATTTAACAGAGGAAACAGCCCGTAGATGGATTAAAGAACGAGGCGTAGAAATTCAGGATATTGCAGATTTGGTCTTTTTTTTACAGGAAAAATACCATGAAAATTTAAAAATGGAAGACTGTATTGCAAATGTAGAGCGCGTTATTGCTAAACGAGAGGTCCAAAATGCCATCATTACTGGAATCCAGCTCGATATGCTAGCTGAGAAAAACATGCTGGAAGAACCCATTCAATCGATTATTAAAACGGATGAAAGTCTATATGGCGTAGATGAAATACTAGCATTGTCCATCGTCAATGTGTATGGATCCATTGGCTTTACGAATTATGGCTATATCGATAAGCAAAAGCCTGGTATCTTAGCCCGTTTAAATGATAAATCAACTGGTGAGTGCCATACATTTTTAGATGACATCATCGGTGCAATTGCTGCAGCTGCATCAAGCAGACTTGCTCACCGTGCTGCACATGTGGAATAAAAACCTTAAAGAAAAGGATGGAAATCTATCCATCCTTTTCTTACGGCTCCCATTGATCCAACGAATCAATCGCATAGGTTGGTTTTCGGTCATAACCAGCTAATAATTCCTTCGTTGTGACACCCGTGTGGACTAGAAGCGTATCAAGCTCCGCATTCATCCCCGCTAAAATATCGGTATCATAATAATCGCCCACCATTAAGGTTTCGTCCTTAGAGGTTCCCAAAACCTTTAGAGCCTGCTCCATAATAATAGATTCAGGCTTACCAATAAAAATCGGATTGGTCTGAGTAGATACGGCAATCACCGATGTGAGCGAACCATTTCCAGGGAGTAAACCTCTTTCTGTTGGTATCGCAATATCCCCGTTTGTTGAGATAAAGATTGCGCCATTGCGGACTGCTAGGCATGCGACAGCTAATTTTTCGTAGCTAATTTCGCGGTCTATCCCAATCACAACATATTCCGCATTCTCACCAGCAAACGTAAATTTTTTTTCCTCCAATGCCGTACGAAGTCCTTCTTCCCCAATTACAAAAACGGACGCATCCATCTTTTGGTCATAGATATAATTAGCTGTTGCCTGACTTGTGGTAAAAACAAGGTCTTCCTCTGCAGGAATATCAAAGTCCCTTAACTTTTCAGCAACTTGGGCCGGAGTCCGTGAAGAATTATTGGTTACGAATAAATAAGGAATCCCTTTTTCCCTTAATTTTTTCACAAAATCTCCAGCTGCCTCGATTTTTTCTGACCCCTTATACATCGTTCCATCAAGATCAATTAAATACCCTTTATACTTTTTCATGTGAAATCACTCCTATATGTATCATAGTCGTAAATAAAAATGACCGCAAACGCGGTCAAAGATTAATGATTAATTAAATGCTGATACTGGGCCAAGTTCATTCTGTAGGTAGTCCCGGACATTCTTTGGAAATATAGCTAACGTTTTAAGATAAGAAGAGAAATGATTCTCAAGTTCATTATGGTTTATCTCCATATACAGCTGAACGAGTACTTTCCGATACTGGATCAAATTTTTTAAGCTATTACCTGTTTCAGCACTAACAACTTTTTCGTCGATTAATATATCAATAATATCTTCATAGCTGCCAGGGTCTCTCATAATAAACCCATCTATTATCGCGTTTCCCACATCTAAAACCGATTCAATCATGAGATGTGTAATCCGTTCTAATGCTGCTTTTTCTATCTGGGTTGACCATTGATCCTGACTAGAAAATAGGCTGATTTGCTTTTCTAGAAAAACCAATGTTGTCTCTAACTTATCACGATCTACAAAATACATGTCATCACTTCCTCTAATTTATATCATCTAAGTTGCAATTTCCTCATAAAACCTAGTTGGGGGAGCGTAAAAATTCCCCTGTGCTAAGTCAACATTATTTCTAGTTAAAACGGAAGCCTCTTCTTGGTTTTCAATTCCCTCCGCCACAACTAAAGAGCCAGCCTCCCTAGCAACAAGGAGCAACCCTTTTAACATTGACTCTTTAACCGAGTTTTTATCAATATTTTCAATTACAGAACGATCAATCTTAATGATATCCGGCATAAGTTCAGTAATCGTATTTAAGCTGGAATAGCCTGCTCCCGTGTCATCCACAGCAATCTTAAAACCCATTAATCGTAAAACATTAATATTAAAGGAAAAGTTTTTCAAACCCTCAATTGAATCCCGTTCCGTCACTTCAAAGGTAATCTGTTTCGGTGAAATACCTCTATATTTATGTAACAACTTCTTTAAATCACTGGTAAATCTAATATTCCCGAGAGTTAACGGAGTACAATTAACAAAAATATCTTGGCGGCAACGGGATGCTTTTACTTGCTGAAGCATTTTTTCCAACACAATCATTTCTAACTCGTACAAACGGCCGGTTTGTCTTGCAACAGAAAAAAGCTGTAACGGAGCTTCTAAAACAGTCCCTTTTGGTCCTCGAGTAAGCAGTTCCCATGCTCGGATTTCACTTGTTGCTACATCGATAATTGGCTGTGCAAACAGGGTGATATTCTTTTTGGTAATAATTTTATTAATGGCTAACAGCATTTCATTAATCTCCAGCTGTACTCGCTTCTCTGCCATACCAATGGCTTGTCTGTGCGCTCTTAATATGGAATCCTGGATAGAATAGTCATGTTTTTCAACAAACATATATCCTTCTTCAAACGTGGGATACATGGAAGGATAAAGTTTAACGAACCTTTGTGCTACTTCTTCAGTTATCTTTTTCATCATTAGGTCAATATTAGAAATAGAATGGCGATCATGATCAACGGTAATTAATAGTGTAATGCCTTCGCCATAATAATCATGAAGGGTAATTACTTCCTTTGGGTTAACCACCTGTTCCACAACGATTTGAAAAAGTTTCTTCAACGTTTTTACTAATTTAGACTGCTGCTTAACTTCAGTTTGTTCCATAAAATCCTTTTGATTTCTTAATTTGAAAACAATTACCGCTACTTCATACCCAGCCTCAAAAGCGTTACTAACCCCTTCTATTAAAGGATTGCGCAAGGTAAATTGTGGAGGGTAATAGCGTATGGACGAAAGAGGCAGTATAATTTTTCCCCATTGCATTACACTCTTTACTTTTTTCATGTAACGACAGTCCATGGATTCCATCCCTCTCATAAGCAACCTACGACAATTTTAAATATATTGTAACACAATTTGACAGAATCCGGTTTTTCCTTTGGTAAAATTTTTACAATGTTCTATTAACCCCTAAAGTTCCCTCCCTGTCTCATTATTTGGTAATATATAGAGGACGGAGAAATTTACTAAAGGAGAACAGAACATGAAAGAACGTTTTTTCTTATACGATGATACAGAGGACACAAAAACAAGATTTGTCAGCTTTGTCGGCGACAATCAACGCTTTGATTTGGCGATTGTTAAAACCGATCGTCATTTTGGAAAACATCTCGTACTCGATATTCAAGGGAATCGCTTTGCGATAATTGGTGAGGATGACCTAAAGGAGGAAGGGTATTTAGAGTACGCTTTTCAATTAAATGAAGAAGATGCAGAAGAATTACGTTCCTTTTTGTTAGAATTACTATAATTTTTTATTACTCCTTTTAACATACTAGAACAAAAGGCGGATGCGCCTTCGGAACAAGCACAGCTTGTTCCTGTGAGGATTATTCTAAGGAGCTTGCCTTAGTGCACAGGGGCGACAGGCATAAGACGAGCCGGCAGGAAGGTTGCTCTTTAACCTTCTTGACGGATTGGCTTATGACCCCGAGCCCCTAGTCGCTGTAGCTAGATTAATAAAAAGGAGTGGTAGTATGTCCGAAGAAAAGAAGAGAAGCTATTTTGATCTTTCTAATGTCGAAAAGCAGAAAAACTTCTTAACTGCAGAGGAATTCCCTGAAGGCCCTTTTGGTTCACCAATTGGGAAAGACGACCCAGTTGAAAATAAAAGTACCCCCTGGCAAGAAGGACAGCGCTATTATAGCAACTTCAACTATGAAGATAAAACGTTTCATCAAAATATTCCCCGGCAAATGGACGGGGCTCATCCTACACATGATGACCCAAATACTGATGAACAACCGCCTTATACCACTTAAAGCGGAAGCGCCTTGCACAGGGGCGACAGGCATAAGACGAGCCGGCGAGAAGGTTGCTCTTTAACCTTCTTGACGGATTGGCTTATGACCCCGAGACCCTAGGCACTACAGCTGGATATAACAATAAGAAGCCCGCCAAATGGCGGGCTTTCTTTACTTTTTCACTTTTTTCAATACAAAATAGGCACAGCCAAAATTACAGTATTCATACAAATATTCACTTAATGTACTGATTTTGGTATCAAAGGTAGCTTTTTGATTTTGATCTTCAAAAAAGCCTTTTAGCCGGAGCTGCCCATATCCCCAATCCCCGACAATGTAATCATATCTAGATAATATATCACTATATCTCGCCTTTAAGGCTTCCTCATTAAAGGCATCTCTGTGTTCCTGCACGATTTCATAGGTGGAGCCGTTGATATTGATCATGTTATCACCTCAAATTTTACCAGTAAATCTTTCTTTCATTATAACCGATTCACCATCAATTACTAAGAAAAAAAATCAGTTATTTGGCTATTCTATAAAAAGGAGGTGCTTAAAGTGAAAAAATGGTCGATAATTATTGGTTTTTGTATACTCCTGACAGCAGCAGGCTGCTCAAAGGATATGGCTAATCGCGATGTTTATGAAGAAAGCGGAGATACCATAAATGTCAATAATAAAAGAGAAGAGCTTTACAATGAAGGCGGTGGCCAAGGAGTTCGGAAGGTGAGCGATAATTATGGCTTTGTTCGTCATCAAAAAAGCCCTATCCAGAACGATCGGGGAGGCACCGAACACTATTCGGCAATTGACCGTGAACAAGTAGCAAATATTATTAGCCAGCTAAGTACAGATATCCCAAATGTAAATGATGTGGCTACTCTTGTAACCGATCAGGAAGTTCTTGTTTCCTATAGTACAAATTCTAAGGACCGTAATCATACTGCTGACCAGGTAAAAAGAACAGCTATGTCAGTTGTCCCTAGATATTACCATGTTTATGTTTCGGATAATACAAATTTAACGCGCGATGTGGAAAATCTCGCGAATTTGGACTCAACTAGCAAAAACGCTAGAAATTTGGTTAATGGTTTAGTGAAACAAATGAAGAAATCACCACAAGGAAGTCGAATGAGTGATAGTGAAGATGAAAATGGGGCAACGAAAGATGATGTAATGAACAGTACAAATAAATAAAAAATGAGAGTTCAGCCGATGGACTGAACTCTTCTTTTTGTTATAATTATGCTTCTTTGGCTTCGGTTTCACCTAGTAACTGCTTATGCTTTGCTGCTGCATTCACTTGTTCATCTGCGTGGTAGGATGAACGAACTAACGGTCCAGCTTCACAGTGACTGAATCCTTTTGTGAGGGCAATTTCACGTAACTCTGCAAATTCCTCTGGATGATAGTATTTTTCAACCTTCAAGTGACTTTTAGATGGCTGCAGGTACTGACCTATGGTCATAATATCCACATTATTCGCTCTTAAATCATCCATAACCTCGATAATTTCTTCTTTCGTTTCACCTAAGCCGACCATTAAGCTAGATTTTGTAGGAATGGTTGGCTGCATTTCTTTCGCTCTGCGTAAAAACTCTAGTGAGCGGTCATATTTTGCTCTTGCTCTAACTCTAGGTGTTAATCTTTTCACCGTTTCTATATTATGATTTAAAATATCAGGTTTAGCATCCATTAACAGCGCTATATTTTCTTCTTTACCGCCCATGTCTGATGGCAGGACTTCAATGCTTGTAAAAGGGTTTTTTCTTCTAATGGCTTTTACGGTTTCCGCAAATACAGCTGCACCGCCATCTTTTAAATCGTCCCGTGCTACCGCAGTAACCACGACATGCTTTAAGTTCATTAATTGAACAGAGTCTGCTACGCGTTCTGGCTCTTGCAAATCTAATTCTGTTGGTAATCCTGTTTTAACTGCACAGAAACGGCAAGCACGTGTACAAGTATCACCAAGAATCATAAAGGTAGCCGTTCTTCTTTCAGCCCAGCATTCGTGAATATTAGGACAGCGCGCTTCTTCACAAACAGTATGTAAGTTATTTTCACGCATCATTTTTTTTAATCCTGTATAATGTTCATTCGTATTTAATTTTATTTTCAACCAATCCGGTTTTCTTAAGTATTCTGCATTTTTACTCAAAACTTCCACCCCTATAAATCAGTTTGCTCCTTGTCACTTTACCATACTTTTTGCAACAACAACAAGCAGACTAGCTCTATCAACTTTTATTTCCAATTATTGACCATTATGAAATAGCCTAGAAATCATAAACTAAAGACGTACAATATTCGGAAGGAGGATTCCTGTGCGGGCATTTCTGATAATTGGAACTATCCTCTTATTTATGAGCAGCATATCTCCCAGGGATGCTCATGCTAAAGGTCCTGATGAGTATCAGGAAAGAATGAAGCTATACAAAAAAGTGGAGACACTCACACAAATTCCTTGGTATTATTTAGCAGCTATTGATCAATACGAAAGGAATATCCGTGCGGTTCGTAGAGACTTACCCAAGGCGGAAAGTGTGATTGGCATTTATTTTACTCCAGAGAAATGGGCTGGGCCAACCAATCCAAATCCTGCCGAAGAAAACCCCGCAATTATCCAGTTTTTTAATGGTATGGGTGTGGACGGTGATGGAGATGGTAGAGCCAGTTTAAAGAGCGACGAAGATGTTTTATATGCTTTTGCCAATTATCTACTATCGTATGGAGTAGATCATGATAATATTAAAATCGGTTTATGGAATTATTATCATCGTGATAAAACAGTTGGCATTATTGCGGACAAGGCGAAAGTGTACCGGCATTTCGGCCGGTTAGAATTAGATAAACATGTATTCCCGATGCCATTACGAAGCAATCACAGCTATCGCAGTACCTGGGGTGATGCCAGGGGCTGGGGCGGCAGAAGGATTCATGAGGGTACCGACATTTTTGCTGATTACGGAGTTCCTGTCCGGGCTACAAACTATGGAATCGTAGAAATGAAGGGATGGAATAAGTTCGGCGGCTGGCGAGTTGGAATTCGTGACATTAATAATACGTATCATTATTTTGCTCACCTTAGCGGTTTTGCTAAAGATTTAAAAGTGGGTCAAATCGTCGAACCAGGAACGTTAATCGGCGGTGTCGGCAGTTCTGGGTATGGACCTCCTGGGACATCAGGTAAATTCCCTCCCCATTTGCACTATGGGATGTACAAAGATAATGGCTATACAGAATGGTCCTTTGACCCTACACCACATTTAGGATTATGGAAAAATCAGGAAAAACAGGCATTAAAGAATAAAAAGTAATAAGGACTGTCCAGTGACAGTCCTTTTAACGTTCTGGTTGTGGTATTTGAATAGATGGTGTAATTCCACTGCCGCCATTATTATAAAATTGCGGAACCTCACCTTGAATTAATCTTCCACCGACTGGAATATTCTGCTCTAATTTCGTAATTTCCGTTGCAAACGGGGTAATGATTTGCACCGAAACCTCTAAATGGATTGCGACATCAATCCATGTATTATTGATTCCCATTGGTTTAGGATTAATTTTCACATCCGGCCGTACCTCACCAATTGCATGAAACCTTACAGGTATTTTTGGGCCTAAATTTCCTAGCAAAGCCATATTCGTTGCTTGACCAAGCGGAACATTCCAAACAATTCCATCCTGCTTCTCTGTATTTACCTCAATATCAACATCCGTTAATTTCTCTAAGGAATCCAGGTCGCCTTTTTCTGCTGCATTTAAGTTTTTCTGTATTTCATTGGTGATCTCTGATAACTTCTGATTTATCACTTCCGTTTTTAAACTTGCACTTGGCTGAGCACCATTTTGACCGGCCTCAACAGCAATAACATCTCCAACTTCTACTGTTTTTTTGTTAATTGCCTTATTAATTACTTGGGAGGCAATTTGTTTAGTCTTGGATTCCGCATATCTCATTAAGGAAGGTTCAATTCCTTTGTTTACCAGCCATATTCCAAGTGCAGTAGACAATAGAAAGAAAACAAATGATAGTAGCATGACATATCTGAAAGGTAACGGTCCTCGTTTCCGGGCACGTACACGAAACTTAGCCAAAAAAAATCCCCCCTTACATGCTATATGTATGCTTCTTAAAGGGGAACTAGCCTATAAAATTAAAGAAAAGCCTGCACAAGGCTGTGCAAGCTTTTTAAACCATTTTTAACAAAGCATCTTTCCCAAGCATTCCTTTTGTTATTCCTATGCTTTCTGCCTCGGTTGTTACTGACTCCATTGGTGCATTAAGGAGCTGTTCAATGGTTTTTACTCCTACCGCTCTAGCGGCTATAATTTTTCGGTCCTTCAGCTTTTCGTTCAATAATCCAACATCTAAGGCACCGCACATTATATATCCCTTATCATTGCTTACAGTAAGCAATGTTGTTTTTGGTAGTAAGACAGTAACAGCCAAGAACGTGTGACCATTAATCTCTACCGGTGATAGCTCAATCAATTTACACACTCCTTTCCTCACTAACAATTTATGAAAGAGAGAGAAAAAGCGTGTATCTCCTTTAGGACTACTTTTGTAATTTCCATTTTAATATGTCTCGTAAAAATTCAGGAAGGAAGTATTCCTTTTCCTTATTCGGAAAAACGTTTTTAAAAAAATGTCCAAAAGTAAACATATCTGGAATGGCAAGAGAGTAGATCTGATTTAGATCCAGTTCATGACCATTTATATAAATCTCATTGTTTTCTTTAAAAGTAATCCGATCGTAAACACTTGCCCCCATTACTGTGCCTCTAAAACCAAGCCCAATAACCTGCCGATTGGCCCAGTCATCTGAATTTGTTTCATTTATTACTTCTTTTAATTCACTGCCGGTAAGTTGAATTTTACAGGGATTGATTGGATGAGGACAAATCGACAGCAAATCATAGGAGGTTACCTTCCCAGATAATGGACCCAAAATAAGACCTGCATTAATAAAGGCACAATCTGCATCGCACCATTCCCTTAATGCTTGGCATAAAATCTGAGACAGCTCAGTGGCTTGAAAGGGATCATGGATGTATTCCTTAGGCAAGATAGTAACTTTTTGATTTAGCAGCTTCTTCCCTCTTCGGTAAATCTCCTTAGAAATTGCTCTCTCATCTTGTATAGTTGGGAGTTCCATAACATTATACAATTTCGCCTGTTTACTACAAATATTTTTATCAGCTATCTGGAGCGTTACATGTCCAACAAATCTGCCATGCTTACCAGCTCCAGCAAGCAATGTCTGTCCCACCTGCTTCCCTTCAGGAAGGGTATGGTGGGTATGACCGCCAAGAATGACATCTATTTCTGGATATTCGATTGCAATTCTTTCATCGTGGGTAAGTCCAAGATGGGAGAGCAGAATAATGACATCCGATTGATCCTTTAATGTTTGTATCCACTTCCCCAACTCCTCAAACGGCTCAGCCAGATGCCAGCCTAACAGGTCATAAAGAAGCGAAAAATAGGCAGTTAATCCAATTACACCAATCCGTGTTCCCCGTTTTGTCTGATAAATTTTATATGGTTTAAGCCATGTAGGATGCTGACCAGTCTTGTCATAGAGATTAGCCACTACAACATCAAATTCACTTTTTTCATACAGATGATTAAGCACTTCATAAGGAAAATTGATTCCTTCATTGTTACCAATTGTCACCGCATTATACCCACTCTCATTCAACAGTTCAATATTTCCCTGTCCTCCGGTCCCCTCTGAGAGTGGGTGCCAGCGATCAATAAAGTCACCTATGTCAAAAAGGAAAAAATCTTCTCCACTCTCTGCATGATGTGTTCTTCTGCTTTTTAAAAAATGCTGAATTCGCGGCCACCTTTTTAAATGGCTGTGAAGATCATTTGTATGATAGATATGGATCATTTCCATGGATGTTTCGCTTCCTTTTTAGCCAATAATGCCTTGATAAATTAATCGTATGCCAACGATGATTAAGATGGTGCGTAATAATAAAACAATTGTTTTGCTTCTTAGTTTGATGTTTAAATAGACGCCAACCTTTGCACCAATCCATGCTCCTGGAACTAAAGCCAATGCAAGCAGCCAGTCCACATTTCCAAGAGTGATATGGGTAATGGAGCTAAGAATTGATGTTGGTAAGATCATAAACATGGATGTAGCTGTTGCTACATGGGGTGGAAAGAAGAATAGCAAAATCATGGTCGGAACCATTAATGACCCGCCGCCAACACCTAGAATCCCTGATAAAAATCCAACAATAAATGCAATAACGACTCCTATTACAGGGTTAAAGCCATACTCAAAGATTTTTCCTGAGTTATCCGTAAAACTTCTGAAAATCCCCTTATCTCTCCGGTATGGAATCGGTTTTAGTTTATCTTTTAATAATAGAATACACGAAACAAAAAGAATAAAAATGCCAAAAAACAAATTGAATGATTTTAAATTTAATATTTCAGTAACCCATGCTCCTAGAATACTGCCTGGTCCACTGCCAATCAGAAAGATTAACCCGCTTTTGTAGTCTACCGTTTTATGTTTCATATAAGCTAACGTAGAAGAAAGCCCGGTAAAAATCATCGTGAAAAGTGAGGTACCCACAGCAGTCTGAGGAGAAATATAACCAAATGCAGATAGAGTGCCTAAAAAGAGTAAAGATGGAACAATGACGATACCTCCGCCTAATCCAATTAAGCTCCCTAAGGAACTACCTGCAATTCCTATTAATATTAATACAATCCATTCCATCATCTTCTCCTTTATTTAGGCTCTGTTAAAACTGAATGTTGATTTGACTGTGTTTGGAAATAAGCGGAGTTTTTCCGTTTATTTTAGGAAATACAATTAATTCCTTAAAAATAAGCGGAGTTTTTTCGCTTATTGTATCCAAATCCTTGGATTTTGTCTTATTTAAAGTAGGTAACCGGAATATCTCCGCATATATCTGCTTCCTACGCTTCCTCTATATACAATAGCCGGAAATTATCCGCCTATGAATTCTCAACCCTACACGAAAATCAACAGTGAATAATAACAGAGCCTTAATTTAAAATAAATCCAGTTGTCTAGGAGCAAGGTCCTCATATTTTAAATCTAAAAGGGTAATCATTTCTTTCGCGTTATCTGCCGCATCTCCTCCGGAATTGTTGTTAAAAAGAACATAGACGTTTTGGGATTCCTTGGATAATCTCCTGATTATGTCTGCCCATTCTTGAAGTTCTTGTTGATTGTAGCGATAGAGATACCTGACTTCACGCCAATCCGTATCTTGACGTTTTTGCCAGCCATGGACGTTTCGTCCGTGAAATCGAATGAGGAGTTTTTCTGGATCGATAGCCTCTAGTATCGCTGGTATGGAACCCTCACCTGATTGCGGTTCATCACAAATACTATGTATCCACTTTTCCTCTTTCATAAAATCAAGCGTATGCTGGCGAAACCGAGGTGTAAACCAAGACTGGTGCCTGAACTCAAGCGCACAGGGTATATCTCCCATTTGCGCTTTACACCATCTTAAATATTCAACATTTTCCCGTTTACAATCAAACCATGGCGGAAATTGAAAAAGCACCATGGCTAATTTATTTTCTTCTATGTATGGTTCTAGCGATTCCTTAAAGGCTTGAAACATTTCTTTGTTTGTCGCAAATGGGATCTCTCCGCGTTGATGACCGGTCATACCTTGGTAGGCTTTAACAATGAACTGAAACGATGCAGGGGTATCATTAACCCATTTTGCTGCATTCCTCTTGGGCTGGATGGCGTAGAAAGCGGCATCCACTTCTACTGTTGGAAAATGGCCAGCATATTCTTTTAACTTATCACGGGGCGGGGTTTGATCTGGATATAAACTGTCATGATCTCCCCACCCTGTAACACCAATATAAATCAACCTGAATCACCTCCACTACTAATAATAGCATACCCTTAGTTTTGATTTTCTGTTATCTGAGAGTAAATCCTCGTCATCCGAGAGTAATTCTCGCCATCTGAGAGTAAATTTCGGTATCCGCCAGTATTTCTCGCCTTCCGCCAGTATTTCTCGCTATCCGCCAGTATTTCTCGCCTTCCGCCAGTATTTCTCGCCTTCCGCCAGTATTTCTCGCCATCCGCCAGTATTTCTCGCCTTCCGCCAGTATTTCTCGCCTTCCGCCAGTATTTCTCGCCTTCCGCCAGTATTTCTCGCTATCCGCCAGTATTTCTCGCTATCCGCCAGTATTTCTCGCCTTCCGCCAGTATTTCTCGCTATCCGCCAGTATTTCTCACCTTCCACCAGTATTTCTCGCTATCCGCCAGTATTTCTCCAAAACGCAAAGAACCGCCTGCCAATATGGCAAGCGGACCAAGATCTTATTAACCGATAGAACCTTCCATCTCGAACTTTATGAGACGATTCATTTCAACGGCATATTCCATTGGTAATTCCTTTGTAAATGGCTCAATGAAGCCCATAACAATCATTTCAGTAGCTTCTTGTTGTGAAATACCACGGCTCATCAAGTAGAAGAGCTGCTCTTCTGACACTTTAGAAACCTTAGCTTCATGTTCAAGAGAAATGTTGTCGTTTAAGATTTCATTGTATGGAATGGTATCAGAAGTTGACTGATTATCCATAATCAATGTATCACATTCGATATTCGCACGTGCACCATCGGCTTTACGTCCGAAGTGAACGACACCGCGATAGGTTACTTTACCGCCATGCTTAGAAATCGATTTTGAAACAATGGTTGAAGATGTGTTAGGAGCTAAGTGAATCATCTTTGCTCCAGCATCCTGGTGTTGACCTTTACCAGCAATGGCAATGGATAACGTCATTCCACGTGCGCCTTCGCCTTTAAGAATAACAGCAGGATATTTCATCGTTAATTTAGAACCGATGTTACCATCAATCCATTCCATTGTCGCATTCGCATCACAAACAGCACGCTTTGTAACAAGATTGAAGACATTGTTTGCCCAGTTTTGAATCGTTGTATAACGGCAATAAGCATCTTTTTTAATAACAATCTCAACAACTGCACTGTGAAGTGAGTTTGTTGTATAAACAGGTGCCGTACAGCCTTCTACATAATGAACATGCGCGCCTTCATCCACAATGATTAACGTACGCTCAAATTGTCCCATATTTTCAGAGTTAATACGGAAATAAGCCTGTAACGGAGTATCTACTTTAACTCCTTTTGGAACATAAATAAATGAACCACCTGACCATACTGCGGAGTTTAGTGCAGCAAACTTGTTATCTGTCGGAGGAATCGTTTTTCCAAAATGCTCACGGAAGATATCTTCATTCTCTCTTAAAGCAGAATCAGTATCTTTAAAAACAATACCCAAATCTTCAAGTTCTACCTTCATGTTATGGTATACAACCTCAGATTCGTACTGAGCAGATACACCTGCAAGGTACTTTTGCTCTGCTTCAGGAATACCAAGCTTATCAAACGTTGCTTTAATCTCTTCAGGGACTTCATCCCATGATTTTTCAGATTTCTCAGATGGTTTTACATAATAAGTGATTTCGTCAAAGTTTAACGGAGCTAAATCTCCGCCCCATTGCGGCATCGGCATTTTGTAAAAGTGCTCAAGTGATTTCAAACGGAAGTCAAGCATCCACTGCGGTTCGTTTTTTAATTTTGAAATCTCTTTTACAATATCACTTGTCAAACCACGCTTTGAACGAAATATGGAAACATCCTTATCGGCAAAACCGTATTTATAATCACCGATTTCCGGCATTTTTTTCGCCATCGACCTGTTCCTCCATTTCATAAACAAAAAGGGAATCTCTCCCTTTTTATTCTATTGTTGTTCCTCTTCAGTTAACCCTTTTTCCATTGCTTTCCACGCAAGCGTAGCACATTTGATTCTAGCTGGAAATTTAGAGACCCCTTGAAGTGCTTCAATATCACCTAGGTCAACATCCTCGTCATAATCCTTACCTTGAATCATATCAGAGAAAATCTTTGAAAGCCTGATAGCTTCCTCCACTTTCTTCCCTTTTATGGCTTGTGTCATCATTGAAGCAGATGACATAGAAATGGAGCAGCCTTCACCTTCGAAACGTACATCCTTAACGATCCCATCTTCAACCTTAAAGGTTAATTGAATCCGGTCGCCACAAGTAGGATTGTTCATATTGATGGTATGACTGCCATCCTCTAAAAGTCCGCGGTTTCGTGGTTTTTTATAATGGTCCATAATAACTTGACGGTAGAGTGCATCTAAATTAGAAGACATCGCTGAAATACTCCTTTGTTTTCACAAGTCCTTCAACTAGCTTATCAATATCGTCTTCTGTGTTGTATAAATAAAAGCTTGCACGAGCAGTTGCAGATGCCTTTAACCATTTCATCAATGGCTGTGCACAATGATGTCCTGCACGGACAGCAATGCCTTCTGCATCGAGAACAGTTGCAACATCATGTGGATGTACATCGCTAATATTAAAGGTAACAAGACCTGCACGTTTCGCAGCGTCTAATGGTCCATAAATCGTCATTCCAGGAACAGAAGACATTTTTTCCAATGCGTACGCTGCAAGCTTATGCTCGTGTTGTGCAATATTATCTAAGCCAATCTCATTTAAAAAATCAATTGCGGCACCAAGACCAATTGCACCTGCAATGATCGGTGTTCCGGCTTCAAACTTCCACGGCAGTTCTTTCCATGTTGATTCCTGTAAATGTACAAAATCAATCATTTCTCCGCCGAACTCAATCGGTTCCATTTTTTCTAACAAATGTTTCTTGCCATATAAAACTCCGATACCAGTTGGAGCACACATCTTATGTCCAGAAAAAGCTAAGAAATCACAATCTAAATCTTGAACATCTATTTTCATATGGGGTGCACTTTGCGCCCCATCTACTACCATAATAGCTCCATTTTCATGGGCAATTCTTGCAATTTCTTTAACCGGATTAATGACACCAAGCACATTCGATACCTGCATAACAGAAACAACACGTGTATTGGCTGTAATGGTTGCTTGAACATCATCAAGTGAAATCGTTCCATCTTCTTGAAGCGGGATGTATTTTAAAACTGCTCCCGTCCGCTTTGCTACCTGCTGCCAAGGAATGATGTTGCTGTGGTGCTCCATGTACGTAATGACAATCTCATCACCAACGTTTAAGTTCTCAGCTGCATAGCTCGCTGCAACTGTGTTTAAAGCTGTTGTTGTGCCCCGGGTAAAGATGACCTCTTGAGTTGATTTCGCATTAATAAACTTTCGAACCTTTTCCCGTGCCCCTTCGTAAGCATCTGTCGCGCGTGTTCCGAGCGTGTGGACACCACGATGGACATTGGAATTGATTTCTTTATAATATTTCTCCACTGTCTCTATCACTTGGATTGGCTTTTGTGAAGTAGCTGAGCTATCCAAATAGACAAGCGGTTTTCCATTTACTTCTTGATCTAAAATAGGAAATTGACGACGAATATCTAAGACATTCATTATCGTACTTTCCTTTCAATGACAGAAGTTAACTGCTTTTTAACTCCTTCAATTGGTAGCTGATTCACTACCGGTGCTAGGAAACCATGAATAACAAGACGTTCTGCTTCTTTTTTCGGAATTCCACGGCTCATTAGGTAGTATAGCTGTACAGGATCTACACGACCGACTGATGCAGCGTGACCAGCTGTAACATCATCTTCATCAATAAGAAGAATCGGGTTCGCATCTCCACGTGCCTTTTCGCTGAGCATAAGTACACGTGATTCCTGTTCCGCATTCGATTTTGATGCACCATGCAGGATATGGCCAATTCCATTAAAAATAGATGAAGCACTGTCCTTCATGACACCATGTTTTAAAATATAACCCTCTGTGTTTTTACCAAAATGAACAACCTTTGTTGTAAAGTTTTGTGTCTGTTCGCCACGTCCAACAACAACGGTTTTGGTATCACCATAAGCACCATCACCAACTAGGTTAGTGGTATTTTCTGAAATGGTATTTCCTTCATTCATTAAACCAAGTGCCCATTCAATTCGAGCATCTCTCCCAGCAGATCCACGACGATTCACATATGTTGTTATGCCCTTCGCAAGGGTATCAACAGCACCGTACTGAACCTTAGCACCAGCTTTTGCAATCACTTCCGTCACAATATTATATACACCATTGGCAGATTCAATCGTTGATAGATAGTTTTCTACGTAGGTAACAGAGCTATAATCATCTGCAACGACAATAACATGATTGAAAAGGTTCGCTTCAGCATCATCATGTAAATAAATAGAATGGATTGGTTCTTTGATTTCAACATTTTTAGGAATGTATAAGAATGCTCCACCATTTATAAGTGCTGCGTGGAAGGCAATTAGTCGATGTTCGTCTGTTTTAACAGCTTCTGTTAACAAGTATTTTTGCACAAGCTCGCTATGTTCACGAACGGCAGTAAAGATATCTGTGAAAATAACACCTTGCGCTTTTAATTCTTCTGACAAAGAAATATACGCAGGTGTTTGATTTCGCTGAATATATAAATTCTTAGCAGCAGCCTCATCACCTATTAATGCTTTTACTTCTTCAGGAAGCCCAGCAAGTGATGTGAAGACTTCACTTTTTACAGTATGATTATCAAATTGAGTGAAATTCCACTTATCAATTTTTGTTTTATCTGGTCTTGGCATTGGAAGGTTTTCGCTAAGCTCAAATGCATTTACACGAAATTCCTCCATCCAAGCGGGCTCGTTCATTTCTTTTGAAAAGGAACGAACAAAATCTTTATCAAATGATAAATTCGTTTCTGTTGTCATGATTATCCTCCTAACGCAAACTCTTACGCTTCTTGCCCAACTGTTTCATCTTCGATTCCGAGCTCTTGCTTGATCCAGTCATATCCTTCTGCTTCTAAGCGTTGTGCTAGTTCAGGTCCGCCTGATTTCACAATACGTCCCTGCATCATAACGTGCACATAGTCAGGAGTGATATAATTTAAAAGTCGTTGATAGTGAGTAATAACTAAACAGCCAAATTCTTCTCCACGCATTTGATTGATTCCTTTTGAAACAACCTTAAGGGCATCAATATCTAATCCAGAGTCAATTTCGTCTAAAATGGCGATTTTTGGCTCAAGCATCATTAATTGGAGAATTTCATTACGCTTCTTCTCTCCACCTGAAAATCCTTCATTTAAATAGCGTTGTGCCATATCAAGATCCATTTCAAGGTATTCCATCTGCTTATCCATTTTGCGAATAAATTTCATTAATGAAATTTCATTACCTTCTCCAAGACGGCTGTTAAGGGCAGAACGTAAGAAATCCGCATTTGTGACTCCGTTAATTTCACTTGGGTATTGCATCGCTAAAAATAGGCCAGCACGAGCTCGCTCGTCTACTTCCATTTCAAGAACGTTTTGATCGTCTAGAGTAATATTTCCGCTCGTTACTTCATATTTCGGGTGACCCATAATAGCAGAAGATAAAGTAGATTTACCAGTACCATTCGGTCCCATGATTGCGTGAATTTCTCCACCTTTTATTTCAAGGTTTACACCTTTTAAAATTTCTTTCCCATCAATTTCTACATGTAAATCTTTGATCGTTAATGTTGATCCAGCCATATATATACCTCCGCAAAGATAATTTTGTATCTTGTAGCCTCTAACACCGGCCCCAAAATTCTATTCTCACTTTATTCTCATTACAATCTTATAACAAATCGTATGTGTTAGCAACTTATAAACAGTATTAACATTTATAAAAAACTAAGAAAATTTATTTTCACTAAACACAAACCAATTGAGAATGAATAAGTATACAAGATATGTTTGTAATATAATAAATTCAGAATTTTTAAACTTGTGACCGCTTTATGTATCCACATACGAATAAAATCATAACGTATTTATCTCTATTTTGCCAAGACTTCCTCATTATTATTTCCTACCTATTTTTACCTATCCAATCGTATTCATGTATTTATACAAAGAAAAGCCAGTGAATCATGATCACCGGCTTCCTGCTTTCTTCCTATTTATTAGTACCTTTTAGACTAATTTTCCATAATGAGATTATTCTCCTGGTATAACAGCACCTTGGTACTTTTCTTGCAGGAATTTATTAATCTCCTCTGATTGTAAAACCTCTACAAGTGTTTTAATTTCTTCGCGGTCTTTGTCCTCAGAGCGAACGACAACAAGGTTTGCGGGCACAACATCATCGCCTTCAAATGCGATGCCATACTTTCCAATGTCAATACCGCCTTCTAATGCGTAGTTCGTATTAATAACGACCGCATCGCCTTCACCGCTATCGAAAGAAGAAGCTAATAGTTTTGCTTCAATTAGAGTTGAGAAATCAAGGTCCTTTGGATTTTCGACAATATCCTCAACTCTTGCACTCGCTCCAACGCCTTCTTTAAGCTTAATTAATCCTTCTTTTTCAAAAATAGGTAAAATACGTCCATGGTCACTTAGTGAATCACTCATAATAATTTTTGCACCTTTTGGAAGATCATTTAAGCTTTTGTATTTTTTTGAATAAATTCCGATTGGTTCCTTATGAATTCCACCAACACTTACAAAATCAAAATCTTTATTTTCTTCCATTTGCAGTTCTAAATACCCTGGTGTTTGAAAATAGTTTGCGTCGAGTTCTTTATCCCTTAACGCTACGTTTGGCAGGATATAATCTTGAAAAACTTGCACTTCTAGATCAATGCCTTTTTCCTTTAATAAAGGTTTTGCCGCTTCTAACACTTCCGCATGCGGTACAGCAGATGCTCCAACAACTAACTTTTTGTTTCCTTCTTCTCCTGCGTTATCTGCAGTATCGTTTTTAGCACCACCGCAAGCTGTGAGGGCAAGTGCTACTAACGCAATGATAATTAAACTAAATGCTTTTTTCATAATCTAACTCCTCCTGTTATCGTTTATCTGTTTTTTTTGTAAAATAATCTCCAATAAATTGGATGATAAAAACCAAAATTAAAATGGCAATCGTTGCAACTAACGTAACAATAGGTCTATTGCGCTGAAAACCTTCAAGGTAGGCAAAATGACCAAGTCCCCCTGCTCCAATTACCCCAGCCATTGCTGTAAAGCCTACTAGTGAAATAGCTGTAACCGTAAGCCCTGAAATTAATGCTGGCAAAGATTCCGGTATTAATACTTTAAAAATAATATGACCATGTGTTGCTCCCATTGATTGTGATGCCTCAATAACACCTTTATCGATTTCCCTAAGAGCAATCTCCACCATTCTTGCATAAAAAGGAGCTGCGCCAATAATTAAGGCAGGCAGCGCTGCATTTGCACCAAGCATAGTTCCAACCAATAATTTTGTAAAAGGAATTAATAATACAATTAAGATAATAAAGGGTATGGACCTGAAAATATTAACAAATCCAGCAATAATAACATTTACACCTCTATTTTCCCACATATTACCTTTACCTGTTAGAAATAATAGCAGACCAAGCACCAATCCCAAAATAAATGTAGTAAGGACTGAAATGGAAGTCATATAAAGGGTTTCACGTGTGGCTTCTAATAATTGAGTCCACTTTACCATTTCCGTAAAGTTAGCCATTACTAATCACCTCCACGCCGACTTGCTGAGAGCGAATGTAGTCTACTGCCTTGTTAACTTCTAGTTCGTCGCCATCAAGATGTATAAAAAGCGTCCCATAGGAACCACTTTGCGTTTGTGAAATTTTCCCCTGCAAAATATTGACTGTAACATTATTTTGACGGATTAAATTGGTGATTAACGGTTGCTCGACTGAATCGCCGATAAAGGATAATTGAACGACCTGACCTGATTGATAGCGTTCTAGCAAATGTTCAGCTGTCTCTTTTGTTTCTTCAGGCTCTGTAACCTGCTGAACAAAACGCTTCGTAATTGGCTGCTGCGGATTTTTAAATACATCTAACACATGGCCAAGCTCTACGATTCTCCCACTTTCCATAACTGCTACTCGATGACAGATCTTACGAATAACATGCATTTCATGTGTAATTAACACAATGGTTAATCCCAGCCTTTTATTGATATCGACTAACAAATCCAGGATGGAATCAGTAGTCTGTGGATCTAGCGCTGACGTTGCTTCATCACAAAGCAGTACTTTGGGATTATTAGCGAGCGCACGGGCAATTCCTACACGCTGTTTTTGACCGCCGCTAAGCTGTGATGGATAAGCATTTTCTCTTCCTTCAAGACCAACTAATTTGATTAGTTCATTTACCCGCTTTTTCCTTTCTGGTCCATTAACACCAGCAATTTCTAATGGAAAGGCGATATTCTCACTTACTGTCCTTGACCAAAGCAAGTTAAAATGCTGAAAAATCATACTAATTTCCTGACGTGCTTTTCTGAGCTCTCTGCCCCTAATTTTTGATATAACCCGTCCAGCTACCGTAACAGTCCCTGCTGTCGGAAGCTCTAGTCCATTAAGCATTCGTATTAAGGTACTTTTACCAGCACCGCTATATCCGATTACACCAAAAATTTCTCCTTCTTTTATTTCTAAATTTACTTCATCGACTGCTTTAAGCTGTCCCTGTTTAGAAGGAAACACTTTTTGGACATCTTTTATCGAAATCATTCCATCACCTACTTTTATCCAATTAAAAATGAATTGCAAAAACTCCAACCAGATTGTACCGCTTAAATATAGGGTTTGATTGTTTTCAGAAAAACATTCTTATATTAGAAATTAAAAAGCCTTTCTGCAGAGGGCAGAAAGGCATCATAAATAAAAACCTTTCTCCCATCTTCCAAAGCAATCGCTTTGTGTGAATTGGCACCATTTCAATATTAATATTGACGGTTGCCGGGCTTCATCGGGCACATCCCTCCACCTCTCTTGATAAGAGCTATAGCATTCTATATTTAATTAACACGTTCACGGATTAAAGCAATCATTTTAGTACGAAAGTAATCTTAACACGGATAAAAAGTGGTGTCAAACAAATTATCTTCTTATTTTGAATAAACTTTAATCTTACTTTACGCTTTTGCTTTTATGGAAGAAATACCTGTGGCGGACTCAATTGCTGATTCAAGATCCTCGATTAGATCTTCCACATTCTCAATGCCTATGGAAAGTCGAATTAAGTCCTCAGAAACACCAGCTGCCTTTAGTCCTTCTGCATCTAACTGCTGGTGAGTAGTGCTGGCAGGATGGATAATTAAGCTTTTCGCATCCCCAACATTCGCTACATGGGCGAAAAGTGTAATCGAATCAATTAATTTTGCTCCTGCATCTCTTCCACCTTTTATACCAAAAACAACCATAGATCCTGCACCCTTAGGTAAATACTTACTTGCCAATTCATTATCAGGATGTGAAGTGTGGCCAGGATAGGATACCCACTCTACTGCAGGATGCTTTAATAAATAATCCACTACTTCCTTAGTATTAGCAACATGTTCCTTCATTCGGACATGCAGGGTTTCAAGACCAAGAGTGAATTGAAAGGCATTTTGCGGACTTAAAGAAGGTCCTAAGTCACGTAATAATTGTACACGAGCTTTGATAATATAAGCTACAGCACCTAATGCTTCAGCGTAAACAAGATCATGATAACTAGGATCCGGGGTGGTAAAGCCTGGGAATTTAGGTGAATTCCAGTCGAACTTGCCACCGTCTACAATAACACCTCCAGTTGATGTCCCATTCCCTAAAAGCCATTTCGTTGCTGAATGTATAACAATATCTGCCCCATATTCTATGGGTCTGCATAGATAAGGTGTGGCAAAGGTATTATCAATAATTAATGGAACTCCTGCTTCATGGGCAATTTCTGCTACTTTTTCAATATCAAGAACTCGTAAAGACGGATTACCAATCGTCTCAGCAAATACAGCTTTTGTTTTTTCATTGATTGCAGCGCGGAAATTTTCTGGATCTTCAGGGTCAACAAACTTAACCTTGATTCCGTACTTCGGAAGTGTAACAGCAAATAAATTGTACGTTCCACCATATAAAGTCGATGCCGAAACGATTTCATCACCTGCTTCTGCAATATTTAAGATTGACAAGGTAATGGCAGCCATTCCGCTTGCTACTGCTAAAGCCCCGACTCCACCCTCCAACAGTGTAACTCTTTCTTCGAAAACAGTAGTTGTTGGATTATGGATTCGAGTATATATGTATCCAGTCTCTTTCAACGCAAAAAGATTTGCTGCATGTTCCGTATTTTTGAATTGGTAGGCATTATTTTGGTAAATCGGTACGGCCCGTGCACCTGTTACTGGGTCTGGTGCCAATCCGCCATGAACACTCAAAGTTTCAAATCGATAATTTTTTTGATTTTCCCCCATACTAACACTCCTCCATTTTTTAAACTTAAAAACCCCCTCCTTAAGAAGAGGGGGTCTCTCTCCTTATCTGCCAGAGTAGTTACTCTGCTGGAATTAGCACCGTGTTGTCAAACCGGTTGCCGGGCATCGCAGGGCCAGTCCCTCCGCCTCTCTGGATAAGAAATTATTGAATTGTAGAATTAATCGAATATTTTAAAAGAATAATACACCAAATCATGGAAATCTTCAATAGATTTAGAAATTTTTCTTAGTAAACTGTCTTTCTGGGTTAGAGAAAAAACGAAAGTGAATAATCCACTCTCGTTTTTCTCAATCATTCTACTTTTGTGTAGGACTAATTTTAGAAACTAGAGATTCTGAAACAACACCAACTCCGCCTAATACATTTACCTGAACTAGGTTCAATGAGGCCAAGTAAGCTTTAGTAGCTTCTGGTAAGGCTTCAGTTACTAAAACAATACCTGTTTGGTCTTTAGCAGCTAATGCAGCTCCCGCTAAGCTATCTGGGAAGTTGTCACCAGTTGCTACGTAAACAAAGTTTGCATCTAAGTCAAAATGTTTAGCAACTGCCACATTTGTATCATATCTTGTTTGTCCGCTAACACGAGTAGCACTTGGTAATTTTTTAGCAACATCATCCGATACAACTCCGTTACCGCCAATTACTAATGTTTTAGTTGCGCCTAAGTCTTTAACAGCTGTTTTTGTTTCAGCTGGGAGGTTTTTGGAATCATTTACCAATAAGATTGGTAATCCTTTTGCTCCTGCAAATGATGCAACTGATAAAGCGTCTGGGAAGTTAAAGCCATTTACTACTACAACCTCTTCGGAACCTTCTGGAGCAACTACTTGCGCAACTGCTGCTGCAGTTTCAAAACGGTTATCACCAGCTAATCTTTCAACTTCAATTCCAAGTTTAGTTAATTGGTTTTCTACTGCTGATGAAATTGCACCAGTTCCACCAAGGATATATACCTTTTTAGCTCCTAGTCTTTCAATCTCAGCTTGGGTAGACTTGTTTAATTCATTGCTAGAAGTTAAAAGAAGTGGAGAGTCATACTTAGCTGCTAATGGAACACCCGCTAAGGCGTCAGCGTACACATCACCACGAGCAAGTACAACTACATCAGATTGCTCCCAACCCTTTTTACTTACTTCTACAGAAGTATCATATCGAGATGCACCAGCTATACGTTCAACAGCTGATTCGCGGTAAATATTTACTTCTTTCGTTGTTTTGTTACCTGCAACGTCTTCAAGCTCAAGTGTAAATGTATTGTTACCTGGCTCTAATGTTAATTCTGTTGATACTTCTTTTTCAATACCCTTCATTACGAAGTTTTCAAAAGCAAATTGGTGGTTAAATTCTTCATTTCCATCCACTTTGTATTGAAGCTCTTCGAAATTATCAGAGATGGTAGCTTTTAATGTTACTTTATCAACATTTGGTTTTACACTTGTAGGAACGTCAAGCTCAAGCTTCGGTGCAGTTGTATCAACAACAAGATCTCGAACTAGGTAATCAATCTCATTACCGGCAACGTCTTTACCAGAAATTCTAACTTCTTGGACACCATCTTCTTCAAAAGTAACGGTTGTGCTGAACTCATAACGAGATTTTTCATCATTCCAAACTAGCTCAACTGATTTACCAGCTACTTTGAAATCAGTAACCTTTGAATTATCTGTTAGATAACCAGCAACAGGCAGTTCATGAGAAGTGTAAACATTTGTAGCTCCAATTGAAGTTACATGGATGAATGGAATAGTAGAGTCGTTAGCACCTTCTACAACTACATTAGAAGAGTTTCCAGCGAAGTCATATGCAACAACTTCTACAGTACCGCCTACTGGAGCTTTAGCAAATGTATAATCAGTTGCAGTTCCAGCTAATGGCAGATCATCCTCACCAAACACTGATTCACCGTTTACAAGGATATCATAGTAAGCTACTCCTGATCCATTTTCATCAGATGAACTTAATGTTAGCTTGTCCCCTTTAACACTTGCAGTCAATTCTGGTGCTGCAGTATCAACTACAACAGGGAAGGTAACCTTTTGTGGTTCTTTTCCTTCAAAATCAATAGTAGATGAGATTTCATAGAAATATTCACCATCTGCTACTAATTTGTTTTTCACTGTTCCATCCCATGCTGCAGCGGTCTTAATATAATATTGAGCTCCTCTGCCGCCATCGTTGAAGTTTTTACGAACTAATTCTTCAGAATTTAATTTACGAAGAACATTTCCTTCTTTATCAACAATCTTGTATTCTACTGATTTAGCATTTCTTAAGAAAGATAGAATTGGCATCGCATCATCACTTACACCGTCACCATTTGGAGAGAATGCAATGTTTTCATCTTTAAATGAATCATCAGCAGGGTTAAATCCTAAGTAATTGTAATTGTCATCTCCAGCAGATGTCACCATTCCTGTATGGCCATAGAAATATTTTTCTTCAAAGTTTTCATCATATCTGCTTGTGTCAATGATAGGTGCTTTATTCCAATCACCATTAAAGCCAACATATGGTACATTAACTGTCGGATTCTCGTCATTAACATCTGTTAATGTTACGAAACCTTCTACAAAATAGCCATTTTCAAATAATTCGTCTAGTGGAGCATTGTAACCCCATTCAACAGTATTTGTTAAGTCAACTGTTACAGTAACTGAAGCACTTCCATTTGCAGGAACTGTCAGCTCTTTTGTACTAAAGGAGATTGGGAATTCTCCAACCCATGGCGCAGCTTCAGAGATTGTGCCTGCTTTGTAGATACCTTGAGATTCTAATCGGTCTACTCCGTCAATGTTTAAATCTGTTAGAACATTACCACTTACATTATAAGTTACTGCTTTGTCTGAGAAGTTTTCAGCCTTTAATGCAAAAGTTGCTTTATTATCTTTAATTTCCTTCAAGGCAACTTTTGCTTCATTTGTAGCAGTGTTTGTAACCACTACTGGAGTGCTTAATGCTGAATGAAGCTGCATTAAACCTGCACCTTGGCGGCGTGGAGAATAAGGATTATGCATATATGCTGCATTATATGTTCCTTTATCCTCTACTACCTTACTTGTGTTCATCAAGATATTTTTAGCCATATTTACTTTTGCTGCACCTGTGAGATTAGGGAAATCTTTTTCTACTCGCTCAAGGACAAGGGCAGAACCACCTGATACGTGAGGAGCAGCCATTGATGTACCACTCATTGTTCCGTACTTGTCATTATTAAGTGTAGAAAGAATATTCCCACCTGGTGCTGTAATTTCAGGCTTAAAGTCTAGGTTTGGAGTTACACCCCAAGATGTAAAGCTTGACATTTGATTAGCAGTAGGGTTTGCAGCAGTAACTTGGTCCCCTTGGAATTGAACTGTTACTGGTGTACCAGCCGCTAATTGAGCTTTTAATAAATCTCCATCTGTTTTCAGCATAAATAGCTGTGGAATCTTAATATCTGGAGATGTTGCCATGCTGACATAACCATCAGAATGGTTATAAATAATAACCCCAGCAGCACCTGCAGCTTGTGCATTTAGCGCTTTAACAACGAAATCAAGAGTTCCACGTTGGATTAATGCATATTTCCCTGTAAAATCCTTACCTGCAAATTGTTCAGGAAGACCAATACCAGCGTCTAGGATTTCGTATGATTGACCTTGAGCAGGTTCTACAGCACTTGCAGATAAGAATGGAGCTTTTCCTGTTGTTTCGCCAAATGAATAAGTTGCTGCAAATAAGTCAATAAAACTATTTTCAAGTGAAGCAACCTGTAAGGAATTAGTAGATAAACCTGGTGAACCTACAACACCTTTATCAGGATTTGCTGCTAGCGGATTAAAGTATCCATCACCAAAATGATTGGAGTTACCTGCAGAAATAGACATTAACACACCATTATCTATTCCTCTTTGAACAGCCATTTGCTCAGGATCATCAGGTAGTACAAATGCACCAGTTGAACCTAAACTCATGTTAACAACATCAGCATCAAGCTGGATTGCATCATCAATCGCTTTGATGATAATGTCACTCCATGTTGAAGGCATCTCTGGGTCATTTCCGAATACTTTCATTGCAAGTAATTGAGCTTCAGGTGCAACCCCTTTTATGCCGCCTTCTGCTTCGTTACCATTGGCCCCAACAGTACCTGCAACGTGCATTCCATGCATAGAAGCGTCTGGGCCGATGTCAAGAATTTCGTTATTTTCATCATAATAGTTATAACCGTAAGGGACCTTCTCAGTAAAGAATTGTCCAAGAACTTCTTTATCTTTAACTGCAGCTTCAACTTCTGCTTTAGTTAAATCTGCTTTGGAAGCATCAGTTAAAACCATATCTTTATGGCTAGGATCGATACCGGTATCAACAACAGCAACTACCATTCCTTCGCCTTTTACTCCATAATCATCCCAAGTGGCTTGAGCTTGGACGATGTCTTTACTATATTTCATTTCCGGAGTAGTTTCCGGACGCTGATATTCATTTGCAATTGTTACCTTTGTTACTCCTTCAACACTTCTAAGTGCAGCAACTTGACCGTATTCGACAATTCCACTAAATCCGTTAACAGCTGTAGTGAAATTTTGCTTGTATTGCATCTTTACTGCCTTAGCAGCAATTTTTGATTTAACAGCATTTTGTTCTTTCAAAATATCATTTTGAAGCTTTTCTTTAACAGATGCAGATAATTCATTATATTTCTTGCCTTGCTTTGTTGCATATGTAATCGCCGGTTCACCTTCGACTTCAACAATTACACGAACCTTATCACGCTTTTTGTATCCTGCTTCTTTTTCAAAATTTTGACCCTTTGGCATGTTAATTGACTTTGCAAAATCCCTTTGTGGTTTTACGGTTTCTGACTTTAATACCGGCTTACTAACAGTAGCAGCCATTGCTGAGTTAGAGAACATAAGCAATGATGCAAGTGCTAGTGATACACTACCTTTAATTTTCAAACCCTTTCCCCCCTAATGAGATAAATAAAAACCAAATCAAATAGTTTGTCTCATAATAAGAATACGATATATAAAAATATCACTCCCTCTCCCATATTCAGAATTGTTGTACTATTTTAGTTTAGTAATAATTTTACAAATAGTCAAATAATATTTTAGAAAAATTAGGATAAGTTTCCTATTAATTGTAAAGATAAAATACCTACTGTTTAGACAAAAAAAAACAGATACCTAAGTATCTGTTTTAGTTAAAATGATGTTTTAATCTTTCATATAAAAACGGAACGGATTGAAAAGCATAGATTGTATCAACAATCTCACCATTTTTTATAAAAATAAGGCAGGGAACACTTTCAATTTCAAACTGTTTCGCCAGTTCTGAGTTATAATTTAAATTAATCTTTCCCATTTCGACGTCAACCATTTTCTCAATAATTTGCAGCATTCTCGATGCTACCTGACAAGTTCCACATAAAGGGGTATAGAAGTAAATGAGTCCGGATGAATGATTTTTTAAGAATGATGATACTTCATCAAGGTTCCAATCGTTCATTTTTTTAACCCATCTCTAAAAATTCAGAATGAACATCGATATTAGCGCCTAAAAGAACGGTAGCTAGATGGTACACTGGAGCAGTGGCTACTTCGCGGTACATTCTGTCTATATAGATATGCTCCGCTTTAGGGAACTCCCTCTTCAATTGTTTGCGCAGCTTTTCACCAGCATCATCAGCATCAACAAGGATATAGACCTCTTTATCTTCGAGAGAATCAATTAATTCATCCAATTTAGACATACTAATGGTACCATTTGTACAAACAATATCCATCGGTTCCTTCAGGATACTTTTTACCTTTTTCTTATCTGATTTTCCTTCAACAATCAGAACTTTATCACCATACGTGTCATTCATCATTCATCACCTATACGAAAGAAAGTTATTTGTTGATGTTAACATATTCAATAAATTTAATAACGTGTCTATATGTTAACTATACCACGATAGACCTTTTAATAATAGGTGTTTGCTTATAGGTACATGTACTAGCACCATCCACCATCATCACAATCGGTATATTTTGCATCTGGCTGTTCTGTCACTGTCACATTCTGAAATATTTTTCTTTGTTCTACTTCAAATCGCTGATCTAACTGGAAAGTCATGTCTCCCGGCAGCTGAATCTTTCCAATTGAAGTATTATCAAGAAATAATTCCATTTCACCATTTTTCATTTTACCAACTACTCGATCTGTCACATCAATTTTCTGTTGTTTCAATGTCATTCCAAGATCCCCTTTTGTAAAAGTTTATTATAGTATCCCCTAGTTTTAGAATATACAAGGTGCGAATTTTTCCCATAAAAAAAACACCTTAGGAACAAGGTGTTTAGGTACTATTAGTCTTCTTTAATCATTGCTTCATATTGTTCTGCAGTCATTAGGTTGTCCAATTCACTGCTATTAGAAGGCTCAATGACAATCATCCATGCTTTTTCATATGGAGATTCGTTTACGAATTCAGGGCTGTCACTTAAATCTTCGTTAACTTCAACAACCTTACCACTTAGCGGCGCATATAATTCAGAAACTGTTTTTACAGATTCAACACTGCCAAATGGTTCATCTGCAGTCACTTCATCGCCGACTTCAGGAAGTTCAACAAAAACGATGTCGCCTAACTCAGATTGTGCAAAGTGAGTGATCCCTACACGGACTGTTTCTCCTTCAAGCTTTACCCACTCATGTTCCTCAGAATAACGCAATTCCTTTGGTGTAGTCATTACAAAATCCCTCCATTATTTTCTAAAATTCTATCATCGACATATATCGATTTTACCTTAATAACTTTTTGAAAAGTATTGATATGCTTATAACCACATTTTCTCATACTCTTCTTCTTTAAAGCCTACTGTTACTTTTTCCCCATCCGTTACTAATGGTCTTTTGATTAGCATCCCATCCGAGGCTAACAAATCTAGCAGCTCATCTTCTGAAGCAGTGGATATTTTATCCTTAATACCCAGTTCACGATACTTTTGCCCGCTTGTATTAAAGAACTTCTTTAATTCAAGGTTGCTTTTTTCGTAATAATCCTGAAGTTCTGCCTTAGTCGGTGGGTGTTCAACAATATGTATTTCTTTGTAGGAAAGATGATGTGCATCCAGCCATTTCTTTGCATTTCGACATGTACCACATTTCGGATACCAGTAAAAAGTAAGAGACATCCCTTCCACCTCCTCTGCACAAAACATCTAATGACGTCATCGTCACTTGAATAGTAACATAACGAGAAAAAAAGTAAAAATGCTTCCCTTACAAAAATTCGACTAATTCTGCGTATTTCCTGCTAAACTAACAGAAAAATTTAGACTCCCAACAAACGCCAGGAGCCTAAAGTTTATCCATTATACGATATAGCGTTCAGCTTCAATCAGAACATCAGCAGCTTCACGTTTCTTACCAATCACATTGATTGGGGTATGGCGTGTAAGTTTACGAAGGGCAGATACAAGCATGCGGAGAGTATCACCTTGTTCAGTTGCAACTAAGGTTTCTTTAGCATGCTGCTCGATTTCGTTAAAAGCTTCTTGACAGAAGATTTGTGTATAAAGAAGCTTTTGTTTATTTTTCTCTAGACCTGTCTTCGCGATTGCCTTTTCTGTACGTAGAACGACAGATTCCATTGCATAAGCATTAGAAACAATATCTGCAATATTTGATAAGATTTCTTGCTCTTTATCTAGAGCTTTACCAAATTTTTGTGCAGCTAAACCAGCAGCTAACAAGCCGATTTTCTTGGCATTGCTAACTAAATGTTTTTCTTGTGCAAGCGGCTCATCACCTGGCTCTTCAGGCATTAACATCATAATTTCTTCTTGAAGCGCCATCGCTTTTTGGAATAATGGGAGTTCTCCTTTAAAAGCCTTTTTAATATAAGTTCCTGGTACAAGCAAACGGTTAATTTCATTTGTACCTTCGAAAATCCGGTTAATACGGGAATCACGGTACGCTCTTTCGATTGTATACTCCTGCATGAAGCCGTATCCGCCGTGAATTTGAACACCCTCGTCTACAACGTAATCTAATACTTCACTGGCAAAGAATTTATTAACAGAACATTCAATTGCATATTCAGCAATAGAATTAGCTACTAATTTAATATCCTTCTGCTCTTCAGTTGTAAGCTTTCCTTGATTATCTTCATAAAGTCCAATCGTACGGTAGACAGAGCTTTCTGCTGCATAGATTTTAGAAGCCATTGTACCGAACTTTTCTTTTGTTAAATTGAACTGAGAAATTGCTGTGTTAAATTGCTTACGGCCATTTGCATATTTAACGGCTAACTCAAATGCATTTTTAGAGCCGCCAACACCGCCAACTGCTAATTTATAGCGCCCGATATTTAGGATATTAAATGCAATGATGTGTCCTTTACCATATTCACCCAGAAGGTTTTCTACAGGAACCGGTACATCTTCTAAAATAAGGGTACGTGTGGAAGAACTCTTGATTCCCATTTTCTTTTCTTCCGCCCCAGTAGAAACTCCAGGGAAATCTCTTTCAACAATGAATGCTGTAAAATGTTCACCATCAATTTTTGTATAGACAACAAATACATCGGCAAAACCAGCATTGGTAATCCATTGCTTTTCACCGTTAAGAATATAGTGAGTACCTTCTGCATTTAGTTTTGCTGTTGTTCTTGCACCTAAAGCGTCAGATCCTGAACCTGGCTCAGTTAAGGCATAGGCTGCAATTTTTTCACCTGAAGCAAGGGCAGGTAAATATTTCTTCTTTTGCTCTTCATTTCCGAATAAAACGATTGGCAGTGACCCGATACCAACATGGGCCCCGTAAGATAGCGAGAAGCCGCCAGCCTTTGACATTTTCTCCGTTACAAGTGAAGAAGTTACTTTATCTAATCCTAACCCTTCATACTCTTCAGGAACATCCGCTGCCAACAGGCCAAGGTCACCTGCTTGCTTCAAAAGTTTGACTGTGCGGTCAAATTCATGGTTTTCAAGATGTTCTAACTGTGGAAGAACTTCTTTTTCGATGAAGTCTTCGGCTGTTTTGGCAATCATTAGTTGTTCTTCGTTAAAATCCTCTGGTGTTAAAATGCGGTCATAGGAAATATCGTCGAGTAAAAAGCTTCCGCCTTTAATCATTTTTTCAGTTTGTTGTGTCATTATATTTTCCTCCTAATCTTTTTGTCGCAATGATTTCCGCTCCACTAAGGAAAGCTTCTTCGAATAATCACCGCAGGGACAGGCGGTTTCTGCCTGTCGCGAGGTGCTTCGCTTTCCGCGGGCGGTCCGGGGAGCCTCCTCGGCACTGAAGCGCCTGTGGGGTCTCCCCAGCCCCGTCCTCCCGCAGGACATTGATTTACATCCTCGAATCTGCCCACGCACGAAGAAAATGCGATAGCATTTTCGAGGAGTCTCGTGCCTTACACTCCAATTAACAGAGTCCTAATATCATCAATGAAATTTAAAAGCCTCTTTATAAAAGTTCGAATACTCCGGCTGCGCCCATTCCGCCGCCTATACACATGGTTACTACTCCGAATTGTTGGTTTCGGCGTTTTAATTCATGGATTAGGGTTAAGGTTAGCTTTGCACCTGTACATCCAAGCGGATGGCCTAGGGCTATCGCACCGCCATTTACATTTACCTTTTCTTCGTCTAGCCCAAGCTCACGGATTACCTGTAGGGATTGTGAGGCAAATGCTTCGTTCAATTCAAAAAGATTGATATCGGACAACTCTAATCCAGCCAGCTTAACCGCCTTTGGCACCGCAACAACAGGACCAACTCCCATAATTTCCGGCGGGACGCCGCCTACTGCAAATGATCTAAATTTTGCTAATGGCTTTAATCCGAGTGCTTCTGCTTTTTCACGATCCATAATCATTAAAGCCGCTGCACCATCACTTGTTTGCGAAGCATTACCAGCCGTAACCGAACCAGTCACAGAGAAGGCAGGTCGAAGTTTGGCTAATGATTGCACATTTGTATCAGGGCGGACTCCTTCATCCTGGGAAAACTGAACCGTTCTTTCTACTAACTTATTGTCATTACCTACTGTACGTTGGGTAACCTCAACAGGGACGATTTCGTCTACGAATTTCCCGTCTTGAATCGCCTTGGCAGCCTTTTGATGGCTGCGAACGGCAAAGGCATCTTGATCCTCACGAGAAATACCATATTTCTTAGCTACTTCTTCGGCGGTATGACCCATTCCCATATAATACTGTGGAGCTGTTTCTGCCAATTTGACATTTGGACGAACCACATGCCCCATCATTGGAATTAGGCTCATGGATTCTGCCCCGCCAGCAATCGCTGTATCGGTGTGTCCGAGCATAATTCCCTGTGCTGCATAGGCAATCGCCTGCAGTCCAGATGAACAAAAACGATTAATGGTTATAGCTGGTACGGTGTGTGGCAGACCTGCTAAGGCTCCAATATTACGAGCCATGTTATTCCCCTGCTCAGCTTCCGGCATGGCACAGCCAATAATCAAATCATCAATATTTCCTTCATAATTTCCCGCACGCTTTAATGTTTCTCTTACAACCAATGCTCCCAAATCATCAGGGCGAACATGGGCAAGCGTACCTTTCTTCGCTTTACCTACCGGGGTCCGAGCTCCGGCTACGATTACCGCTTCTCTCATTTTGTTCCCTCTCTTTCCTCTTATATTAGCAATCTATTTGTATAGCTTCCTGCGCATAGGCGCATCCGCTTTTCTTATTAGTTTCTTAAAGGCTTTCCTTTTACAAGCATGTGCTGCATACGCTGCTGTGTTTTTTGTTCTCTTATTAAGCTTAGAAACGCTTCTTTTTCTATATCCAATAAATATTGCTCATCTACTTCCGTACCAAATGGAACTTTTCCGCCAGCAATCACATAGGCAACTTTTTTGGCGATTTTCAAATCATGCTCTGAAATATATCCAGATAAGTACATTGATTCTGCCCCAAGTAACAGTGTAGCGTAGCCTGTTTCACCCACTACCGGTACCTTTTTGCGCGCTTTTTGTACATAACCCTGCTCATGTAATGCGAGAACAGCCTGCTTGGCATCGTACAATTGGTGATCTCCGTTGACACTAATGCCATCAGCTAATCCTAAGAAATTATTCTCACGTGCTTCCGCACCAGAGGTTGATACTTTTGCCATAGCAATGGTTTCAAACACTTTATTCGCAACAGCCTGAAGGTCAAATGGAACACCATTTGGCAAACCTTCCAAATGCTTAATATAGAGCTCTTTATTACCTCCGCCGCCAGGAAGTAAGCCTACGCCGACTTCAACAAGCCCCATATACGTTTCAGCAGATGCTTGAATGTGCGCTGCAGGTAGACATACTTCTGCTCCACCTCCAAGGGTCATTGCAAAAGGTGCTGCGACAACTGGTTTTGCACTGTACTTAATCTTCATCATCGCATTTTGGAATTGCCGGATAACCATATCAAGCTCATAGATATTGTCATCCTGTGCTTCCATTAACATCATCGCAAGATTCGCACCAACACAGAAGTTCTTTCCTTGGTTACCGATGACAAGTCCTTTATAATTTTTTTCAACTTCATCAACAGCAAAGTTAATCATTTGGATAATATCAAGACCAATGGCATTACTCTGAGAATGGAATTCTAGGAGCGCTACTCCATCTCCTAAATCAATTAAGCTTGCTCCGCCATTCTTTTTAATAACACCTTTTTGCTTTTTTAACTTTTTCAAATCAATTGCTTTTGGATTACTTTCTACGAGGCGGTATTCACCATTGTTGTAGAAGAAACGTTCACCATTTTCTTCTAAGTAGAAAGAATTATGTCCCTTTGCAAGCATATCTGTCACCCAGGCAGGAATTTCTTGGCCATCATTCTTCAACTTCTCTATAGACTTCTCTAAACCAATGGCATCCCAGGTTTCAAACGGACCCATTTCCCAGCCAAAGCCCCATTTCATGGCACGGTCGATATCAACAATTGTCTCCGCAATTTCACCTAAGAGCTGTGCTGAGTATACAAGAACCGGACTAAAGATATTCCATAAAAGCTCACCAGCACGGTCTTGTGCATATACAAGCGCTTTCAATTTATTCACTGTTCCTTTTTCCTGCTTACTCATTTCTGTTGCTGCAGTTTTCAGCTTTTTACGTGGAATATATTCTAATGTGGCAGGGTCAAGTTCAAGAATCTCTTTTCCTTTTTTCAGGAAGAAACCTTGACCTGATTTGCTTCCCAGCCAGCCTTTTTCTAGCATGGTTTTCATAAATGCAGGAACTTCAAAAACTTCCTTTTCTTTTCCGGTTACTTTTTCATAAACATTACCGGCAACATGTGCGAATGTATCTAAACCGACAACATCGAGTGTACGGAAGGTTGCACTTGAAGGACGACCGACTAATGGTCCTGTTACAGAATCAACTTCCCCAACACTATAACCGCCCTTAAGCATTTCTTGTACAGTTATTAGGAGACCATAGGTTCCAATTCGATTTGCAATAAAGTTTGGTGTGTCTTTTGCAAGAACAACACCTTTTCCTAATACATCTTCACCAAAAGTTTTCATGAATGAAATGACATCTGGGCTAGTATATTTAGTAGGAATCACTTCAAGTAATTTTAAGTATCTTGGCGGGTTAAAGAAGTGGGTGCCAAGGAAATGTTTTTTGAAATCCTCTGATCTTCCTTCTGCCATCGCTTCAACCGAAATTCCAGATGTGTTAGAGCTAATAATGCTTCCTGGTTTCCGATATTGGTCAACCTTTTCAAATACCTGTTTCTTTACATTTAGATTTTCAACGACAACCTCGATTACCCAGTCCACATCTTTTAATTTAACGAGGTCATCCTCTAGGTTACCTGCTTCAATAAGTGCCAAGTTCTTTTTTACTGCTAGTGGAGCGGGTTTTTGTTTCAATAATTTTTGGATAGATTGGCTGCTAATTCGATTACGGACTTGTTTACTTTCTAGCGTGAGCCCTTTTGCCTTTTCATCCTCATTTAACTCCCGAGGTACAATATCCAATAATAATGTTGGTATACCGATGTTTGCTAGGTGGGCTGCAATCCCTGATCCCATTACTCCTGATCCTATAACAGCTGCTTTTTTAATTAGTTGGTTCAACATTGTCTCCCCCTTCAAGGCTTTGAATGAACACTCATTCATTTTTTTGTCAAAAAAAATTCACAAATGTATGAGTTCTGCTAATTATTACTATAGAATATTTCAAAAATTTGCGCAATAAATAAACGCGGAAAATTTATATTTTTTTTTGAAAATGTTTTTTCAAATAAAAAAGTGGAATTGGGCACCCTATAATCGAGGTGATGAAGTATGGGAAAAATGAAGAAGGACCCATCTAAAAGAGGCGTAAGCGCCGCTAGCGTTCAAGGAAATGCTGGTCCTGGCGGAGAACAAGCCGACAAAAACAAAGTAAACAGCCAAAACAATCAGTATAAAAGATAGGCATTCTCCGATAAGAGCCCACATCAAAAAAGCAGGCTGACAATCAGCCTGCTTTGCATTTAAAACTTCGCTTGGTAATTCTCAATTTCCCAAGCATGAACAGCTGTACGATAACTATCCCATTCAGCCTTTTTCAAAGAAATAAATTCATCATATACATGGTCACCCAATGTTTTACGTCCAATCTCTCCATCCTCTAACAGCTGTACCGCTGCTGCTAAACTTCCAGGAAGGCTTTCAATACCTAATTCTCCGCGGCGTTCTTCCGTCATATGGAAAATATCTTCATTGATTGGAAACGGAACTTGTAATCCTTGTTCGATCCCATCTAAACCTGCGGAAGCAATAACTGAAAAGGTTAAGTATGGATTTGCTGACGGATCTGGACAGCGTAATTCAACACGAGTAGCCATTCCTTTTTTTGCAGGAATTCGAATCAATGCAGAACGGTTTGAAGCACTCCAAGCAATATAACAAGGTGCCTCATATCCAGGTACTAATCGTTTATAAGAGTTTATAAGCGGATTCGTCACAGCTGTGAAACTCTTAACGTTTTCAATTAAACCAGCAATAAATTGATACGCTTTATTTGATAGTTGTAAGTCATCAGTCGGATCAAAAAAGGCATTTTCACTTCCTTCAAAAAACGACATGTTAACATGCATTCCAGAACCATTAATACCAAAAACAGGTTTTGGCATAAACGTAGAATGTAGTCCATATTTCTTTGCAACTGTTTTGACAACCCATTTGTATGTAGTCGCAAGGTCGGCTGCGCCTAACGCATCTGCATATTTAAAGTTAATTTCATGCTGACCCTCAGCAACTTCATGATGAGACGCTTCAACCGTGAAGCCCATTGCTTTTAACGCACGATAGATTTCTAAACGAACTCTCTCACCAAGATCCTTTGGTGACGGCTCAAAATATCCTGCTTTGTCACTTAGCTCCTGTGTCGGATATCCATTTTCGTCCGTTTTAAACAGGAAAAACTCAAGCTCCGGTCCTACTGAAATAGTAAAACCTTTATCAGCTGCGCGTTCAACTGTTTTCTTTAGGACATTTCTTGTATCGCCTTCAAACCATGTTCCATCCGGATTTTTAACGGAGCATAGAAAACGAGCTTCAGAATATCCGTCTTCTACCGTCCAGGGTAAAACAGCGAAGGTCGTTAAATCCGGCAGTAAATATAAATCAGATTTATTGATTGGCGAAAATCCTTTAATAGAGGATCCATCAAACATGATTTTCCCATCAACAACATCTTCCAACTGCTCACTCGTTACCGTTACGTGTTTTAAGATTCCTTCAATATCTACAAATTGTAAGTGAAGAAGTTCGACACATTTATTATTTATTACTTCTTTAATTTCTTGAACCAGTTCAGATTGATCTTTAACATTTGTAAGAATAGCTTCTGTCATGTTATTTCTCCTCCCATATCCATGTTATGTTTCCTAACATTGAAATTATTATAGGATGAAAAATAATTTTTGACAACAATTTTTATTAACTTTTTCGAATATTTATTTATATTAAAAAGAAAGCGTTTTCTAAAGTTGTGTAATAGAAAAGGCCACCTTCTTAATAAAAGGTGACCTGTTTTTTTATAAATATTCATTTTATTGCATGCTACCTTGACTCTCTATACTGTTCATTAAGTAGTTTAATTTCATTAATCATTTCTCTCATTTCTTCTTTTGCTTCAGGATAGAGTTCATTCCAGTGCTTCGCCAAGGCTGGCATTGACTTTGCTATATGGGTATATAAAGCCCAGACCTTTACTTTTTCCTTCGTTTGCTCACTAGACTCCCCCACAAGCAGGTCACTATATTTTTCAAGTAACGCTTCGAACTGTTCCGCAAATATTTTCTCCATCATAACACACTCCATCCTTTGCAATATGCGTACATGGACATGTTTTACAGCGTTTCGACCCAAGCTGATACGTAAAACAGCATGTTTTTCTTATCCTTACCTCATCTTGATTATTCTTTTCGGAATAATACTTCTGTATCGGATTTAGGTGATAGCTGCCAAACAAGTTACCTTCTGCTTCCATGATTAAGAAACGGAAATCACTTTGTGCATTTGGATTTTCGCTATCCTTTAACTCTGTCTCATACAGCCAAAATAGATAGACAGCGATATTTTCCCACAGTATCAGTTTCGAAACCTTAAACGTTTTTTCAAAATGCTCGATAATTGGATAGATGTTGTTTGCAAAAAGGTCACGATAAACACTTTTCCGCCATTCATCCCGGTCTTCCCCATTCCATTCCTCGATGGAAGTATCCTTTAATGAAATCATTGGCAGCCAGTCTTTTCCACGTTCCGCTTCTTCCATTTCAATATTTTCCAAAGTCAATTTCAATTTCTTATTAGCTGTCGTCATCGCAAAAAGGGAAATAACCGCAATAAATGCATAACGCTTAATAAAAATGGAGGCTGCTGTTCTTTCTGAAGGCGCACCCATTGATAAAGCTAAATTTTTCATAAAATCAATCGCATATGTCTTTTCTAATAAATTTCCAACGTTAAATGATTTACCTGTCTTAGTTCTGAGCCTATATTTCTGTAATGTACTCAGATCATTCTCTATCAGTATATTACCCATTGGACACGGCCGCCTTTTGAAGGATACTTCTTCCTTTTCCGTAAGGAATACAAAGCGGCGTTCCGAATAATGGATCCATTGTTACTTCACAATCCATGCCAAATACATTTTTGACAAGGCTGCGATTGATAACATACTCTGGCTTACCTTGGTCATACACCGTCTGATCCTTAAGGGCAACGATATTATGTGCATAGCGGCAAGCCAAATTAAGATCATGAAGTACCATTACAACCGTTCTTTTTCTCTTTTCATTAAGCTCGAATAGAAGATCAAGAATTTCAATTTGGTGTGTCATATCTAAATAGGTTGTTGGCTCATCTAAGAGAATAACATCGGTATCCTGTGCCAAGGTCATAGCAATCCATGCGCGCTGCCTCTGACCCCCTGAAAGAGAATCAACCGTTCGTTCTTTTAAGTCTTCTAGGCGGGTAGCTTTTAGCGCCGCATTAACCTTTTTCTCATCTTCCTCCGACCATTGTTTTAGCCATGATTGATGTGGATAACGGCCCTGTTTAACGAGTTGAAGCACCGTCAGCCCTTCAGGAGCAACCGGTGATTGAGGAAGTATCGCCATTTTTTTCGCTACTTCTTTCGTCGAAAGCTTAGCAATGGCTTCGCCATCCAAAGTAATGACACCGGATTTTGGCTTAAGAAGACGGGCGATTGAACGAAGGAGGGTTGATTTTCCGCAGCCATTAGCTCCAATAAAAACGGAAATTTCACCTTTAGGAATTATTAAATTTAATTCATCAATGATGAGTGTATCCCCGTATGAAAGTGATAAATTTTTCGTTTCAACCGCATTCATCATCTGCCCACTCCTTTTGTAATCAATCAAGTATATTGTTAATAAGGCTTGTTTATAGTTTATGATTTACAACCATTTAGTGGCTGTATTTATGTCTTATATAGTATTAATATTCTCTACAGTTCTAAGTTTATAATTAATTGATAATGATTGTCAATGAGTATGAAAATCATTTTCATTTGTATTTACTATTTTGTACACAAAATGTACTTTCGTTAAAAAAAAGAGAAGCCATTTCAAGGGAAATGACTTCTTTCTTGTGAAAACTAAGTGTTTCTAGTCTTAAATAATAGGTAGATAAAGTATGGTGCCCCAATACTTGCCGTAAAGACACCCGCCGGAATTTCTAATGGTGAAAATAGTGTTCGCCCAACTAAATCTGCAAGCATGACTAAAATTCCTCCCAGAAGTGCTGACACAGGCAGTAAAGCTCCAAAGGCAGAACCCACTAATCTCCTAGCCATGTGCGGTGCCATTAAGCCAACAAAACCGATACCGCCAGCGAAAGCTACCGAACCCCCAACCAAACCGGTACTTAGCAGCATTAATACAAAGCGTTGTTTTTGCACCCGTCCGCCAAGGCCAGTTGCTACTTCATCACCAAGTTCCTGAATGTTGATATTTCTTGCATAGATGAATGAAATGAAAACCAGTATGGTTATCCACGGTACAAGGGCACCAACATTTTTCCATGTTGACCCGTAGACTGTGCCCGTAATCCATATGTTTGCTTGGCTTGCTTGGTAAATAGGACCTAAAACCATCATAAAGGTGGTCAAAGCCTTCGTTAAGCTCATCAAACCAATACCAATCAAAATAAGTCTAATAGGCGAAACCCCATTTTTCCATGCCAAAATATAAACTAGAAAGGCTACGACAGCCGCACCGATAAAGGCCGCTAAGGGCAACCAATGAATACTAACGGTTAATACATGATTTTTATCACTAAAAATTGCCAAGAAACCTACAACCGCAACAGATGCTCCTCCAGTAATCCCTAAGATATCAGGAGATGCAAGCGGGTTTCGAATCATTCCTTGTAAAATCCCCCCTGCTACTGCCAGTCCCATCCCTGCCATTAATGCAACAATGATTCTTGGTAATCGGAAGGATTGAATGACAAGGGCCTCCATTTCAGATCCACCGCCGAAAAACACCTGCAGGACATTTATAGGGCTGATTTTCATTTCTCCTAATCCCGTACTAATAACAAAAACAGCTGCGGTTCCAAGTAACAATCCTATAAACACAAATAATGCTTTTTTATCTATTAAATAAGAAACTTTCCCTTGTTTGATTCTAAAGATTTTGTATTTACTCATCGCCCATTGAACCCCTTTCTAGCAATATAAATGAAAAATGGGGTTCCAATAATCGCCGTCATGACGCCAACTGGGACTTCTTGAGGCATTAAAATATATCGGGAGGCGATATCTGCAGCGAGTAAAAGCACTCCACCAAGAAGGCCGGAAAAAGGAATGACCCAGCGATGGTCAATTCCCACAATGGAACGGGTAAGATGTGGTACGACTATTCCAATAAATCCAATTGGTCCTGCAACAGCAACTGCCCCTCCTGATAGCAGGATGACAACGATCCCGATGATTATTTTTAACAGTGCTGTGTTTAATCCAAGACCTTTGGCAACATCCTCCCCCAAAGATAGGACATTCATTTTTGTTGCTATGACTAAAGAAGATACCCAGCCTACTACTAAATAGGGAAGGACAGCAATTAGATTCTCAAGGTTCCTTCCTGCTACTGAACCAGCAAGCCAAAATAATACTTGCTCCAAGGCTGCTTCATTTAAGACGAGTATTCCTTGTGTAAAGGAGGCAAATAATGCTGTCATTGCGGCTCCGGCAAGTGTTAGCTTCATGGGTGTTAACCCTTCCCTACCGACCGAGCCTATTGCATAGACACTTATTGCAGCTACAGCTGCACCAGCAAAGGATAACCAAGTAAATAGTTGAAGACTTCCTACACTAAAGACCGTAACGGCAATGACGACTGCAACTCCGGCCCCTGCATTGACCCCAAAAATATCAGGGGATGCGAGGGGATTTTTCGTTACTGTCTGCATTAAGACACCTGAAATAGCTAAACTTGCACCCACCGCAGCAGCAATAAACGCACGCGGGATTCTGACAGATTGAATAACTATATGTTCATTTGAACCATTGAAATTCGTTAAAGCTTCTATAGCCATTTTCCAAGTAGTATCTGTATACCCGTAGACAATACTTGCTGACATTAAGAAAAGCAATATAATAATAGCAATTAAAAGTCCTGCCCACCTTTGGCCTGTGTGTTTTAGCAGCATAACCTAATTCCCTTCTACCCTAATATATAAAATGCGTCTTTATGTATCTGTATTTTCATGTATCAGTCTATTGGAATAGTGGAAAGCTGTCAATGAGTTGATAATCATTTTCATTTGTAAAAATAAAGCTTCAAAAAATTGTTATTGATTTTGATAATCATTTTCAATTTCATGATTGACACGCTTGTGAAATCGTTTTATTATTAGTTTGTAAATGAAAATGATTATCATTAACAACAACATTTATTTGGAGGGTTACATAAGATGAAGGGTTTTAAAAATTTATTTGCAGTCATTTCATTAATTGCTCTTTTCCTTCTTGCTGCCTGTGGTAACACGGAAGAAAAACCGGCCACACAAAAAGAAAATGAGACCAAAACAGAAGACACTAGCTATACGGTAGAACATGCAATGGGGTCAACGACATTAGAAAAAACGCCTAAAAAGGTCGTTATATTAACAAATGAAGGAACAGAAGCCTTACTTGCACTAGGAGTAAAACCAGTTGGTGCCGTTCAATCTTGGCTTGGCGATCCGTGGTATGATCACATCACAAAGGATATGGACGGTGTCGAAGTTGTTGGGGTTGAGAGTGAAGTAAATTTAGAGAAAATCGCAACTCTTAAACCTGATTTAATTATCGGAAACAAGCTACGTCAAGAAGCTGTCTACAGCCAATTAAGCGCAATAGCTCCTACTGTTTTTTCCGAAACCCTGAGAGGTGATTGGAAAGAAAACTTTAAACTATACGCAAAAGCATTAAACCTGGAGGAAAAAGGGAATGAGGTACTTAGTGATTTTGATGACCACGTTGCGGACGTGAAAGCGAAACTTGGTGATAAAGTAAATCAAGAAGTATCCGTTGTCCGTTTTATGGCCGGAAAATCTCGTATTTATTATACCGATTCCTTCTCTGGTATTATTTTTGATCAAGTTGGTCTAAAACGAGCTTCGCAACAGGCAGAGCTGTTTACTCCTGATAATAAGCTGGGTAACCTTGCTATCGAAGTTGGAAAAGAAGTTATTCCGAAAATGGACGGTGACATCCTTTTCTATTTCACATATGCTCCAAAAGGTGATCAAGCAGCCCTTGATACAGCGAAAGAATGGACAAATGATCCACTTTGGAAAAATTTAAATGCCGTGAAAAATGGAAAAGCCTATGAGGTTAGTGATGCTACTTGGAATACAGCTGGCGGCGTTCTTGCTGCAAACATCATGCTGGATGATCTTGAAAAAATCATGCTCGAAAAATAAAATCATAAAAATGATATTAAAAAGAACGAGGCTGCCATGACCTCGTTCTTTTTTATGCTTATGCTGTTGTAGAAAACATGTATTTTTTATAGTGATAGCGGATGGAGAAAATCAAACCTAGACCAAGCATATTCCCCATTAACGAGCTGCCTCCATAGCTGATGAAAGGTAAGGGAATACCGGTGATTGGTAAAACACCAATCGTCATCCCAATGTTTTGGAAGACGTGGAAGGTAATCATACTGATGACTCCAACACAAATGTACGTGTAAAAATTATTTTTTGTTTCCATACCAACCTTTGTAATATGATAAATCAACAAGAAAAATAAACTTACGAGCACACTTGCACCTATAAAACCATACTCTTCTCCGACGACACTAAAGATAAAATCGGTATGGCTTTCAGGTAAATAGACCTCTCTATTCCCATATCCCTTACCACCCGTTTGTCCTGAACCAATAGCTAAGAGCGACCGTGTCAATTGGTATCCTGCTGAGCTTTGAAAGTTATAGGGATCCAGCCAAGAATAGATACGGCTAAATTGATACTGCTTCACACCTAAATATTTTTCAAGAATCTCAGGCTTTAACAATACAAAATAAAAAATGACCGAAATAAGGGCAGTTCCAATTGAAAATATTGGTACTAGTAACTTCCATGTTATACCGGAAATAAAAATCATTCCTAAAAGGATGGCTAAAAATACGAGCGAAGTCCCTAAGTCCTGCTTAATAATAAGTATTAAGGGAACCATTGTGACGACCCCAAGTTTTATTAGCAGCCAAAAATCAGTAGCAATCGTTTTAACTGGGTTCTTTTGGTGATGATCCTCAATTACTTTTGCTAACGCTAAAATAATAAAGATTTTGACAAACTCAGAGGGCTGGAGTGAACCAATCCCAGGTACCTTAAACCAGTTTTTTGCTCCATTGATCACCGGGGCAATGCTTTCTGGCGCTATGATTAAAAGAATAAGTAGAAATATTCCTACTCCGTAAGCATACCAAGTTAACTTTTTTAACTGGTCCGAGTCGAGCCTAATAACTGCGGCAATAATTCCACACCCAATTCCATAAAAGATAATTTGCTTTATAAGGAAGTTACTGTCATATTGACCGCTTGCCTGAGCACTATAAATTGATGTACAGCTAGCTAGAAATAATAAAATTAATATAAAAACAAGACTATAATCAAGTTTTGAAGTTGTATTATTAGATGATGTCATCTTTCACACTCCTTTATGTTTCAGCCTCAAAAGGAACTTGTACATTATTTTATTATATTTTTTATAAGGGCAAAGCACAACTTCTAAGGGTGGAATGGATTTATTTACATATGTAAAAAGTGGAGGCGCCTAGGTTAGGCACTTCCACTGTCAGAGAAATATTTACTTTTAATATCATCTGCCATCCAATGTAAATTATTAGGTACCTGTGGAATCCCGTAGCCGATATAAAGCGGAGTCGTGACAAACCTGGGGACAATTTTAACATAAATTCTTCTATTATAATGATGAAAGAAGAGATTATAGCTGCTGGCTTTAAATGGGAAGTTATTTAGAATATAATGTACCGATTTTTGAAGCTGGACTCCAAAGGTTTCATTGTAGCTGGAATCTTCCATATCGATATTAAACTCATAAAAGCCTACCTTCGGCTTTGTCGATAAAGTTAACCTTACCCCATTTTTTTCCTTTATAACAATACCCTCAAACACTTCCTCCGCGATACCTTCCTTATAGTTAATATCATTTAACCCTATTATTTGCATATGGGGATGTGCGATGGTCCCCCCTGACAATGGACCATAATTTTTAAATAAAATCACGGATTCATATTTTCCCGTTCTATCTAATTCAAGCCAATTTCTTAAGGCAAATTGGAGCAATTTATGTAGATATGGAAGTTCATAGGTAGATAATTCGCCATGACAATCATCTGTTTCAATTAATACCGTTTGATAGGCATTCTCCAAAACAGGATATTTATTTTTCAAAAGAATGATAGGTCCATCTACTTCAATCAGATCTGTTAACTCCTCGCGCGCACAAAAAGGGCATGCCTGCTGTTTATTTCTTATACTTTCTGGTTTCTTAACTCCGATGGAAGTATCAAAATGTAGATGGCTATTTTTCAAGTTTGCAGCTCCTCTCCAAAGTACTTAAATCTATTTTATGGGAGATTCCGCTCCTTTTGCACTAATTTTGACTTGGTAATATATAAAAATTTTATTGGCTATTTGTTGGTAGTCATGCATATCTTTACAATGTACAGGCTTATGCTGCGGAAAGAGAGGATGGCTATGTTAAGTAAATTAGAAGCATTCATATTAGGGATTATCCAAGGGTTAACTGAATTTTTACCAATTAGCAGTACGGGACATTTATATTTAGGCCGGAATTTATTTGGATTACAAGAAGCCGGCCTATTACTTGATACGATGCTGCACGTTGGTACCTTGCTGGCTGTTTTTGTCTTCTATAAGGACGAGTTTGTTAAGATTATTAAAAATCCCTTTAGTAAGCTTACCTTCCTGTTAATCGTTGGAACCATTCCAGCTGTTGTGATTGGTTTACTTTTTAAGGATTACTTTGAGGAGATTTCGAAGACGGGAGTTACCATTGGATGGGAGTTTTTAGTTACCGGTTTGTTTCTTTGGATTGCCGATTCAGCAAAAAATGGCTATAAAAAGATGGATGATATTAGTTATACAGATGCTTTAATTATTGGTTCCTTTCAAGCTGCTGCAATATTCCCCGCGATATCACGCTCTGGCTTCACGATTGTGGCTGCCTTATGGAGAAAGTTAGACCGTGAAAGTGCTGCCTATTTCTCCTTTCTGTTATCTACACCTGCCATTGCAGGAGCGGTCGTTCTTCAATCAATGGATTTATTTGGCGGTGCAGGAGAAGAAATCTCATTATCTGCGTTAATTGTTGGTATTCTATCCTCTGCTCTTTTCGGTTATTTTGCAGTAAAGTGGATGATTGGTTATCTAAAGAAGCACTCATTAAAGCCGTTTGCCATTTATGTCTGGGTATTAGGCTTTGCGGTATTATTTTTCCAGTTTACAGGGAAATTCTAAAAAATGCGGCTCGATTTCTCGAGTCGCATTTTTGTTGTATTAAACGGTAACGGTTTCTTTCGCCATTTCTTTTGCCGCTTCAATAGCTTTTTCTTTAGCCTTTGCCATAATTTCAGGTACTTCTTTCGGGAAGTGGTCCATTCCTTCAGCGAATACGGTTGGCATGACTTCCATTCCTAAGAATCCAAGTACTTTCGTTAAGAAACGATCGCCGAATTCAAATTCAACCATTGGGCCGGTCGAGTAAACTCCGCCGCGTGTTTGAATATGAAGTGCTTTCCGATTTGTAAGTAAACCTTTTGCACCTTCATGTGTATTAACAAAGGTCTTGTTCACGATAAATAAATTATCAAGGAATGCTTTTAAAATGGCAGGTGAGCCAAAGTTCCAGATTGGTGTAACAAATACATAATAATCAGCTGCAATGAAGCGGTCTGCTAATGCATGCATAGCTGTAATTTGTTTTTGTTCTCCCTCTGTAAGTTCATCAAACGTTTTGCCCATGAAGGATAATTTAGCGCGGGCATATAACAAATCCATATCAATTTGCGGGATATCCATATCATATAAATGCATATGTTCAATTTCTACTTCTGGAATTTGTTTTTTAAATTCTTCAAGAAATGCTTCGCCAAGCTGCATCCCTTTCGAAAGCTTTATATCATTTTTCGGGTTAACGGTAATGTATAGAAGTTTAGACATCTAATCCCCATCCCTTTTAATATTTTTTCATCTATCCATATAGTACAACAAACTTCCTTGTTCACTAATGAACAATGAGTGAAGTTTATGAAAAAAGTGTGAACTTTTTCTGGTGAAAATGAACAATAAGTGACAATTCTAAATAAAACTAAACGAAACTTAACAAAACTTAACAATAATCACAGTCTCCATTATATAATTGCCTTATATTAAAACTGCAATTAGGAGGGTGGTACGAAGAATGGAAGGAAAAGCATTTACACCGGACGAGGTAGCCCAGTTGTTCCAAATCTCAAAACATACCGTATATGAACTGATAAAGCGAGGTGAATTACAAGCATTTAAAGTCGGAAACAAAATGAGAATCGAACACTCAGAGATTGAAAGATATAAGGAAAGAACGAAAGCTCCCGCCAAAAAAACGCAGGTGGATTTGCCTAATACACAGACCTCCCAACCTGTCCGACTATCTGGAAGCCATGACTTTCTTGTCGAGCATTTAGTAAAACAAACGGCTCAAGATCTGCTGCTGCAAATTCAGCCAACATACATAGGCAGCCTTGAAGGGTTAATGATGCTTTATCGTGGTCAATCCGACATCGCGGCCATCCATCTATTAGATCCAGCATCTCAGGAATATAATCTACCATTTATTCATCAACTCTTTGTTTATGAATCCATTGCTGTCGTTCGCTTTGTTTCTAGAGAGCAAGGCTTTATAGTCGCAAAGAGTAATCCAAAAGGAATTGAAAGCTTTAACGATCTCACTAGAAGAGATGTGCAGTTCGTTAATCGGCAGAAAGGTGCTGGGACAAGATTTCTTTTAGATTCCATGCTCTCTAGTAATGGAATTGACCCAACAAAAATAAATGGTTACTCCAATGAAGAATGGAACCACCTTTCTACTGCTTCTTATATTAGCCGAGGGATGGCGGATGTGGCTTTTGGAATTCAATCAGCTGCAAGCCATCTTGGACTCGATTTCATTCCAATTGCAAAGGAACAATTTGACCTTGTGTTCCGGTTTACAAATGAAAACAAGCAAAATCATACTAACTTGATTAACTACCTGCAGTCACCTGAATTCAAAAGAAGTTTAACTGATTTAGATGGCTATGATATCGAAGATTTAGGCACTATAATCTATCAAACTAGTAAAATGGAGGAAACATCATGTTAAAAAATCGCTTTTTTGCTACACTATTTGTATTCATGCTTCTTTTCCTAGCAGCTTGCGGCAACACAGAAAGTGACCAAGCTGGCGAAAAAGAGAAAAAGACAGAACCAAAGGAAGAACCAACTGAATTAATCCTAGCAACAACCACTAGCACTCAGGACAGCGGCTTATTAGATGTTTTACTGCCAATCTTTGAAGAAGAAGACAATGTAAAAGTAAAAACCATTGCAGTCGGTACAGGACAAGCATTAGAAATGGGTACAAAAGGTGAGGCAGATGTCCTTCTAGTTCATGCTCCTAAATCAGAGGAAGAACTCGTAACTAGCGGTGATGCTGTCAATCGTAAGCGGGTAATGTACAATGATTTCATTTTAGTAGGCCCAAAAGATAATCCTGCAAATGTTAGCGGTGAGGACATTAACGCTGCATTCAAAACAATTTCAGAGGTAAAAGCTAATTTTGTAACTCGCGGCGACGACTCTGGTACTCATAAAAAAGAACTAGGCATTTGGACAGCAGTAAATATCCAGCCTGCTGGCGATACGTATATCTCGACTGGTCAAGGTATGGGTGCTTCTTTACAAATTGCTAACGAAAAAAATGGTTATATTTTAACAGACCGTGCGACATGGTTAGCTCAAGAGAAAAACTTAACAAACCTGCAAATTGTCGTTGAAGGCGGCAAGGACTTAATGAATATTTACCATGTCATGCAGGTTAATCCAGAAAAACACGACAGGGTTAACAGTTCAGATGCAGAAAAATTCGTAGAATTTATGATTGATAGTGAGACACAAGATGTAATTGAAAGCTTTGGTAAGGAAGATTACGGCCAATCTTTATTCTTTAAATACACAGAATAAGCAAAGCGGAAGGATGTAAGTCAGGATGGAACTAATTATTGATGGATTGAGGAAAGCAATTGAGATGATTCTCACGGGCGATAGAGAAATTCTCGAAATAACGTGGCTGACTCTTAGAGTTTGCTTTATGGCCATCCTGATTAGTTCCCTGATTGGCTTGCCGCTGGGAATGCTGCTTGGTCTTACCAGGTTTAAAGGAAGAAAAGTAATCCTAGTGTTCATAAATATCGGCATGGGCCTACCCCCGGTTGTTGCGGGATTATGGATCACAATGCTACTGTGGCGCTCTGGCCCACTAGGACATTTACAATTGCTTTATTCTCCAACGGCGATTGTCATGGCACAAGTGCTAGTTTCCCTGCCAATCGTTACAGGCTTAACAAGCTCTGCCTTTCAACAAATTAACGATAAAATGCTTTTACAAATCAAAGCACTTGGTGCAACCAAAATTCAAACGATTGCAATCCTTCTAAAACAAACAAAGATTGCCATTTTTGCTGCGATAATGGCCGGCTTTGGCCGTGTTATCGCTGAGGTTGGTGCTGCAATGATGGTAGGCGGAAATATTCAAGGAGATACACGAATTTTAACTACTTCTATTGTCATGGAAGTATCAAAAGGTAACTTTGATGTTGCCCTAGCGATTTCCTTTATTTTATTAACGGTTGCTTTATTGATCACTGCAGCCTTAACACTGTTACAGCAAAGGAGGCGAGTATCATGAATCCATTGATTGAGCTGAGAAAAATTAGCTATCAGGCAAATTCAAAAACTATTCTTGCCATCCCTCATTTTCAGATTCAAGAAGGTGAATTTCTCGGAATCATGGGCCCCAATGGTGCTGGTAAAAGTACCATGCTTAAAGTAATGGCCATGCTTGACAGTTTTAGTGGCGGTGAGATTTTATACCGCGGGCAAGCCGTTCCAAATGGAACCCCCTCACTTGAACTGCGGAGGAAATTCTCCGTCGCCTTACAGCAATCGTTACTATTAGAGGGCTCTGTTTTTCAAAACATTGCAATTGGACTAAAGCTTAGAAAGGTTCCAAAAGCAATTATTAAAGAAAAGGTAAATTTGTGGATGGAGCAGTTTCAAATCAGTCATTTGGCAAAAAAAAACGCCCACTTCCTTTCAGGCGGTGAGGCACAGCGTGTAAACCTTGCAAGAGCTATGATTGTCGAGCCAGAAATACTTTTTCTTGATGAACCTTTTTCAGCATTGGATTTCCCAACAAAAATCAAATTAATGGATGACTTTAAAGGAATTATTGAAGGTTCAAGAACGACAACTGCCTTCGTCAGCCATGATTTGATGGAAATCAATTATCTTACGAATACTCTTGCCATTATCGTAAATGGAGAAATCAAGCAATATGGACCTACCCAGAGAGTCCTTGAACACCCCAATTCAGCGACTACTCCTTTCCTAAATGAATGGAAGAAATTCTATCCCTTACACTTTAACAACCAAAAGCCGCTATCCCTATTGAGATAGCGGCTATTTTTTATTCATCTTCTACCGGAAACCATAGAATGATGCTTGTTCCTTTATTTATACGGCTTTTTACCTTAATGAATCCTTTATGAGCTTCCATTAATGCTTTTACAATTGAAAGGCCAATTCCAGCTCCGCCTGTTTTTCGATCACGTGATTTGTCGCCTCGATAAAAGCGTTCAAAGATATGCGGAATATCATCCTCTGCTATGCCTGACCCTTCATCTTCTACCTTGAACCCCACATACCCTTCCTTTTCCATTAATACGGAAATGGTCACGTTCTTTCCTTCTGGCGTGTATTTTAGAGCGTTATTCAACACATTGGAGAGAATTTGCATTAATCGATCCTTGTCAGCAGGGAAAAGCAGTTCCTTATCGGGCTCTTCAATATGAAGCAGTACACCTTTTTGTTTAAACAAGGGTACAAACATTTCCCATAAAGCCAAAAGAACATTTCCCGCCTCTACCTCTACTTTTTCCAATCTAATTTGTGAATTCTCGGCTGCGAGCAGTTTTTCAAGCTCATTCACCAGCCTTACTAATCGCATGAGCTCTTCATGGCTTGATTGCAAACGGGCCGGTGTTGGCTCCCAGATTCCATCCTGGTAGGCCTCGATTTGACTTCTTAACGTAGCAAGCGGCGTACGAAGTTCATGAGCTAAATCGCCAGTAAATTGTTTTCTTAACATTTCACCCTTTGCCAATGATTCTGCTAGATTATTAAATGAAATCGCAAGCTGTTTAACCTCTGTGGGTAATCCCGTTAACGGAATCCGAATCGATAGATTATGCTGCTGCAGTTCATTTGCTGCAAAAGATACTTTATTTAATCCTGAGGTTAGTTTTTTAGAAAATAACATACTAAATAGAATCGATAACAATATCGTTAAACAAACAGCAGCATAAATGTATAACTGAATCGTTTGTAAAAAATTATACTCATCATCAATTAAGCCTATTGGGTAAATAGCCTCAAGTTTACCAATCACTTTATTGTCTACTCTAAGAGTATAGGAGGCAGAATGCCACTCCTCTTCATTTGGCTCGGGTTCGGTCAACCCTAGGCTATTCAAGTAACCAACAATATTAGAGGTCCCCATTTGCAACTGACCGCGGTTATCATACAAATCGAAATAAAGCTGATCGGTCATCGCATGCTCATGGAGGAAACCAAATACCGGATCCCTAGTAAAATGTCCATTTTTCTGATAACCCTTTTCAATCTCTGTAATAATTCTGTCAATCTTCTTTTCTCGGTTACGATCTAGATAATTCTTAAAGCTTTCTTCAAATCCCCACTGCATAAAAAAGCTGACAAAGAGTATTCCAATCATCGAGCTGAGTAAAAGATAAAAGAGAATTTTAGACCGGAGTGTTTGAAACATCTAGCACCCCTCCAAATTTATACCCCATCCCAAATACGGTCAGGATAAACAGCGGCTGCCTAGAATCCAACTCAATCTTTTTCCGAAGGTTTTTAATATGGGTATCGACACTTCGCTCATAGCCTTCGTAATACATTCCTTCATCCTGGATTTTTTCAAGTAAATCCATTCGACTGTATACTCTTCCCGGATTAAGTGCCATATTGGTGAGCAGTTTATATTCAATCGGTGTCAAAATAACATCCTGACCTTTAACCGTTACTTCTTTTTTACTGAGGTCAATTGCCAGTTGTCTTTTATTGAATTCAATTCGTTCTACTTTCTCTGTTTTCTTTACTCTTCTTAGGATCGCTTGTACCCTTACCACTACTTCCCTCGGGCTAAATGGCTTTGTTAGGTAATCATCTGCCCCCATGACAATCCCGTTTATACGGTCATCTTCCGCAGACTTAGCCGTCAGCATCAGAATAGGGACATCTGATTCTTTTCTTACTAAACGGCATACCTCTTCACCGGAGATATCCGGCAGCATTAAATCTAGTACAATTAAATCTGGATTTATTGTTTTAGCCTTTTTTAAGGCGTCTATTCCATTATCAGCACAATGAATTTCATAGCCTTCTCTTTCGAGGTAGGCTTCGAGAACTTCTAGTATTCTTTTTTCATCATCTACTAGTAATATTTTCATCGTTCTCACTCCCTTAACTATAATATATCATGTTGGGGAATGGCTTTTTTCATCTTCACAAATTCATCACAACTTCTTCATAACATCTACAATATTTCTCGATAAGATGTACCTGTAGCAATGAAAGAGCTCTTAATTCTCTAAGGTTTATACATGGTATTAACCAACTTGCTCCTCCCTTTTTTATCTCTCTTTTTTACATATGGGTTCCCCCCGTGGGAGCCCTTATTTTTTTGCATAACTGTATCAAAGTTGCCGCATGATTTCCGCTCCACAAAGGGAAGCTTCTTTGAATAATCACCGCAGTGCAGCCCGTCTCTGCCTGTCACGAGGTGCTTCGCTTTCCGCAGGAGGTCCGGGGAGCCTCCTCGCCGCTTAAGCGACTGCGGGGTCTCCCCGGACCCTTACTCCTGCAGGACATTGATTTACTCCTTGATTCTGCCCACGCACGAAGAAAATGCGATAGCATTTTCGAGGAGTCTCGCACCTTCCGCTCCAATCAATAAAGTCCTATAGCAGCATTGCATAAAAAAAGGCCATTATCATTTTATGATAATGGCCAGTACTGTTTAGTTGTCGGTCTTTTTGATTGTGTCTGTGAGTTCTTCGATGCTTCGTTTTACATTTCCTTTTCCTGAGTAGTTCTCGATTAGTTCTTTCACATCAATTCCACTTGAAGCTTTTAGAGACTCCTGAAGAGTGGCCATAAGGTTTGTTGCATAACCAGTAATCTTATTGGCTCCGCCATTTTCTCCAGAACTGCCAGTGTCTACCACCGTAATTTTATCAATATTAGCAAGCGGGCTTGCGACCTGCTTCGCATATTCTGGAAGCATTTTAATAATCATGTCTAAGATAGCCGCTTGACCGAATTGCTCGAATGCCTCTGCAATCTTTTCCTTTGCTTCTGCTTCTGCCAAACCTTTCAGACGAATAATTTCTGCCTCTGCCGTCCCCTGTGCCTTTTGGGCCTCTGCTTTGGATAAACCATCTAGTCGAACACGTTCTGCTTCCGCTTTTGCCATCGCTTCAATTCGATACTTATTGGCTTCAGCATCTGCGATTTGTTTTGCCTTATTCGCAGCAGCAGCCTGCTCAACGGAGTATCGATCCGCATCCGCTTTTTTCTTTACTTCGGAATCATATTGACGCTCACGGCGCAGAATTTCTTTTTCTTCTAATTCAATTTGCTTTTGCCTTTCGATAATTTTAACTTGCATTTCCTGCTCTGTTACTTCCTGCTTCGACCTTGCACTTTCCAATTCATATGCCATGTCAGCCCGTGCTTTAGCACTATCTTGTTCACGGCGAAACTCTGCAACTTTTAACTGATTAATTTTTTCTGCCTCCGCAATTTCAGTAGCACGCTCTAATTCAGAACGCTTTGCTTCCTTTGCAGCTTCTGCTCTTTTAATCCTAGTTTCTTTATCAGCTTCAGCCGTTGCAATATCAGCGTCACGTTTAACTTGGGCAATTCTAGGTTTACCAAGGGAATCCAGGTATCCGTTTTTATCGCGGACATCCCTAATGGTAAAGGAAACGATGACTAATCCCATTTTCGCCAGGTCCTGAGAGGCAACTCTTTGAACCTCTTGTGAGAATTTATCACGGTTTTTATATATTTCTTCTACCGTCATAGAACCAAGGATAGAACGTAAGTGGCCCTCAAGAACTTCTTTGGCTTCATTTTCTCGGTCTTCCTTTGCCTTACCAAGGAATTGTTCGGCAGCCGTGGCAATTTCACTTATCGAGCCGCCAATTTTTATGATTGCGACACCATCTGCCATAACGGGTACGCCTTGCTCTGTATACACTTCAGGCGTTGTTACCTCAAGCTTGCTTGAAAGCAGGCTAAGTGGTTTTGCCTGTTGAAACACCGGTAAAATGAAGCTACCACCGCCGCGAATGATTTTGATTTTATTGCCTGATTCATCCACATGTACACTGCCATTTCCTAAGAAACTTCCGGTAACAATCAGTGCCTCATCCGGCCCAGCTGTCCGATACTTCGTGACAAAAACACCGACTAAAGCGATTAATATAAATGCAACAATCCCAATAACAATCCAAAAACTTAATTCCATCTAATAACCTCCCCTAAAGTAAATATTTCTCTATTTCTTGATGAGAGCTAACTTGGAGCACCCCATCTTTTATATCAACCACAAGCACATTCGTGCCGTTATCAATCTGAACACGATCAAAGCTTGTTGCTGGTTTTGCAATTCTTCCGCTAATACTTTCTATCATTACTTCCCCATAACCATCTGCCGGAATCGCTGTAATCACAGTTCCAATTCTGCCTCTTAAATCACTTTCCTTGTATACAAGTGATTCTTCAGCATTCGACAATGGAATTAGAATAAAAACATTTAAGATAGTAACAAGAATTGAGGCAATAATGGCTGATACCCCTAAGATTGCTAGATAATGTAGTAAGGTAAGCTTCTCAAATAAATACCCGCTTGCCGAAAAAATAGTAACAAATGCAAAGATAATCACGGGATTAAGAAAATCTGGTCCATCAAAATGAACAACGTCTGCAAAGAAAACATACAAAATGGTTAAAATACCTGAACCAATTAATCCATATAAATAAAGCGTTTCTAATGGCAGATTGAATACTTCCATTGGCACCACTCCCTTCCTTATGTATGCAACTTTAATACGATTCCATTATGGAAAAGTTTCACATTTTATAATAAAATTTTACCTAAATAATAAAAAGAGTGCTATGACTTTTGCCATAGCACTTACTGAATCATATTTAAAAATTTTCTCGTTCGCTCCTCTTTGGGATTGGTGAAGATTTCTTCTGGCTTGTTCCTTTCAACCACAACACCTTGATCCATGAAGATAACCTCATCTGCTGCCTCCCTTGCGAAGCGCATTTCATGTGTTACGACAATCATCGTCATCCCTTCGTTCGCAAGGTCCTTCATGACTTTTAACACTTCACCCACAAGCTCAGGGTCAAGAGCGGAAGTTGGTTCATCAAACAACATAACCTTTGGCTCCATTGCTAATGCTCTAGCAATTCCAACCCTTTGCTGCTGTCCGCCTGAAAGCTGGGCAGGATAAAAATCCATTTTATCCCCTAGACCGACCTTTTCAAGTAATGCTTGCGCTTTTTTTCGTGCAGCACTTCTGTTCTCTTTTTTAACAATGATTGGACCCTCCATCACATTCTCAAGAGCTGTTTTATGCGGAAAGAGGTTGTAACTTTGAAACACCATACCTGTTAAACGGCGAAATTCTGCAATGTTTTTTGCCGGTACAGCACCTGAGAAATTAAGGATATTTCCCTCTATCGAAATGACACCTTTAGTCGGTGTTTCTAATACATTCAAACAGCGGAGCATGGTCGTTTTCCCAGAACCGGAAGGTCCAATAACCACTACTACATTGCCTTTTTCTACTTCTAAGTCAATCCCTTTTAGAACCTCTAATTTCCCAAATTGCTTATATAATCCTTTAATCGAAATCATCGTAACTACCCCTCTCCCTTTCTTACACGTAACGGTCAAGTTTCTTTTCCATCACCTGTTGTATGACGGATAGAATAAAGCAAATAACCCAATAGATAAGGGCAGCTTCAGAATAGACCAATAAAAATTCATAATTGCTGGCAGCAATTTCTTGGGCTTTACGGAACATCTCAGAAACCAGCACCAGGGATGCAAGGGAAGTATCTTTCACGAGACTAATAAACGAATTCGATAATGGCGGAATAGAAACTCGAGCTGCCTGGGGCAGTATAATTCTTATTAACACTTGGGAATAACTCATTCCAATCGAATAGCCGGCTTCCCATTGCCCTTTCGGGGTTGAAAGAATCGCTGCGCGTATAATCTCAGAAGCATATGCTCCTACACTAAGGGAAAAGCCTATGACTGCAGCTATATAGGAATCAATTATAATCCCAAGAGTGGGCAGGCCATAAAAAATGATAAATAACTGTACCAATAAGGGAGTTCCACGAATCACAGAAACATAAACTCTTGCTATTATTTGGAAAACCTTCACATTAGAAATACGAGCCAGGGCTGTTAATATAGCTAAGATCAATCCAATGGCAAACGATATCAGTGTTAAAGGAATGGTATTAAAAATAGCCCCTTTCAGAAGGGGCAGAAAGGAACTTTGAGCAATGTCAATCAATCGGGCCGTTCTCTCTGGGTCGGTAAAAATACTATTTAAGTACATCTTCACCAAACCATTTTTCAGAGATTTTTGTATATGTGCCGTCTTCAATCATTTCCTTTAAAGCCTTGTTAACTTCCGCTACAAGCGTATCACTGTCTTTTCTAAACATAAGCCCGCTGGCAGATGCCTCTTCACTGGTTGCAGCAACTTTTATTGGCGCATCAGGTCTTTGCTTTGTATAATCTAAAAACGAAATGCGATCGTTTATTGTTACATCAACACGTTTGGATGCAAGAAGTTCTACTGCTTGAGTAAAGCCTTCAACACCGACTAGATTTGCCCCATATTTTTTGGCCATATCTCCATAGTTACTTGTTAAGGACTGTGCTGAATTTAAGCCTTTAATGTCTTCAAAAGCTTTTACTTCATTATTATCCTTGTGTGTGATCAAAACAGCCGCTGACTTAATATATGGATCAGAAAAATCATATTTTTCCTGACGGTCAGGACGAATTCCAACCTGGTTCGCAATCATATCAAATCGCTTTGCATCAAGCCCAGCAAATATGGCATCCCATTGAGTTTCTTTAAACTCAGGTTCTACGCCAATACGTTTTGCCACTTCAGTTGCAATCTCAACATCAAATCCAGTCAGATTTCCACTTTCATCATGAAAAGTAAATGGAGCATATGTACCTTCAGTCCCAATTAAGAGTTTGCCATCTTCCTTAATCTTCGCTAATAAATCTTGATCATCAGCCTTATCTGCTGCCTTGTTGTCTTCCTTTTTATCCTCATTTGCCTTATCATCTTTTCCACATGCTGACAAAATCAACATAAAGCTGACTAAAAGTGCAAAAACAATAGTTAATTTCTTCATTTCTACTTATCCTCCTAATTCTGATTGTTTTTCTCGGATTAAACCATCTTAATATAATCTGTTATGGCTGTAAAGGTATAATGTAAAATGTACACAATTTTATTATTCCCTATTTTCTTAACTATAATGTAAAACACCTGCTAGAATCCCAGCAGGTGTTACATTATTTATTATGCTGATAATAATTCTTTTGCTGTTTGATCATTAGCAAGCTTTTTCTTAAGCGGACCGTAAAAGAATATACCACTTGTTAAAAGGACAATCCCTAATATAAAGGTCTTTAAATCTGAAGTTCCTGATATAATGACCCATACTGAATAAATGGTTGCCACTATTGCAATAACTCCATCTATCATTCTTGACTTTGAATTATTGTAGGTCTCACCCTTAATCACTAATTTTAATTGATAAACTGAAGCAATAAAATAAGGAACTAAATAGGCTAAAGTTGCAATGGTAATAATAAAATCAAAAGCACCTGAAATCGATTTAGAAACCGTTGAGAAAATAAAAATCTGAGCAATTCCGTTTGTTAATACAAGTGAAAATATCGGCAGGCCTTTTTTATTTTCTTTTAAGAAGGCAGGAAGGAATAATCCTTGCTTTGCCGCTTGATAAGGCACTTCTGCACTTAACATAACCCAGCCAATCGTAGAACCAAATAAGCTGACTAATCCAATAGCAGCTAATACTTTTCCACCCACCGGTCCTAGTACGGTTTGAATCGCATCAATCAATGGCTTTTCCGAGTTAATAAGTGTATTTTGGTCTAACATCCCCATGACCAGTGTGCTTATCCCAATATAAATACCAAGAGCGATAAAAAGTCCAACAATCGTTGCTCTTTTTACATCGATTTTCCTTTTCGCACGTGATGCAAATACTACAGCTGACTCCAAACCACAGAAAGCCCATAAAGTTACTAATGCCGCATTGTTAACTTGTGACATTAAACCAAACGTTTGTCCTGAATCACCTAATCTAGTTTCAACCATTGGTAAAATATTTGTTTTATCGAAGGTATAAAGGCCGACAATGATAAATAGTAAAAATCCTGTTACCTTTGCTGCTGTAGCGGCAAAATTTAATTTCCCAGCACTTTCTAAGCCGCGTAAAATGATAAAATGCGTACCCCATAAGAGAAGGGTGCAAACAATAAACGTTAACCCATTACCAACTTTCAATGTATATCCGCCAATCGTAAACCAGTCAGCTTGACTCGTTAAGACAGGAAAGAAGGTTGATAAATATCCAGCAAACGTGGTAATAATTGCAACATTTCCAGCTACATTTCCAATCCAGTAACCCCAAGAAGCCATAAATCCAGATAGTATAGAGCTCTCCGATCCGGGTTTAAAAAGTTCTTTTGCATATATTTGTGGACCACCTGTCAGATTCGGTTTTCGGATTGCTAGGTTTCCGAATACAAGTGCTATCATTAACACACCTATTCCAGTTAATAGCCACGCTAACATAACCCCAGCAGGGCTGGCAGCCTCTGATAAAGACCGTGGAAGCATGAATATACCTGATCCAACCATGTTACCAACAACGAGTGCGGTTAAAACCCAAAAGCCTAACTTATTTGAATTCCCCAAGATGTACCCCCCTATCAAGCTTTAAGGTGCATAATTTATAGTCAACTTCCAAAAGTGAATAATTATTATATTAACGTAATAATAATATGAGTCTCCATCACTATAGTCAATGGAAAATATATCACACAGAATACTTAAAAAAATAAAAAAATAGCAAGGTAATCCTTTGATACGATTACATTACTATTTTTACATTTTTATTTTCTTCTTGCCTGATTTGTTCTGAATTGAACCTCCGGGGAAATACTCCCGACATGTTAATCATTAACATAGCCAAATCAAAAAAGGGGGTAATCCCCTTTTTCTCATTTCCACCATTGGTCAAACATTGATGCTGGAAGATGCCGCTTATGTTCGGTTACGAGATAGCGTTTTTCAATTTTTTCTGCGATTTCTTGTGAAACTGATTTTCCTTCTAGGTAATCATCGATGTCATCGTATGAAATCCCTAGTTCTGTTTCATCAGCTTGACCTGGCTTTTGATCAAGCAAATCAGCAGTTGGCACTTTCAGATAGAGACTTTCTTCTGCACCTAGCTCTTTTAGCAGAGCTTTGCCCTGGCGCTTTGTTAATCCGCTTAAAGGCAGCACATCCGCTCCACCGTCACCGTGTTTTGTGAAGAAACCTGTAACCGCTTCTGCCGCGTGGTCCGTGCCAATGACGAGCAGACCTTCCATCCCTCCAAAAGCATATTGAGCAATCATTCTCATTCTTGCCTTCACATTGCCTTTATGATAATCACTTAATGGTTCTGCTGGATTACCAGCATTATACTCAGCTTGAACTGCATCCACTGCAACTTGAATATTAAACGTGCACTCACGGTCTGGGCGGATGAATTTCATTGCACGTGCTGCATCGTCTTCATCCCGCTGTACCCCATAAGGCAGACGAATAGCAATAAATAAAGCATCATTAGCTTCTTGGCGTAGTTCTTCAACCGCGAGCTGAACAAGCCGTCCCGCAAGCGTTGAATCCTGGCCGCCGCTGATTCCTAATACGTACCCCTTCGCCTTAGTTTTTAACAAATAGCTTTTTAAGAAATCAATTCGATTTCTTATCTCCTCCTTAGGATTAATCTCAGGTTTCACATTCAATGTCTGAATAATTTCTTTTTGCATGGTTTCTATTTAAACCTCCATTCATTATGTATGCTAATAAGTAATTTATCATAATTGTTTAATATTTACCTAAAATCTTACTCCTTAGCTCAACAAATGATATGATTATAGAATTGGTTTTCAGATAAAAATAAGTTATCACAGATTATGGAGGGAATAAAATGAATCCAAAAACTTGTAATGAATCTAGAGTAGTCAGGACGGGCAGAATTTTTCCGAATGATGTAAACAATCATAATACCTTATTTGGAGGCAGATTAATGAGTGACATGGACATGATTGCCTCCATTTCAGCTGTACGACATGCAAGAAAAGAAGTTGTTACCGCCTCAACAGACTCTGTTGATTTCTTAAGTCCGATTACTCAACAGGACTCTGTTTGTATTGAATCTTTCGTAACCTGGACTGGAACCAGTTCAATGGAGGTTTTCGTCAAGGTGATTGCAGAGAATTTAATGACAGGTAATCGAAAAATTGCTGCTACTGCTTTTTTAACCTTTGTTGCTTTGGATGAAGATGGAAAACCAACAAAAGTTCCTGAGATTATTCCCGAAACGAAAGAAGAAAAAAAGCTGTTTGAAACAGGAAAAGATAGAGCTGAAAAACGGAAAGAACATCGTAAAAACAGTAAGGAACTCGCAAGTTATTTTACAACTGAAAAACCTTGGGAATGAAGATAGGCTGATAGCTTGCCTATCTTCATTTTTTCTCTGTAGACTCACTTTTCCACGTCGTAACCCCATCTTCTTCATCAAACTCAATCGTGACATCGACGACGCCTTTTTCTGCCATGATTTTCTCCTGCAAACGGTCTTTAATGTCATCTGCAGCTGCAATCGTTAGATGAGGGTCAATCTCAATTTCCAATTCCACATGTAAATCTTCCCCTTCTTTAATGACAGCAAGGTCTTGGATATCTTTAACATCCGGGTCAGACATCACTAATTGACCAATCTTCTCTTCCATTTCCTCATCTGCCCTGCCAAGAACACCTGCAGCATTATCCAAAAAGACTCGGCCGACAACAAAAAACATCATTAAACCGATGAGAATCGAAGCAGCTCCCTCAATCCAAAGGACACCAGTGAAATGGGATATGATTACTGCAAGAATCGCCAGCAGGCCCCCGCTTGTCGCCACTAAATCTTCCATGAAAACAAGCTTTGTTGCCGGCTTGGCTCTCCCTAAATGGGAAAAACTTCTTATTACGACACTTAGACCGTTTGCTTCTTCTCCGACCTCATGCATGACCTCCTTCATTGCCTTATAGAGAACGTACACCTCAAGAATGAGAGCAAATGCCAGTACACCTACATTTATTAAGAATCCTTCCGATTTGGCTGGATGTAGAATATGATGATAACCTTCTTGGATGGTTTCAAACGCCATAATTCCAACGATTAATACGGCTCCTAATAAGACTAAGTTAACCAATCGGCCAAAGCCATTTGGAAAACGATCAGTTGGCGACTTCTTGCTTAAGGCAGATCCAATAAACACAAAAAACTGGTTAGCCGCATCTCCTAGACTATGCATCGTTTCCGCAAACATCGCAACGTTTCCCGTAAACATATAGGCAACACCTTTAGCGATGGAAATGATTGTGTTAACGATTGCTGCAATCAATGCAGATTTATTCCCTTTTCTTAATAATATAAATAATTCTCCCATCATACCCCTACTTTCTCGTGCTTTTAGATATCCTTACTATTTTCAAAAAAAGCTATTTTCATGAAAATAGCCGACTTCCTATTTAGTGAATTTATTCCAATTGGTAAAAATGCTGGTAGAATAAGTAATACAAAGGGATATACTGATTCTGGAGGAGGAATGGGAATGAAATTAGAAGAAGTGATGAGTAAGCTTGAGGAATTTGGGTCAGAGCAAACGAAAAAAATCTATATGAACCACGGGGTAAAGGAACCGTTCTTTGGAGTTAAAGTAGGTGACTTAAAGAAACTCATAAAGTATGTGAAAAAGGACCATCAACTTGCATTGGCACTTTATGATACGGGGAATCATGATGCGATGTACTTAGCTGGACTATCTGTGGACCCGAAATTGATTTCAAAAGAAACGCTGCAGGATTGGGTTAAAAAAGCATATTGGTATATGCTTGCCGAATATACGGTTGCAGGGGTTACATCAGAAAGTGAATATGCACTTGAACTTGCACGTGAATGGATGAATTCACCTGAAGAAATGACAGCTGTATGCGGCTGGAATACATATACAAACTATCTTTCCATTCATCCAGATGAAGAGTTGGATATTGAAGAAATTCGAAGCAGGCTAAATCAAATAGAATCAAGTATTCATGAAGAGCGAAACCGTGTTCGTTATGCAATGAATACCTTTGTTATTGGTGTAGGAGCATATGTGAAAGAATTGCATGAAGAAGCCATTTTAGTTGCTGACAAAATTGGAAAGGTCCATGTGAATGTCGGTAACACCGCATGTAAAGTACCAGTAGCAACACAATATATAAATAAAATTGCTCAAAAAGATAAAATAGGTATAAAGAAGAAAAGTGCCATTTGCTAAATAGAAAACCCCCATTGAATTGGGGGTTTTCACTATTTTATACGTTTTTCAATACTAAGAGTAGTCGGTTATTTCTTGCATTTCTTTCTTCTTCTGAAGCTAAATCATATTTTTTCAACAGATGAAACACTTCATTTAATAGGTCCTGGGTATGCTCCTCGGAAAAAAATCGAGTAAATAAAGGCTTCATGTCTTCTGGAAGAAATGCTGCTTGTGATTCATATTTATTTCTTACATCTTCCTTTGTATGGTCCAGTTTGCATTCGCTCATAAGGATCACCTTCTATACTTTCTTATTATCTGTTACTTCTAATACATCCAAGATGAAAACAAAGACCGGAATACCTATTATTAAGCCCCAAACTCCAAAAAAGTGTTCAGAAAAAATTAATACTAGGAAGGTATAGAAAACAGGCAAATTGGTTTTTGAAGACATTAAATTTGGATTTAATATATATGCTTCGATGGCATGGATAATCATGATTGCAATAAAGACATAAAGTACTGTCATGATTCCGCCAATACTATATCCTATGATGACCAGTGGAATTAGAGAAATAATTACCCCAGCAACTGGAATCAATCCTAAGAAGAAAATCATAATGGAAAGTCCACCTAACTGTGGAAATCCAAATATCCAAAGTGCAATTGTTGTAAGTACACAGTTAACAACTGCAATGATTAATTGTGCTTCAATTACTTTTCCGAAAGTACTAACAAATTTTCCAGAGAAAAATTCTATTTCAGCGTAAATAGATGCAATCTTACTCGTTTTAAATTTTTTTGTAAATTCTATTAAACGAGGTTTTTCTAGTAAGAAGAAAAGGCTCATTAAAAGAGCAATTAATATTTGCAGGCTAAATGTACTAATATCTGTAAAATAGGAAATTACAAAGGTAAAACCTCTCTCCAAATAACTTGATATTTGTATTTCCTCAAGACGGCTAACTAAATAATTTAAGATGATATTGTCATGCTTCGAGGTATAAAATGCCGTAATCTGTTTGATTAAGGCTGTTATTTCTCCAATTATCATTGGCAGATACTTCACAAGGCCATACGAGAGAAGACCTACAATCGTGGAATAGGAAGCAACAACTAGTATTTTTCGATTAAGAGGTATCTTTCTCGACAAGAAGATTACCAATCGATCCATTAGAAAGGTGAAGATAAACGTAAATAAAATCAAATTGATCATATCTTTTAGTCCATAAAGAACAAGTGCAAGTAAGACAAAAATAGAAATTCTTTTAAAACCGCTGCTTTTAAGTAGATTATTTATCATATTAATTTACCAAACCCCATTTTTTATGTCCTAGTAACTATGTATTAACTTTATTATAACAAATAAGTATCTGATTGTTACTTTTAAGTCTGAATCTTTTTTAAAAAAGATTCATTCTAAAGACCCAGAGGAAATTTCTAATAGCTAGACAGGCAAATTTTCCAATCCCTTCTCATACATATTCAAAGAGCGTGATTTATCTCGTTATTAATTGGAGGGATTGAAGTTGTCAGGAGGCCAAAAAGCACTCTTATACATCTTGTCTTTTTTCATACCTGTAGTTGGAATCATTCTAGGGATTGTTTGGATGAATGATCAAGATATTGACAAAAAAGCAGTCGGAAAAACTTGTTTAATTATCGGTATTGTTGCCATTGTCCTTAGTTGTATTTGCTGGTTTGCCGCTTCTGCATTGTCCATTATTCCGGCCTTTATGACGTATTAATTTCTAGATAAAAACCCAATTCTTTGGATTGAATTGGGTTTTTTTTGAGTATAGGAGTGATAAATGTTGCTTCATGAAATTCTCCATTTTTTTGGTCGAGCGATATGTCATCAATTAGAAGATCGATCGCTGCAAGTGTCCGGTAATGCCCTGACAGTTTGCGCAAGAGATACTGGCATTTATATAGGTGTTTTTTCTACACTCATTTATTTACAATTTACAAAACGAAAACAAAGTATCACGATTCCCTCTATTAAAGTAAGCTTTGTACTTTTGATGTTCCTTTTTCCATTAATGATAGACGGTCTAGGTTCCTATACACATCTATTTGATTCGAATAATCCTCGGAGATTAGTGACGGGAATTGCCTTTGGATTCATTTTGCCTTATTTTATTTACCCTCTCCTCTCGAAAAAAAATTTTAATCATGAGAGTGTAGCTGTATTAAGCAAAAGTAAGGATTTATTCATTCCACTAATGATAAGTGCATTTTTGGGCGGACTATTTTATTTAGGACAACCATCGCATATCGTACTTGACAGCTTTATTATCTTTTCAGTCATCGGATGGTTCAGCCTGTTGTCTTCCTTCCTTTTTCCTTTTATTCGTAAAGCAGGTTTAAAGTGTGCTCTTTCGATTATGGTCAGTTTAACTTTTCTTTCACTACTTTCTATGGCGCATGCATGGGTTTTATCTTTACCTATATAAATTAAAATATTGGTTTGATTTCCCAGTGGGTAAATTCATATAAACGTCAAAATTAGACATTATACTCCATTGACAATGATTCTCATTATCTATAGAATCAACAATATAAACAACTTCGGAAATGGGGGATCATCAATATGTTTAACATGCTATTTGGGTTAAAGGATATTCACACGGTTATTGCCAATCAACGTAAAATCGGTGGTGCAGCAGAAGCAGACTCTATCCGTCTTTCGTCCGGTGAAACCTATTTAAACCCTGTGTTTACTAATGTTGATTTCTCAAAAGGACAGTATGTATCTGTTGGTTTTATCGATGAAGAGGGACAAAATATTATTGCCCATGTGGATCAAATTGCGGTTATTAAAGGATTAGAGCATAAATTAATTTGCCAGCTAAATAACGCTTATATTAAACAAATGCTAGTTCGTGATACATTACAATATTTACAAAAATTATGTGAAGTAAATGCTGGTTTTGTTACAAAGACCTTCAAAAAAGAAGCATTAAGACTTGTTCAGGATATTAGTGTGAATGAATTAAATAAGCACAATATCTCACTTCCATTCCCTGTTGAAGATAAAATTGTCAAATTAGCATAAACAAAACGAGGTCCTGGGAAATGGACCTCGTTTTTTTGTTGGCTGTTATTTAGTATTCTTAAAGAATTTCTGTCTGGCAAGCCAATCTATATCCGGCAGTGAGTGCATTCTTCAGCTTTTTCTGCTCCAGCTCGTTCGGAGCTGATAGCCCAGGACCTTTTATTACTTTGACTGTACACTGTCCGCATGTTCCTTTACGGCATTTATAATTGATTTGCTTCCCTTGATCCAGGGCTGCATCCAAAAGTTTTCCTTTTACATGGTGAATTTCGATTTTACTGCCGTTTTGCTCTACGATGATTTCTTCTATTTTGTTTTTTTTGTTATCGGTCGGTTCTGAAGTCTGCGGTTTTACTATCAGCCTTCCTGGTATTAGTGAACCTACTGTGAATACGCGACTATTCATTAGTCCCCCATTGACTCCAACGTACAAATGGCTGAAGGACGTTTAATTCGTAAAACGATTGTTTCATAAACACGGAAAGGATGATTCATCCCTTCTACCCCCAAGTAAGCAGTATCAAAATCCTCTGATATAGCAAGATCTAAATTATTTTTCCCTGTATTAACAAGCACACCTGATTTTCCTTTTAAAACAGGAGATTGGAACACACCATCAGTAACTAATTCACGAATATGTTCAATTTCTAATACATTTGTATCACGGTGGACACGATGGATAAGTGAATATAATTGTGGTGAAAGTACAAGTGCAAATGGTCCATTGTGATTCATCTCAAGCAGCTTATTCCTTGCATCAACAATATCCTGAAAGGCATTTCCAGATTCAAACCATTCACCAATTAAGTGTGTTAATCGGCCAGGTACATTCATTAAACCAGGAATATCAAATTCCCTGGTACCATGGAAGATCATTTGGTCTTCTAGTATCGCCACATCACGTGCTGCATTGGCTGCGGCTGAAAAATCTATAGGGATATCTAATACCTTTGCCTGATCTATATCACGCCAATATAATACGAAGTCTTTATAAAGCATAGGAATGGTATAGTTAACCCTTTTACTATTCTCAATATCCGTATCAAAGGACCCCTGAAAATCCATTTTTGCTTCTAAATTTTCTGCAAAGATATCATTAAAGATACTTTGGACTCCTCTTCCAAGCGGACCGTATAGTTCAATAAAACGGCGCCCGACCAATTGCCTTCTTGCTGCATCAATAACGGTTTGATCCAACTGAGTAAATTCTTGGTTTGATAATGGTGAATCCGGGTATAATTGTATTTTATTCATTGGTTTATCCTCTCTTTTCCTTAGATTAAGCTTCCCACCGTAAAGCCCCTTCTCTGTATAGTTTGAGGAGCAGCTTGTCTAACTACTGTTTCAGTTCCTGATCGGTCTAAATGGTCATGTTCCTCATCGTGATGGGCATGTGGGTCTACATAATTGGTATCAAATCGACTGTTAATTTCAATTAACATTTGTTTTACCTGCTGATAATCCTTATACGAAACTTCCCTTAAGCTATTTAACAAGCTGCTCCGCTCTTCATCTGTAAAGCGAAAGAGTGCTAAATCTAAGTGTTCGACGAAATTATGTAATCCGAATTTTTCGAGGTTAAGTTCCTGTAAAAGCCGGTTAAATTCATTGTTGGTTGGTGAAAACTCTGCCTCATTCTTCACTTGTTGAAATTTACTAATAAGCGGAATCAAGACAACTAATCGAGAAAGCCGCTGTTCTTCCTCTTCGTAAATATGGTGATAATATAGTCTCTCGTGTTCATCTTCAGCATTTTGAATGACCGGGTCGAGCATATTCATAAATTTTTCAATTGCATCTTTGGTGGTTGTAAATATTTGATAAAATATCTTTAATTCTTCTTGCACTGCCGCACCTCCTAATACTCATTACCTGTCATTATTGACGTGGAATTCTATTTCTAAAACCTTTACGTTACAATCTTTTGAAGAAATTGTTATTGTGAATAACTCCGGTTAATTGATACATAATAACTATGGCTAATATCAATCACTTAGGAGGAGAAGAATATGATGCAAAACCAGCAAGGACAGCAAGGGCAAATGCACCAAAATATGCATACGGGTAATGTCCCTCCGCAACTGAATCATGGGGGCCACGAGGTAATTGACTTAAATGAGGTTTTAGGAGCAGCTATTGGCACAATGAATTCATACATGTTATTACGCCAGCATGTAAAGGATCCAGAATTACTGGATATTCTGGATCGCCAATATAAATTTATGCAGGACGAATACAACATCACTGTGGAGTGTTTCAAAACCGGACAAAATCCTTCCCATCCTACTTCAAGATATATGATGAACCAAGGGAATGACTTTATCTATGGGATGAAGCAAACTCAGCCAAAGAAACCTTGGCAATCCGTATCCGAAATTAATGATGAATACATTTCAAGCTGTTTGTTAGCTTCCTGTAAATCTGGTGCTTCGATGAAAACGATGGCAGCGCTAGAAACAACCAACCCAGTTGTTCGCCGTGTATTGGCTGATTCCATTCCAAACTGTATTGAAATGGGTTATGAACTCTCTATTTATCAAAATAAACATCATTACTACCAAGTACCGCAGCTTGCTGAGCAGGATATGAATACTTACAGAAATTCTTTTACCACAACACAGGGGTCATCAATGGGACAAAATATGGGCCAAACACAAATGCCTAATAACAATATGAATATGAACAATAATATGCCGCATTAAATTTTAAGAAAGCTATCCTTTCATTCATATATGAAGGATAGTTTTTTTGTTCATATTTGAAAAATATTACATTAAATAATGCAATAGAAACAGAACGTGCGTTCTTGTTTAATTAAGATAGGGATTTTATGAGGAGTGATTCAAATGGAAAGTTGGGAAGCTGCATATATTGCAGGAATTATTGATGGGGAGGGATCCATTTCATTAACTAGAATGCATGAATGCGAACATCGACGTCCTTGCATATCCATTGCTTCAACAGATAAAGAACTATTAATTTACATTCAGTCCCTATCAGGAGGAACAATCAATAATAAAAAGAATTACAATCCTGATAAACATAAGGATTCATTTACATTAAATATAAAGAATAAAATATTATACAACCTACTTCGTTCTATTGCTACTTCATCAAGATTTAGGAAATTGTTTAAGTGATCCAATTTCTCAATAGTATTCATTCAATCACCATTCTATCTTTTTTAGAAGGATTTTTTTAAAGATCTGTCCCTGTTTTATCCCTCTTTGGCTTTCTTTCTCCTGGACGATTATTAGTAGTCCTTTTACTATCTTCCTTTTCCTCTGCCTCGTCTAACTTTAACCAACTATTTAGCATTTGCTCCTTTTCTTCTGTTTTTTGATTAAGCTGGGTTTCTCCTCTAGTAATTTCTTCAGCCATAATATATGCTTGGTCAATTGTTGGTTCATACTTTTTAAAATCGTTCAAGACCAGTGTTTTTGTTTCCTCATTTCTCCTCATTTTAGTATTAAAAGTGTTATTCAACCACTCCTTAAGAGTACCGACACATCCAATAGTGTGTAAATAGAAATATTTCCATTCACTTACAAGATCAGGTTCTTCATGTAAGGGAAAAGCTTTTTGAAAATACCAAAGGGCATATTTGAAAGCTTTAATATCATCCTGTTCGTCGGAGTCATATCTAGAAAAATGAACCTCTGTAGTTCTCCTTCCCAATTGCCCGTTTATATTTCTAAAGCTTAATAACTCATAAGTTCCAAATAATATTATTGGACCCCGAATTTTGAGGCTAATGATTTTATAGAATCCATATGGTTTCTTAATCCCTTTGAACTTCCAACTTTAGTCATATGCTGTGCTTCATCAAGTAATATAACTTTAACCTTTCGACCTTTAATTGCACTTTCCAAAGCATTCCGTAATTTTCGTTTTGTTTTTTCATTAGAATTATTTGGAACATTTACACCTACCTCATCTAATGAAAATCTTTTTTCTTTTAATGGCAATTAACTGGGAGTCTAATAGGACCTACTAAATAAATGGCACCTTTATCCGTTTTAATTAACTTAATCTTGTCCTCCAAAACCTCTAAAACTTTAGAATCAAAAGTTTTTTTCATTTTCGAACCCCTTTTTTAGAATAGTTTTTACTACATTTACAAATAAACTCATGGAAATGATTTTCACCCATAATTTTCATCATGATTATTAAAATATCCCTTATAAAGTTTCCTAAGAGAAACTTTTTTTCATCTCTTTTATATTGTTAGATGGTAGACAAAAGGTTTTTCTAGACCCACTAGATATTTTTGTTCCATAATATATAAGGCAGTCTAAGTAACTGGAGGTAAAGAATGGAAGAACAAGCATATTTGGATTTAAAAAGAGGAGAACGAGGTGCATTTATAAGTATTATTGCTTATCTTTGTTTGTCCTCATTAAAAATAATTGTAGGGTTTATCGCAGGTTCTGAAGCATTAAAAGCGGATGGATTGAATAATGCCACTGATATTGTAGCCTCAGTTGCTGTATTAATTGGACTAAAATTATCTCAGCGACCACCAGATGATGACCATCCTTACGGACACTGGAAGGCTGAAACCGTTGCTTCTATGGTAGCTTCGTTTATCATGATGGGTGTGGGAATTCAGGTTACTTATCAAGCCATCACTAGTGTTTTTAATAGAATAGAAGAATCTCCAGATTTAATCGCAGCGTGGACAGGACTCTTCTGTGCACTTGTTATGTATTTTGTCTATCGTTATAATAAAAAACTTGCAAGAGAAATAAATAGCCAATCTGTAATGGCTGCTGCAAAGGATAATCTTTCAGATGCATGGGTCAGTATTGGTACATTCATTGGAATTGTCGCTGCTCAAATTGGTCTTCCCTGGTTAGATCCGATCACCGCTATCATCGTCGGCTTAATTATTTGTAAGACAGCTTGGGAAATTTTTCGTGATGCCTCCCACCATCTTACAGATGGGTTTGATCAGAAAGAATTAGAGGGATATAAAGCTACTATCACCAATTGTTATGGTGTAAAAGGTGTAAAGGACATAAAAGCACGAAATTACGGTAATAATGTGGTCGTGGATGTTGTTATCCTTGTTAATTCGAAACTAGATGTTAAAAATGCTCATGATATTGCGTCAATGGTTGAAGATAAATTAATCAAAGAGCACAGTGTCTACGATGTGATTGTCCACGTTGAGCCGAACTAATCTTATAGGATAGACACGTTTAGAACTTTGCTATATGTAATTTTTTGCAAATATCCCATTATGTTTGATGTCATCTGAACTATTCGTACCAGTTTACACCTTGCATTGACGGATAGGATTAATTAAAGGGGTTACCTAGGCACCTTCGACCTTCAACTCATCTATCTTAATCACTCAAATCATTATGATGTTCTTTTTATTTTCTAGCATAGTCTAGAATGGGAAAATAGATATTAGTCATTTGAATGTGGGTTGAATTTTAGTGATTTATCCAAGAAAGCGACGCTCTTTACGGCATCGCTTTTTTGGCTTTTATGCTTGATACAGCGAAACTAATATAAAGGAATACTCCATATTAAAAACAATCTAAAAAGGTGGTAAAGGAGTTTAAACATGAATAATAATACTAGATGTATTACGAACGATTACACGATACAAAATTAATGCTATTCCTCCAACCAATCCCCAGTAATATGGGTTACCTCCTCTTAAATATAACCAAATATGATAGCCCAAGTCCTGCAAAAATAAATATTGTAATTGCATAAATCATTTTATATACATCCTAAAATCCACTTAGTTATCTCCCATAAGCTTTTTTACTTTATTGAATCCATTCATACAATGAAATCTCGTGATAAACAGGATCATATATTGGGTTGGATTGAAACGTTTTTACCTTTTTGATTTTGCCTGAAAGATCGTTACCTTGGTTTGAGAACCCTTCAATAACTTTACTCGTTAAATAAATTTTGTTGTTTTTATAGTAGGTCTTATCGTGTAAGAAAACCTCATATGTTAAAATTCTCTTATGTGGAACTGGAACATCGAGATATTGTAAAACCCTTGTTTCTTCCCATGTATAAATAATTGAATTTTTATCCATTGTTTTTGCGTATTCAGCCAATTGATAGCTTGCAGGCTGCTCGGAAGCTTGCGAATGGATCATATGAATTGAATTTATTATGTTGGACATTAGCAGGCACAGACAGATGGCAGCAGTAATGGGATGAGTATGTTTTTTCGCGATTGTAATCAGCAATATAAACAAAATAAACAAGACAATAGGAACAATATGCCGAGGCTTTTCTAGATTTTGTGCCAAAAGTGCCCAGATAAAGTAACTTAAAGCCATCAAATAAGCCAACGAAAGTGTTTTTATACTCCACTTGAAATAAGATAAACCTAGAAGAGATATGACAATTATGATGCTAGCAATACATATAGACAGCGAAGAGAGTCCATGCCAAAACACATTGGTGAATAACAAAGTTATCACCCGGGACCAAACAGAATGGTCACTTGAAACCGCAGTGTTTCCCCAATCATTAAAATGACCGCTTGTAAATGCAAGGGAAAGCTTCACAAATCCCTGTATACTGCCTTCAGAAATTATCAGGCCACATACCCATATCAGCTGCAATATCAAAGCGAAGAATATTTGAAAACAGAGCGGAATCAAAGTATACTGCTTATCACTCCACTTTTTCCAAAACAAATAAATAAGTCCAACTCCGAATGGTAAGTATGAGAGACGAATTCCTAGTAATATACTAAAAATCACAAGAGGAACCAAATCTCTTACGAAGCCTTTTTTGCGTAAAGCACGGTCAACACTCCAAAAAAACCACCATAACGCGGCTAAGCCAGCGCCTTCAGACATCGGCTGATTTACAGTTACAAGTACATAGGAGGAGGAGTAGATTAATGCACTAACCATGAAACTGTAAGACTTTGTAACATACCCTCTTGAAAGCTTATAGATGGGGAAGATTGTACTAAAATAAAACAGGATATTAAAAACAGTTAAAGAGGCCGCCTGATTTTGAACAATTTGATGAACAAATAATCCACCAAGAATAAAGTAAGGGTAACCTGGGAAATGCGGCTGCATGGCCATAATATCAAATCGTTCTAGTGCAAGAGAATAATCTACCTGATCCCATGTTGCGGCAAAGGCATTTATATGCCTGAGTTGATACCAGAATAGAAAGAGTATGGCGGCAATACTCGTTACAATAAGAAACTTGTGAAACCAATTAACATTACTATGAAATTTCATATAATCACCATTCGAAAAATATATTATAAGAAAAAAGTACAAGGTAAAATCCCTTGTACTTTATCTTTCTTGATTGCCTACTATCTTATCTAAAACATTTACTTCTTCTTTACCACTTTGTTTTATATCCTCATTTGACCGGTGTGATGTTAACAAATAGATTCCAGCAAAATAGCCAAGATAAGCTATAACTTCTTCAATGGAAGGCATTGATGAATAACCAAACAATGCTTTTAAAAAGATGCCAATTTCCCCTGACAATAAAGGTGTGTTTCCGTTGTCTCGAATATAATGTTGGTAATCAATCGGATGCTCCGGTAGCAACCAGGTCAAATCATAGAGATGCGGGATAATACTTCCGATAATCTCTAAATCCTGCATCATGGAGATTGCTTGAACCAACAACCCGGCTGCAATTAAAATAATAAACGCCCCTGTAACTTTAAAAAACGTTTTAAGTGAAATTTTCATTGTTCCCTTAAAGAACAGATAAGAAACAACAACTGCTATGATAACGCCTGTAATGGCTCCCCATCCCTGCATCGCCGCACCAATGTTTCCACCCGTAATGGCAGCAAAGAAGAAGACTGTTTCAATCCCTTCACGCAGAACTACTAGGAAAGAGTGAATCACCATTCCAACAACGTTTCCAGTCGAAATAAACTTATTCATCTTATCTTCTGTATTTCCTTTTATTTCCCTGCTATGACCGGCCATCCAAAATACCATCTGTGTTAATAGGAGAGCAGAAATAACCATAATGCCGATTTTCAAATACATTTCACTGACCATTGCCGCAAAGCCCGTGAAAACGAGTTGAAATAACATAGCGGCCCCAAAACTGGCTATTACCGCAAGACCGGCACCCAGCCAAATAAATTTTGTGTACCTCTTGTTATCCGTCCTTTTCAAGTATGTAGTGATAATTCCTACAATCAGCAGCGCTTCAAGTACCTCGCGAAAAGTTATTAACAACGCTTGTATTTCCATATACTTCACCTCTCCCCTATTGAAACAATTTATTTATTTCTTTTTCTTTTTCGTCTTGCCACGAAAACTACCAATGCGATTACAGCCACAATAATGATGATAGGAATCCAATTTCGAATATTGGAAAGGTCGGTCCAATCATTATTTTTTACTTGTTCTGTTTGTGTGGCACTTTCGGAAAAATGTCCAACTTCTAAACTTTTAATATTAAATTCCGTTTGAAGTGTGGATAGAATCTTTTCTTGACTTGCTATAAATGCCTCCTGATCGGCCTCTTTTTGCCCCACTCCAAAAAGTCCGGGATTTCCTAAAGATACTAAAGCTTTATCAAATTCTGCTTTGATTTCTTTATCAAGCTCCGAATTCTTTGCTTCTATTTTAGGAGAAAGAGCTTCATAGGTAGCAAAACCCTTCGCTAATAGTCGTTTACTCGTGTCAAACTCCGAAAATTTACTTTCAACATTCTCTAAACGTCGGGCAATATTTAATACGAGAAGTTCATCCAAATTTTCAATGGTCTGTTCCTTATCTTTATCTTCTAAATTTTGGAGAATAATCTTCGAAGGATCAGGTCCCATATGCATATCTACTTCTTCTTTTACCGTTTCATAATGCTTCCGAGCTGTATTATAATCTGGAGGATTTTTATCTAATTCTATTAACATTTTTTTATATGCTTCAGCCAAATCTTCTTTATTGGGGTCACCATATGAGTAAGCATTTGCTGTGGTGGTAAACACCTGGGTTAAAAGAAGAATGACTATAAAAGGTAAAAGTATTCGTTTTGTCATAACCTATTTCCTCCTAGCACCAATGATAATGATTATCACTCTTTACGTCAATGTTATTTTACAATGCTCAGCTTGTTTTTATGAGTATTTTCATTAAATTCGAACTTCTCCGATTCCAATGTATATGCGTTGTGTTGAAAGTCCACCTTTTCAACCTGACGGAACCACTCCTTCCAAATAGCTGGGAACACCCTCGATAGATATCCCCTAAACGTGATAAAGGATGTTCCAGTTGAACGTACATGGTATGGGATTGGTACTTCCTTAACCCGAAACCCTTTTCTAACAAGGTTTAACGTGAGAACTTGTGCATAATTGTAGTCATGGATGATTTCAGCATGCTGTAGCGCTGGTCTCGTAAAAGCTCTCATCCCGGATTGACCATCATAGATCCACTTTCTCAACAACAAGCTCTGTAGAAAGGTAAAACAGTAGTTCCCTAAGCGGCGATGGAGCTTCATTCCCTTTATGGTACCTAAAAAGCGGGACCCCATTGTGTAATCGGCCTCACCTTGAAAGATAGGTCTTAGCAGATTAGGTATACAATCAGCAGGATATTCACCATCTGCGTCAATCATTACCCCAATGTCAGCTCCTCTTTCAAAGCATTCGCGTAAACCAGCTCTAACAGCAGCACCAAGTCCCTGATTTTTCGTGAAACTGACAATATAGTCTGCTCCTGCCTTTTTTGATACTTTAACTGTTCGATCACTTGAACCATCATCAATGACTAAAACCTTAACATCCACGCTTTCATGAAAATCCCTTGGGATTCGACGAATAACGTGGCCGATGGATTCCTCCTCATTGTAGGCGGGTAAAAAAACCATTACTTTAAGTTTATCCATTTTCTTTCTCATCCTTCTGTTCAATGGAATCTAATAAAACCTTACCTCTGCTGTGACTAGGAAAAGGAGCACCAAGCAAGTAGGCTAATGTAGGAGCTAATGAGACAAGACTGTGCTTTTCTTCCACTTTCTTTCCTTTTGCAATATTGGGCCCATGGACAAAAAAAGGAACAAATCTTTCACCCTCGTCTAAATGACCATGACCCCCAATCCCGTCTGCCTGTCCATGATCCGCACAGATGAAAAGCGTCGTATTGTACATTTTCCCCTCTTCTGTCAGCCAGTCGACAAAGTCTTTAACATGGCGGTCTGCTTCATGTATTTTTTGCAAGTATTCATCATAAAGCACACCCCGGCTGTGACCGGTTTGGTCCGTTGCAATCATTTGCACAATAAGCAAATCCGGATCTTGTTCCTTCATGATTTTCTTGGCTCGTTCCATAATTGCAGAGTCAACTTTGTCATTATGCATAACTGCTGTAAAGGTTTCAACATCACTCCCCATCGAATCAACCAGATGGGCGCAACCAAACAGCCTCCCTTTTTTTCCAACCTTTCTTAAGGAATCGAAGATACTTTCGACCTTTATCCCTAATTTCCAAACCATATTGGAATGGATTCCATGTTCCATCGGATATGTACCTGTAAACATCGATGAAAAACAAACGACCGTTCTGGCAGGGTAGACGGTTTCCATGTTCAAGTATTCTGTGCCGTTATCCTTCAAATAATCGAGAAAGGGAGTGTTTGCCTCATAAAAACGTTCCTTCCTCATTCCATCTATGACTATTACGATCACTTTATCGGAAATACTATTCTCTAGCTCCGCAAAATGTTCTCTTGTAAAGCCACTATACATTTTGGGCTTCCAATCAAATAGATTACGATGAAGAATGAATGCAAAGACAAATATAAATATGTAGAAAATAATAATGGATAAGAACTCTACCGATGTACCAATATCAATTTTTGTATAGATAGATTCCCAAAGAGACAGCACGAGTAAAAACTTAGGAATTTGTTCTTGTGCGTTTCCACTTGTTGAATCACTATTTTTCATGACAAGCTTCCAGAATCGGGTAAAGTTTAACCAGGATGTTCCAATCCTTAAATGATAATAAAGCGTTCCCCAAAAGAATACGGTAAAAAAGAAATATAACCCAATTGAAAAAAATAAGAGTCCTATATTCGTATCATTCCAAATGATTAAAAAGACGACAAAAGGAATCCAAAGATAATTTCGTAAGAATAACGGAAAATCAAAAATGTAGTAAATAACTAATACTGGGATTACGTATATAAATGATTGAATTAAAGCCGCGACAGAATCCCATTCGGTCAAAGCACCGATATGAAATAACAGCATTGTACCGATGACAAAGATTGGTGTAAAGGGTTTCCCCTCATTTAATAAATTCCAACATCTTGCCGCAACCTTCTCAAATTTTGATGCACTTTTCAACTTCCCCTCACTCCTCTCACTCTGATCCAACTTAACATGGTGTTAAATGGAATGGGATATATGATGATAGCCATAATACCTGCTGCATAGGAAAAAAAGAACTTCACCGTATGAGTAACAATGGCAATCGTATAGCCTTCTTGAATCGTAATTCCGAACAATCGTAATGCAAAGACAAGAAAGCTTTCATAGTTGGCAATTCCACCTGGTGTTATTTGAAAGATTTGCCCAGAAATGGTTACACTGTTCGCAAAAACGGCTTCGAAAATCGATAAATTTTGATTGAACACGATAACAGCTCCCATTAGGACTGCAGCTTCCAAAATCCAACTGACGAAGGTAGCCGAAAAAACAACCAATCCATTTCTACCACTAAATCCTTGTTTAAGCAAAGCCATCTGCCGTATTAAAAATCCAGGAAAAAACTTCATGATACCAATAAGTACTATAAGCAAAAAAATACTTCCAATCATGATCAGAAAAGTAGGTATGTTAAAATCTACTTCAAGTACGAGAAGTCCTACTAGTGTAATACCTACTAAGCAGACCATATCCAGTAACCTAAGAATAATGACAGAATTGAACGATTCCTCGCCACTTATCTCATCCCTGGTGCTAAGGATTTTTATTCGGACAAGATCACCTGCTTTGATAGGGAGTATATGATTTACAAGCAAACTATATAAAACTCCCAATAAACACGTTGATAACCTTGGCCGTCCATTTAAATAAACCTTCCAGGCTAAGGCTTTCAAACAAAAAGAAAGGAAATATACAATTACAATAACAGCTAAGATGACCGGAGATTGTATCATGGCCGCTATACCGTCGATAATTGATTCACCATCAAAGTACTGAACCGTCAGATAAAAAAAGAAAACGACAATCAACAACGAGGATATGAACTTTATTTTTTTAAAGGAAAACTTCATTTTCCTTCGCCCACTTTACAGTTTCAGCTAAGCCCTTTCCGAAGTCTACCTTCGGACTGTATCCTAATAGATTTTCTGCTCGACGAATATCGGCCCAAGTTTGTACAACATCCCCTGCACGAGAATCATCTTTTCGAATCTCCATCTCAGGAAAATATTGCTTTAATTCATTTAATAAAGACAGCATGGATATGGGATTACCCGAACCTATGTTGATGATTTCGCTTCTGTGTAATTGTGTTAACGCTAAATAAATACCGTCTACAATATCATCGATATATGTAAAATCCCGAACCCTATCTTCACCATAGAGAGTAATGGCTTGCTTGTTTAGCAATTTCTTTAAAAAGATACCGATTGCCATGTCTGGTCGAACCCATGGCCCATAAACGGTAAAAAACCTTAAGATCTTTGTTTGAAAACCATATAAATGCCGATATACATGACAAAAGGACTCCGCCGAATATTTGGAGGCCGCATATGGTGAGATTACATTTCCGTTTGCCATTTCTTCCTTCAAAGGACCCTCCTGGTTTCCATAAACAGATGAGGAAGAAGCAAAGATGATTTGCCTTGCATTACTTTGACCACAGGCTTCGAGCACATTGATGGTTGCTTTAATATCATAATCTACATACTCAAATGGGTTTTCAATGGAGTAAGCAACACCAGGCATGGCCGCAAGGTGGATTACAGCGTCTGGTGATATAGTCTGAAAGAACGAAATGGTTTCATTCCTGTTTAAAAGATCTAATGATGTAAATTGTTCACTGGTTAAAGAACCGATTGTTTGTAAGTGCTTCTTTTTTCTTTCTAACGAATAATATGGATGCAGGCAATCGATTACATATACCTCATGATTTTCTAACATCAGTTTTCTTGTTAGATGGCTTCCGATAAAGCCTGCACCACCCGTAATGATAATCTTCAACATAACACCTCTATCTACTTAATTGGATTGATTAATCCAATTATAGACTTTTTTTCCAAAAGGAAAAACCTTGTAGTGCCGACAAGGTTTCTCCCGTTCAAGTAAATTACCTATTTCGCTTGTTCAATTACTTTTTGTAATGTAGTCTGGATTTCAGCTAAAACTGGCTCACCAGCTACCTTATCTTTTGCTTTAGCGGTTTCAAGGTATTTCCTGGCCTGCTCCGTTAATGTTTGATAGGCTTCAGCCCCAATGATTCCTTTGATATCTTCACCAACGACATCAATAAACAGCGCACCTTCTAAAGCGGTGATAGGAGATTTATCTTCACCCCATGCTTCTACACTTTCAGCATACTCGTCCAGAGCAATTTTAGAGAAACCACGAACAAATGCTTTATTAACCGCAGCTGGGTCAAGAGATGCCACATCGGTTTCTAAATTAAATTGGCTTTCTATGAAAGCAGCTTCTTCTGGAGAATGTGAATTTAGGTAGCTGATAAGAGATTGGTAAAACGCCCAGCCTTCAGCTTGTTCAATTTTCGCAACTTCCGGATTTTCTTTTGCTTCAGCAGCAGCTTTTGTTGCATATCCATTCGGAATGGCTCCAGTAGCAAAATAGAAGGTTTTCATTAACGTTTTATCTACCACTTGCTTTCCTAATTGGAATCCAAGCTGATCATCTCCTTCAACTGCTTTTTCCATTTCAGCGAAACCTCCGTCAATGACAGAAACCATGTTTGTTCCATAGGCTGCGTCACGCTTTTCGACTGTGGATTTCAGGATTGCATAATACTCCTTTGCTTCTTCAATTTCTTCTTTTACAATATCCTTTTTATCCCAATTTTCAACAACCTCAGTAAATTCATGTTTAACCGTTGTATAGAAAACTTTTTGCATTAATTTATCAAAAATCTGTCTAACAACTATTGGATCCATTGAGCCGTCCTGGCCAGCTTTAAGTGCTGCTGTAATATGCTGGTCATGTTGTGCTTCAACTTCTGCATCTCTTTTTTGTACTAGGCTTTGAAGATTTTTGGTATATAGGTCGGTTACCATCGCGAAATCCACTTCTTTTTGTTCTTTCGCTTTATCTAATTCTGTAATTGCTTCTTTGTAAACCGCAGCAAAATCCACTTCTTCTGTCTTTTCTTCCGCTTTATCAGCTGTTTCGGTCTGTTCCTGTTTTTGCTCTTTTGGCTTTTCCGCTGTTTCTTGAGCTCCACAAGCTCCTAAAACAGTTGAAGCCATAATAAAGCTTGCAAAAATAACTTTTAATTCTCTCTTTTCCATCTGTTATCCCCTCTTCTATTATGTACCTAATTGATAATGAATATCATTCACATTTACGATTATAAAGAGAATGATTCTCAATGTCAATAAGTTGTTAAATAAACTTTTTAATAATTGTGTATAATTAATGAAACTCTAAAACCGAATACTATAGTGGAGGAAGATAGATGAAAATTACCCTTGTTGGAACTGGCCACGTTGGGCTAGTAACCGGCACATGTTTAGCGGAAATTGGCCATATGGTAACATGTTACGATATAGATAGTGAAAAGATTAAATTATTGAATCAAGGTTGCCTTCCATTCTATGAACCTGGGCTCAAAGAACTAGTTAAAAAAAATACCGAAAGTGGCAGGTTATCATTTACATACAACGATCGAGATGCTTTATCGAATAGTGAATTAATCTATATAACAGTTGGCACCCCCATGGGCCAAGATGGAAAAATAGATCTCAGTTATTTATTTTCGGCAGCAGATCGAATCGCTGAACACTTATCAAATGAAGTCATTATTGTCATGAAGAGCACCGTCCCTATTGGAACTAATCGGATTATTAAAGAACGAATCCAGGCAACTTCAAGTAAGCAAGCTTTAATTGAGATAGTGTCCAATCCAGAATTTCTAAGGGAGGGCTCTGCTATCCATGATACATTCTTTGCGGACCGAATTGTTATTGGCTCTGATTGTAAATATGCCGCAGAACTGGTAGAAGAAATCAATCAACCATTTGGCATTCCAATTTTTAAGACCGACTTGCAGAGCGCCGAATTAATTAAGTACAGTTCCAATGCATTTTTAGCGACGAAGATAAGCTTTATTAATGAAATTGCACAAATATGCGAAAAAGTCGGTGCAAATATTGAGGACGTTGCCTATGGAATGGGTCTTGATTCACGTATTGGATCACAATTTTTAAGAGCCGGAATTGGCTATGGAGGTTCCTGCTTTCCAAAAGATGTAAATGCACTGATAGATACTGCAGTCAAGCATAATGTAGATTTGACCATAATAAAAGCTGCAAAAGTTGTGAATCAGGACCAGCAGAATATATTAATAAAAAAAGCAGAGCAGCGTTTTGGCAGTCTCCTTAATAAAAAGGCGGCAATATTAGGTCTTTCATTTAAACCGAATACAGATGATGTAAGGGATTCACCCGCTTTAAGAATGGTGAATATGCTGCTAGATGAAGGGGTTAAACTAGTAGCATATGACCCAGTCTCAATTAATAATGCAAGGAAACATTTGGGGGACTCTATTTACTATTCATCTACGATTGAGGATGCACTGCTGAATGCAGAGATGGCATTTATCGTTACGGATTGGGATGAAATCAAAAGATTTCCCTTATCAAAATTCAAAGATTTAATGTTTTCACCTATTATCTTTGATGGACGAAACTGTTATTCCTTACAAGAGGTTAGCCAATATCCCATTGAATATTATTCAATAGGTAGATAGGTTTCACGAAATAAAATGGATCATCGTGAATAAAATATGCAAAGTCATAGACTGTGGTGGTCGCATTTTTTTAATTGTAAAGAAGGAAGACATTATTTCACAGCCAGCCCTAATAGAGAAACACCCTGTTCGTAAAATAAGGTTAGCCAGATTTTTCTGGTTGTCCTTTTTTTTGATCTCATCTAACATGTTTGAGGCTGGTTGGGACGATGATCCCCTTTTAACAAACAAATTCCTTATTTTTATTTGATGTGTACGGTAATCTACAAAAAGTTTTCCAAAAGTCCATCTAAAATAAAACAAAATTACTACGCGTATATATTCAAATGGAAGATTCGAATAGGAGGGGGAGAACGTGTGACAAATCCATTCGTCGAAAGATCATTAGATGAAATTCGATTTTGGTCTAGGATTATGAAAGAACATGCCTTGTTTTTAAGTTTGGGTTTTACTTTTGAGCAGACACAACTGATCGAAGAAGCTCGGCAGTTCATTTCTTTGTTTGAAAGGATAGAGGAAAAGTTATCTAGATTTACTTTAAATACTGATTTACGTCAGATTCAAGCATTCAACAGCGAGGTTTATCAAGCTGCAGTTGCAATATGGAGTTATAAATGAAAAATTTTAGGTTTAACACTTAGAGGCGAATCTAAGGAATCAAATATAAGAAGGCTTTTAAAAGTAATGTCAGCTGGCTATTCAATTCTTGCACCCGCGAACTTCGCAAAAAGGAAAGGGGCAAGAGTCACAACATTTTTTAAATTCAACCGTGGCCCAAACTGCTACGGATATTTTTTTAATTATTAACTTCGAGATATTTTGCTCATTCCATAATATCCTCCAAGCGTACATTAAAGTATGTTAATTCATGCATCCTCCTTCAAGCCATCCTTGGATGTTTTTTTTTGCATATACTGTGCGAACTTGTTTATTTACCCGCCCTTTCCTATTATAGGGTCAACCGGATTAGTAAATATTTATGGTTACCCATTATTTAATATGAGCTTATTATGACTGGCTTCAATTGCCTCTACCATAGAATTCCTCCAAATGATACGTTTGTACATTATATTCATATGTAAGTTTTCCTGATTATACAAAGGATTGGAACCCATTATTCATTAATTAATAGTTTGTTAACAATATATTTTGCATCCGTTCCTACTCCTTGAAGTAATGCTGATCCCCTTCGATATTGCCAAGGTAAACCTAAAAAGTATAATCCATTAATTGAAGTTACCCCTCTTTGATGTATTGGGAGTCCTTTTTCATCTGAAAATTCGGGGAGATTTATCCAACTATAATCTGATTTGAATCCAGTGGACCAAATCACATTCGACACTTTTAAGCTGGTATTGTCATCAAAAAATATATCATTCTTATTAGCTGAAGTTGCTCTAGGTTTTAGTACCACCCTGCCATTAGTTATTTGTGATTTAAGCTCGAATCCGAATATAGGGTCTGGTCTATTCTTTACAAATTGACCAACTTTACTATGTACATTAGCCTTTAAGACTCCTAATTTATCAAACCACCAAAAAACGCTTTTTTTCGCTATATCCTGAGGCAGGAATTTTAGTTGCTGTCCAACCGACAAATACACTATACTTCCTATTGATATTTCAGCCGCGATTTGAGCACCTGAGTTTCCCCCTCCAACGACGAGTGTGGCTCCTTTCTTTAATTGGTTGGGATTTTTATATTTTGATGAATGAAGTTGAAGGATATTTTCTGAAAGAAGTTGTGAAAATTCTGGGATAGATGGATCTTGGAAAGGACCTGTTGCTACGATTACATTTCTACTATGATACTCATCTTGTGTAGTGTTCAAAATAAAATAGTCTTTTTTGTCCAAATTCAAAACTGAAGTATTAAGTTGAATAGGCAGCGAAAAAGTATTGGCATAAGATGATAAATAATCCGAAATTTCATTTTTAGTAGGGTACTTTTTCTCATCCCCTTTTAATGATAATCCAGGTAGAGAACTATAAGAGCGTGGTGTAAACAAGGTTAAAGAATCATACCTATTTTTCCAGCTATCACCGACAGCAGGTCCCTTATCTAAAATGAGAAATGATAATTTTGTTTGTTTTAAATAATATCCCATAGAAAGTCCAGCTTGGCCTCCTCCAATAACAATAACGTCATAAAGCATATGTAATTTCCCCCTTTTAATCCAAAGGCTTCCCAATAAAAACAAATAAGGTCAAATCTTTTTAGGGGGAAAAGGCTCATATCCAACTTGATAAAAACTGTTCACCCCACTTGCATTTTTAAACACTAATAATTCTACCTCTACCTTAGGTTTGAAATTGGCAGTTGTTCCGTTAGGGAATGTTGTTCATACAGGTGACTTCAAGTATGACTCCTTTTGGTCATCCCCCAATGGATAATGATGAAACTAAATGCATAAGGAAAGCGAAGGCTTTGAGGTATCAGGAATAAAAAGAGTCTGTTAATAGTTATGTACTTACTGTATTTGCTAATGATTGTATAATGATAAAAAAAGACAGAGCATTCAGCCCTGTTTTAATTTGTGTAACTTCTTCCCTTTAGACTAATTGGAAACTTTTCCTCTCTTTTAGTAATCATTGATAAATAAAAAATTGTATGCAGTCTTATAAGTTATTTCCATGGGATATTAACCTAAAATAAAAAGAACTGTAGAAGGTTTGTTTCTACAGTTCTTACGTATTTGAAGCATATTCTTGCCAGCAGTTTTTTGAAGCATTACTTTGCCAAAGCGGCAATCCTATGGTTCAAGTAACATTCTGCTAGCCTTGTAATCCACCTTATGTATGGTGGAGACGGCGGGACGTGCGTTTCCATGCTTTCGTCATGGCACTGACTATATCTTGAACCTGCGTAGTTTACAGGTCCCTCGGCGTCTTATGCGAAATATAATTTTTACCTAAAGGTAAGGATTTCGCATCCTAGTACTACCATTTTTGAAATGGCAGCCTATAAGTCGATACACGGCTGTTGGATTACTCCACATACCGCTCGGCATTGCCTTATCGCCATTTAAGCGACTTAGGTTTCACCGATAAAGCCGAATTTTCACTTATGTGTTACCACATAAGGCGACTAATTACTAATCGAACCCGCGTCCAAAGATAACGGCACTTAAGCTTCTACGAGTGTAGTCGACATATTGGCGCTTCGCTAATCCTTTTGCCTATCGACAGGCGGCCGGTCAGCTAGTCTGGTTGTTCTCTTCCTTCGCCCTCAGACGGTGGACTCCGGCGTAGCCTACTTAGAGTGAGTCCGCTACCCTACCACATAGGCGATGGAGGGGCGAACAGCTATGCAGTATTAAGCTGCGAAAGCTAGGTTGTTGTTAGTTTTGCCAGTTATAGGCGTTGACGTTTTAACGAGGCCGATCCCCTCGACTCGCAACCTAAGCTCGAACTACCCCTGTCGAATCCTTAGCGCCCCCATTATAAAATGTGCTGAAATCTAGTTAAAGATTTTAGCAAGCGTAGGATGCTCAACAATAGTTTGAGCAAAAGTTTCTCATCGCATATCTCAGCGACAAACTTATTATAACACACTTCGAGCATTTTTCAATTGTAAGTATTTGTAATTACATCTTTTGCCGATCACGGAATGCACGCTCGATATCGCGTTTTGCCTCTTTTTGCTTTAAGACTTCACGTTTGTCATAATTCTTTTTACCTTTTGCTAATCCTAACAAAACTTTGGCAAATCCATTTTTCAAATAAATTTTTAATGGTATAAGCGCATATCCTGCTTCTCTTGTTTCTCCAAAAAGCTTGTTAATTTCCCGCTTATGGAGCAAAAGCTTTCTTTGTCTCAAAGGATCATGATTAAAGCGATTCCCTTGCTCATATGGACTTACGTGCATGTTTAATAAATGCATTTCACCGTTATGAATTCTTGCATAGGAATCCTTTAAGTTCACTTTCCCAGCACGAATGGACTTGATTTCTGTTCCTTGAAGGACAATTCCAGCTTCGTATGTTTCTTCAATAAAGTAATCATGGTATGCCTTTTTATTTTGCGCAACCACTTTCCCTATACCTTTTGGCATGTCTCTCACCTCGTTATGGGTTAATTTTAGCAGAAAACAATAACCATAACAATTGAAAGTAAGTACATTAAGCCTCTATAGTTACTTGATCCTTCATTGTGACAAGGTTACGGGCACTATACAGCTTCTATAGTTACCCAAATCTTCTTTATGATAAGATTACGGGCACTATGGAGCCCCTATAGTTACCCAAATCCTCTTCATGGTAAGGTTTCGGGCATTATAAAACCCTCATAGTGCCCGAATTCTGAATTGCATAGGATTTCGGGCACTATGAAGGAGTGTAGCTTACAAAATTTAATATTTCTTCTTTTTCCGCTTAGTGCTTTTATTTTTCGGTACATTATCGTAAAACTTCTTTTTCTTTCTCGTACCTGATCCTTGGGCAGTTCCTTCAGACTTTTGACCACCACGACCTTCTGTTTTATTGCGGCGCGGCTTTTTCGTGTCACTGCCTGTTTTAAATACTCTCGTATTCTCAGGCCGCTCGCGGCGAGTTCCTTTCATGCCAACGACTTCAAAATCAATCGAACGTTCGTCTTTATTTACTTTTACTACTCTAACGGTAATTTCATCGCCAATTCGGAATACATTACCTGTCCGCTCGCCGATCATCGCAAAATGGCGTTCATCAAAACGATAGTAATCATCTGTCAGGTAGCTGACATGCACGAGGCCTTCAATCGTATTTGGAAGCTCGACAAACATTCCAAAATTGGTCACTGAGCTAATAATACCGTCATACTCTTCACCAATCTTGTCCTCCATGTATTCAGCTTTTTTAAGTTCATCCGTTTCACGTTCTGCGTCAACCGCTCGACGCTCCATCTTAGATGAATGCTGAGCAATTTCAGGCAGTCTGACATTCCACTTTTCCCTTGTTGTCTCATCAAGCTTTCCTTCAATAAGATACGTCCGGATTAAGCGGTGAACGATGGTATCAGGATATCGACGAATTGGTGATGTGAAATGAGTATAAAACTCAGTCGATAATCCAAAGTGTCCTAGACTTTCTGGATCGTATTTGGCCTGTTGCATAGAACGAAGCATAACCGTTGAAATGACCATCTCTTCAGGCTTGCCTTGAACTTCTTCAATAATTTCTTGAAGAGCCCTAGGATGAACATCATTGGCCGTTCCTTTGACAATATATCCAAAATTAGTGATAAACTCAAAAAATCTTCTTAGCTTATCTTCTTTTGGATCCTCGTGAATACGGTAAATAAACGGTACTTCCATCCAGTGGAAATGCTCTGCAACGGTTTCGTTTGCAGCCAGCATAAACTCTTCGATTAATTTTTCTGCTACTGAACGTTCACGAAGCACTACATCTATCGGTTTACTTTCTTCATCAACCAATACCTTTGATTCCTTAAAATCAAAATCAATGGCTCCCCGCTTCATTCTCTTTTCGCGCAAGATTTGTGCCAGCACTTCCATTTGTTCAAACATCGGAACAAGAGACTCGTATCGACTCCGTGTTTCTTCATCTTTATCAACTAAAATCCTATTTACATCAAAATAAGTCATTCTCTCAGTTGTTTTAATCACGCTCTGAAAAATTTCATGATTAACAACTTGACCTTCGTCGTTGATTTCCATATTACATGACAGTACTAAACGATCTACCTTTGGATTGAGTGAACAAATACCATTTGATAAACGATGTGGAATCATCGGAATAACCCTGTCTACTAAGTAAACACTCGTTGCCCGTTCTTCCGCCTCAAGATCAATGGGCGTTCCTTCTTTCACATAATAGCTCACATCTGCGATATGTACCCCAAGTTTATAGTTGCCATTTGCAAGCTTTGTCACCGTAACAGCATCATCAAGATCCTTTGCGTCAGCACCATCGATTGTGACAATGGTTTCATTCCGTAAATCGCGGCGGTTGGCCAGTTCGCTTTCATCAATCGTATCTGGAGTCTCATTTGCCTGCTTTAATACATCATCAGGGAATGCCATCGGCAGACCATGTTTATGAATAACAGATAGAATATCCACACCTGGGTCATTTTTATGGCCAAGGACCGTAATAACTTCACCCTCAGCACTTTTCCTGCCTTCAGGATAGGTGATTAATTTAACGACAACTTTATGACCTTCGACCGCACCCTTAGATGCTGATTTGGGGATAAAAATATCACTAGCAAACTTTTTATCATCAGGAATAACAAAACCAAAGCTTTTGCTTTCTACATAGGTACCTACAATTTGCTGAACCCCTCGTTCAAGAATGCGAATGACGCTGCCTTCTCTGCGCTGTCCCGAGCTTTCTGATGAAATACGGGCAAGAACGGTATCTCCGTGCATCGCGGTATTCGTTTCATTTGGCGGAATGAAAATATCATCCATCCCAGGCTCATCAGGAATCACAAAGGCAAATCCTTTAGCGTGACCTGTTAGTTTCCCGCGGATTAAGTTCATTTTTTGCGGCAAGCCATAACGGTTGCTGCGAGTACGGACGACTAGTCCCTTTTCTTCCATTTGAACAAGTGCTTTTACAAATTCCTTAAAGTCGCTAGAATCTGAAATACCAAAAGCCTCTTCTAGCTCTTGAACAGTCAAAGGCTTGTAAGCCTCGTCCCTCATATATTGTAATAGCTTGTCAACGTGCAGTTGAATATTATCTTCCAATAAAATCCCTCCTCAATAGGATAAATTATTCCAATCTAATTTTTCTAAAAAGGCGTAAACATCTTCATGAAGCTGCTCACGTTCTTTATCTAGCGTTATCACATGGCCTGATTCCTCATACCATTTGATTTCTTTCATGACGGATTCCACTTCATTGTAAATGATGTTTGCACTATCTGTGTTTATCATTTTGTCATGACGTGCTTGAACAACAAATGTTGGAGCATAAATCATATCAACATGATTGCGAACATCTGCAATTAAGTCTTGCAGTGCCTTTAAGGTTTTCATCGGTGTCTTCGCAAACTCATTCATTTCTAGTTCAATTTGTTCTTCGCTTTTTCCTTCTCGTACCTTATATTCGTGTGCATATTCAAGAATTCCGTGAAACATCACTTCTTCGCTTTTTATATACATCGGTGCACACATTGGAAATACACCTTTTATAGGTACAGTGTAACCCAATTTCAAGGAAAATACGCCGCCAAGCGAAAGTCCGCCAACTGCAATTTCTTCGTATCCTTGATTTTTCAAAAAATTATAGCCATTTATGACGTCCTGCCACCAATCTTCAGGGCCAGTGTGCACTAGTTCCTCTGGTGGAACACCATGTCCCTTATAGTGCGGTGCATGACAGGTATATCCCCTTTTTTCTAAAAAGCGTCCTAACATCCGGACATCTGCCGAATTGCCTGTAAAACCGTGCAGCAATAAGACAGCTCGCTTTCCTCCTTTAAAGGTAAAAGGCTTTGGTACAGCAATTTTCATAGTTAAAACTCCTTCGGTTCTATAAAATCCATTATCTTAGTTTAAGCAAAGAATTGGGTAACATTCCAGAAATTAGCCTCTGATTTTTATGCAATAAAAAAACCTGACATTTAGCCAGGTTTTTGAGCAATCTTTATTAAACTTCGAAGTATGCAACCAATACCGCAAGGATAATGAAAAGAACTGCTAAAACAATGGTAATACGATGTAGAATTAAATCAAGTCCTCGTGCTTTCTGCTTACCAAATAATGTTTCAGCACCACCTGAAATGGCGCCAGATAATCCAGCACTTTTACCTGATTGCAATAAAACAACTAGAATAAGTCCAATACTCACGATTACTAATAATGTAACAACCAATGCATGCATGTAAGCCACCTCCTGTTAGTTCGTACATTTCACAGTATTTCTAATTTACCATATTATTTCCCTTTTAACAATACTGGTGTTTGTGTCAGCTTTTAGGAGATTCCCCCGAGATGTCAGATTGCTCTAAACTAAAGACTCGCTAGAGTTACCCTGAACCATCTTCTTTTCATCCTTCGGTCACTCCAGACAAAAAGGCACTCATTCGTCAATGAGTGCCTTAACTAATATAATTATTTTCTTAGGTTATAGAAAGATTTTAATCCGTTGTATTGTGCTGTTTCACCCAATTGATCTTCAATACGAAGCAATTGGTTGTATTTCGCTACACGGTCTGTACGTGAAGGTGCACCTGTTTTGATTTGACCAGCGTTTGTTGCAACCGCGATGTCAGCGATTGTGTTATCTTCTGTTTCACCAGAACGGTGGGAGATAACAGCAGTATAGCCAGCACGCTTCGCCATTTCAATCGCATCAAATGTTTCAGTCAATGTACCGATTTGGTTAACTTTGATAAGGATTGAGTTACCGATACCATTTGTGATACCTTCAGAAAGCTTCTTAGTATTTGTAACAAATAAATCATCACCAACTAATTGAACTCTGTTTCCAATACGCTCAGTTAAAAGCTTGTGACCTTCCCAATCGTTTTCATCTAGACCATCTTCAATAGAGATAATTGGATATTTGTTAGAAAGCTCTTCATACCAATCAACCATTTCAGCAGAAGTCTTCACAACGCCTTCACCTGCAAGGTGGTATTTTCCATCTTCTTTGTTATAAAACTCAGAAGACGCAGCGTCCATTGCTAAGAATACTTCTTCACCAGGCTTGTAGCCAGCTTTTTCGATTGCTTGAACAATCGTTTGAAGTGCTTCTTCGTTTGATCCTAGGTTTGGAGCAAATCCGCCTTCATCTCCAACTGCTGTGTTAAGTCCTTTTTCTTTAAGAACTGATTTTAAGCTGTGGAAAATTTCAGTACCCATACGAAGGGCTTCTCTGAAGTTTGGAGCTCCTACAGGCATTACCATGAATTCTTGAATATCAACGTTGTTATCAGCATGCTCGCCACCGTTTACAATGTTCATCATTGGAACAGGAAGCTGCTTTGCATTGAATCCGCCAAGGTATTGATATAAAGGAACATCTAAGTAGTTAGCTGCAGCATGAGCAACGGCCATAGAAACACCAAGGATTGCGTTGGCACCTAATTTACCTTTGTTTTCAGTTCCATCAAGCTCGATTAAAGCGTGATCGACAGAAACTTGATCTAATACACTAAATTCTTCGCCAACAAGGTGTGGAGCAATAATTTCATTAACATTTTCTACTGCTTTTAATACACCTTTACCAAGGTAACGTTCTGAATCGCCATCGCGAAGTTCTACTGCTTCATATTCACCTGTTGAAGCACCGCTTGGTACTAACGCACGGCCAAAAGCTCCTGATTCTGTAAAAACTTCAACTTCCACTGTTGGGTTACCGCGGGAATCTAATACTTCACGTGCATATACGTCTACAATAAATGGCATTTAATTTCTCTCCTTTTAATATGAAAATTATTTAATTAATGTTTTTCCTGTCATTTCAGCTGGCTTCTGTACTCCTAGAAGATCCAGAATCGTAGGAGCTAAATCTCCTAAGATACCGCCGTTGCGCAGCTCTACACCATTCTTTGTAACAATTACAGGTACAGGATTGGTTGTATGAGCGGTCATCGGATCACCTCCAAGGGTGATAACTTCATCTGCATTACCATGGTCAGCTGTGATGATAGCTGTACCACCTTTTTCAAGAATTAAATCAACAATTTTCCCTAAGCATTCATCAACCGTTTCAATTGCCTTCACAGTTGGTTCAAGCATTCCAGAATGTCCAACCATATCTGGGTTTGCAAAGTTTAAAAGAATGGCGTCAAACTTATCTGCCTGTATTTCCTTTATGAGGGCATCTGTTACTTCATAGGCGCTCATTTCAGGCTGAAGGTCATAGGTTGCAACCTTTGGCGAGTTAATTAAAATCCGCTCCTCGCCTGGAAATTTATCCTCACGGCCGCCGCTCATAAAGAAAGTAACATGGGGATATTTTTCGGTCTCGGCAATTCTTAATTGCTTCAATCCATTTTGAGCTAATACTTCTCCTAATGTGTTATCCAAGTTAGAAGGTTTAAACGCAACATAACCATTCACTGATTCACTGAAGTGTGTTAAGCATACGAAGAATAAATCTCTAGGATGTTTTTCTCCACGATCGAATGGTCGGAAATCTTCATTTGTAAATACGTTAGAAATTTGAATCGCTCGGTCAGGACGGAAATTATAGAAAATGACTGCATCATTGTCCTGAATGGTTGCAACAGGCTTACCGTCTTCCTTTGTGATTACGGAAGGAATAACGAATTCATCAAAAATTCCATGCTGGTAGGAATCCTCTACTACCTCTAATGGATTTGTATAAGCAGGCCCATCGCCATAAACCATGGAACAATATGACTTTTCAACACGCTCCCAGCGGTTGTCACGGTCCATTGAATAATAGCGTCCAGAAATGGTTGCGAATTCTCCAACGCCATACTCGTTCATTTTATCCAAAGTTTGTTGTATATATGTTGCAGCTGTTTTCTGGCCAACATCACGTCCATCAAGGAAGCCATGAACGTAAACATTCTCTATGCCTTCTTCTTTCGCCAGCTTTAAGAGTGCAAACATATGGTTAATATGGCTGTGTACACCGCCATCAGATAGTAATCCAAATAAATGTAGGTTAGTTCCGTTTTTCTTAACATGATCCATCGCACTACAAATGGTTTCATTTTTTTCAAATTCACCTTCACGAATGGCAATGTTCACACGTGTTAAGCTTTGGTAAACTATACGGCCGGCACCGATATTCAAATGACCCACTTCTGAGTTACCCATTTGTCCCTCAGGAAGCCCTACTGCCTCGCCTGAAGCCGTTAAATGCGAATGTGGAAAATTACTCCAATACCGATCAAAATTCGGTTTTTTTGCATGAAAGACTGCATTCCCTTTTTGTTCATCCCTGCATCCAAATCCATCTAGAATGATGAGGGCAACGGGAGACTTACTCATAACTTCCTGCCTCCAATAGCTGCAAGAATGAGCGGGCTTCAAGGCTGGCTCCGCCTACAAGAGCACCATCGATATCTGGCTGTGCCATATATTCTTTAATATTTTCTGGTTTCACACTGCCGCCATATTGAATTCTAACAGCATTAGCAACATCTTCACTGAACTGTTGGCCAACTACTTGACGAATATGTGCACAAACATCATTCGCATCTTGTGAAGTAGATGATTTTCCAGTTCCAATTGCCCAAATAGGTTCATAGGCAATAACGGTCTGCTTCACTTGGTCATCCGTTAAACCAGCCAGCGCTTTTTGAATTTGAGATCCTACAAAATCCATCGTTTCTCCATTTTCACGCTGTTCTAGTGTCTCACCACAACAAACAATTGGTGTTAAGTTATATTTAAAGGCTGCAAGTGTCTTTAAGTTTACAGACTCATCCGTTTCATTGAACATTTCTCTACGTTCAGAATGACCAATAATCACATATTGCACGCCAATTTCAGAAAGAGGTTTTGGGCTGATTTCGCCGGTAAACGCTCCGCTCTCTTCAAAATGCATATTTTGGGCACCAATTTTCACTTCTGTGCCTTCCGTAATTTCTACAAGATTTTGTAAAAATAAAGCCGGGGCACAAATGACAGAATCGATTTTGTCTGCTTGAGGTACAAGTCCTTTTACTTCTTCCGTAAAGCTTTTTGCCTCAGCTAGTGTTTTATTCATTTTCCAGTTACCTGCAATAATCGGTTTACGCATGCGGGCACATCCTTCCTTACAACAGTAAAAAATTATTTATCGTTTAATGCTACAACTCCAGGAAGCTCTTTGCCTTCCATAAATTCAAGTGAAGCACCGCCGCCTGTTGAAATATGACTCATTTTTTCAGCTAAATCAAATTTCTCAACTGCTGCTGCAGAGTCTCCTCCGCCAATCACTGAATATGTACCTTCTGCTTCAGCAAGTGCTTGTGCAACTGCCTTTGTACCACCAGCAAATTTATCGATTTCAAACACACCCATAGGTCCATTCCAAATCACTAATTTTGATTTTTGAATAACATCACGATAAATTTCAGCTGTTTTTGGACCGATATCGAGAGCTTCCCAATCTGCAGGAATCTCATTAATAGCTACTACCTTAGTATTCGCATCGGCCGAGAAATCATCAGCAACAATCGCATCAACAGGTATGTAGAAATTAACACCTTTTTCTTTTGCTTTTTCAATAAAGGAATTCGCTAAGTCGATTTTATCTGCTTCAAGAAGGGATTTACCGATTTCATGTCCCTGTGCCTTAACAAAGGTATAAGCAAGTCCACCGCCAATGATTAGGTTATCAACCTTTTCTAAAAGGTTTTCAATAACGCCAATTTTGTCCTTCACCTTTGCACCGCCAATAATTGCAGTAAACGGACGCTCCGGATTTGATAATGCTTTTCCTAGTACATCAAGCTCTTTTTCCATTAAAAGACCGGATACAGCAGGTAGATGGTGTGCAATACCTTCTGTTGAAGCGTGGGCTCTGTGTGCTGCACCAAATGCATCATTTACATAGACATCAGCAAGTTCTGCAAAGGATTTCGCCAGTTCAGAATCATTCTTTTCTTCACCAGGGTAAAAACGAACGTTTTCAAGAAGAAGAACATCGCCTTCATTCATCGTTTCTATTAAAGATTTAACAGAATCACCGAAAGCTTCATCAGCTTTTTGTACGTTTTTGCCAAGAAGTTCAGAAAGTCTTACACCCACTGGAGTTAAGCGCATTTCCTCTACAACTTTGCCTTTTGGACGTCCAAAATGACTTGCTAGGATTACTTTTGCGCCTTGATCGATTAGGTATTGGATAGTAGGTATTGCAGCGCGAATTCTTGTTTCGTCCGTGATTTTCCCATCCTGCATAGGTACGTTAAAATCAACTCGGCAGAAAACGCGTTTTCCTTTTACATCTACATCTTTTAATGTTTTCTTGTTCATGCGAGAAGCCTCCTATTTAATAAAAAGCTAGTGAAATTTACATAAAAAAAGGAGGGGGGAATGTTCCCCGCTCCCCTTTGAAATACCATAAATTATTATAGCCTGTAGATGATAGGAATACCAATCATGGCCAAATAATTAAATGAAATTAGGATTATAGTCCTTTTTGTCCAATATAGCCAATTAGGTCAACAACACGGCTAGAGTAACCAACTTCGTTATCGTACCAAGATAATACTTTAACCATATTGCCTTCAAGAACCATTGTTGATAATGCATCGATTGTAGAAGAAGCTGAGCTTCCGTTATAATCGCTAGATACTAATGGAAGTTCACTGTATGCTAAAATTCCTTTTAATGGACCTTCTGCTGCTGTTCTGAATGCTGCGTTTATTTCTTCAGCTGTTACGTTCTTATCTAATTCTGCAACTAAGTCAACAATAGAAACGTTTGGCGTTGGAACGCGCATTGCCATCCCATTTAATTTCCCTTTAAGTTCAGGAAGTACAAGAGAAACAGCTTTAGCCGCACCGGTTGATGTTGGAATCATATTCTCAGCTGCTGCACGCGCACGACGGTAGTCCTTGTGTGGTAAATCAAGGATTTGTTGGTCATTTGTATAAGAGTGTACAGTTGTCATCATTCCACGCTTAATTCCGAAGTTATCGTTCAATACCTTTGCAAAAGGAGCTAGACAGTTTGTTGTACAAGATGCATTAGATAATACATGGTGGTTTGCTGCATCGTATTTATCTTCGTTAACACCCATTACGATAGTAATATCTTCGTTATCTGCTGGAGCAGAGATGATTACTTTTTTAGCACCAGCTTCAAGGTGTTTCGCAGCGTCTTCACGCTTTGTGAAACGGCCTGTTGATTCAACCACTACTTCAACACCTAGCTCGCCCCAACCAAGTTGTGCAGGATCGCGTTCAGCAAGAACCTTTACCTTTTTGCCGCCAACGATTAAGTATTCTCCGTCAACTTTAACATCTGCTTGAAGAGTTCCATGAACTGTATCGTATTTTAAAAGATGCGCAAGCATATTTGCATCTGTTAAGTCGTTAATTGCAACAATCTCAACATTAGAATTGTTTAGTGCTGCACGAAGCACATTACGTCCAATACGTCCAAAACCATTAATACCAACTTTTACTGTCATTGTAATTTCCTCCTTGGAATGAAAAAAGGTTTTTTATATTTAAAAAGGGATTAACCTTTTAATAACTTTCTTGCTGCACCTTCATCTGTGATTAAAATCGTCGAAGGTGGTGCTTTTTTCATATATGCTATTATTGCTTTTGCCTTTGAAGCTCCGCCCGCAACAGCAATCACATTTGGAATCTGTGCTAGGTCTTCCAGTTGAAGTCCAATCGTTAATACTTTATGGACAATTTCGCCTTTTTCGTTAAAATAGTAGCCGAATGCTTCACCGACTGCCGCATTAGATTCTAGCTTTTGCTTAACCTCAGGTTTTGACTTTCTTCTTTCAGCCATTGTAATAGCGTCCCCTATACCATGAAGAACCATGCTTGCCGATTTAATTAAATTTAACACTTCATGGATTTCTGGCTCTTTAATCAGGGATTCATAAATTTCGTTACTAACTTGGTCTGGAACATAGAATACACGATGTTTCGACCCTGTATTCTTTGACATAATCGAGCTAATGGTATTTGCCTGGTTTTGAACATCCTCACCAATGCCGCCACGAGCAGGAACAAAAAGTAAATCCTTTTTACCAAGCTCTGGTGTAAGTACATTTGCGACTGCTGCCATGGTTGAGCCGCCAGTTACAGCGATAATATTTTTTCCTGTTAAGTTGTTTTTCATGCAAATTGCACTGGCCTTACCCAGGTCATCCTTCACCATTAGGGACTCATCACTGTTACCCGGAACAATCACTACCTTACGAATTTTAAGGCGGTGCTTCAACTCCAGTTCCATTACATCAATTCCAATTAACTCGCGTATCATTTCTTCTAAGTCTTCCAGTAAATTTTTCCCTTCAAGGGTCAAATTCATTCCAATATTGTTAATGGAAACAAGATTTTGTTCCTTTAGGAAATCAACTTCACTGCGAAGGACTCGTTCTGTATAGCCAAGATTGTTAGCAAGACTTCTTCTTCCAACGGGCTGCATAAAACCAATATGCCTAAGGATAGAATATCGTTTATGTAGCACTTGAAGGAGATCAGGTAATAATCTTTTCTGAATATCGATGAGTGATTGCATAACATCTTGCTCCTTTATTATATGTAACTGGTCATAAAATGTCCACCCTAGACAAATTATGTCCCACATCATCGAAAAAAAATCACCCCTGCTAACAATTTACATTCTAACAGGAGTGAAAACCTATTTCAACTTAAAAGTTTTGTAACTTTTCTTGCAAACGGTTACTTATGTCAATTTTGTTAATTATTCCAAAAGCAGCTTCTTCTCCATTAATATGAACAACAGGAATCATAATACCATACAGCTCCGTTAGTTCATCACTCTCATCAATATCAAATTCCTCTAAAGTAAAGTTCCATTCTTCCTGTAATTCTAGGATTAATTTTTTTGCTTTCTCACAAAGTGGACAGCGTTTTCTAGTATAAAAGGTAATCACTGTTTGCGGCATAGTTTATTTCCTTTCAATCAAACCTTTTTCTTTTGGATGAAGAATGAATTCCCAACTGATCTCGATACTTAGCGATGGTTCGCCTTGAAACCACGATTCCTTGGGTACTCATTAGTTTTTCCACTATTTCTTGATCAGATAACGGTCTCTGTTTGTTTTCTTTTTCAATCATGGCAGCTATAGCGTTTTTCACCTGACTAGAGGAAGTATTTTCATTTGAAACCGTTTGAATTGTACTTGTAAAAAAAGATTTTAACGAAAAGGTTCCAACCGGAGTCTGAACGTATTTATCCTTTACTGCTCGGCTTACAGTGGATTCATGAATATCTAGCTCAACTGCGATTTCCTTCATGGTCATTGGAACAAGGTATTCACGCCCTTTTTGAAGAAAAAGCGTCTGCTTTTCAACAATTTTCCCTGCCACTCTTGTTAAGGTTTCTTTTCGTTGCTCAATACTCCTCTGTATCCACTGATAATCCTGTACCTTTTCCTGCAAAAACCGACCAACCTGTGAATCCTGGTTTGCATTAAATTTTTGGTAATAGTGATCGTTAAAGCTAATTTTAGGGATAATGTCATCACACAATCGTACGGAAAACTGATCACCGATTCTTTCAACAATCACATCTGGGATAATATAGGATGCATTTTCCTGCTCTAATAGTGCACCTGGCCGTGGATTAAGATTCTGTATGGTATCAAATACTTCTTGTATCTTTTGCAAGGGAATTTCCAACTCTTTTGCAATTTTCTTCCATTTCTTTTCAGCAAACGGTACGAAGTAGTCCGATAGAATCGTTAGCGCTAAATCATCTTTAAGGTTTTCCCGTTCGACTTGAATTAATAAACATTCCTGAAGGTTCCTGGCCCCGATTCCTGCAGGCTCCAAGGCCTGAATCACAATTACGCTCTCTTCAACCAGTTCCAAGTGGACACCTAATTTATCTGCGATATCCTCTGGTTCAGAGGCTAAGTATCCGTTTACATCTAGATTCTGAATCAAATGTTTAATTATATTTAATTGAATACTAGAGTATTTATGAAGATTAAGTTGATTTAGCAATTGTTCTTCAATTGAGGACGACTTTGCTGCAATTTGTTCAATCCACTCATTTTCCGTATTCCTCGTATGTTTCCGCCGATTGCGGTCTATTAATGGGTTAATAGGCTGAATGTTGTTATTCTCAACTTGGAGCAGGGGATTTTCAAGCGCCTTGTTTTCTAAAAAAGAGGAAAGCTCTTGGGCTGAATATTGTAAAAGTGCAATCGCTTGTGTTAATTCCTGCGTCATTGCCAATTTCAAAGATTGTTGCTGCCATAAACCTGCTTTTAAGTCCATTTCCTAACCCCCCTTTTTCTATTTTACAGGATAATAGAGAATTGGTGAATGGAAAAAATCTGGGTAACTTGACTTTAGGTGGTTATTATCACTTTTTAGGTCACTAAACTCAAAAAAGGCTTGCGTGGAACAAGCCTTTTTCTCCTCATTTCATATTTTCAAGTTCCTTTCGATTGGGTGCCATCGGGGGCTGCTGTAGCCATCCGCGATCAACTAATAAATTAAACCCTTTACCAGCATAAATCAAAATTTCTGCTATAAATTTTTGATAATTGGCCACCAAATCTGTTCGCATCGACACGGACACCGCGTGGCCAAGCAACGTAATATCGATGCCATTCAAAGCATCAAATAAGGTAACAATTAGTTTATTCGAAAAAGGAAGCACAGTTGAATCGGTTACTTCCATATTGGTTGAGGTAATACCAAGAAGTTGTTCTTTTACTAGAATTTCATGAAATACTCTTATTTGCTTTTCTGAAATTTCCTTTCCCTCTTTAATAAACTCCTTTATTTCTTTGTCGTCGACAACCTGGAGTAACGCCGTACATAGAAGCATGGAAAAATAATTGCGTTCGAGATTAAAAAAGATTTCTGTTATTTCAATTGCATTTAATGGTCTTTTCTTTATCATCCCGCTTAGATAGGAAAGCTTCTCAATGTATGCTACCTGCTTGGGATAGGGAATCATAGGAGGTCGATCATATGTACCCTTTGACAGCATGAGTTCAGTCGATGCCTTATATAATAAGGATGCTTCATTAACGGTAGTTACGTAGAAATTCAGAACATCTTCTCTTGCAACATTCGCTGTCAGGAAACCAGCGTTAATCATTCCCAGCCGATTCATCATATAAACAAAGGTAAGCCCGAACATATCATAGAACAAAGGCGGCGCTGAATAATTAATATCCTCGTCCGTAAACGAATCTGGTAAGGGGATATTCTCCTTCGTAAAAATAACGGAAATTTGTTGAATATGGTTTTCAGCAGTCTTAAGCGCTTTTTCCAAAAGAGGTTTAATTTCTTCATCCTGATTGTGATAAAGAAAGTATTTTACTAAACAAATCGTCATATTATCTTGGATAAAGGTAGCCCATAAACCGCCAATCTCCGCACTAGATAACCTAATACTGCGCTTAACCATCAATGAAAGCCTCCTTATATGTCCTATATGAAAGATTCCCTTCAGAAAGGTGCTTTATTCATGTTTCAAGACAAATGACTATACGAAAAAAGCCCCCACGCTTTTAAAGCGTAGGAGCTCTGTTTTGGATGACGCGCTCGGAGGGAATCGAACCCCCATTTTAAGAACCGGAATCTTACGTGCTATCCGTTGCACCACGAGCGCAAATATGCGACTTACATATTATATGCCAATTTGCGAAACTTTGCAACTCTGATAGGTTTAAAAAAGCACTCATTGGTTATGATGGAAAAGTGAAGATTGTCGAACAAATATAAAGGCGAATTGTTTGACCTTAATTGACCATCAGTGTATCATTAACTATACATATTAATAACCTTTCACACTTAAAGGAGGAAGAAAAATGAACTTGATTCCTACAGTTATTGAACAAACAAACCGCGGAGAGAGAGCATACGATATCTATTCTCGTCTCTTAAAAGACCGCATTATCATGCTTGGCAGTGGTATTGATGATCATGTAGCAAACAGCATTGTTGCACAATTATTATTCTTAGAGGCGGAAAACCCTGAAAAGGATATATCCATTTACATTAACAGCCCTGGCGGCAGTATTACAGCTGGTATGGCCATCTTTGATACCATGCAGTTCATTAAGCCAGATGTTCAAACCATTTGTATCGGTATGGCTGCTTCTATGGGTGCCTTCTTACTTGCTGCTGGTACAAAGGGTAAACGTTATGCGTTACCAAATGCTGAAGTAATGATTCACCAGCCATTAGGTGGAGCACAAGGTCAAGCGACTGAGATTGAAATTGCAGCAAAGCGCATTCTATTCCTTCGTGAAAAATTGAATGGAATCCTATCAGAGCGCACTGGCCAGCCTCTTGAAGTAATCCAAAAGGACACTGACCGCGATAACTTCATGACAGCTGAAAGAGCAAAAGAATACGGTCTTGTTGATCACATTATCACAAGAAGCCTTGCAGAAGAAAAGAAAGAAAAATAAAAAGGAAAGCAGCCGATGATTCGTCCGGCTGCTTTTTTCGTACCGCCTGCCGAAAGCGAAGCACCTGAAGCGCAAATGACCAGGTACCTTTATCAAATGGGCTATGTTAAAGCTTATTATTAATTTTGGCACTCTGTTGATTTGTGCGGAAGGCGCGAGACTCCTCGAAAATGCTATCGCATTTTCTTCGTGCGTGGGCAGATTCGAGGATGTAATTCAATGTCCTGCAGGAGGACAGGACAGGGGAGACCCCGCTTATCTCTTAGCGCCGAGGAGTAGGAAAAGCGGAAGCGCCTTGTACAGCCCCGACAAGCGCTGGAGGGCCTGACGATGAAGTCGTTCTTTGACTTCAACGTTGGGACCGAAGCGACTCGAGGGGCTAGGCGCTGCAGTTAGACAGGCTTACCGAACCGCCTGCGGAAAGCGAGGCGCCTCGTGACAGGCACAGACCGGCTGTCACTGCGGTGATTAATCTAAGAAGCCTTTCCTTAGTGAAGCAAAAATCAACAGACCCGTTTAACAGTGCCTGTCAAATAAAAAGAGTTTGACCAATTTTAGGTCAAACTCTTTTTATTAATGTTCATTTTGAACAAAATTAGACAATGCATCGACTGCTCTTTCTTCATCATCGCCATCAGCAACAATATTAACCACTACTCCTGATCCGACAGCCAAGCTCATTAAGCCCATTATGCTTTTTGCATTTACTTTTTTACCATCTTTCTCTAAAAAAATATCTGCTGAAAAGCGGTTTGCCTCCTGAACAAATAATGCTGCTGGTCGCGCTTGAAGACCCGTTTTCAATTTAACTTCTACTTGTTTCTCTAGCATTTCAAAATCCTCCTCATAATTTTCCTCTATTTTCTTGTAGCCATTTCACCTATCCGCAATTTATCAGCGATTTCATCTATCTTTCTTAACCGATGATTAATTCCCGATTTACTAATCGTGCCTCCTGTAACCATCTCCCCTAGTTCTTTCAGGGTCACATCCGTGTAATGGAGACGGAGTTCAGCAATTTCTCTTAACTTATCAGGCAAAATATTTAACCCGACCGTTTCATTAATATAGCGAATATTTTCAACCTGACGAATGGAAGCGCCTATGGTCTTATTTAAGTTCGCTGTTTCACAATTAACCAGTCGATTAACTGAATTTCTCATATCTCTTACAATCCGCACATCTTCAAAACGAAGAAGAGCATTGACAGCACCGGCAATATTTAAAAACTCAGTAATTTTTTCTGCTTCTTTTAAGTAAGTAATAAAACCTTTTTTTCGTTCTAGCGTCTTGCTATTAAGACCAAATTTATTCATTAACTCGCATAAGGAATCGTTATGTTCCTTATATAGCGAAGCAATTTCCAAATGATAAGATGAAGTTTCCGGATTATTTACGGAACCTCCAGCAAGAAACGCACCACGTAAATAAGAACGTTTACAACATTTCTTTTTCACAAGTTCACTAGATATATCATGGATGAAGGTAAATCCGTCACCCAGGATTTTCATATCCTCCAGTATTTCCTTAGCCCGTTGAGATAAACGGACAATGTAAACATTGTTCTTTTTTAGTCTCATTTTCTTTCGAACAAGCAGTTCAACTTGAACATCATAGCTCTTTTTTATTAATGTATAAATCCTTCTAGCTATCGCTGCATTTTCAGTTTGAATATCCACAATTAACTTACGGTTGGAAAAGGACATAGAACCATTCATCCGTATGAGAGCAGAGAGTTCAGCTCGAACACAGCATGGCTTTGTCTCCAAATTCGTTAATTCTTTTTTCGTTTCCGAAGCGAAAGACATCCCTTCACCCCCTTTTATCCAGGTTTTTAAGCCGGACACTATTATTACGCTTCATACCTCTTTTTGGTTTCACTTATGAGCAAATTATATAAAATTTTTGCCACCTTTTTCGGGTCATGTCTAAGTGCACCATTTTCCTGTATTGCAATGTCTGCATGAACCACTTCCAGTCCAAGCTCAAAAATACGGTCCAAATCATAGTTGACAGGATTCGCCAGTTCTTCGTTATAGCGAAGTTGAATATCTTCAGGAATTTCTTTGTCATTAATAAGCATGGTATCCATAAATGCACATGCCATATGATCATAAATAGCCTTTACATGATCACTCGCAGTAAAACCGTGTGTTTCACCCGCTTGTGTCATCAAATTGCATATATACACCTTTTTGGCATGTGACCTGCAAACCTCTTCACCTAATCTTGGTACAAGTAAATTAGGTAAGATACTCGTATATAAACTGCCTGGTCCTATTATAATTAGATCTGCATGTCTAATGGCTTGAATCGATTCAGGCAGTGGAGTAATCACCTCGGGTGTTAAAAATACTTTTTTTATTTTTTTTCCAGAATAGGGAATCTTCGATTCTCCAGATACGACTGTCCCATCTTCCATTTCTGCATGAAGAACAACACTCTGGTTTGCTGCTGGCAGGACCTTGCCTCGAACATTTAAAACCTTACTCATTTCTTGAATCGCATGGACAAAGTTACCGGTAATCGATGTCATTGCAGCTAATATCAAATTACCAAGTGAATGTCCCGATAATTCATTGGAGGTCTTAAAACGGTGCTGAAACATCTCTTCAACAAGCGGTTCAACATCTGATAAAGCAGCTAACACATTTCGGATATCTCCTGGCGGTGGAATTTGCAGGTCTTCACGGAGCCTACCTGAACTTCCGCCATCATCCGCAACCGTCACAATGGCGGTAATATCAACTGGATATTGTTTTAATCCCCGTAATAAAACAGGCAATCCTGTTCCTCCACCAATGATGACGATTCTTGGCTGTCCTAACTCGCTCATGTCGTTTTATCCTTTCTCCTCTCAATGTCACGATGTGAAACCAGTGTCTTATAATCACTTTCAAAATGTTTTGCAAGATACTCTGCCAGCGTTACGGAGCGGTGCTGCCCGCCGGTACAGCCTATTGCGATTACAAGCTGCGCTTTTCCTTCCCGTTTATAGTGGGGAAGCATAAAGCTGAGTAAATCAGTGACCTTCTCTAAGAATTTATGCGTTTCATTCCATTTTAAAACGTAACTAGAAACATCTTCGTCTAAACCTGTTTTAGGTCTCATGTGATCGATATAATGAGGATTAGGCAGGAAACGTACATCAAAAACAAGATCGGCATCGATTGGAATACCATACTTAAATCCAAATGACATGACATTGACAGTAAAAATTGATTGGTTATTAGAAGTAAATTCAGTAATAATCTTTTCACGTAATTCACGTGGTTTCATTTGCGATGTGTTATAAATAAGCTGGGCCCTGCCCTTTAATTCATCAAGAAGCTCCCGCTCTAATTTGATACCTTCTAAAGGTAATCCAGATTGTGCCAGCGGATGAAATCTCCTTGTTTCCTTATACCTTCGAACCAACGTTGAATCATCTGCATCTAAAAACAATATTTGTGGACTCACCCATGAAGTTTCTGCAAGTTCATCGAGCGCTTTAAATAAATGATCAAAGAACTCTCTACCTCTTAAATCCATAACTAATGCCACTTTATTCATTTTATTCCCAGATTCCTTCATAAGTTCAAGAAATTTTGGAAGCAGAGTCGGAGGCAGATTATCCACACAGAAAAAACCTAAATCCTCTAAACTCTGGATCGCAACTGTTTTCCCAGCTCCAGACATCCCCGTAATGATAACCATTTGCGTTTCATTTGTAGCTCCGGTACTCATTCACTTTTCCCCCCTCAAATTAGCTTGGATCTAATCGATAACTGATTAGTTGAAAATCCTTCGTATAAGTAAAAGTACCGTAAATAATACCATTTCCATGAATCATGTAATCGATAATATGATAGTCTCCCGCCGCCATTGGCAGGTTTTTTAGTTGATCGAGCGGCTGCCATTCAAGCTTCCCTTCATCTGATTCGTCCACCTGCATTCCATCAGAATCGGTTGCAAAAAAAGTAAACATCATCCATTCGGATAGCACTTGATCATTTTCTTTCATTATGAACGTAAAAATACCCTTCAATTGTGGGTTTTTTAAGTAGATTCCAGTTTCTTCACGGTACTCACGAATACAGGAGTCACGAACAGATTCACCAGGTTCCATTTTGCCGCCTGGTGCCACCCACCAGCCCCTGCGCGGTTTTTTCAACATCAATACTTGATTATCTCTAATTAACACACAATTGGTGACTCGCTGCACAACACTCACCCTTTTCAAGAAAAGCGGAAGCCCCTAGGCTGCTTGCGCTAGACAATTCTCAAAGTTAAAAACTTATTCTTGTTTATATAGTACATGCTCAGTAATATCGTAAAATGCGCATATTTATTCCTCTTATTATACTCCTTTTGGTAAGCGGTCACAATGAAATCAGATTTCTTAATTTTGTTAAAAATATGTAAAAAAATAGCACAGGCTTTAAAAGCCTGTGCACCAAGTGAATATTTTAAAGGGGGTCAATTCTTATTTACATTCTACCTTATAAATATTTCACTACTGTTACAACAGAATTAAAACAGGATTACGTTTATGAAAAATTTGTAAATTTACTGCTTAATTTTTAATTCTTCTTTGAGTTCTTCTATATAGTGCTGTGCACTTTGTGCGGCTATACTGCCATCACCCGTAGCAGTAACAATTTGTCTTAAGGTTTTCTCACGAATATCTCCCGCTGCAAAAATCCCTGGTACTTTTGTTTCCATTAGCTCATTTGTTTCGATATAGCCATTTTCATTGGTAATACCTAAGTTCGAAAATGGTTTAGATAACGGGATCATTCCGATATAGATAAACACACCATCTGCAGGAAGCTCCTGCTCCTCACCATTTTGAGTGGAAACAAGGGTTACACTGCCTACTTTTCCATCCTTATCATTAATCGACTTAATGGTATGATTCCAAATGAAGTCAATTTTTTCATTTGCAAATGCACGGTCTTGAAGAATCTTCTGAGCACGAAGTTCATCACGGCGGTGGACAATGGTTACTTTAGAAGCGAATCGTGTTAAATAAACACCTTCTTCAACAGCAGAGTCCCCGCCGCCAATAACATACAATTCCTTTTGTTTAAAAAATGCTCCATCACAAACGGCACAATAGGATACACCGCGGCCGCTAAGTTCCTTCTCCCCTGGTACTCCTACCTTTTTGTATTCAGCACCTGCAGAAATAATGACAGAATAAGCTTTATATTGCTTTGAACCTGCAACAACCGTTTTAACATCACCATTGTCGATAATTTCTTTAATATCGCCATAAGCATATTCCGCGCCAAACTTTTTCGCATGTTCAAACATTTTTGTAGAAAGTTCAGGACCTAGGATACTTTCAAAACCCGGATAGTTTTCAACATCCTCAGTGTTGGCCATTTGACCACCAGGCATACCACGTTCAATCATAAGTGTAGAAAGATTTGCACGAGATGTATAAACAGCAGCTGTCATCCCAGCAGGACCTGCACCAGCGATAATCACATCATAAATTTTTTCCTCAGACATATTTGTCACTCCTTATTTAAAAGCGGAAGCGCCTTGGTCAGGGGCGACAGGCATAAGACGAGCCGGCATAAAGGTTGTTCTTTAACCTTCTTGACGGATTGGCTTATGACCGAGGAAAAAGTGGGTTTTCATTTTCCCCCGAGCCCCTAGGCGCTGCAGCTAGATATAATATATAAAAAAATACGATTAAGTATAGTATTCCCTACTTAATCGTATAAAACAATTGCCATATAGTCCAAAAATCTGCTCAGTTTAGATGTTTATTCACGATCTTTACATATTTTCCAATCGTTGCTGGTGAGATATCATAGCGTTTGGCAATTTCTTGCTGTGACACTTTTTCATTGATTTTCTTATACCAGACATATTCCATTGCTCCAGCCCAAGCACGTTTGTTATTCAAGGTAATCTGTGACTTGAAAATTTCCACAAACACAGAAAACCACAATAAATATAATCCAGACTCAATTGTTCCGATTGGCTGATGTTTCTCATACAGGACCTCAGCGATTTCCTGTGCGGCTTTTATGGAGGAAGGAGTTCCTGACCTAACTAAAGAAACATAATTTTTTTCCATTGATGTAAGCTTTTGATTTTGGTGATAACGTTTAGAAGTGAAGATTTCTTCTGTTTTTCCTGAAACCGAAGCTAAGAAAATGGCAAATAATCGTTCTTCAATATAATCACTTTCTAGTTTTTGAAAAATAGAACCAGCGTGATCCTCAAATCCATTTGCAACTGGTTTTTCCACATTCCAAGGCTCAAACCCTTCTTTATCAGGGTTATGTTCAAGAGCTACTTTCCAAATATTTCGCGCAAAGTTCTCGTGGTTAGTAAAGTAAGACGAGTAGGATAGCCAATAATAGAATGGACCGTCACCGTCAAAACCGTTTTTATAAAGCTTCTTCAGCCAAAAGTACGCAGATTCATATTCACCAATTAAAGCAAAGGTTGCCCCCAATTTAAATTGATGGTCAATCATCATCGGCTGAATTTTCTTTAAGGAATCCATTAAGCGTGTTACAGCTTTCGTCTTTCCTTGGTAATGGGCAAAAACAAGCCGATTACACAAGGCATGCAGATTTCCTGGATTTCTTTCCAATACATCGTCGAGAATAGACTCTGCTTTTTTGGCTTTTCCTAAATAAAAATAGGCGAGAGCTAAGTTGTTATAAGCAGACCAATATTCTGGGTATGCTTCAACGACATCCTTTAAGAGCTCAATCGCTTTTGGGAAATATCCAGATTCCAATAAATCACGAGCCTGCTCCTGCTTAATAATCAGATCGTCTTGTTCATAAAGTTCATCTTCTAAGCCATCCGCTTCAAACGAAAGGAGCTCTAGAAGATCTTCTGTATCTTCGCTAAAATCACCATTAGGTTCTAATTCCAAATACATATTTGCATGATGATACGCATCTTTAAAGAAACCCAAATGGGCATAATTATTTGCTAAAAAATAATGACATTCAGCCATTTCTTCATCAAGATCTTCAAGGATTAAATGCAAGAGTCGATTAGAATTTTCAAACTCACCAAGTTCGGTTGATACTATGGCAAGCTGACAGGTTATCATCGGTTCACCCGGCTCCAGCTGCATCGCCCGTTGAAGATATTTTTTAGCTTTTTTAAAATCACGGCGATGGTATGCTTTAATACCCTTCGTGAAATAATATTCCCCAGTCGGAACAAATGACAGGATCTTTCCCTTTTGAATTCTTGCTTTCGAGTCTTTAATCATGGAGACCTCCATCTATACACAATAAACTAACTTATGTAGTATACCACAATAGGCGCCAGTACGAGAAGGGATAGAACGGCATTGCTAAAATTGGAATTTCCTTCATATGCAAAAACACGCTGCATAACAGCGTGTTTTTGCATATTTGGTGCCTGTCACCGCTAAGCGGTGACATCACCAATTTATCTTTTATGTCTTTCTTCTAATGTTTTCAACACTTCTTTAAACGGCAGTCCTTGTTCGACTAATAAGACTTGTAGGTGGTAGAGGAGGTCGGCGGCTTCCCATTTCAGTTCTTCTTTGTCGCGGTTTTTGGCTGCGATGATGACCTCGGAAGCTTCTTCACCGACTTTTTTCAAGATTTTATCGACGCCTTTTTCGAATAAGTAGGTTGTATACGCCCCTTCTGGACGCTCTTTTTCTCGTTCGATAATCAGGTTCTCTAATGAATGTAAGATTTGATAGTCAGTTAGGCTGGAAGTCGCTCTTTCTGTAACAACTCCCTCTGTGAAGCAGCTCACAGCTCCAGTATGACAGGCAGGACCCTTCGGCTGCACCAGCACAAGAACAGCATCCTGGTCGCAGTCATATTTCACACTTACAACAGACTGAGTGTTCCCACTTGTTGCTCCTTTATGCCAAAGCTCCTGACGGGAGCGGCTGAAGAACCATGTTTCTCCTGTTTCTAGCGTTTTTGTCAGTGATTCCTGATTCATATAAGCTAATGTTAATACTTCTTTTGTATCGGCGTCCTGTACGATAGCAGGTACTAATCCTTTTTCATCAAAACGAATGTTCATCGGACACTCACTCCCTTCTCTTGCAAATAGCTTTTCACTTCATGAACTGAAGTTTCTTTATAATGAAAAATAGAAGCTGCAAGGGCAGCGTCTGCTTTTCCCTTTACAAAAGCCTCTTCAAAATGACTGGCATTTCCAGCACCGCCTGAAGCTATCACTGGAATCGTCACTGCCTCACTCACCGCTTTTGTCAGCTTTAGATCAAAGCCATTTTTCTCACCATCACTATCCATACTGGTCAGTAAGATTTCACCTGCACCAAGTTCAGCAGCTTCTTTTGCCCATTCTATTACTTTGCGCTCCGTAGGTGTCCTGCCGCCATGTGTATACACACGCCATGTTCCAATCTCTTCATCATACTTCGCATCAATGGCAACCACAATACACTGTGTTCCAAAGTAACCTGCCCCTTCAGAAATAAGTTCAGGATTTAAAACCGCTGCCGTATTTAATGACACCTTATCAGCACCGGCACGGAGAATTCGTTTCATATCCTCTAAAGAATTAATACCGCCGCCGACTGTAAAAGGAATAGCAAGCTCCGAAGCAACAGACTTAACTACTTCGACCATGGTTTTTCGTCCTTCTACAGAAGCTGATATATCAAGGAATACAAGCTCATCTGCTCCTTGCTCATCATAAAATCTCGCTAATTCTACTGGGTCGCCGGCATCCCGAAGCTGAACAAATTGAATTCCTTTGACAACTCTTCCTTCTTTTACATCAAGGCAGGGGATAATTCGTTTCGTTAATGTCATTTTCTCACCCCGCCAATGGCAAGTGCTTCCTTTAATGTGAATCGGTTTTCATAAAGGGCCTTCCCAACAATTGCCCCTTTCACTCCCTCCGCATTAAGCGCACTCAAATCTGCTAAGCTGCTCACTCCGCCAGAAGCTATCACCGTTTTTCCCGTGATCTCTGCCATTTCACAAACAGCAGCAATATTAGGGCCAGAAAGCGTGCCATCCGTTGCAATGTCGGTAAAAATAAACGTCCCAGCACCAGCGTCAGCAAAGCGTTTGCTTAGGTCTACAGCCTTCACTTCAGAGGTAGTCAGCCACCCATGTGTTGCCACATAACCATTCTTAGCATCGATACCAACAACAATCTGTTCACCGTACTTCTTAATCATGTCAATCGCAAATTCCGGATTGGAAACAGCAATACTGCCAATAATCACGCGTGTAATCCCATTTTCCAAATAATGAAGGATATCTTCCTCAGAACGAATCCCGCCGCCAATTTGTACTTTTACCTTTAGCTTCTGGGCTGCTTCAATGACAAAACGATCATTAATCCGTTGGCCATCCTTTGCTCCGTCGAGGTCAACCATATGTATCCATTCCGCTCCATCTACTGCAAACGCTCGAGCCATATCAAAAGGTGAATCACCATAAATCGTTTCTTTATCATAATCGCCTTGAAGAAGGCGTACGCAATTCCCGCCGCGCATATCAATTGCTGGATAAATCGTGAGTGTCATCGTACTGCCTTCCTTTCTTCAACTAATTTCAAAAAATTATTCAGCAGCGCCATCCCAAGCTTACTGCTTTTTTCAGGATGAAACTGCATTCCGAATATATTATCCTTGCCCACAACGGCAGATACTTCTTCCTGGTAATTGGCTTTTGCCAGAAGCACCTCTGAATTGTCTGCACTCACATAGTAAGAATGAACAAAATACACATAATCCTCTTCTAAACCTTCCAATAGCGGAGAGGATTTAACGAATTCAAGTTTGTTCCAGCCCATATGCGGGACCTTGTATGTTTCTCCCGCCGGGGTTTTGCCAGGAAAACGGCGTACACTTCCGGGCAATAATCCTAGTCCCTTTGTTAAACCATTTTCATCACTATCTTCAAACAAAAGCTGCATACCAAGGCATATCCCAAGTAGAGGTTTCCCAGTTTCCACGAACTCCTTAATCGTATCAACCTGAAGTACCTCCATCGCATCACGGAAAGAACCTACACCTGGTAGCAGTAAGGCATCAGCACGAAGGAGTTCCTCTTTGTCTCCTGATATAAAATATTCAGCATTCAACCGTTCAAGAGCCTTACTGACACTAAAGAGATTGCCCATACCATAATCGACAATTCCTATCATTTACAACATCCCTTTCGTTGACGGAACTCCTTTGATGCGAGGGTCAATGGTTGTTGCTTCGTCAAGCGCCCGGCCAAGTGCTTTAAAAACAGCCTCAATCATGTGGTGAGTATTGTGTCCGTAATGAACAATCACATGAAGGTTCATCCGCGCTTCAAGGGCAAGCTTCCATAAAAATTCATGAACTAGCTCCGTGTCAAACGTACCTACCTTTGAATTTGGGAACTCCGCACGCATTTCAAGGTGTGGACGATTACTAAGGTCCACTACCACCTGGGCTAATGCTTCATCCATTGGTACAAAGGAATTTCCATAGCGTTTAATTCCTTTTTTATCACCAAGGGCCTCCCGCAATGCCTGTCCAATACAAATCCCGATATCCTCTGTAGTGTGATGGTCATCTACCTCAATATCCCCTTTTGCGTCAACGGAGAGGTTAAATTGTCCGTGTTTCGTGAATAAATCAAGCATATGGCTAAGGAATGGAACTCCTGTTTCAAGTTCAGACTTTCCTTCACCATCAATGTTTAATGATAAGCTGATTTGGGTTTCATTTGTATTTCGTTCAACGCTTGCGTATCTTTCCATGGAAGGGCCCCCTAGCAAATAATTATTGATTTTTAAGTCTTAACTCTACTGCACGCGCATGAGCCTCAAGACCTTCCATGCGTGCAAATTTTACGATTTTTTCTCCATTATCTTTTAACGCTTTTTCACTGTAAATAATGACACTTGATTTCTTTTGAAAATCATCCACATTCAACGGACTTGAAAATCTAGCCGTCCCATTGGTCGGCAGTACATGGTTAGGTCCTGCGAAATAGTCGCCAACTGGCTCTGAACTATAACGGCCAATAAAAATGGCACCAGCATGACGAATTTTCCCAAGCAGCTCCATTCCATTCTCGGTCAGAATTTCAAGATGTTCTGGGGCAAGTTGATTCACTGTTTCAACGGCTTCCTCAATGGATGAAGTCACATAGATTACACCAAAATCAGCAATTGATCTCGAAGCTATTTCCTTACGCGGCAATAATGCCAGCTGTTTCTCCACCTCGACTGCCACCGCTTCCGCTAAAACCATAGAAGGAGTGACAAGGACACTGCATGCACGTGGGTCATGCTCTGCCTGTGATAACAAATCGGCCGCAACCTCATCCGCCCGGGCAGAATCATCAGCGATAATCGCTATTTCACTTGGTCCGGCAATCATATCGATATCAACATCACCGAAAACCTCTCGCTTCGCCAATGCAACATAGATATTACCTGGACCTGTAATTTTATCAACAGGGGAAATAGATTCTGTTCCATATGCCAATGCACCAATGGCCTGAGCCCCGCCGACTTTATAAATTTCTTTCACTCCTGCTTCCTTTGCTGCAACGAGCACAGCTGCTGGAAGTTTTCCATTGCTGTCAGGAGGTGAGACCATCACGATTCTTTTCACTCCAGCTACTTTTGCAGGAATGACATTCATAAGTACCGAAGAAGGATAGGCTGCCGTTCCCCCTGGGACATATACTCCAACAGAGTCAAGAGGAGTGATTTTTTGACCAAGTATACTGCCGTTTTCTTCGGTCGTCATCCATGAAGGACGCAACTGTTTTTCATGGAAGCTTCTGATATTTTCAGCAGCCTCTCTCACAATCGAGATAAACTCAGAATCTACTTGACCATATGCCTCATTTATTTCATTTTCAGTAACGATAAAAGATTCTAATGTGACCCGGTCAAATTTTTCCGTGTAAGCTCGTAACGCTTCATCACCAGCAGAACGAATTTCCGAAATGATTTTTTTTACTACGGCTAACTGCTCCGTTGTTCCCGATTCAATAGACCGTTTAATGGAAACAAGGTCACTCACTTTAACTATTTTCATCCTATTTTACCTCCAAGGAGACAACGCCGCTTAGCCTTGTAACTAATTCGTTAATCCGTTCGTCTTTGATCCGGTAACTTACGGGATTAACGATGAGCCTAGATGTCACATCTTTAATTCTTTCAAATTCCACCAGACCATTTTCGACAAGTGTCCTGCCTGTTGAAACAATATCAACAATTCGATCCGCTAATCCGATTAAGGGCGCAAGCTCAATGGAACCATTTAATTTAATGATTTCAACCTGTTCGCCCTGCTCGCGAAAATAAGCAGCCGCCACATTAGGATATTTCGTTGCCACTTTTGGTGCAACATCATTCATGGCTGTCCCGGGCAGACCGGCAACTGCCAAATAGCAGGCGCTGATTTGTAAATCCAGCAGTTCGTATACATCTCGTTCTTCTTCAAGTAAAACGTCCTTACCTGCGATCCCAACATCTGCAACCCCGTGCTCAACATATGTAGCTACATCCATTGGCTTTGCGAGAATAAAGCGCATGTTCTCCGCTTCAACATCTAGAATTAATTTTCGGGAATCATCGAATTCTGGTGGAAGGTTATAGCCAGCTTTCCGGAGCAATTCTAAAGCTTCTTCAAAAATCCTCCCTTTTGGCATTGCTATCGTTAATTTTGTATTCATTTTAAGCCCCCCCGATTAAAAAGGTGGTATTGGCAAACTTCTTTGTATAAGCATCAAGATTTTTCACACCATTAATATCTTGCAGAACGGTTTTCTTTCCTTCTGCCTTCATGGTTTCAGCTAACTGAAAGGCTTCCTTACGTCTTTCCTGGCTGAAAAAAATACACTCCACGGTACTAGTGACATCTTGCGGACCCATCGCCTCAAGAAGCTTATCAAGCCTAACGGCAAAACCAGTGGCACTCGCTTTTTTTCCAAATTTCTCAATCAATCCGTAACGTCCGCCATTTCCAATTGGAAAGCCGACATTTCCGGCATAGGCTTCAAATAAAATTCCGGAATAATAACTCATATGGCTGACAATGGTAAAATCAAATTTTACAAAGTCCCTTAAGCCATAGTCTGTGATTACCTCCCACAATTCCTTCAGTTCTATCAAGGATTCCTTTCCATAGCCATCCTCAACGATATCAAGTGCTTTACCAATTACCTCATTACCGCCCCTCAATTCCAGCAGCTGAAGCAGTCGCTGCTTATCAATGGAGGATAGAGAATAGGAGTTTACTTGCTCACGATAACCAACAAAATTCTTTTCATATAAAAAACGTCTAAGTGCATTGGCACGTCCATTTGTTCCTAAGATTTGCTTAAATAATTCTTGTGCAAATCCAATATGTCCAACTGATACTTGAAATTGGCTAAGCCCTGCCTTCTTTAAAGATGAAACAAGCAATGCGATTACCTCACCATCGCTTGAAACGGTATCATCATTAATGTACTCTACACCGATTTGCTCAAACTCTGCCGGTCTGCCGCCTTCACGCTGCTGTGCCCTGTATACATTTCCGGCATATGCCAAGCGAAGCGGGAGGTCATTTTCTAACAGACGCGAGGCTGCCACCCTGGCAATCGGAGCCGTCATATCCGGACGAAGCACTAGGGTATGCCCATCTTTATCAAGTAATTTGAAAAGCTCCGGGTCAAGTATGGCGGAGGCTGTTCCAACGGTTTCATAGTATTCTAAAGTAGGTGTGTCAATAAATTGATATCCCCACTGTTTAATTGAGTCTTCCATAAGGGTACGAACACGGTGTTTCTTTTCATATAATTCTGGAAGCGTATCTCTCATGCCTAAAGGCTTTTCAAACATAAATAAACGGCTCATCCAAATCATCCTTTATTTTCAGAATCCTTTAGTTCGCTAATGTGCTAATAAATTAAAGTTTACCTTTTTGTTTAATTTTCGTCAACTGATAACTATAATCCCGCACAAACCAATATTATGTAAAAAAAGCCAGGTTACAAAAACCCAGCCTCTGTTATTCGTTATTCTTTTTCCCATAAATCGGATCTTCGGCCCAGCGTTTTTCCATTTCTTCTTTTGAATAGATGATCCGCATCGGGTTGCCGCCAACGAATGCACCTGCTGGGACATCTTTATGAACAAGTGTCCCAGCGGAAACAATGGCTCCGTCACCAATACGTACCCCTGGAAGGATGGTTGAATTCGCACCAATCATCACTTCACTGCCAATATCAACAGGTCCAAGGCGGTACTCTTTTATCAAATATTCATGAGCAAGTATGGTTGTATTGTATCCAATAACCGTGTTTCGTCCGACACTGATTTTCTCAGGAAACATTACATCAAGCATGACCATTAAGGCGAAGGAAGTCTGATCTCCCACCCTCAGTCCTAAGAAAGTACGATAAAGCCAATTCTTCATCCCTAGAAATGGGGTGTAACGGGCAAGTTGGATCACCATGAAATTTTTCACAACTTTCCAGAATGGAACGGTTTTATAGACATGCCACAAGGAGTTTGCCCCTTCAACAGGGTAGCGGGTGGTGTTCCTCATTCTTATCCCTCTCCGAGAATACTTAATAAATCCGTCATGTTTTCTAACATGAAATCTGGTTCATATTTTGCCAGATACTCTCTTCCTTTTATGGACCAAGCAACACCAGCTGTTTTCGTACCAGCATTTTTGCCGGCCAGCACGTCGTGAAAATTATCTCCTACCATTAAGGCTTCCTCTGGCTTTGAACCTAATTTTTCAAGTGCTAAGAATATAGGTTCGGGATCTGGCTTCACTTTTTTCACATGATCGTAAGCAATCATAACATCAAAATAGGAATCAAGTTTCATCAAGCGAAGACCTTTAAAAGCTACATCCTCACGTTTCGTCGTCACGATTGCTAGCTTATAACCCTTTTTCTTTAATGTCTCTATTGTTTCCATAACACCTACAAATTCTTTCACCAGTGCATCGTGATTTGCAAGATTGTAGGTGCGGTATTCTAAGACCATTTCCTCGACTCGGTCGGGATCCATTTTCCCAAAAACATCGTGAAGGGTTGGGCCTAGAAACGGTAAGACATCCTCCCGGGTGTATTTGCCTGGATAGTATTTTTCAAGTGTGTGTAAATAAGTAGAAATGATTAATTCATTGGTATCAATTAACGTTCCATCTAAGTCAAATAGTATCGTATTTATATTACTTTTCATAAGTTGGTTCTGCTTCCTTTCTACTCAAGATGCCTGACCGTTTCCAAAAGAACCCGACAATCAATGTCAGTGCGATAGCCACACCAATACGAATTAAAAAGAGCGGCCAGACTGGGATTCCAAGTGGGATAAAGATTAGCGTATCTTCCACAACTGCGTGGCAGGCCATTAGAAAAATAAAAGCGAGCGTTAAATCCCTTTTACTCACTCCATCTTCCTCCACTGCCTGAATCACTACTCCTGCACCATAGGCGAGCCCAAATAACAAACCCGCAGCCATGGTCGTAGAAGTATTTTCATTCATCCCTAGACTCTTCGTTATGGGAGACATCCCATTTGAAAACTTCTTTAGCCATTGCAAGTCTTTTAAAATTTGAATAACGATCATCAACGGGATGACAATCATCGATAATTGCAGAATTCCTAGTCCCGCTTTTTCAATCGCTGCGAGTAAAATCGAACCAATTCCCGAAATTTGTTCATCACTTTTTGCTTGAATCATGCCATATTGGGCAGTCTCGCTGCCTCCCTGCCATACTAAGTTGATTATGATTGCAGAAGCAAACGCAAGTCCCAGTCTTGTTACGAGGACCAGCCAAAGCTTTACGCCCACTTTCATAGCAACGCCCGATTCTACAATTAAATTATGAGAAAATGAGAGCATAACAGCTAAAATAAATACTTCTTTTACAGAAAAATCCAGGGTTAGGATAGCACCAATCGCCGCATATAGATTGAGGAAGTTCCCCAAGACGAGCGGTATTGCAGCATCTCCTGACAAGCCAAGCAATTTCATCATTGGTGAAATTGCCTCAATTACCCATGGTAGGACGGGGCTATACTGCAGCAAAGCCACAATCAGGGTTACTGGAAAAATAATTTTCCCCAAGGTCCATGTTGTTTTGATCCCCACCTGAAAACCCTTTTTAATTGAGTTAATCATTTCTCCGATTTCTCCTTCTTAGTGCGTTAAAGCTTGATTGTTTTTGTCTAAGTATCTGTCTTTTGCTAGATTCTTCTTTCTACGGTAAATCAGGATTAATACAGCACCTATAATTAAAGCGATTGAGATGGATTGTGCCATCCTCAGTCCGCCTAGCATTAAACTATCTGTTCTTAAGCCTTCTATGAAGAAACGACCAACAGAATACCAAATTACATAAGTTAGAAATAGCTCCCCGCGGCGAAGGTTCACACGTCTAAGCATTATTAAGATAGCAAATCCAACGATATTCCAAATAGACTCATATAAGAAGGTCGGGTGATAATAGGCACCATTAATATACATTTGATTAATGATAAATTCAGGCAGCTGGAGGTTTTCGAGGAAAGTCCTAGTGACTTCACCTCCGTGTGCTTCCTGATTCATGAAATTTCCCCACCGGCCGATGGCTTGACCTAAAATAATACTTGGTGCAGCAATATCGGCAATTTTCCAAAACGAAATCCCACGTTTTTTAGCAAAAACATAGGCTGTTACAACGGAACCAATTAGTGCTCCATGGATAGCAATGCCGCCATTCCAAATCTGAATGATTTGACCTGGATGCTGTGAATAATAGCCCCATTCAAAAATAACATAATATAATCGTGCAGAAAGGATGGCAATAGGGATTGCCCAAAGCATTAAGTCTGCAAAGGTATCCTTTGGAAGTCCCCGCTTATCGCCTTCTCTAATAGCAAGAAAAAGTGCCAATGCTAAACCGGATCCAATAATAAGACCATACCAATGTACTGAAATCGGTCCTAAGGAAAATGCGATTGGGTCAAGCGGCTGTATAGTTGAATTCATACCATGTCTCCTTTTTTAAATTATTCCTCGTGTTCTCCGTCCTCAATAACATCAGATAGGCGTTCTGTAAATTGCTGTGCAGCATTGACGCCCATTCTTTTTAGTCGATAGTTCATTGCGGCTACTTCAATAATGACAGCCAGGTTTCGGCCAGGACGGACCGGAACGGTGATTTTTGTAATCTCCGTATCAATGATTTTCATTTTTTCATCATCTAAACCTAGACGGTCATATTGCTTCGCGGCATCCCAAATTTCTAGGTTAATAACTAGCGTAATTCGTTTATTGCTGCGAACGGCGCCAGCTCCAAAAAGAGTCATGACATTAATAATCCCTAGTCCGCGAATTTCTAATAAATGCTCAATTAGATCTGGAGAGGTTCCAACAAGTGTATCTTGATCTTCCTGTCGAATCTCTACACAGTCATCAGCGACAAGTCTGTGCCCGCGTTTAACCAGCTCTAATGCTGTTTCACTTTTACCAACACCACTTTTCCCGGTAATTAATACCCCAATCCCATAGATGTCGACTAACACCCCATGTACAGCAGTGGTCGGTGCAAGCTTACTTTCTAAAAAGTTTGTTAACCGGCTTGAAAAACGTGTTGTTTTCATGTTAGATTGCAGCAATGGAACAGATTCACGTTCAGAGGCTTCGATAAGCTCCTTCGGGACCTCAAGTCCTCTAGTAACGATAATCGCCGGTGTAATGTCTGTGCATAACCGTTCCATTCTTGTTATCCGTTCAGATTGTGATAATTTCTCAAAAAAGGATAACTCTGTTTTTCCTAATAATTGGATTCGTTCAGCAGGATAATATTCGAAATATCCAGCCAATTCAATCCCCGGCCTAGAAATATCACTTGTAGTAATCGGACGATTTATTCCCTCTTCCCCGCTAACTAATTCCAAATGAAATCTTTCATGAATATCCTTTGTGCGTACCTTTGGCAAAAGTTTTCCTCCTTATCCGAAAAGCGGAAGCGCCTTGCACAGGGGCGACAGGCATAAGACAAGCCGGCGAAAAGGTTGTTCTATACCTTTTTGACGGATTGGCTTATGACCGAGGAAAAAGTGGTTTTTCATTTTCCCCCGAGCCCCTTGGCGCTGCAGCTAGACAGTCAACATGGCTTAACTAAATTAATTTCTTCTTATTTTAGCATTATTTAATTAATTTTCATAACCAAATGGAAGTTATTCGGTTTTTAATACAATCTGCATTAAATGGGAAAAATTAATAAGAATGAAACACTCAACTGGTATAGACAACTATTCCACACGAAGCTATAATAAACTCATAAAGGTACTATTTTTGAAATGGAGATGAAGATTTTGAGCCTACTTTTAATGGTTCATGGCAAGGCAGTTTTAGAAAATGAAGTAGCAGAATCTATCTATATTAATATTGAACATGGAAAAATCAAAGATATTGGTCCCATTGAAGCTCTTCCTTCCCATTTAAAAGATGTTGAGAAAATAGAAATTTCTAAGGACCAACATGTAGTTCCCGGTTTTATTGATGTCCATATTCATGGAGCTGCAGGTTCAGATACCATGGATGCGACGATAGAAGCGTTAGAAACAATGGCTAGAGCACTCCCGGCTGAAGGCACGACAAGCTTTTTAGCCACAACCATTACCCAAAAACACGAAAGTATCGAAAATGCTCTAAAAAATGCAGCACTTTACCTAAAAGGACACAATGACTCTGGTAAATCAGACATTCTCGGCGTTCATTTAGAAGGTCCGTTTATCAATGCAAAACGAGCCGGAGCACAGCCGAAGGAATACATTATCGATCCTGATATTGAATTATTTAAGCATTGGCAAGAGCTTGCTGAAGGAAGCATTAAATTAGTAACGGTTGCCCCTGAACTTGAGAACGGGACAAACTTTGTTACCTATTTACATGAAAATGATGTGATTGCTTCTATTGGTCACTCCGACGCAATTTACGAAGAGATGGAAAAGGCCGTTGAGGCAGGAGCCAAACAGGTGACACATTTATTTAATGGCATGAGAGGAATCCATCATCGTGAACCTGGGGTTGCCGGTTCCGCTCTTCTTTTTAAAGAATTAATGGTGGAATTAATTGCTGATGGGATTCATGTTCGTCCAGAGGTAATGAAGCTTGTCATTAATGCTAAAGGAACAGAGGGCATGATTTTAATAACGGACGCAATGAGGGCAAAATGTCTTAAAAATGGAATTTATGATCTTGGTGGGCAGGATGTATCCGTTGCAGATGGAAAGGCTCTTCTAGCCGACGGAACACTTGCTGGCAGTATTTTAAAAATGAACGACTCAATAAAAAACATCCTAGAAGCTGCAGATATTTCTCTACCAGAAGCTGTACAAATGGCTAGTGTGAATCCTGCCAAACAATTGAAAGTCTATGACACTAAAGGAAGTATTTCCGTAGGAAAAGATGCGGATATAGCGATTTTATCGAATGCATATCAAGTTGAACTGACAATCTGCCGTGGGGAAATTGCATATAAAAAGGGGTAATAACATGAAATTAATTCGTACAGAAAATTATGCAGAGATGAGCTTAGAGGCTGGAAAAATCATCGTAGACAAAGTACGTTCTAACCCAATCCTAACGCTGGGATTGGCAACAGGGAGCACCCCAAAAGGTGTTTATGATTATTTAATCCAGGATCATGAGGCGAATAGAACAACGTATACGAAGGTTAAATCTGTCAATTTAGATGAATATATCGGACTTCCTGCAAAGGACCCAAATAGCTACCATTATTTCATGAACCAAACTTTATTTAAACATTTGGATATTAGCGAAAATGATACTCATATTCCAAATGGTACAGCAAGCGATTTAGAACAGGAATGTCTTCGTTATGAACAGCTCATTAAAGAGCTCGGAGGAGTTGACCTGCAACTTCTCGGTATCGGACAAAATGGCCATATTGGTTTTAACGAACCAGGGACTGCCTTTAGCAGCAGAACTCATATCGTAACGTTAGCCCAAAATACAAGGGAAGCGAACTCAAGATTTTTCAACTCTCTTGAAGAAGTGCCTACACATGCGATTACCATGGGGATTGCTTCCATCCTTGATAGCAAAGAAATTCTCCTGCTAGTTTCAGGAGAAAGAAAAGCCGAAGCATTAAACAGGTTTGTTAATGGAGAAATAAGCGAGGATTTCCCTGCCTCTGCACTAAAGTACCATGAAAATGTAACTGTCATTGCTGATAGAGATGCATTAAAATATATCTAGTACTTTTCTTCCGAGGAGGTGTTTAAATGATAAACAAAAATTCACCGGTTCCCATTTATCATCAACTAGAAGAGTACATTAAACAGCAAATAGAGAATGGCGTTTTAAAGGAAGAAAGTGTCATTCCCTCGGAACGGGAATTTGCAGAGCGGTTCCAAATAAGCCGAATGACAGTCAGACAGGCCATTAATAATCTGGTTTCGGAAGGCTATTTAAAAAGACAAAAAGGCAGAGGCACATTTGTTACTAAGAAAAAGGTTGAACAAGAATTACAGGGAATGACAAGTTTTACGGAGGACATGCTCTCAAGGGGAATGAACCCAAGCAGCATCTTGTTATCCTTTCAAATCATCCCTGCTGACAAAAAGTCAGCTCTTGCCCTTAGGATAGAAGAAGCTGACTCTATTTATAAAATAAAGCGGATTCGTTTAGCGGATGGTGCCCCAATGGCACTTGAAACGGCCTATATCCCTGTCGAAATTGTTCCAGGGCTGACAGAAGAAAACAGCAACCTGTCTCTTTACCAATACATCGAGGAAAATCTTGCTCTTTCGATAAGGGAAGCGACTCAGGAAATTGAAGCATCTACAGCTGATACTCTTGACTCAGAAACCTTGGAAATTAATATCGGCGACCCCATCCTTTTGATAGAGCGGATTTCTTATTTACAAGAGGGAATACCCTTTGAATTGGTAAAGTCGACCTTCCGTGCAGATCGATATCGCTTTGTTCATACCATGAAACGCTAAGAAAAGCGAAAGCGCCTTGCTTAGGGGCGACAGGCATAAGACGAGCCGGCGAGAAGGTTGGTCTTTACCTTCTTGACGGATTGGCTTATGACCCCGAGCCCCTAGGCGCTGCAGCTAGACAGTAAAAAGCAATTGACCTTCAATAGGTCAATTGCTTTTTTTTTCACAAATTGTGTCCACTTTTGCTTTTTACCCATATGATAATAGTGAGCTAAATATTCATGACATAAGGAGAGTGATAAAAATGAAATTCATGCTCGATGCGGGCCACGGCTATAACACAGCTGGAAAAAGAACGATTGATGGAATGCGGGAATACGAATTCACCAGAAAGGTAGCCGCTTTTGCGAGAGACATGCTAACCTCCTATCAAAATGTTACCGTCTATTTTGCCCACTCTGATGACCGAGATGTTCCGTTGCAAGAGCGGACAAATGCTGCCAACCGTCTAAATGTCGATGCGTATGTGTCCATTCACGCTAACGCCTATGGATCCACCTGGAATGACGCTAACGGAATTGAGACCTACGTATATACGACGAATCATCAGGAGACTTATCAATTAGCACAAAAGGTTCAAAACAATATGGTCTCGTTAACAGGTCTTAGAAGTCGCGGCGTTAAAACCGCAAATTTCCACGTACTTCGTGAAACAAATATGCCTGCCATTCTTGTTGAATGTGGCTTTATGACCAATAGAAATGAAGCAGGGCTAATGCGTACAGATGATTACCAAAGAAAATGTGCTCAAGCCATTGTCAATGCACTTGCAGCCCAATATAATTTGACCAAAAAACAGACTGCACCAACACCAAAACCTCCTACACCTAACCCGCCAAGTAATCCTACCCCGCCTGTTCGTTCAGATTTATTTAGAGTTCAAGCTGGTGCTTTTTCCGAAAAGAGCAATGCAGATGCGCACGTTACGAAGCTAAAATCCGATGGATTTGAAGCATTTGTTTTTTCTGATGGCTTATACAAAGTACAAGCTGGTGCTTTCTCTGAACGAAAAAATGCAGAAGCTCTCGTAGCACGCTTAAAAGCCAAAGGATACCAAGCGTTTATTCTGACTGATTAACAGCAAAAACTAGCGCAAGATGGATGCGCTAGTTTTTTTTAGATGGTTTAAGAAGTGTTTTATCCAGAACCAGTGTGAATATTGACATGATAACAGAGGCTAATAATGCCATTCCGAAACCTGCAATTTCAAACGCGTCCCCCATCAAATAATCGGTTATCTCAAGAGTTATCGCATTAATAACAAATAAGAATAGACCTAATGTTAAAATTGTTGCAGGTAAGGTTAAAATTACTAGAATCGGGCGAACGATGATATTTATTATCGATAATAAAAAGCTTGCTGAAAGGGCTGCCGCAAATCCCTCCAGCGCAAAGCTTTCAGAAAAGTAGCCTGCAATTGCCATGAACAAAACACCATTGATTAAGATTCCAATCAACCATTTCATTTATCAAATCTCCTATTAATTGCTTACCTCATCCGATTTATGGAGTGTAATCGATCCTGTTTTCGTATCGACAAATACCTTTAACATGCGGTCAGGATGATTAACCGATTGAAAGCGAAGCATTTTTTGAATCATTTCACTTTTTTCCTCAAGGACCTGAATTCCATCAAGCTTAATATTAAAGCCGCCGAGATTTGTTTTTAATTCGCCACTAGCAGCCACTCCATCAGGAATATACAAATCAATTCCGCCTGTCGTTGCTTTAGCCGCAATTAATTCACAGCGAGATCCCGTTAAGTTATAGGTAGTATTCCCGTTTAACGTTTGCGTTTCAACCTTTCTAAAGTCACCATCGAGCTTAATGGCACCATTTATGGTTTCAACTTCAAGGGCATCAATTGCACTCGTCTGAAGGGTAATATGACCATTAGCTGTTTCAATTTCTGCCCTTTTCCCGTTTAAACGAGCGAGTTCAATTTTCCCATTGGCTGTTTTCATACGCAAATCACCTATCGTTAATTCTTCACCTGATATAGGGCCATTGAACATTCTTACACGAACGCGTTCATATTCAGCTTGAGGAACATAAACTACCGCGTCGACCTTCATCCATTTTTGCTGAGTCATGAACCGCAATTTTTGTCCATCAATCGCAAAGAGGACATCCTTCAAAAAGTTTTCCCGAGCTTGTTCTGAGTTCTCTACACGATATACCTTTGCCTGGCATTCAATCCGAACATCATTTTGATCCCAAGGAACAAGTTTGAGTGAGCCATTGGCGAGATCAATATCCATTTCACGTAAGTATACATCGCCCTGATGAAAGATATGCGAAATTTCAACAGACTGACCGAAATTCAAATCAAAGTCTAGGTCCTTAATTTTTTTCAAAGCATTATCGACAAAATCAAAAATTTTATCCTTTGCTGAGTGAACTTTTCCATGTGTCGACTCTTCCTTCTTTGCTTCTTCGAACTTAAAGGCAGTCGAGATTTCTTGTGCAATTTGTTCTTGCTTTTGATCCATCGTTTGCCCAGCTTTTTCAAGTTCTTCTAGTAAAGTTAATGCCTCATCAACATTAAGCTTTCCATCCTCAACCATTTTTAATATTCTTTTACGTTCTTCCTTCATTGTTATCCACTCCAATAAATGTATTTCATTAGATCCTATTCCATCATTAAGGCTTTTACGCCTTTTATCACATTCCAGATGGTGACAATTAGACTAATTAAGATTAATATACCGGCCGAAACTAGTGTAAAAACAGGAATGGCATCATTGTTTATAGCATTAAGATCACTAAAAATAGCGAATATAAGCAGTGGTACAGGTATAAGTGGGATTAAATGCGATAAGAATGCCTTTTTCGCATGGCTTTTCGTTACGTCGTCTCCAGATGCAAGCATTACAACAAACGGAAACAGAATTCCTGCAAAGAAAATACTAAAGTAACATAATCCTGAAAGAACCTTTCGAGTATCCATTGATAATCACTCCCCCTTATTGAATATTTACGTATGGGGAATATGAAAGTTTCAACATATCTATAAAAAAAGCTAAAACGCAAGGTTTTAGCTTTTTCCAATCGTCTCTTTTTCATGTATTTGCTCTTTCATTCGTAACCGGTCTCGCTCTAAAATCGGTTTTAAGTATTTGCCTGTATAAGATCCTGGCGCATCAGCTACCTTTTCAGGTGTTCCGGTAGCGACAATCGTACCGCCCTTGTCTCCACCCTCTGGACCAAGGTCAATAATGTAGTCAGTTGCTTTAATGACATCTAAATTGTGCTCAATAACGAGTACGGTGTCGCCATTTTCAACGAGTCTCTGAAGGACGACTAATAATCTAGAAATATCGTCAACATGAAGACCTGTTGTCGGTTCATCTAAAATATAGAAGGATTTACCGTTTGAACGTTTATGAAGTTCAGACGCTAGCTTCACACGCTGTGCTTCCCCGCCTGACAGAGTGGTAGCAGGCTGACCGAGTGTTATATAACCTAAACCTACATCCTTGATGGTTTGCAGCTTTCGGCTGATTTTAGGAACATTCTCAAAAAATTCTACTGCTGTTTCGACGGTCATATCAAGAATTTCAGAAATGCTCTTCCCTTTATATTTTACCTCAAGTGTCTCACGGTTATATCGCTTTCCATGACAAACCTCACATGGAACATAGACGTCAGGCAGGAAATGCATTTCAATTTTGATAATTCCATCGCCACGGCAGGCTTCACAACGGCCGCCCTTAACATTAAAGCTAAAACGTCCTTTTTTATAGCCGCGGACCTTCGCTTCATTCGTTGTCGAAAACAAGTCACGGATATCATCAAAAACTCCCGTGTACGTTGCCGGATTAGAACGTGGTGTTCTGCCAATTGGAGATTGGTCGATGTCGATTACCTTATCTAAATTCTCAATACCTAAGATATCCTTATGTTCTCCAGGCTTTGTTTTAGCACGGTTAAGCTTCTGGGAAAGTGTTTTAAGGAGGATTTCATTGATTAACGTACTTTTCCCAGATCCGGAAACACCCGTCACGGCAATAAACATCCCTAATGGAATTTTCGCATTTACGTTTCGTAAATTGTTCTCGGCGGCACCTTTTATTTCGATATACCTGCCATCTGGCTTGCGACGTTCTATCGGGAGTGGAATAAACCTTTTACCTGATAAATACTGGCCAGTCAATGAATTAGGATGTGCCATTACTTCGGCGGGTGTTCCTGCTGCAATGACTTGTCCACCGTGGATTCCTGCACCAGGACCAATATCGATTAGATAATCTGCCGCTATCATCGTATCTTCATCATGTTCAACCACAATCAAGGTGTTTCCGATATCACGCATGTTTTGCAGTGTTCCTATTAAGCGGTCGTTATCACGTTGATGAAGTCCAATCGATGGTTCGTCTAGTATGTAGAGAACACCTGTTAACTTAGAACCAATTTGGGTAGCCAAACGAATCCGCTGTGCTTCTCCTCCTGAAAGAGTACCTGCAGCTCGTCCTAAGCTCAAGTAATCTAGTCCAACATTCATAAGGAATCCAAGCCGCTCTCGAATTTCTTGGAAAATTAATTTTCCGATTTGCATTTCTTTGTCCGTTAATTTTAATTCATTAAAGAACTGATTGGATTCTTCAATCGATAACTCTGTTAGTTGGGAAATATGGCGTCCTGAAATAAGAACAGCTAAAGTTTCCTTCTTTAAACGATGACCTTTACAGACCTGGCATGGCTGCTCGCCCATATATTTCTCCATTTGCTCCCGAATCCAATCAGAGCTGGTCTCTTTATAGCGGCGTTCTACATTACGTATGACACCCTCAAATTCAATATGACCTTCACGGATCTGTCCAAAATCATTCTCATAGCGGAAATAAATTTTATCACCTTTGGATCCATAAAGAACTTTTTCGATAAGGTGGGGAGGGATGTCCTTGAAAGGCATGTCCATATCTACCCCATAATGATTGCATACCGCTTCAAGAAGCTGCGGATAATACTGCGAGCTAGTTGGCTCCCATGGAGCAATCGCATGCTGTTTTAATGATAATTCCTTATTCGGTATCACAAGGTCAACATCGACTTCGAGCTTTGAACCAAGTCCATCACACTCAGGACAGGCACCAAAAGGGCTATTAAACGAAAACATTCTCGGTTCTAATTCACCGATTGAAAAACCACAATGTGGACAGGCATGGTTTTCACTGAAAAGAAGCTCCTCTTCTCCAATAACATCGACAATAACCTTTCCTTCGCCTAGACGTAAGGCCGTTTCAAGCGAGTCTGCAATTCTCGCGGAAATCCCTTCCTTTACGACTATGCGGTCAATTACAACTTCAATGGAATGCTTTTTGTTCTTGTCTAAAACAATCTCATCACCAAGGTCAAGCATTTCTCCGTTGACACGAACTCGTACGTAACCTTGTTTTTTTATATCCTCTAATACTTTAACATGCATTCCTTTTCGTCCAGAAATGACGGGAGCAAGGATTTGCATTTTGGTTCGCTCTGGGTATTCCATGATTCTGTCTACCATTTGTTCAATCGTTTGTGAGGAGATTTCGATATTGTGGATTGGACATGTTGGTCTGCCGACGCGGGCAAAGAGTAAGCGCAAATAATCATAAATTTCCGTCACCGTCCCCACGGTTGAACGTGGGTTTTTGCTTGTTGTTTTTTGATCAATTGAAATTGCAGGAGACAATCCTTCAATGGAATCAACATCAGGTTTATCCATCTGCCCTAAGAATTGTCGTGCGTATGCAGATAATGACTCTACATAGCGGCGCTGTCCTTCCGCGTATATCGTATCAAATGCAAGGGAGGACTTTCCTGAACCAGAAAGTCCTGTGATCACAACAAGCTTATCTCTCGGAATGGTGACATCTATATTTTTTAAATTATGGGCTCTGGCGCCTTTTACAATCAATTTATCCATCGCCATGGTTACGTCATCCTTCCGCTTTTAACTCTAATAATAAATCACGAAGCTCAGCTGCACGTTCAAAATTAAGCGCTTTTGCTTCTGCTTTCATTTCTTTTTCCATTGTAGCAATCAGCTTATCTCTATCCTTCTTCGACATCTTACCAAAGGATGCTGCTGGTTTGTAATCTTCCTGTTCCTCGGCTGCATGGGTGGCACGAATAGCCTCGCGAATTCCCTTTTGAATCGTCATAGGAGTAATGCCATGCTTTTTATTATATTCTTCTTGGATTTTGCGACGCTCTCTTGTTACATTAATCGCGATTTCCATCGAATTTGTTATTTTGTCCGCATACAAAATGACATGACCATTGGAATTACGTGCTGCTCGGCCAATGGTTTGGATTAATGAACGTTCCGAACGGAGGAAGCCTTCCTTATCGGCATCGAGAATCGTAATCAGAGAAACCTCAGGAATATCCAGTCCCTCTCTGAGCAGGTTGATTCCGACGAGGACATCATACTTGCCGAGCCGGAGCTCGCGAATAATCTCAATCCGTTCAAGTGTTTTTACTTCTGAATGCAAATATTGAACTTTAATACCAATTTCTTTTAAATAGTCCGTTAGGTCCTCTGACATTTTCTTTGTTAAAGTCGTTATAAGCACACGTTCATTAACTTTTATGCGTTCATGAATTTCTGCGATAATATCATCGATTTGCCCTTCGATAGGGCGAATTTCAATCGTAGGGTCAAGTAATCCAGTTGGTCGAATGATTTGCTGAACCATTTCTGGCGTATGCTCTATCTCATATGGACCTGGTGTAGCTGAAACAAAGATAGCATTGTGAACATGCTTTTCAAACTCATCAAAGGTCAACGGTCGGTTATCAAGCGCTGAAGGCAGACGGAAGCCGTGGTCAACAAGCACTTGTTTCCGGGCTCGATCACCATTGAACATCCCTCTTACTTGAGGCAAGGTAACATGTGACTCATCCACAACCATTAGAAAATCTTCTGGGAAGTAATCAATCAACGTATAGGGCGTGGAGCCCGCAGGCCTAAGTGTTAAGTGGCGGGAGTAGTTCTCGATACCAGAGCAAAAGCCCATCTCCCGCATCATTTCAAGATCATAACGAGTTCGCTGCTCAAGGCGTTGAGCTTCTAGCAATTTATTATCTTCCCGAAGTTCTGCAAGACGTTCTTCAAGTTCTTTTTCGATGTTTTCGATGGCTTTATTTAATTTCTCTTCCCCGGTAACAAAGTGGGATGCCGGGAAGATTGCCACATGCTCACGCTCAGCAATAATTTCCCCTGTTAGGGCATCTACTTCACGAATTCGTTCGATTTCATCACCAAAAAATTCAACCCGAATGCAATGTTCATCTCGTGAAACTGGAAAAATTTCAACGACATCCCCTCGGACTCTAAAGGTACCGCGTTTAAAATCAATATCATTTCGTTCATATTGGATATCAACTAACCGATGCAGCAAATGATTGCGCTCAATTTCCATTTCTTTCCTGAGCGACAGCACCATATTTCGGTATTCCTCCGGTGAACCGAGACCATAAATACACGATACGCTGGCAATGACGATGACATCCTTGCGCTCAAACAACGATGAGGTCGCTGAATGGCGGAGCTTATCAATTTCATCGTTGACGCTTGAATCCTTTTCAATAAATGTATCTGTCGAAGGAACATAGGCTTCTGGCTGAAAATAATCGTAGTAACTGACAAAATACTCAACAGCATTGTTTGGGAAAAATTCCTTAAACTCGCTGTAAAGTTGTCCCGCTAAGGTTTTATTGTGAGCGATGACGAGTGTTGGTTTATTTACTTCTTTGATCACATTAGAAACAGTAAACGTCTTACCTGTTCCAGTCGCACCAAGCAATGTCTGATAGCGCTTATTCTCATTAATCCCCTGAACTAACTGTCGAATCGCTTCCGGCTGATCGCCCTGCGGTGAATATTTCGAAACTAATTCAAATTGATCTTTCACTGATTTTCCTCCCGATCAATAATCACTTTCTAGCAAAAAACGTGCAAGTGGTCCGGGATGGTGCTAGAAAATGTATCCCTTAAATTCTAATAGTATCATTCTAACACAATTCCCCAAAAACAAACCACTAATATGCGAACGAACATTCGTTTATTTGATATAAAGCAAAAAAGCCTGCCATTTTAAGTTGACAGACTTTACATCTACGGTGAGAGCTTATGTTTTTTTGACCACTCTATGCTTCATTTTTGCTGCCAGCCAAAAGCCGGCTGTGAGCGAAAAGGCGTCAACGACGATAAGCGGGAAGGTGTTCGTATAGCCTTTATAAACAGAAGCAGCAATGAGTCCAACGGTTAAGGCAAGGCCGATAAGCCGATTGTATGTGACCCGAGTAAATAGCAATACGAGTAAACCAGGCAAAAGCAGTGCCGATACATATTCAAGAGCCAATGGGTCCACCTCATTAAATTCATTTCTGTTTATATATTTTAGAAATTAATTCACAAAATTGCAACAAAAAGTTATTGATAATCCTTAGTTACATGTCCCATGCGGACTTGGGCAGCCAATTTCAGCCTTTTCGACTTGAATCGTACTATGTTCGATATGAAATTCATCATGAAGAATTTTTTGAGAACGAGCGAGAACTTCATCATGGATGGCTTCATCTACTATGGTAATATGACAGCTCAATACTGGATAGCCAGACGTTATGGTCCAAATGTGCAAATCATGGACTTCCTTCACCAAAGGAATTTTACTAAGTGCTTCTTTAACCTGCTGGATGTCAATTTGCGTTGGTGCACCTTCCATCAGAATATGGAAGGAATCTCTTGTAACTCTAAAACCACTAATAATGATTAAAACAGCGACAATGACACTAGCAATCGGGTCTGCAATTGTCCATCCGAAGAACATAATAAGTAAGGCAGCCACAATCGCACCAACGGATCCAAGCATATCGCCAAGCACATGTAAAAAGGCACTTCGGACATTGAGGTTATCATCCTTGTCTCCACTCATTAAAATCCAAGCAGCGATAATGTTCACCACTAATCCTGTTACAGAAATCATCAACATCCCCGTACTTTGAACCTCTGGCGGCGCGAAGAAACGCTGAAATGCTTCATAAAAAATATATAATGAAATGATGATGAGGGTAATCCCATTTAACGCAGCTGCAATAATTTCAAAGCGCTTGTATCCGTACGTTTTTTCCTGTGATACTTGTTTTTCCCCTAACTTAATGGCGAAAAAGCTAAGTCCAAGTGCGGCAGCATCACTAAGCATATGACCAGCATCAGATAATAAGGCTAAGCTATTGGTTAGAATTCCCCCAATGACTTCAACCACCATAAAAGCGGCGATCAAAATAAATGAACTGAGTAATGCTTTTTTATTGCTTGTATGCGAATGACCGTGTCCGTGACCATGTGAGTGGCCATGAGAATGTCCATGATTGTGATGATGGTGTCCCATAAATATCCCTCTCCCAACTAGAGTTGTCTCTTAGTTTTTTCTTATCTCTTTATAGCGATACGTTTTAAATCCATTTACTGTCGACCTGCAACCTCTTGTTGATGCTCGAAGGCAATGTGGATGAGTTGTTTCACATGATCATCATCGAGAGAATAATAGACTAGTTTTCCTTCTTTACGGTATTTTGCAAGTCCCAGGCTTTTTAAGTGGCGTAAATGATGTGAAGCAGTTGCCGTTGTAGCACCTACAATATTTGCCACATCACAAACACAAAGCTCTTCTTCAAGTGTGAGAGCATAAGCAATTTTCATTCGTGTCTCATCGGATAAAGCTTTAAATACCTTTGTAACCTCGAAAATATTTCTGTTTTCAACTAAAGGCTGCAGTTTAGTGGTTTTGTCGCTATCTACACATGTAACTTCACAAACATCGCGATTCTTCATTCCATCACCTCATACATTCAAATCTTAATTTGATTATATGATATTCAAATCAATATTTGAATGTCAAACATTTTTTATTTTTTAAAAAGAAAAACTCCTTCTTTATTAGGTAGAAGGAGTTGGTGATTAATTACTGTATAGGGTTAGGTGATTTTGCTTCTTCTAACACTTGAGAAGTGTGTCTTCTTATGGACAAAGCCAATTCTGCAATGAAATATAAGATAACCGCTGGCCAAATCCAAGTCCACAGTATTTCGACTGGTCCATAAACAGAAACGATTGCAGGATGAACCCATTTTATACAAGCTAAGGACAACAATATCCAGCAAAGAGAAAATGGCAGACAAATATGGCCGTGTATCTGCATGGGCATATCAGAATAATCCCACCATTGACGTTGAAAAAACTTTTGAAGCAATGCACCACTTATGTACTCAATAAAAGTAGGAATGAAAAAACAGAGCAAAAGGATTATTCCCCAATTTGTTTCCGGACCAATTAAATAAACCAAAAGTACAGGGGCAAAGCCATACATAGGCTTAAAGGGACCGTGAAAAAAATTCGGTTTAAAAAATTTTCGCTTAGTCATGTAGCTGTAGCTATTTTCTAACAGCCAGCCAATTAAAGAATAGATAGTGAAATAAAAAACTACAGCAGAAACTCCTTCAAAGCTGATATCAATAGGAGTGGTAAAATCTAAAAAGCTAATCATATGGCTAGACCACCTTTCTTGAATTTAAATTTTCCATTTTAGGTTTAACACTCACACTCTCAAATATACAATAAATTCCTTTTAGAAATCCCGCTGCCAAATATAGCTGCGGGATATGATAAAAATTCTGAAAAAGAACTTTATACTATTAATAGATAATCTATTTGCAGACTTCGAACGTCTGCAAAACCCCTCTCCTAAATCTGTTTCAATAGTTTTTTTGTCTAAAATCCAAAAATCCCCACCTTTTAGATGGGGATTTGAATTATTATTTAAGAATAATTAGGAAACTGCGCTTAATTATACCAGAGTCTATATATTAAATATAGGTTTATAGGTTAGCTCAATTTTGATCAAATATGCTTCGTCATTCATATTTTCATCCTCTAAAACTATCGTCCAGTTTTTCGAGATGATTCTACGTAGAGCTTCGAGGTTATCTGCTGTAATGGTAACTTGGTCAAGAAATTCACCAGTATCAACAAAATCCACTCCTTCCTTCATTCCAAACTTTATGAATAGAAGAGATTTAAGAGCGCCTTTTGTCAAGAATGTAATTTCATACCCTTCTTTAAGTGCCTGGTGGAATTTCGCTTTATTAAGGTGATAGTAATCGACCAGCGTTTTCCATGTTGGAATTCCATCCCCAATACTGCCAAGTATTTCTTCATCCCCCTCGTTCAAGAGTGCGACAATTGTTGTACTGGCATAACCTTTAGCCTTCATCATTTCAAGCATAAGGGCATAATTTAATGCTAATTTAACCTTTTCCACAATACATTACTTCCCTTCATTAATATAAATGGCAGGCCACATAATGTTCATCATCCACCTGTTTTAATTGTGGATCAGCATCTGCGCAGATTGGTTTAGCAAATGGGCATCTTGATCTAAAACGGCATCCTTTTTCCATTTCAATTGGGCTGGGAAGCTCACCGGTAATAATTTCTCTCTTACTATTCTGTGCCTTTATTGGATCTGGAATGGGAATAGCCGATAATAATGCTTGCGTATATGGATGCAGCGGTTTTTCATATAGCTCTTCACTTTTTGAAATCTCTACTATTTTCCCAAGATACATTACACCAATCCGATCAGAAATATGGCGTACCATAGATAAATCATGAGCAATAAACAAATAAGTAAGATTCAGTTCACTCTGCAGGTCTTCCAACATATTTATTACCTGTGCCTGAATCGAAACATCCAGCGCGGATATCGCTTCATCACATAAAATAAAATCCGGACTGATTGAAAGTGCCCGCGCAATTCCGATTCTTTGCCGCTGCCCGCCACTAAATTCGTGTGGTAATTTTTCCAGATCTTCTTTCTTTAATCCAACCTTCTCAAGAATATCAATACTCTTTTCTTTTCTTTCACTTTTAGATAGTCTTGTATGGATTTCTAGTGGTTCATCGATAATCTCTTCAACCGTCATATATGGGTTAAGCGAAGAATACGGATCTTGGAAAATCATTTGCATTCTATTGCGATACGGCTGCAATTCTTTATTATTTAATTTCGCGATATCCCTGCCATCAAAATGAATCTCACCTGCAGTAGGGTCATACAGGCGATTAAGCGTCCGCCCTAGTGTTGATTTGCCACAGCCAGACTCACCAACAAGACCAAACGTCTCACCCTTATAAATATGGAAAGATACATCATCGACTGCTTTTACGACTTGATTTCCTTTTTTAAACATCGAAGTTTTTACTGGGAAGTATTTTTTTAGATGTTTTACTTCAACTAGCTTTTTACGTGTCTCATTCATCAATTTTCCACCTCTTCTTCCGCTAGAAAGCACATCGATCTTTGCGTCGCTGAAAAGGCATTATATTGAGGTACTTCAGTGAAACATCTATCAAATGCAAACTCACACCGGTCTGCAAATGGACATCCTTTACCCACATTTTTTAGCGAAGGAGCTGAGCCTTTTATTGGCTTCAATCTCGTTTTTTCTCCATCCACCCTTGGAATTGAGTTCAGCAAAGCTTTTGTATATGGATGTCTAGGAGAATAAAAGATTTCATTTGCCATTCCCTCTTCCATCACCATTCCTGCATACATCACTAAAATTCGGCTGCAAATCGTAGCAACGACCCCTAAGTCATGTGTTATTAACACTACTGACATATCCTTTTCTTTTTGCAGCTTTTTTAGTAATTCAAGAATTTGTGCTTGAATCGTTACATCAAGGGCTGTTGTTGGCTCATCAGCAATTAATAGCTTGGGGTTACAAGCTATTGCCATTGCAATCAGTACCCTCTGTCTCATCCCGCCGCTAAATTCATGTGGGTATTGGTCAACTCTTGTTTCAGGAGAAGGAATACCTACCATTCTCAGAAGTTCAATTGCCTCTTGTTTGGCTTCCTTCTTTTTTATACCTCTCACTCTGACTAATAATTCAATTAGGTGATCACCAGCTTTTTTTAAGGGATTAAGAGCGGTCATTGGATCTTGGAAGATCATCGCAATATCCTTCCCTCGAATCAACCTTTTTTCTTTCCTGGATAAGCCTTCAATATGCCTGCCATCCAAAATAACTTCCCCAGTATCTACTTTTGCATTTGAAGGGACAATACCGAGAATCGACTTAACCAATACACTTTTTCCGCTACCTGATTCACCGACGATTCCTAGAATCTCACCCTTTTTAACGAAAAAGTCAATTCCACGAACTGCTTCTGTTTTCGTTTTTCCATCATAAAAGGCAGTGCGGAGGTTTTTTACTTCTAGTAAACTACTTTCTTCATCTACATTGATTTTCATTTGTTGTCCCTCCTATCTATTTGCCGCCGCTTGTCTTCGGCTCAACAACCGCTCTAAGGATGTCCCCCAATTTATTAAAGGAATAAACAGTAAATACAATAAGGAGCCCGGGCAAAATCGCCATGTACGGTGCATTTCCTAGATTGCTTTGTGCATTTTGCAGCATGCTTCCCCAAGATGATAATGGCTGCTGTATTCCTAAACCTAGAAAGCTTAATGCAGACTCCATCAAAATCGCGTTGGCAATACTTACAGTTGAGGCTACGATGAACGTCGGCATTACAGCTGGAATAATATGCTTCCAAATTACTTTTCTTACTGATTGTCCTGTAGATTTTGCGTATAAAACATATTCTCTTTCTTTTATTGAAAGTGTCTCGGCACGGACCATCCTTGCCGTACTCATCCACGTAAAAAGTCCGATAACTAGAATAATAGCTTTTAATCCTGGTGTAAGATAGATACTTACTACTGTTACTAAAATCATCCATGGAATCGAAGAAATAATATCAACTGTCCTCATCAGAAAGTTGTCAATCCGCCCTCCAAAATATCCACTTACTGTGCCAACCAATACACCAATACTAGTTGAAATAAGCATCGCTAAAATTCCTACTAACAGCGAAACCCGTCCCCCATACAAGGCTCTCGTTAAATAATCGCGTCCAAGCTCATCAGTCCCAAATAGATGATGAGCATTTGGCTTCTGCAGGACATTTAAAACATCTACCCTATTTGGATCATAGGGTGATAAAAAAGCGAAGATTGAAACAAAAATTATCAGGAAAAGGAATATTAAGGCAAGGGCAGTCGATTTATTACGGTTCAGCTCTGCTTTTAGCTTTTCAATCCTTCTATTTTTCTCTCCGGTCAACTTTTACTCCCCCATTCCTTTTATTCGTGGGTCAACAATGCTGTATAAAATGTCTGAGAGCAAATTGCCAATAATCACAAGACTGGATGAGAGCAGCATTATTGCCATGATAATCGGATAATCAAATCCCTGAATCGCCTTCACAAAATAAGTACCAATTCCAGGCCAGCCGAATACAGTCTCCGTTACGACTGCACCGGTCACTAACATTGGGAGGCTCATCCCAACAATCGTGATTACTGGAAGCAGCACATTTCGAAGAACATGATTAAACAATATCCCAATAGATGGTGCCCCATATGCTTGTTGAACCATGACATAGTCTTCTGAAAGCTGTCCAATTGTCGATGAACGGACATAACGAACAAGCTCAGGCATAAATGAAAGAGTTAATACGATAGTAGGAAGGACCAAATGGCTAAAGAGATCGGAAAAAGAACCCTCGTCACCAATAGTGTGCATCCCAAGAATCGGAAATAAATTTAACTGGTATCCAAAGATAAAAATCAAAACCATCGCCATCCAAAAGCTTGGAATAGCTATCCCGAAAGAGCTTAGTCCATCGATGATTTTATCCGCAAGTTTCCCCTTTCTAGCACCAGCAATGAGACCAAGAATAACAGACAAAACTAATGCTATAAAGTAGGCAGGCAGAACAAGTATAATTGTGTTTGGAATCCTAACAGAAAGATCCTTAGATATACTCTCATGTGTTACGATAGAGTAACCCCATTCTCCGCTTAGAATTCCTTTTATCCAATAAAAATATTGCATATACGCAGGCTGATCTAAACCATATCTCGCCTTGATTAATTCAACCGTTTTCTCGGTCATATTCGGTGTAGTCATAGCGTCTACTGCATCGTATGGAGCCAATTGGATGAGTCCAAAACAAATGATTGAAATAATGACGAGCATTGGGATTGCCTGCATAATCCTTTTGAAAATATACTTAAACAAGAATAATCCCACTCCTTATTGTGATCCGCATTAAGGCATAAAATCTACTATACTATTCTAGTACTTCATCTACCAAAAAATAAAGATAAACAGCTCGCTGTTTATCTTTAACTTTTATTTCTTATTAATATGAAAGCTGTGACATATCTTCAAACGTATAAACTGGTACTAATCCAGCATCCTCAATGCCTTTAATTCGAGAATCAATTGCAAGGATTCGTTTGTTTGTTACAAGTGGATAGAAGGCAGCATCTTCGATGATGATTTGTTGAATTTCTTCATAGATCGCTTCACGCTTGGAATCATCTTTTTCAACACGTCCCTGGTTAAACAATTCATCCACTTTTGGGTTACTGTAATGCATGTAGTTAGCTGTACTATCGGTAACAAAAAGTGAATTAAACGTATCTGGGTCAATACCCATAATGTATCCGCCAAGATACATATCAAAATCAGTGTGAACACTTTGCATTTTTTGGCTTAAGGCTGTCCCATCCATACCAACAAGCTCTACAGTAATACCTGCAGCTTGTAAGTTTTGTTGGATAACAGCTGCTTGCTTTTGTTGAATAGGATTATTAGCAGTAAAACCAAGCTTCAATTTCAAGTCAGAAGCTCCGGCACTAGCTAATAGTTCTTTTGATTTTTTTGTATCTGTTTTAAACTTTTCTACATTGTCTGTATAGTAAGTTGCTTTTTCTGGTAAGATTGAGTACGCATTTACGTAATAATCACTAGAAACATAGCTGGCAGTATTAATTTCATCACGATTCAAGCTATAAGCAATTGCTTGGCGGACTTCTTTTGATTGAACTGCTTTTGAGCTTAAATTGAACGCTAAATATCCTACTCTACCTTCATCATAAGGCTTTAAGCTAACATTCTTGCTATCTTTAAATTTAGCTGCGTCAGATGGCTGGATTGCAAAGGCATTAATTTCCCCCTTTTGCAGTGCCATTGTAGCAGTGTTTGCATCCATAATAATTCGGTAAACTACCTTAGCAATTTTTGGAGCTCCAAGGAAATAATCTTGATTTGCTTCAAACGTAACGCTTTCCCCTGCTTTGTACTCCTTAAATTTGTATGGTCCTGTACCAACTGGAGTAGCATTTTTCGGACTGTTGGCGATATTGGTTTCACCTTCATAAACATGTTTTGGCATAATGAAGATGTTTCCTAAAGCCTCGAACGCACCCATACTTACTTCAGGCAAAGTGAATTTAACTGTATAGTCATCTACCTTTTCAACCTTAACTGGTTGATTGTTAAATATAAGCTGGCTTCTTGCCCATCCGCCATTTTCTTCTTTTAACATTTGCTCATATGTGAATACAACATCATCCGCTGTAAACGGTTCTCCATCATGCCACTTAACGTCTTTTCTTAATTTTGCAGTGTAAGTTAAGAAATCTTCAGATGGAGTTATGCTTTCAGCTAAAAAGTATTCAACATTGTCTTTTCCGTTATACATATACAATGGTGAGTAAATCGTTTTGATTTCCATTAATCCATAACGATCACCGGTGGAAATAACATTTACAGCATTTCCTGGATCACCATCAATACCATAAATAAAAGTATCTGGTGTTTTTGCTCCATCAGATTTATTTGAATCTGCATTTTCCTGTGGCTTTGAAGAGCAGCCAGCTAGTAATAAAAAGAAACTTACTAATAGGACTATAAGGATATTTACATTTTTACGACCCACTTGTTTTTCCTCCTATGTTGCTATTTTTGTTATAAGGACAGTAGACTCATAGATTAATATAATATCTAAATTTAATCCCTACTATTCTTATGTGTTTTGACTTATTTATTTTACATGATTGTTGTAATTTAGTAAATGAAATAACTTAGTAAAATTTGAACAATTTATGTTTTTTTATGGCTGTGTTATAGCTATTAATCATTATATTGGCTCCACTTCAGCTTACATTGCTATTTCAACAGTGGCCTTGAAAATGGCGGAACTATTAATAATTTCACTAAATACCCCCTAAATAAAAAGAGCCTAAAGGCTCTCATTTGTCTGATCTAATGTGCAACTCAATTTCTAACCGCTTAAATATACAACACTAGCTTTTTCTAATTAATTTTGAAAGTGGATTCTAAACTATTATGAATCCATTCTAACTAATTATGAAAAATCACAGCTTTATCCAATTCTTTCATCAAATTTCCTCTGGTCCTGTACAAAAAGTATACCAAGTTCATAATGATCGCCTTCATACAAGGCACGTTGAACGAAACGAACCTCTCCATTTATGTCTAGAACCTCAAGCTTACAATGAGCTCGATTTTTTTGTAATGCTTCATAAAAAACTTGTTCATCAAGAATTTTAACACCATTTACCTTAGAAATGAGTTCCCCTACTTGAAGTCCCATTTTATCAGCGGGGGATTCGGGTATAATTCCAATAATCATTAAGCCGTTGTTTTTCTTCGAGAAGTAAAACGGTAAATTATCATCCTTCAATCGTTGCATTAAGGAAATCAATTCACGACTGATTATCGCCAATGCTGCTACTCCTATGGAGATTAACGGATACCAATAGCCAATAACAGATAAAATCAATATCAATATTCCAAGTGTTGTAACTCTACGCCCTTGTAACTGGATAGATTGTTTTGGCAGCATACCTTGAATTTGCTGGTTAAAACCAATCGCAAACGGTACCAGGATTAGCGAGTAGGATTCCGCTCCTATGTTGAAGACTGGCCACCAATCAAATGGCAGAGTCAAAGCCTCCCCAGGAATTAGTAAAAACATAGGCAGCAGCCAGAATCGTTTCACTTCGTGTGCTCCAACATTTTGTCCACGCTTGCTTTTTACCAGTTTTGGAGAGGTACCTTTACCTGCATTTTTAGTAATAAGAATTCCTTCTGAAATTAATAAAAGAGCCATTAAGATAACCAAGGAAGGATATACCTTTTCTTCTAAAACTTGAAATGTATCATTAAAAAGTGGTATGGTCCATTCATACTCAGTGATTAAAGTAATGGCAAAAAAAGCTGCACCTACCGTGTACACTGGTGACATAAGCCTAATATTAGTCGTTAAACTCCATAATATCGTAAAGAAAGCAATTAGAAGGATGGCTGCAAATGGAAGTGTTAACCCAGCCATTAATGTGACAATGGTAAGTACCAGACCCAGTATTAATCCTATAGGAAACAGCTGTCGTAGTTCAAAATAGGCATCAAATGTCCTTGTATGGAAATTTTTCCGTTCACGTTTAACCCTTGATACTCCCAGTATTCCTGAAAGGAAAATGAGATAGTAAAAAACCGGATGTAGAAAAAGTCTACCTGTCCCTTTCAACAGCTCAAAAAGCCATAATTGCACCAATTCCTCCACCTGCCTCTATCATAAATTCTACTATTCTAGCTCTAAAGCTTATTTTACCAAAATGGAGGGATAAAACCTATTGCTAGATTCTTGAAAAAACAAAAAAATGTCGAATTTTTATGTATTCATAATGATTCCACATTCATTCTTCTGCGTAATTCGTGTTTTTTCATTAGGCTTCAACAAATATTTCCACGGAAATCTTGGCATTCCACAATCATACTTATCCTTATTTGTCACACATAAAAAAACAGAGGCAGCTGCCCCTGTTTACCTTTTATTTTGCAATTAATCTTAATGCGGTTTGAAGCTGGATGTCGTTTTTCTCTTTTTTCATTTCTTTTATTACCTGTTCTTCTAGCATTGCTGCTGTTTTCGCATCAATTTTTCCCGTTGGCTGCAAGTTGTTGTTTTGCTGGAAAGCTTTAACTGCTGTTGTGGTTTCTTTACTAAAATAACCATCTGTTCTTCCAGGAGCGAAGCCTAAACCAGATAATATTTCTTGAGCATTTTTGACCTGCTCATTGTTCATATCCTCTTTAAGCGGTTCTTCAATTTGAAGTGGATGTGTATCAAAGATGGCAGGCTGCTTGATTTCAACATCAGGTTTCACTCCTTTTTTGTGAATCCAGTTTCCATCAGGTGTCAGCCATTTAAAGAGCGTCAGCTTAATATTGCTGCCATCTCCCATCGGAACTGCCTGCTGTACTGTTCCTTTACCAAAAGTCGTTTCCCCAACCAATTGATAGCCTGCCGCTTCTTTTAATGCTCCTGCTAAAATTTCTGAAGCTGACGCACTGCCTTTGTTAATGAGGACTGCTACTGGGTAATCCTTTTTCTCGGTAAGATTGGAGAAGTGCCGTTCCTTATCTCCATTTCGTTTCTCGATTTGAATAAATGGTTTTTCTTTCGTAACAAATTCTTTTAAGATATCCTCAACACTAACGAGCAATCCGCCAGGGTTTCCACGGACATCTATAATTAGGCCATTAATATCTTTTTTCTCCAGCTCTTTTAGCTCCTTTTTAAAATCAGCCGCTGTCTCTTGAGAGAACGAAGTAATTTCAATGTACCCTATCTTTTTTCCATCTAGTTTTTTCACAGAAGCATGAATGGTCTCAAGTGGAATTTCATCACGTGTAACATCAATGGTGAGAGGCTCCTTTAAGCCCTTTCGTGCGATTTCTAATTGGACCTTTGTTCCTTTTTTACCGCGAATTTTTAAGGTTGCTTTATTTAAATCTAGACCCTCAACACTTTTTCCGTCTACCTTCAAAATCTCATCATTCGGCTTTAATCCCGCTTTTTCAGCTGGTGAATTTTTAAATGGAGAAATAATGATGATTTTCCCATCCTCCATGCCTACCTCTGCACCTATACCTTCAAAGGATGATTCTAAAGCTTGACTGAATTGTTGGGCAGTTTCCTTATTCATATAAACGGAATAGGGATCATCTAAAACAGTAAGCATTCCTTGGATGGCACCCTCCACAAGCATCTCATTATCTACCTTTTCAACATATCGGCTTAGGATCAATTCATATGCCTGGTTGACCTTCGCAAGGTCCTCCATATCATTTTGATTTGTAACGGCTGTACTTGTTTTCATTAATGTTTGTTCAAGGGCTGTGTTTCCCTCTGTTTGTTCAAACCAATTCATTCCCACATATGTGCCCCCCGCTCCCGTAAGAAGCGAACCAACCATCATCAGGGCAATCCACTTACTTTTCATCTTGTTCCCCCTCATGTGCAGCTTCAAAAATTAATGAGTCTCCCACCCGTCTGTTTATTAACTATTATGTAAGGAATGGACGAGTTATGCCAGAAATATGGAGGTGGCCTTCTACTGATTTTTATGCAAAAAAAAGGAAGAAGCATAGCTTCTCCCTTTAGACTTTATGGCATTGGTACAATTCCCACAGGATTGATTGCGTTACTCTTACTTCCATTCCATTGCCCTCTATGAAGTTCAAAGTGTAAATGTTTACCCGTTGAATCACCGGTGTTACCCATAATTCCAATTTGCTGGCCTTTTTTTACAACTGCTCCAGAGCTGACCATTCGCGCTTCCATATGAGCAGAAACCGTTGTATACGTTTGTCCATTCACAGAATGGGCGATAAAAACAACATTCCCATAACTGCTAGAATAGTAGGATTGAATAACAACACCATCGGCTGCTGCCCAAATTGGTACATTTGCTGCACGATTAGCTATATCTATCCCATAGTGGAAGGAGCCCCATCTAGGTTCAAACCCTGATGTAAAAGTTCCATTCGCTGGCATTGTGAATGCTCCACTAGAAACCGGTGGAGATGGTTGTGACGGGGTACTATCCCCTCCACCACTGCCAGAAGCAGAACCAGAACCAGAACCAGAATTATTGTTGTTCGCAGCTGCCGCTGCGGCTGCAGCATCAGCGGCTGCCTTTGCTTCGGCAGCAACTGCTGCTTGGCGTTGTTGTTCAAGCTCAATGGCTTTTTGAATGGCTGCTGATTGTCCCGCTAGAATTTGTGCCTCTTCTTGAAGCTCCATTTTATGCTCATGAATTTCATCTTCCTGCTCTTCTAACGAAGCTAATAACTTATCCTTTTCTGCTCTCTGTGCATTTAATTGTTGGTTCATTTTTTCTAAGTCAGCGAGCATAGTTTGAACACTAGCTAGCTCTACTTCCAGCTTGGCTTGATTTTCCTCGAGACTCTTTTTATCCGCTTCATGCTGAACTAGAATATCCTGGTCTGCCTGCATGATTGTAGCCACTGCACTTGCACGGTCAATAAAATCACTAAAGTTTTTTGACCCCATTAACACGTCAAGATAACTGACCATTCCACCTGTTTCTTGATAATTTCGGGCACGGTCTTTTAAAAGCTCATTTCTCTTATCAATTCGTTCTTTTGTCACCTTAATTTCTTCCTGGAGTCTAGTAATTTCTGCTTTTGTTTCCTCTAGCTCGGCCGTTTTTTCTCTGATTTTTTTATGTGTATCGCCAATCGAAAGATCAAGGCGAGTCATTTCTTCTTTTACATCTGCCTGCTTTGAATTTAAACTATTAATCTGTTGATCTGCATTATTGATATCAGAAGATAATTCTGAATTTTTCTTTTGAATTTCTTGTTGCTGTTTTTGTAAGCCTGAAATAGAAGCCGCTTCAGCGATTCCCCCAAAAATACTGCTTACAATGAATGTTCCTGCAACAGCAAAAGTTACCAATGATTTTTTCAAGTCCCAGTTCTCCTCCCCACTTATACATTTATGTAAGGGCAAATCGTTCTACCCTGCTATTTAAATCAGGAAGGACATTTTACACTGCCCTTCCTGACAAAATTAAACCTTTAAGAACTTTCTAACTGACATCACACTGCCCCAGATTCCGATTAAACCTCCCATTAAAAGAAGGAGTCCAGAAACCTGATACATAAACGGGCTAAATGGAAGAATTTGAATGAAGTTCCCTATTAACTTTGGTGCTAGATACTCATAAGCGTTATAGTAAGCAATCGATATTAAAATAATTGGCAGGATTGCACCAAGGATGCCAAGCCATAATCCTTCTAAGAAGAATGGCCACCTAATAAAGTTATTCGTTGCTCCTACCAGCCTCATAATCTTAATTTCTCTACGGCGAGCTATGATCGTAATTTTAATAGTATTAGATATTAAGAATACCGCAGTGAAAAATAATCCAGCGATTAATACAATTCCTACATTTCGGCTTGCTTTGATAAAGTTAAATAATTTTTCAACCGTTCCCTTACCGTACACAGCCTTCGTAACATACTCTAGCTTTCCAATTTCCTTTGCTGCTTTCATAGTATCTTGTGGCTTTTTCGTTTTTACGATAAATACATCGTTAAGTGGATTGTCTTGTTCGAAAAGTTTAAATGCTTGTCCATCCTCACCCATGCTCTTAATTAACTCTTCAAGCTCTTGTTCCTTGGATGAAAATTTCACACTCTGTACTTCTGAAATATTTTCAATCGCACTTTTTAACTTTTGCTGATCTTCATCATTTGCTGCAACATCGATGTGAACGCGAATTTGCACGTCCTCTTCTATGGTCTCAGCCACTTTATTGAGATTCATCATAATAACGAAAAAGACACCAACTAAAATGAGCGTTACCGTAACAGCACTTACGGAGGCAAACGTCATCCAGCCATTTCTTCCAATACTCTTAAAGCTTTCACGCGCATGACGGCCAAGAGTTCTAATTTTCATAACCGTAATCACCTCTTTGTTCATCACGTGCTATTTTACCAGCCTCAATGGCTATTACACGATGTTTAATGGTGTTGACGATTTCCCGATTATGAGTTGCCATTACAATCGTAGTACCCCTGTTATTAATCTCTTCAAAGATACTCATGATTTCCCATGATGTCTCTGGATCAAGGTTACCTGTAGGTTCGTCCGCTATTACTACCTTTGGTGAGTTAACAATCGAACGGGCAATCGAAACACGCTGCTGCTCGCCTCCGGATAACTCTGTTGGAAGCATTCTTGCTTTATGCTTAAGGTTAACAAGGTCAAGTACTTCCATTACGCGCTTCTTGATATATTTCGGCTGCGCTTCAATAACTTCAAGTGCAAAGGCAACATTCTCATAAACGGTTTTCATTGGCAACAGTTTAAAGTCTTGAAAGACTACACCAAGATTCCGCCTGAAAATAGGCACTTTCTTATTTTTTATTTTAGCCAGGTTAACACCATTCATCGTGATTGTACCTGAAGTTGGGACTTCCTCACGATACATCATTTTAATGAACGTAGACTTCCCCGCACCACTTGGACCAACTACATAGACAAACTCGCCTTGGTTAATCCGTACGTCAATCCCATTTATGGCAGTAACCCCATTTGGGTACTTTTTAAACACATCCTGCATTTCTATCATTTTAGATCACCTTTATAAGTTAGTTTCGAAACAATATTATTCGACATTAACCTCTTATTTTCTTGCACAAAAACAAAATCCTAGACAAAATACTGCAGGATTTCGCATAAATTCATTATAACACTCTATAGGCGTAAAAAAAGCGGTAAAATTATTACAGTTTCTTTTCAAAACCTACATAAATTGTTATATATATCCTAGATTTTTCGACAAAATCATAAAATTCCTATGAAAATATTAAGTTTTTGTAAAAATAAAAAACGTTCTGTATAAATAACAGAACGTTTACAATCATTACTTTTTAGCTGAAAGCCAATCTGCAACCTTATCAAGGTCTTCGCCTTCAATTAGACCTGCTGGCATTCCGCCGTCTGTACCATCTTTGATGATAGCAGCAATTTCATCTTTTGACTTGGTAGCTCCAACAGCAGTTAGGTCAGGTCCCATACCACCCTTTAAGTCACCGCCATGGCAGCTTGAGCACTTTTGTGAATAAACTTTTTCAGCATCACCTGCTTGTGCTGTGTCTCCACCCTCGTCGTCCCCGCCGCCACATGCAGCAAGACCCATAACTAGAGCTGTTCCCAGTAACATCTTTAGCAGTTTTTTCTTCATAGTTACTCCCCCTTAATGAAAAAATTACCATACGAAGATAGTATAGCAGTCTTACGCCCTTTTGAAACCTTCTCCCAGCACTTCAGAAGCATCCATAACGACGACAAACGCAGTCGGGTCAAGGGTTTTAACCAATTGTTTCAATTTTGTGAACTCACGTTGATCAACTACACACATAAGAACTGGACGTTCATTATCGGTAAACCCACCATATGCAGATAGTTTTGTCACGCCCCGGTCAATTTTATTTAGAATTCCCGCGCGAACTTCCTCTTGCTTATTCGTAATTATCATCGCCGTTTTCGACCTGCCAAAACCAACCTGAACCAAATCTATCGTTTTGCTTGTTACATATAAGGCAATGAGTGCATATAATCCACGTTCAATATCGAACACAAGAGCAGCTGAAATGACGATAAGTCCATCAATCAGAACAACACTCGTTCCAAGTGTTAACCCTGTATATTTTGTAATAATTTGTGCCGCCAAGTCCGTTCCGCCTGTTGAAGCATTTCCTCTAAAAACAATTCCAAGCCCAAGACCTACTGCAATCCCGCCAAACAAAGCACTAAGTAATGCGTCATTCGTCCACGGTTCAATATTCTTTGTTAAAAAAACAACAAATGGTAAAAATAATGTACCGACAAGGGTTTTAACCCCAAATTGTTTTCCTAGTAAAATAACTCCAGCAATAAACAATGGAATATTAAAAGCCCACTGTACGTAAGCAGGTTCCCATCCGAGCACGCTTAATAATATCGTACTGATTCCGCTGACTCCTCCTGAAGCAATTTGATTAGGCAGCAGAAAAACATTAAAGGCCAGCGCGATAATAGCAGATCCGATTATTACGTTTATGTATTCTAAAGCACTTTCAAATTTCGATGCAGTCTGGTTACTTTTTCTCTTATTCATTGTGCAATTCCCCTCTATATTACCTTTTTGCTATATTTTCTAACTCAACCGTAGGTGAGTATAGCATGGCAATAATTTGCTGTAAATGGGATTGAGATAACGCATTAAAGGGTTAAATTTTTATTAGTATTTACTATTAAATAAAAAAAACTCGTCATATTCTTTGTGAGTTTTTTTGAGGTACATGAGCCTGCCTGATACCCCAGCCAAGTAATTGTGTTTTAAAGTCAAATTCATGTTAACGAAAGAAATGACGCGAGCAATTTGCACACGTCATTTCAATTTGATTATGAAATTCTAGAACGAAGGTAAGCATCAATAAATGGATCCAAATCTCCATCCATAACACCTTGGACGTTTCCACTTTCTGCACTCGTCCGATGATCCTTTACCATTGAATAAGGGTGGAATACGTAGGAGCGAATTTGGCTGCCCCAGCCGATTTCTTTTTGTTCACCGCGAATTTCCAGTAGTTCTTTTTCCTGCTGTTCGATTTCGCGTTGATAAAGCTTGGCTTTCAACATTTTCATCGCTGCTTCACGGTTCTTAATCTGTGAGCGCTCATTCTGACAGGTAACAACAACCCCTGTTGGCATATGGGTAATCCTCACAGCTGAATCAGTGGTATTAATATGCTGTCCACCTGCACCGCTGGCACGATACGTATCTATTTTTAGATCCTCAGTACGGATTTCTATTTCAATTTCATCATTAAATTCAGGCATAACCTCACACGATACAAAGGATGTATGACGACGGCCAGAAGCATCAAACGGTGAAATCCTGACTAAACGATGGACCCCTTTTTCCGCCTTTAAATAACCGTATGCGTTATGACCTCTTATCGCCAAGGTTACACTTTTAATCCCCGCTTCATCACCAGGAAGATAATCAAGTGTTTCAACCTTAAAGCCCTTTTTCTCTGCCCAACGTGTATACATACGGAGCAGCATCGAGCCCCAGTCCTGTGACTCTGTTCCACCAGCACCTGGGTGCAGCTCTAATATCGCATTATGTTTATCATATTCTTCGCTTAGCAGCAGCTGAAGTTCAAATTCATTTAATCTTGAGGTCAGTTTGATTAACTCTTCCTCAAGCTCTGTCTGGAGTTCCGCATCACTTTCTTCTTTTACAAGCTCATAGCTTACTTCAAGATTCTCAAATGTTTCGAATAAGTCACTAAACTCATTTACCTGATCCTTTAAAGCATTGGCTTCACCAATGACAGTTTGGGCCGCCTGCTGGTCGTTCCAGAAATCAGGATGAAGCATTTGATCATCCAATTCAGCTATGCGCGCTTCCTTATTTTCAAGGTCAAAGAGACCCCCTAAAGTCCGCTAATTTCTTAGCTGATTTTTCAAGTTCATTTCGAATTTCTGCTATTTCCATTTTCGTCACCTCTATAAAAATTACGGTCTATTTCTAGCATATGTCATGGGCGTTCGTTTGTTCCTTATCCATTATAGCCTGTATGGTGGGGAAATTTCAAAAATGAATAAATTTGAAGCGTTATTTGAATCTGTGGATAACAAAACTTATCAACAATTAAATAAATCCTAAAATATAAAAACACGGGAAAACCATGTGGATAAGTGTACTTATCTACATACTTTTTTCAAAAGTCTAACAATTCTATCCACATATCTACAAATCCACAGGAGTTATCTACAATTTAAAAGTTTCTATACAATAATGCTCTACTTATCCACAAGACCTAAGTTATCCTTATTAAAGAACGTTATATCATAAAACTATTTATTAAAACATATCTATTAAATCGTCCTCCAAATAAAAAAATCAGGAGGCACATGCCTCCCATTTTTTTATGGTTCTGGTACTATTCCCTGTTTAGGTGCATGAGCAGCACTAAATGCTCTTTCCACCTCTGTCTCCCCTCTACCATGACAGTATGAGCAGGCTTTGTCAGGATTATCACTATGCTGTATTCGCGTTGAGTCATATTTTTGTCCTGTGACCCCGTAGATGGCAGTTGTGCCATTGTGACAGGCCATACAGAATTCCCGCCCCTTGGAATCTGTTAATATTTTGAACTCTCGCTCAGTAGAACCAATTAATACTTTAATAATTTTACTATCAGTATCAACAGCATTAAATGACTGTACACTCTCGTGCCCTAATGATTCTTTAAGTTGTTTTATATTGTTAGACCCATGGGTATCATGACACTCTGCACATGGAAGGTACCCAACAAGAGGACTACCATCTTGAGCTTTGATAATATGTCCTGAAAAATCTTTCTCCTCTACTGTTATCTCACGATTAGAGAAGGAGGATTGTCCGTTGATATCTTCATACTGTTTCTTGATTTCTTCGGTCAAATTATTGTAATGACTTGCTATATCAGCAATCTTTTCATATTTCTGTTTGAAATCTCCATTATGACAGCGGAGGCAGAGCTCATAATCTTCATAGATTCCAATTGCTGTACTCGATTTACTATATTTGAAAACTCGATACTCTACAGCAGGATTAGCAATTCTTTCGGCACTATCGTTTTCATGACAAGACTCACACAATTGTTCCTTACTGCTAATTTCCTCTGTTGGTTTATTCGGATCTACCGGATCCGATGGTAAATGCTTATAAGTAATATGGTCTTGTGCCATGTTTGGATTTTTTTCTGACCAATCCAAATGAGGATTATGACAGCTTGCACAGGAACTCCCACTTGGTTTACCATCAATCTTTACAGCTGCATTATGGGTATGTGCGGTAAGCCTATTCTCGGGCAATGGCGCTACTGTACCGTCATGACAAGCCATACAATAGTTGTCAGATGCAAGATTCTCTTTTTGCACTATTTGCTCTGGTGCGGTTTCCATTTTAGGTGAAATCAATTCAGGATCCTTCGATGCGTGTGTATTATGGCAATTCCCACAGGTATTTACGTTATTAGTATAACTTCCATGTGGATTCTGATGTTCACCTGGTGCGGTTCCAACAGTCGTGAACGACCAAAATCTTGGGAAAGCACTATTTTCAGCCGAATCAATAATCCCTAATGGACTAATCAAGACATTATATTTTGTACTCGGTGATAATGGATTCAATGGTGTGAAGGTTATCTCGTTTGTTAAATTATTATAATTGATCGTTCCATCAACATTTATACCATCATGGGAGAGATTGATACTTTTACTAATTACGTCCTGATTGTCATTTAAAGCAGTTGCATCCGATATCTTAACTCTTATAGTAGGATTCAACGAAACTTGCGTCATATCCTGTTTAGGAAAAATATCTGGCAAGACTTGTGGTCGTAAAGTATCTAATATAAAGGTAGCTTTATTAATATTTCCATTGTTACCTGCTAGGTCAGTTGCATTTGCATAAACAGTATGGCTGCCTTCGGTTAATTTGGAATCCTGATACACCCATTTCCCCATACTATCAGCATTAACGGACACCCATGTTCCTATGACTTTGCCTTCTGAATCCTCTGTACAATCCATACAAATTTTTACGGCAGCAGAAGGTTCTGTGGTTCCTTCTATACTTCTAGAATTCAAATAATCACCATTGCTTGGATTGATAAATGTTATATTTGGCAGGGTAGAATCAATTGTTAGTTCAATAGGATTGGAAATTATTTGAACTCCGTCCACGTCAAATCCAGCAGTAATAGTATGAATTCCTTCAGCTAATGGTATTGAAATAGTCCAGATGTTATCTATCACATCATTGGTTGTTCCTTTTTCCTCTGTACCATCATAAAGAGTAATAGGGGTTTCAGGTGGCATATTCTCAACAGTACCGGAAATAGTTACGTTTGTTACTTTTGAAAAATCACCTGTTATTGGTGTATCAATCGTTAACTTGGGATCAGTTGCCGCACCCTTTACATTTGTTATAAAAAATATTTGCTGATTTCCTAACAATTGAATAAATAAAACAAGTATGACAAGTACTTGAAATTTGGTCTTATTTAGAAGGCCACTATACCTCATTTAGCACCTCTCATTTCTACTATATTTGCAGTGTTAAAGCGTTGTTCCTCTCTACTTATTTTATTCCTATTGATGGGAAGGTTCTAGAGAAAGGGGCGATATTTCAATAAATATTCATATATAGAATGTAAAAATGTGGATTATCATTCACTGATTTTATTCGCAAGGGAGACTACGGTAAAAGGTAATTTTGTAAATAGATAAATTTGACAATTTGATGGCTAAAATGTTACTATACTAGCAAATAATAGGGTGCTATGCCGAAGCATAGCACCCTATTTCCAAAATTTACTTTTGAGCTAATAATTAGTTGCAGCTAATTGTTAGCTTATTTTATTAGTTTGTACCAGGCATTCCAACTGGGTGATCCGCATTACGCTCTGCGTTCTTAATAGTTTCAGCGTGTGAGCTGTTATGACAAGCCCAACATACTGACATGTTAGTGAACTTTTTAAGAGCTGAAGAAGCGTTGTTATCTTGCATGTAACCTAAAGCTCCTGTTTCATCACCTTCAAACTGTCCACCTATAGCTACTAAGTCATTAATAGTACGTCCAAGAGAATCTTTCATGATGTATGCGTCAGTACCGTGACCAAAGTGGCAACGTACGCAAGTGTAGCTGTCGCTGTTTGTGCTGTGACGGTATGCAGCAGTTTCGTCACCGAAGTGAGATCCACCACTAGTGCTGTTTGATACTAGGTAGTCAGTGTGACAAGCCGCACAGAACTTAGACATTTGTACCCCAACGTTTTTAACAGTTTTAGCACCAGATGTTGCATCAGTAGATACTGAGTAGCCAAGATCTTTTAATTCTTGTTCTGTTTTACCATCGAATTTTGAAAGGTCTGCACCTGACCAGTAAGCACTTTGGATAGTGTCATGGCCTTCCTTAGCCATTTGAACTACTACAGGACGAGCGATGAAACCTTCATCAGCAAGTTTAAGTTTATCGGCACCAGTCTGGTTTACTGAGTAAACTTCAGCATGCTCAAAATCGAAGTATACATTTTTGTTGTAAGAAGATATACCAGCAGCTCCATCCATTAAACGTGTCCAATATTTCGTTTCATCTGTACGAGAATCATATCCATATAACCATGGAGCAGTAGTTTTTACATAAGTTGCACCACTCTTGTTATATTGAGCAATAGTTACTTTACCATGACCATCAACAGCAGCTTCTTCAGTACGTAATAATACGACAGCAGCTGTTTGTCCTTCTAAAGTATCAACTACAGGAACATTTACTAATTGGTTACCACCCTCAGCAACTGGCAATGCACCTATTCCGTTTGGATTGTATTGAAGTAAACGGTCAGAGTAAGATCCGTGTGGAGCGTGACAGCTTGCACAGTTAAAGCTTTCTCCCCACATAGTTCCTCTAACTTTGTCATCACTTGTATCCGCATCAGTTAGGTCAGCTGGATTTCCACCAGGAGCAGCACTGATTTGCACAGTATCGTTTGACATGTGCATAGAAGAACCGTGAGATCCACCGAATGTACCTGCACCTGTCGTTTTAGCGCTAGTAGCAGTATCTAGTGAGCCATCAGGGAATACATTTAAGAAACCTAATGTACCATCATGACATGCGGTACATGTTTGGTAAACACCATCAGCAAATAGTAATTGATCGCCTTTTGCAGTATGTGTTTGGTGACAGCTTGCACAAGAGTTAGTATTGTTTTGGTAAGAAGTGTGAGTATTGTGACCAGTTAAATTTTTAATTACAGTACCTTTTGTAGAACCGTCATTTGTGTCAACACCCTCAGCAGTGTCGTTTGCATTCTCTAGAATTGTTCCGGCTGTTCCTGGAGTCATTTTTGGTGTATTATAACCAGGTGCTGGATCTGTTGCAGCAGAAGCCGCGATTGCAAACATGCTAAACAACATGAGTGCAAATATAAAGCTTAAACTAAACTTTCTCATTCTTGAAACCTCCCAAATAAATCTCTCTTTTTATCTCTCTTTTTTGTGTTTAACTCTATGAAAAAAACATCTACAGCCTACTTTTCTATACCACCCCCTTAAATGTGAAGGAAATAGGTTATGAAACTGTAATTCATTATCTAGGGTTAAACCTATTAATTGAAAACTTGAACCCTAAGGTTAACAGTATCAGTGATGAACACATTATCGTTCTGGTCGACAAACAATCCATTAGGGAGGTAGAATTGTCCATTTTGTTCACCCATTCCGCCCATTTGGAATACTTTTTTACCATCCTTATCAAAACCATAAACCACGTGAGTTAGATTGCTGACAACATACATAATACCGCGGCTGTCGAAGCCAATTCCTCTTGGGTTAACAAAAATAGATTCACCTTTTCCATTATTGGAACCATTAATAATTTTTACAAACTTTCCTTTTTTATCGAAGATTTGGACACGCTGGTTTCCAGTATCAACGACGTAAATATTACCTTCCTCATCTGCAGTAATTCCATTAGGTGCGTTAAACTCACCATCATTTGTACCATGCTTACCAATTTCAAGGAGTAACTTACCCTTCATATCAAACACATATGCTTTGTTGGCTTTTATATCTGTTACATATACCTTCTTATCGATAATCCGGAGTGCAGCGGGAGATGAAACTTTGCCATCCTTGCTTGCTTCTGGAGCAAAGTACTCGATAAATTTACCTTTTTCATCAAAAATTGAGATATTTCCATTATATAAATCTGCTACGAAAACTCTTCCCTTTTCATCTGTCGAAATCCCATATGGGAACTTAAATTGTCCCTCACCTTGACCATCCTCCCCAAAGGAAAAGAGGAAATTCCCACCGACATCAAACGCTAGAACGCGTTTATTATCTGTATCCGATACATAGGTAAAAGATTCATTGGCTGTTACATCCATCGGCTTTTTGAGTGGTTTATCAAAGTCACCAGTGAGCGACATGCTGTAGTTTGGTGCTCCTTGGGGATCAAGAACCTTTAGTAATCCAGTATCGACTGCTTTTGTATTATTTAAGAAAAGGAAGGTAAAAACTGCTGCCGTGGCTATAGCAATGAGCGCCATTCCAATAAACACATTACGTCTTTTCATTGTTATTCACCTTTAGCCTTTGTGTCTTTATCTTTCAGTCTATCTAGGGCGTCTACTGCATCCGTATACAACGGGTCAAATGCAAGAGCATCCTTGTAAATAAGGATTGCATCATCATAATTACCTTTTGCTTCAGCTACCATCCCAATTTGATAAATAATGTCGGCATTAGTTGGAGCCAGCTTATTGGCTTGTTCTAGTGCCTTCGTGGCATTATCGTATTCTTCCAATTCACGGTAGGTAATCCCCATTTGCATATGACCCTTAAAGTCTTTGGGAGCAATTTTCACGGTCTTTTCAAACTCAATCAATGCCTCGTTGTAGCGTTCTTCATCGAGGAACACTAAACCTAAATTGTAATGGGCATCGTAATAATTTTTATCCTGCTCTAATACAAAATCAAACTCTTTAATCGCTTTTTCATTATCACCTTTTAAGAAATAGGTATAACCTAGTATTATACGATTCTCTAAGTTTGCTGGGTCTTTTCTAACCTCTTCCTTGTAAAACTCAAGCTGCTCATTCACTCTTTTCATATCAATATCATTCCAAAAATAAAAGTGACCGAGAGCATATCCAGTACCCACTGAAAATACCAATGTTAAAAATAACAGCAGAATACTAGTTTTCTTTGTAAAAGTCTTTGGTTGCTTCTTAGATGGTCTTCCCTCAACTTCCTGAGGTACTTTTTCTGCGTCCATATTAAATCCCCTCTCGGAATTTATTTCTTAGCTTTATGGTCACTATCTGTACGGTGACATTTCGTACATGTTTTTTCAACATGACACTTCAAACATGATTTGTCGTATTTCTGATTCTCTGCAATATCAATTGGATGTTTCTTCCTCCATGTATCCTTATGGGAGCTAGGATGACAGGTAGCACATTGAACATTTGTAACAGGTGCATCACTAGTAATCCGGTTTTCATGACAAATGAAACACTTTTGTGTATCCTTTGATAATTTCCCATGTTTCGTCATGAAAGAAGTGATTTGATGGCTTTTTGGCCTTTCTCCGTGACAATCTTTACAAAAAGTATTTGTTTTTACATAAGCATTTACAGTTACATTGCTAGAGTCAGTTTCTTCGTTATTCAAATACTTCTTATAAGTCGGATCTTGTTTAAATAAATCATATTCTACCGATGACATATAGGAATGGCACTTCTCACAAGTCTCTAAGTCAGAAGGCTTAATTTTCCCATGATCGCCAGCTTTGAATTTCTCCGTTTTATGATCATCTGGAATCATGGTCGATTCATGACAAGCTGTGCATTCGATTGTTACCTTTCTAGCTTTATGACATTCCATACACGTATCCATTTGTGGACGAATGTACTTGGTGTCACTCATTACGGAAGCACCTAACTTATGATTCCATTTTCCATAATCACTTTTATAGGTCATTTTTCGATCTGAAATTTCCCCGTGTGACGTACCACTATGGCATTGAACACACTCAATTCCTTCTGTCTTATGTTTATCGTGAGGGATAATAATATCACCGGAAGCAGTTACAGCGCGACTCTTCATATTATGACACCTTTCACATGCCTCATCTGGTATTAAAGTAGGCATTTTGATTGGTGCCAAATATGTGTCTGTTTGTTTTTTATAAAATTCAACTACGCCATTCACTTGCGCTTTAGCATAATTTTCTGCTCCTGGATCAATATGACAACTTACACAATCAACTTCACTATGACTTGATGCCTTCAATGTATAATACTGTGGTTTCATTTCATGGCAGGAGGAGCAGAACTCTTGACTAGAAGTCGTTTCTACTCCTATTAACCCTAATGAGAAAAATACAACGATAAACATTACTGCTACTGTTAAATATTTAATAAATTTGTAGCCTTTCCGTGGAGGGGGGATCTGTTCTACTTGTTCTTCTTCCACATATATACCCTCCTTTTAAAATCTTTAATTCTTTACATCATCCTTAAAACCAGTTCTATGACAGTATTCGCAATATACATCTGTTGGTGCTGCAACTTCTGTTGAACCAGGTTTTGGCTCTTGGCGATCATGACAGACAAAGCACTCTGCTTTTTGTTCTGGTGATAATGCATTCTTAGCGTGGCCTACTAGCCAATAATTACTCTTTTCATGGCTTTCAGGGCGTTCACCGTGACAAGCGCTACAGAATTTATTGATACGTGATTGTTCTCTGACTACGTTGATATTGGCTGTGTATTTGTGTTCTTTATCATCTTCTTTAACCTCGGCCATTTTTAACATAGACATTAGGTCTTCCTTAGGAATATCTCTAATCCATTTAGAATCCTGGTGACAGTCCACACAAGTGTCTAGCTCTTGAAGGGCTGTACCGCCGTGATTTCCATTCCAGCTTTCAACTCGGTGATTTTCTGGAACTTTGACTCGTTGATGGCAGGTTTCACATGCCATAGAAAGCTTCACATCTTTCGTTTGCTTGCCAACCGCTTCTAAAATAATCTTTTGTGTTTTTTCAGTATGTGCTGCAACTGCTTCTGCTGCTTCTTCCTCAGTTGTTGCGTCATGTTTAACTTCACTAGTAGTGTTCTTTGCTTCTTCTTTCGCTGCTTCTTCTAAGTGTTCTGGATTTGGCGGAACAAGATAAGCAACATCTTTCCATGGCTTTTCACCGTTATTCACTTTGTCGTGACAGTCAATACAGGTTCCCATGTTTGGTGCTAGGTATTTTTGTTCCATCATTTGCTGCGCTACATCATCTGTCCAGTGACCGCGAACTTCCTCTGTATTGATTCCACGTGCTGCGATTTTCGCGTGTGCTACACCGGAGTGACAGCTGATACATGGAACCCCTTCTTCGATATGTCCTTTATGGTTAACAATTAAATCCTTTGATGCGGTTACTAGACGGTTCTTTGAGTGACACTGTAAACAGTTTTCATCTGAAACCGCTTCATGCTCGGTTTGAACGATTTGTTCCGGTATCCCCATTACGTGGTGATAAACCTCTTTCAATGAAATAACTTTGTGGGTCATCATGTTAATAAATCCAGGTTTAATATGGCACTGAACACAAGTAATTTCACTGTGAGCGCTTGCGGTAAATGTTGTTACTTCTGGCGCCATTTCATGACAGCTAGAACAGAATGATGGAGAGTTGGTGAAAGATATAACACCATATCCTCCCCCAAAAATGACAATAGACCCGATTAGGGCTACGAATAATGCTTTCCACCTATTAACTGGATCCTTCCAGTCTATGTTTCTAAATTTCTGCCAGAGTCTACGAAATAGTCCAGGCTTCTTTTTACTCTCTCTAGATTCGGGTTTCTCTTTATCTTTCTTCCCCCAAAAAGCCACATGACTCACCCTTCCCATATTGAATTTTTATCTCTCTATATTTATCTAAGTTTAACCTCTCTAATGGTAGTATCTAACATTGCAAAAGTATTTTCCAATGTACAATTTGTGAATAATTTCTCATATGAGCTTTATATGACTTTCTCCCTAAAAACAACATGCAAACGTTGATAATTAAAGGTTTAAGTTAATACCACAATCAAGTTGTAAACGTGTATAGAGAATAATTTTTATACAAAAAAATAAGTATTTATTCATTTCTAGCACTACTTTTGTTGATTATTTAAGAAATAGACTGCATACAAAAATTTGACAATTTTGATAAAATAGAATTTCCTCATACGGATAGACTTTAAGGTTCATTTATTGAAAATGTGGCTATAACGGTAACAATGTTGTCACTCTAAAATGGAAGTGGTAAGATATAAAGGATATTTATCATGTATTTTTGATAGGATTTTCTGTAATTTAAAGCGAATTTATTTAGTAGGATAAATCAGATATAAAGGAGCGTTTCATCATATGATGGGGATTTTAAATAAAGTGTTCGACCTCAATAAGCGCGAGCTGAAACGGCTGGACAAAATGGCGAAACAAATTGACGTACTAGCTGCTGAAACGGAAAAACTTAGCGACGTTCAGCTCCGTGAAAAAACGGAAGAGTTTAAGCTTCGCTATCAAAAAGGTGAATCACTAGATGATTTACTCGTAGAAGCCTTTGCAGTCGTCCGTGAAGGTGCCCGCCGTGTGCTTGGCTTATATCCGTACCATGTTCAGTTAATGGGAGGGATTTCTCTCCACGAGGGGAATATTTCGGAGATGAAGACTGGTGAAGGTAAAACTTTAACCGCTACCATGCCGGTTTATTTGAATGCCCTTTCTGGGAAAGGTGTTCACGTTGTTACAGTCAATGAATATTTGGCAAGCCGTGACGCAAACGAAATGGGACAACTCTATCAATTTCTTGGACTTACTGTTGGTCTAAATTTAAACAGTATGTCTAAGGAAGAAAAACAGGAAGCCTATGCTTGTGACATAACATATGGAACAAACAATGAGTTTGGCTTCGATTATTTGCGCGATAACATGGTCTTATATAAGGAACAAAAAGTACAGAAGCCACTTTTTTATGCGGTTATTGACGAGGTTGACTCGATTTTAATTGATGAAGCTCGTACACCATTGATTATTTCTGGTTCTGCCCAGAAGTCGGCGGTTCTTTATATTCAAGCAAATGCATTTGTTCGAACACTGACAAAAGATACAGATTATACCTATGATGAGAAAACAAAAGGCGTAATGCTGACTGAGGAAGGAATCAGTAAATCAGAGCGTGCTTTTGGAATAGAGAATCTTTTTGATATGTCGCATGTTACTCTGAATCATCATATTAACCAAGCCCTGAAGGCTAATGTAAGCATGCACCTTGATATTGACTATGTTGTTCAAGATGGTGAAATCATCATCGTTGACCAGTTTACTGGTCGTTTAATGAAGGGTCGCCGCTATAGTGAAGGGTTACATCAGGCAATCGAGGCAAAAGAAGGCTTGGAAGTTCAAAACGAAAGTATGACAATGGCTACGATTACCTTCCAGAACTATTTCAGAATGTACGAAAAGCTTGCAGGTATGACAGGTACAGCGAAAACGGAAGAAGAAGAATTCCGCAACATTTATAATATGAACGTTATTGTTATTCCAACTAATAAACCTATCACACGTGATGATCGTCCAGATTTAATTTATTCCTCCATGGACGGTAAATTCCGTGCAGTTGTAGAAGATATTGCTGAACGAAATCAAAAAGGTCAGCCTGTTCTTGTTGGTACGGTAGCAATTGAAACATCTGAGCTGATTTCGAAGTATTTAACGAAAAAAGGGGTCAAGCATAATGTCTTGAACGCGAAAAACCATGAACGGGAAGCGGAAATTATTGCTGAAGCAGGTCATAAAGGCTCAGTTACAATCGCAACCAACATGGCAGGACGTGGTACGGACATCAAGCTTGGTGAAGGTGTCATTGACTTAGGTGGACTTGCGGTTCTAGGAACAGAACGTCACGAAAGCCGTCGGATTGATAACCAGCTGCGTGGACGTTCCGGACGTCAAGGAGATCCTGGTGTAACCCAGTTCTACTTATCAATGGAAGATGAACTAATGCGCCGCTTCGGTTCTGATAACATGAAAGCGATGATGGAGAGACTGGGTATGGATGATTCTCAGCCTATTCAAAGTAAAATGGTTTCTAAAGCCGTTGAATCTGCACAAAAACGTGTAGAGGGCAATAACTTCGATGCCCGTAAACAGCTTTTACAATATGATGACGTTCTTCGTCAGCAGCGTGAAATTATCTACACGCAGCGTGATGAAGTATTAGAATCAGAAAACCTGCGTGAAATCGTTGAAAAAATGATTATTTCAACGATCCAGCGAAATGTCGATGCCCATGCGAATAAGCATGAGGATGAAGAAGAATGGAACTTGCAGGGTATTATCGATTATGTAAATGCGAATCTTCTTCATGAAGGTGACATTACGATTGAGCAATTACGCGGCAAGGATCCAGAGGAAATGAGCGAAGCTATTTTTGCGAAGGTAAAGGAACGTTATAGCGAAAAAGAACAAATTCTTTCCCCAGAGCAAATGCGCGAATTTGAAAAAGTAGTAACGTTGCGTGCGGTTGATAGCAAGTGGATTGACCACATCGATGCAATGGACCAGCTTCGTCAAGGCATCCACCTCCGTGCTTATGGACAGATTGACCCGCTTCGCGAATACCAGCATGAAGGCTTCGCGATGTTTGAGTCAATGGTTCTCTCGATAGAAGAAGAAGCTTCTATGTATATCATGAAGGCTGAAATCAGAAATAATCTTGAGCGCCAGGAAGTTGCGAAAGGTCAGGCTGTCAATCCGAAAGAGGATGGAGAAGCCGTTAAGAAGAAGCCAAAAGTAAACCAAATGGATATCGGCCGCAATGATCCATGTTATTGTGGAAGCGGAAAGAAATATAAAAACTGCCATGGGGCAGGGAAATAAGATAAGTTCGAGGGCCGGCAAATTTTGCTGGCCCTTTTTATTTTTCTAATTGAATATACTTAGGAGAACTTTGATTCCCTTCAAAGAATAAATTCGGGGCTAGCGGTAATCAAAAATCGGTTTTGATTCCCTTCAACGGGGAAAATGCTGCTTTGCGGTAATCAAAGGTCGGCTTTGATTCCCTTCAACGGGGAAAATGCTGCTTTGCGGTAATCAAACGAAAAAAATAATAGAGGGTCAGCAAATTAAATCGCCGACCCTCATCCATTAATTTCTTTTTCTAAAACGAATGACACCGAATAGTATAATAAACAAAACTCCTAATACTAACACTAAAGTCTGGAATGGAAATGCCTGCTTATCCTCTATCGGAATTTGATTATTACTTACCTTATTATTTATTACTTCCTTAACTGCTTCTTTAGGTTCTTCTTTAAGATAGTCATCATAAAATTTTCTAATACTTTCTTCTGGATGTACAACCTGCCCATTATTAATTTGAATCATTCCATTAGGCCCGCCAACTGGTGTAAGGAAGCTAGGATCCTTTCTTTCTAAAAAAATCAGCATCTCCCCACCTTGCTGTTGGAATTCATCTACCCATCCATGATCAAAACCATCAATACCTGCGGTAATCGTAGTTGGAATATCTTCGCCTTTGTAAACCTTTGTTACCTCAAAACTAAGACCATTAAAGATGGATTGCCCACCTGGGATAGGATTGCTTGAAAAGTCGTATTTTCCTAGTACAACAACCTCAGCCCTACTAACAACTTCTTGGGGTTCTAAGACGACCCAGCTTGTCGCCTCTACTTGAATACTTCCACTCGAAAAACTTGTAAAAAATAAAACAATACAAAAAATGATTCTTTGCATTTCATTCCCCGCCTTTCGAATAGTCACTCTATAACTTCTTTGAACTCTTTAATTTGTTTGTATTTCTCCGCACTAAGAACCCCTTCAGTTACCCAAAATCTTTTGGTAATTGGGTTTCGGTCGCTCCAGTTTTTCTGCATTGACCCAAAATACTTTTCCAAACAGCATTCGGTCACTCCAGCCAACATTTTCATTGATTCTTCCTCTTTCCACCTAAATAATCGAGTAGGAGGGGGTGACTAACCCCCGACCTCTCACACCACCGTACGTACCGTTCGGTATACGGCGGTTCTATTAAGATTGACGTAAAGTTTCATAACGGTTATATAGACTTTTCAACCCTCGTTGACTCCAATATGAGTTATCGAGGGTTTTGTGTAATATTGGGCTACAGGCGATTCTCCAGTATTTCTTTCTGGAGTTGCCCCATTCGTGCGCCTTGTAACCAGGGACGCCTAAACCAATCAGTTTTCTAACTCTAGTTTTAGATTTCTTCCACTGTTTCCATTCGCACATTCTTAGCCTTCTTCTTATCCATTCATCAAATTCTTTGAATTTGCTTGGAGTGTCCGCTAAAGCGAAGTACCCGCACCATCCTGTAAGATAGCGGTTTAACATTTCAATTCTTACCTCAAGTGGGATAGGTTTTGACCGAGAGGTAATTTCTCGAATCTTCGTCTTAAAGCGTTTAATGCTTTGTTTCGCTATTCGCACCTTCGGTTCTTTATTAAATGTGAAACTGAAACCAAGAAATTTCCGTTTCCACGGACGGTCGATTGCCGACTTATCCCTGTTTACCTTCAATTTTAGTTTCTGCTCAATAATCGTCGTAATGGATTCCATCACACGTTCCCCTGCTTTTAATGACTTAACATAAATGTTGCAGTCATCCGCATAACGGACAAACTTATGCCCTCTGGCTTCCAATTCTTTATCTAATTTATCAAGAATTATGTTTGAAAGTAGTGGACTGAGAGGTCCCCCTTGCGGAGTACCTTCCTCCGTTGATTGTACGACCCCATTAAGCATTACACCTGATTGAAGGTATTTCCTGATTAGTTTGAGAAGAATGCGGTCTTCAATTCTCTTAGCGAGTATTCCCATCAGTATGTCATGATTAACCTTATCAAAGAATTTCTCTAAGTCCATATCAATTACCCAGCGGTAACCTTCTTTGATATAACCCTTTGCCTTTCTTACCGCATTATGGGCGCTCCTGTTAGGTCGGAAACCATAGCTGTTTTCAGAAAATGTTGGATCAAAGATTGAGGTTAATACTTGGGCGATTGCCTGTTGGATGAAACGGTCTGTCACAGTCGGTATGCCTAAAAGCCTTATCCCTCCGCCTGGTTTCGGGATTCCGACACGGCGAACAGGAGAAGGTTGATAGTTACCTGTTCTCAAAGTTTCCCGAAGGGAATCCCAGTTTTCATAGAGATGTCGTCGTAGGAATTTTACGGACATTCCATCTATGCCGTGACTTCCTTTGTTCTGCTCTACCCTTTTTAGGGCAGTTAAGAGATTTTCCCGTGATAGAATTAGTTCCATTAACATGATGTTATCCTTTCTACGTGAATGAAGGTTCTGTTTATGCCGACTTTTGCTCCACCCTCCTAGAGTCCCCAACGGATTCACCGCTTCCTCCTTTAGGTAGGTCCTTTCGGATTGTCTGTGTTCAATGCAATCACCGAATGTGCAGACTTCATTCTTTCTTAATAGTTCAGTCCTTCCCATTCTTTCTCGAGTAAGAATGGTACTATGACTTCTGCTGACTTCTGATTGTTCAGCTATCCATTGCTAGATAGTTTACCAAGTGTACTTGGCTTATCAATCAGATCTCCCCGGGTAAGAGTACAGTCTTTCCCTCCATCTATCTGCTTCATTTACTCTGTACCACCTTCGGCAGTAAGGACTTTGTTTTGTGTTGCAAACTCATCCAATGATACCTAGCCTTATATGAAGTTCGTGTTCCTCAGACCGGAGGTTTGCCGCTCGCTTCCTTCAGATTCCGCGTCACCGCGGACACCCTTGCGTTAGGCTAACCATTACTACTGCCTTCATGGTTCGGGACTTTCACCCTAGAGACTGCACCCATGCCGGGCGCACAACAAAAAGACGAGAGGTTCCCCTCTCGTTTTCATTGTTTCTTCAACCATTTTTGCAGTCCCTCTATCTTTTCCCATAATTGAAAATGTTCATCTGCATAGATGATTGCCTCACTCTCGTCCCCCAGCACAATCCCTTTTGGCAGGAACATGGGGATGCTATTTTTATCCGTAAGGAATGGGATTACATGTGGGTTAGCTTTTTTCGCTTCTTTCAATAATTTAGCTGCATTTGCAGAAAAGCCATTTTTATATAATTCGAGTAAAAGCTTGTTATATAAGCCATTTGCAGTACCCACTTCATACTGTTTCAACAAGCGTTCCGCAGCTTCGAATTTCCCTTCTTCTAAATAAGCCCCAAACAGGATATAACAAATACCTTGGTTATCATTTGGATTTAATTCTAGAAGCTGTTCGAATTCATGTATTGCAACCAGGGTATCTCCTAATTGACGAAGTGCATCCGCATACGCTGCTTTCGCTCGCGTATATGGTCTTGTTTCGAGCATGCCCCAGAAATGACCTTTATTTTCTTTAATAAAGGCTTTCCCAAGCTCTTTTTCCCCAATCTCCATGCCCTTTTTTGAAAGCAGCATCGCTTCCTCATCAGTATCAGCATCATCCGCAAGAATCACGTAGGCGTCCACACAATTTGGATCTAACTTAAGAGCTTCTTGTGCAAGTTTGCTCCGGAGGTGACCGGTTACTTCCATCGGATCGTAAACCAATTGCTGAGCACGTTCCTTATTCGTTTTCGGTGCTTTCTTTGGAGTTGGGTCAATAGCTTATTATTCAAAAATTCATTTATTTCATCGATTGTTTCAAAATTTCCACCTTGGATCTCCGCCAATACTTCCTGCATAGCTTGTTCTGTCGGCATCGGTCCCTGTAACGAATTGAATGGCATCGCAGTTACTTGGTTTTCATTTTATTCTTCATATGACATTTCAATAATGGTTCTTATATCTTCCTCTAATTCGTCATCCAATTCAGCATATGTGGAAGAAAGGGAACCAACTGATACACCATACAATTTAGCGGTTTCCTTTTGAGTAAGCGGGGAAACCATATGGTTAAACAACGTAAGTAAATAATGCATAGAGGCTGCATATAGATTCGGCTTTCGAATATTCTTTTGCTTTTTCTCACAAAATTTAAACCATAGAATAATGCCTATATCCACAGTTGAAGGCATTTCATCTAGCGACTCCAGGTTTCTCTTTAATAGCTCTGCCACTTCCTTGAATATAGGCTTCTGCCACTCCATACTATCAATATCAACCATTCCGCCAACCATAGTAAGGTCTTTCATTATCTCCATAAAAAACTCAATTAAAAACTCCTGCGGCGAATGATAACCAGCATCTTTACTTTTCTGCTCTATAAAGTCGATTGCTTGATTGACTGGTAATTCCGGCAAATCAAACGGTGCTGGGAAAAAGACATACTTTTGATCAAATGGCAGAAGGAAACCGATAAAAAATGATCCTGGTTCAAAGGATTTTTGTGTATTTATTAAAATTACCTCATATTTTTCAGCGGAAAATCCATCTTCCACAATAATTGAATTATTTTCAACATTAATAATTTCGCCTGCAATCGTTCTAGCTTCGGTCCAAGATTGAAGGATTTGTTTTAATTTTGGGCGTTTAATTTTCCCAACCTCTGCAGTAATAAAGTGTTCTAAAATGGTTTCCCCATCTTCCAATGAGTTAAACAGTGAGAACCAAATTGTGTAAACAAATTCATAAAACTGGCGCTCGTCCTCTTCAATATCAAAGTAATCTTGATATTCCTCAAAACCATTAAATATTTCCTCTTCAAAATGATTAAGAGCAAAGTGGAGCAGTTTCTTTTGCAAGTCATCAATTTCATTTTCAATTACATGTGTAATCGACACAGCTTCCTTAGCGCCACAGCACTTTTTATACTTTTTTCCACTCCCACATGGACAAAGTTCATTCCGACCAATTGCCTCCGTCATCAGTACTCGCCCTCTCTTCCTCTATGTATCTAATATCATTAATTTAATAGTACCATTTTTGACAGATTAGTATGTATTATACGTAAATATTTGATTATTCAAGCTTTAAATTTGAATTATTTGAATATTAAAATTAACATTAGCTTTATACTTGATTTATAGGATTAAATGGAAGGAGGTTTTGAGGGTTGAGAAAAGTTTCTTTGCTTCTATTTATGATTGTCGTAGCATTAGGGATATTACCGACTACTATCAATCTCGTGGGGCCTCTAACCTCAAAAATAAGTGTGGTTAGAACCGATATCAATCCGTACCGAAACGCATTTGCCAACACCTTGATTGAGATTGTTGAAGGTAACCCTTACCTGCTTCCTAGTAAGCCTATTCCGAGCGAGGACCCTCAAATCATAGATCTTGCGAAAAATTTAACTGCAGGAAAGGATAGCACTTCGGAACAATCAAAAGCAATCTTCACTTGGGTCGCACAAAATATTACCTATGATGTGGATACCTTGATCAATAATGAATATTTTTATCTTGATCATCCCGATGCCATTGAGGTGCTTAATTCTAAGCTGGCAATGTGTATGGGTTATTCAAGACTGAACGCTGCCCTGCACCGTGCCGCAGGAATAGAGGCAAAGGTGGTTTTCGGGGAGGGGCATGCTTGGAATGAAATAAAGATTAACGGTAAATGGCAGACACAGGATCCAACCTTTGCAGCTGGATTTTTAATAGATGGTTCCCAGACCTTCATCAAAGCATATTCTCCTCTTTATTTTTCAACAACAGATGTAAAGAAGGAAGGTGAATATGCTTGGTAACAAAAAAATGCACAGATGATTTCTCAGCTGAAATCATCTGTGCATGATGCTTTTATAATGATACGTTATTATCAGAGTTGTATTTTGAATCTTTTCCAACATACTTAAAGACATTGACCATAAATAAAATAACGCCAATAACCACCGCTATTGAACCAATGATTGTTGGTGGAAGAGCTGCGGGAACACCCAATACTTGAAGTGCAATCCCGCCTAACATCACGGGAACCCCAATATTGTGTAACCAGAATTGAGTTTTAGCTAGTTTTGAATTTGCAGCCTTTGGATAAAAGTGATAAATAATTCCGAATAACGCCATTGATACCCATCCAAGTAAATTAACATGTGCGTGAACGGATGTAAAACGGAAATCATGAATAATTCCCATCGTTAGACCGGCCAAAACCCCAATTGTAAAATAAACGGTTGCTACTTTTAGATACGCTTTCCCCACTATTTACCTACCCCCTTATTATAAATTCCACAACTATTATACTATATTTCAAGTAATTTACAATATTACCATTATATTAATAGTATTTTTGTCATAAAAAACCTCCTATTTGCATAGGAGGTGGAGTAGATTATGATTTTTTCATATATTCGAGAATTTCTATGTCTATAAATCCAGAACTTTGTTCTCTCATTTCGAAGTTTTCAGTATGTATATACGCTGTCAGCGCCTTGAATATCTCCTCATTGCTCGGTATCTCACTGCTAAGATAACCCAACCTTGTCAAATGATGAATCAAATCATCTTTCACTTCTCCTTTAATCTCCGCAATTCGTTCAGGCTTTGAGGGTGCAAAATATAATTGCTGAAGCTGATAAATTCGAATTAACTCTTTAATTGGGTCTGGATGGTCGTCTACCCTTAAGTCAATATAACGGTCATTAAAACCGCCGTAACCACCTTTTTCTTTAACAATATACAGCGAAGCAGACTGCTTACCCCTGCTATCTCCTCCGGATTCTTGCCCTGCATCTAATGCTGCTAAAAGCTTATCCGCGAGCGTCCCGTTGGTTTCTGTATATACTCGCGCCATTGCTTGTACGGTTTCTTCATCACCCAAAATATTACCCTGTGCAGCGAAATGGCTGCCTGTCAACCCGCCAGCCCAATCATAGCATGCTTTCCCAGTGAAAGAGGCTGGATTTCCTGAAGCATCTATCAGCCCTACCTGGCGCATTTCTCTATCTGGATCTTCAGCTAATAGCAGCTCAAGTGTTTCCTGTGCAGACTTACCCTGTTCCATTAACTGTAGTGCTTTCGGACCATATGCGGTATTGGCGTACGATTGGGTTGCAACCGCTCCTGCACCAGCCTTTGCCCAAGGAACCACCGCACCAACTCCTAGGAATTTTGATTGAACTGCAATGCCCCATTCTTTTTCGATGGGGTCAAATCCTACGATTGAAAACGTCATTAGAAGCCCTCCTCTTTAAATTTGGTAATTCCGCGGGTTTGTGTAATAATCCCGCGGAGTTTCGTAATAATACCGCGAGAATTCGAATTAATTCCGCGCGTTATCCCAATAATTCCGCGACAATCGAAATTAATCCCGCATGAGTATAAAAAATCATTTCTTTCTACTATTCTAATTATATTAAAAATTTAAAATTTGGTATATTAAAATCAAAAACGCAGTCCGGATAGTCCGAACTGCGTTCATTTACATATTAATGCGTTTCAATTAAACCATATCTTCCATCTTTACGCTTGTAAACTACGTTTGTACGGTTAGTGTCAGCGTTGTTGAACACGTAGAAGCTGTGTCCTAAAAGGTTCATTTGCAGAATTGCTTCTTCACTGTCCATAGGCTTTAGATCAAAACGCTTCGTACGAACTAATTCTAAATCGTCTTCATCCTGCTCTAGGACATCTGTATTTTCAGAAGTTGCAAACGTAACCGGGAAATCACCTTTTTCACGGAATTTACGATTAACCTTTGTTTTATGCTTACGGATTTGACGCTCAAGCTTATCTGAAATCAAGTCAATGCCAGCATACATATCTACATTCGTTTCTTCTGCACGAAGAACTAGATTTGGCAGGGGAATGGTTACCTCTACTTTAGAAGTTTTATCTTGATTGAATCTTAAATTCACATTTACCTTTGCTTCAGGTGCTTCTGTGAAATATCGTTCCAATTTAGAAATTTTCTTCTCAACATACTCTCTAATTGCTGGAGTTACCTCAATGTTTTCACCACGAACGTTATAATTCATTTGTGGACTCCTCCTTTATATTCCTATGTAGATACATTTCTATTTTATCCTATGATTATCCTGCTAAATCAGAACAAAAATTTTGTCGAAATTTTGACAAAAACACAGGGGAAATAGTGAGAACCACTTTTCTATCTATTTTCTAATTTTTAATAATCTTCCTTACACCTTTAGTCTATTATGTTTGAGGACAAATTACCACTTTAAACTCTAATGAATTGCCTGCAAAAGCCTAAAAACAATAAACCTCGGGGATGAAGGTCATCGTGCAAGCGTTAAGGATTGTATTCTTTCCGCTCCCGATTCTTTTAATAACTTGGCAGCATGCCTAAGAGTGGAACCTGTCGTATAGATATCATCAATTAGCAGGATATGTTTACCTTTTATTTCAATCTGAGGGTTAATCTGAAAAACCTGCGGAATATGAATTCGTTCCGATCTTGATTTTTTTGATTGTTTTTCCGCATGTATTCGGGTAAGGGGCTTGGCCGAGGTTAATCCAGACTCTATAATCAGTGCCTCTGCTTGGTTAAATCCGCGCTCATAAAGGCGCTCATCACTTAATGGAATAGTCACAAGTAAATCTGGCTGTATCTTATTCAGGAATTCCTTTACACTATCGGCAAATATTTTCGCCAATACATAATCTCCACGGAATTTAAATTTTGCCATTACCTCCTTAAAAAAATCATTATAGAGAAAAATAGAATGATTTGTGTGGAGGTATCCCTTCCAGTCACAGTCCTCCTCCCAACGCTCGCAGTCATGACACATTTCTCCGCGACGAAACTTCTCTTCTAAAAATTGAAACGGACGGCTGCACAGCTTACATTTTTCTCCTTCCACTCTTTGAAATTTATCCTTACAGGTTGAACAGATAATAAGTTCTTTTTCTTCTGAAAAAATCGCTGTCCACCCAATGACAGGTATGATTTTTTCATGACAAATTAAACATTGCTCCTCGGGGAAGATTTTCATGAATCAAGTAGCCCCTTTCTGTATCCTTCTTGGTTCATCGCTGTAATTTGTTTTCGCGCCTTTATCATTTCCTCTGTTTTTCCATAATGAAAAAATGTCACTACACCCTCGGGATACTCCTTGCTTCTTCCCGCTCTCCCAGCTATTTGTACCAAAGCACTTTCAGCAAATATGTTATCCTCAGCACCGATAACGGCAACATCAATATTGGGAAAGGTAACACCTCGTTCTAAAATCGTCGTGGTCAGTAATAAAGGAATTTCTTTGTTACGCATTTTTTGAACCTTTTCTTTACGGTCTGGATCTTCGGCATGAACAGCCTCAATGTCGGACGCTAACTTTCTTAGTATGGGGAGAGCTTTTTCCATAAGAGCTATATGAGGAAAAAAGAGTAAAGCCTGCTTATTGTGTTCGAGTCGCTCTTTTATCCAGTGAAGGATATTGGTTGGAAGCTTGTCTTTTTTCAATTGCTTTTGCCAGTTGCCACACCATGTAAAATGAGGAACAGGCAGAGGATGACGATGGAATCTAGCTGGGATTGTGGTGAAAGCCCGTTTTCCTGTGCGGCACTCCCTTTGCCATTTTTCATTTGGAGTCGCTGTTAGGTAAATCATTGCCGACACTGGTTTTCTCGCCTGTACAGCGGCATACTGGAGGGATTCCTCCACTGTATAAGGGAAGGCGTCTACCTCATCTAAAATAACCGTATCGAAGGCATGGTAAAAACGGAGGAGCTGGTGGGTAGTCGCAATCGTAATCGGTGCATAAAGATGGCGGTCCTCACTCCCTCCATATAGGGAAGCAACCGTAATACCTGGAAAGGCTGCTTTTAGTCTTGGCGTCAGTTCTAGGACAACATCGGTTCGTGGCGTAGTGATACATACTCTCTTTTTTGATGCTAATGCGGATTCAATGCCTTCAAAAAGAACTTCCGTTTTCCCTGCCCCACAAACTGCCCAAACGAGCAGCTCTTTATTGGTAATCACGGCTTCAACTACCTGGTTCGACGCTGCTTGCTGACCCTCCGATAACTTCCCTTTCCACTCAAGGATTTTATTCGGCAAAGGGTGCTTTGGCGTTGGTCCATTCCAGCCAAGTAAAGGAGTACAAGCGCTGATTCTTCCCATCATTAAGCATTTACGGCAATAATGGCAGATTTCTCCGCACCGCGAGCAGGGAAAGTGTGCAAACCAATTCTCTTCCTTGTTGCCACAACGTGAACAGGCAGGTCGATTCCTGCTGTATTCTATCCCCTTTCGGTAGGTAACATAACCATTTTCATAATGTTTTTGGATTTCTTCATGAGGGAAGAGCAGGTCATCCAGTAAAAGTTGTTTGCCTGCCAGAAGTAGTTGCAGGTCTGGGTTATAGGGAAAGTTAGGGTTTAATGATGGCTGTGGAATGGTTTGGATTTTGGAGATTGGTAATGAATTTTCTTTTTCTCTTTGTGGGATTAAAATAGTGCCATTTAAGCGGTACCGCACGGGGACACACTCCTCTCAATGTGTTGATGGTAAATGCGACTTTTGGTTTTACCTGTACTAGCTAATTTTAATCTTTTTAGGATTTTCTGAGATATATCATTTGAAGGGAGATGAAGAAATACTTTCAATTCATTATTGGTAACCGTGGATTTAATTAGAAGGAAGAAGTCATTTATAGCCTCCAAATGTGCATCTTTTGAGGAGAAATTGCAAGATGAACAAATCCATTTCCCTTTTCTGTACACCATAGGTATGGTTGAGCATTTTGTACACCGAACCCCTGTTACAGTATCCGTTGGAGCAATTTTGTATAGTTCCAGGATGTTTATCTTTTTAGGCTGATGGTTACGAATTAGTATTTCTGTCATGCTACTAATTTCTGAATGGCTTATTCTTTCTTGTTGGTAAGCCGTCTCACATGCCTCTATTTTCTCGAAAATTTCTCTTGCTTTACAAACCTTAGACAATTCCGTTTCAATTTCAGGGGATGCTATTAACCTAGTTTTGACATTGCTGAAAAAAACAAGGTAATCGATTGGTAAATCTTTAAACCCATTACTTTGAAAAAAACGTGTTAGAAGAGTTAAATTCCGTTTAGCTTGAATACGCGGATCTTCAAAAGCTTCATTATCTTCCAGCCGAATGAGCTGCTTAAATTTATTATCAAAAGTTAAAGTACCGGAAATATTTTTTGCTTCAATGATGAGTATATACTTTGTGGAAATTAGGAGGGTATCAATTTGGAAGTGTACTCCGTAGATTTTAAGCTGGAGGTCATAAAAGATGTAATATTGATTGGCGGGCAGTTCTTTTAAGTATTTATCTAATGTTATTTCACCCCAATATCCGGCCCATCTTTTTGATAGATCTTTATCGACTTCTGATCTCTTGATATTACCAATCAGCAGCCGTCTTTGTAATATCTCAGTTAACACAAGTCACTGTGGCATCGTTAATGCTTTCATAATCAAAGCTGTATCACTCCTTTATTATTTTTAATTAATTTCTACAAGAAGTGTCAGAGTTCCTGCTAAATGTCGAATGATTTTTTGAGAAAATATGATGGCGGTTTTTAATCCCGCGGGTTTGAATGATAATCCCGCGAACTTTTGAAGGAATACCGCACATTTCTGTGATAATTCCCCCAACTTTTAGCGTATTCCCGCCAGTTTCCCCGATAATCCCGAACAACGCCCTTTTCTAAGCAAATTACCTCTTTAACTACTAACTCATTCATATAAAAGTCAGGTGCAATGCCTGACTTGTAAATTTATCTTTAAAAAATTTGGTTCCGCACGTTTTGGGGATAATCCCGCGACCTTTTGAAGGATTCCCGCGCGTTTCTAAGATAATCCCGCCAACTTTCGGAGTATTCCGCCGGATTCCACATTAATCCCGCACAACGCCAATTTATAAGCAAATTACCTCTATAAAATACAAAAAAGCCAGACAATCTGCCTGACTTTTTCAAACAATTATTTTTTCATCCATCCAAGACCCATGGCACCTTCCCCCAGGTGAGTGCCAATGACAGGGCCGAAGTAGCTGAGCGAGAATTCTACATTTGGATATAAACTTTCAAGTTCAGACCGCCATTCCAACGCCTCTTCCTCGCGGTTGGCATGGATAATAACGGCTTGATAAGGATTACCTGAAGCGGCGTCTTCTCCTAACAAGTCGACAATCCGTTTCATAGCTTTTCTCCTCGTGCGTATTTTTTCAAAAGGAACAATGACTTTGTTTTCAAAGTGAAGCAGCGGTTTTACTTGCAACAGGCTGCCAATAATCGCTTGAGCGCTCGATAGTCGGCCGCCTCGCTGTAGATGAGAAAGATCATCCACCATAAAATAGGCACGTGCTGTTTTTTTCAATTCTTCAAGGCGTGACACAATATCCTCCGCCACCGCGCCGTCAAGAGCCATTTTGGCCGCCTCAATTGCATATAACCCTTGTGGCATGCAGCTAACCTCAGTATCAAATGGATACACCTTGATATTTTCCACCATCGTACTAGCTGTAACAGCTCCAGCAAAAGTGCCGCTGATTCCACTCGAGAGGTGGATGCTAATGACAGCCTCATAGTCTTTAGACAATGTTTCAAACAGCTCTACAAACTGGCCGATTGGAGGCTGGGAAGTGGTTGGGAGTTCTTTCTCCTTCACTTCTTGATAAAATTGTCCTGCCGTAATGTCTACTTCTTCCTGATAGGCCTCATTGCCAAAGATGACATTTAGCGGGATCATATGTATATTCCATTTATCGCGTATTTCTTTTGGTATGTATGCTGTACTATCCGTAACAACGGCCGTCTTCATATTGAAACCATCCTTAGAGTATGTTTTGTTCTATTCTATCTGAAAAACGATAAAAAAAATAGAGGGCACGCCGATTTCCAAGCGGCATGCCCTCATGTATATCTTAAATTAACGTACTTCAACCCAGCCGTTTTTAATAGCTGTAACAACCGCTTGCGTACGGTCATTAACATTCATTTTTTGTAAAATGTTACTCACGTGGTTTTTCACTGTTTTTTCACTGATAAATAAAGCTTCACCAATTCCGCGGTTACTCTTTCCATCAGCCAGCATTTGCAGTACTTCACATTCGCGGCGTGTTAACAAATGTAACGGACGACGCAGTTCTAGTGTTTGAACAAAAGCTCCGCCGCCTGAACGTCCAGCTGTCAGCTTGCGGTATTCATTTACTAGGTTATGAGTTACCTTTGGATGTAAGTAGCAGCCACCATCAGCCACAACACGGACGGCTTCAATCAATGCATCAGCGTCCATTTCCTTTAATAAATACCCTCTTGCACCTGTTTGAAGTGCATGAGTAACATAGTTTTCATCATCATGGATAGATAAGATGATAATTTTAGTGTCTGGAAATTTCTCTGACAATTCACGTGTAGCCTCAATTCCGTTCATCTGAGGCATATTTATATCCATAATCACAACATCCGGTTTATAAGCATTAACAATGGTTACCGCATCACTGCCGTCATCACCTTCGGCAACAACCTGGAATGCCTTTTCGAATTCTAGAATTCGTTTAACCCCTTCTCTAAATAGCTGATGGTCGTCGATAATTGCAATCTTAGTCATCATTTATTTCCCCTCCTGCTCCGCATAAAATCATTTTATTTTTGTTTTAAGCCGGTATTGGAACCACGATAAAAACGGAAGTTCCTTTTCCAATTTTAGATTCAAACGCAATATTTCCTTCAAGCAACTCTACCCGTTCTCTCATTCCGATGATCCCAAATGACTCGGGCTTTTTTTGGGTGGTATCGAAACCTGCCCCATTATCCTTAATTAGAACGGTTAGCTCATTCTTTGTCATTTCAAGCCTTACATGTATTCCACAGGCATTTGCATGCTTTAATGCATTTTGCACAGATTCTTGAATCAAACGAAATAGTGCCACTTCATATTTCACTGGAAGCCTGCGTTCTAATCCAATGTTAGTAAATTCAATTTTCGACTTGTTATGATATTCTTCGATGGTTTGTAAATATTTTCTGAGGGTCGGAACTAGGCCTAAATCATCAAGCGCCATCGGACGAAGGTCATAGATGATTCTTCGGACCTCATAGAGTGCGGCGCGGACCATTTTTTTGAAGCTGCCAATCTCCTTAAAGGCTTCCTCAGGTCCTTGCTCGCGATAAACACGATCCACTAAATCCGATCTCATTATCACATTGGCAAGCATTTGTGCTGGACCGTCATGAATATCTCTTGAAAGCCTTTTTCTCTCTTCCTCTTGTGCCTCGATAATTTTCAAACCAAAGTCCTGTTTTGCTTTTGCATTCTGTAATTCTTCACCCATAAGCTTTAAGTCGCTCATCAGATAATTCATAACTACAGAAATCTGCGAAATAAGCTGGTCAGCACGGTCTATCGTTTCATCGAGCCCCAATAGCCTGCGCTCGAGGTCTGCCCGCTTATCCAATAGCTGTTTTTTGTATTGCCAATTAATGGACAGGTCCATTTGCAGCTGATGCGCTTTTTCGTAAGCTTCCCTGACCTCAACTTCAGTATAGTCTTTAAAATTCATGCTAAGTTCTGATAGTTTTAACCTCGCCTTTAGAACCTGTTCTTCAAGGCGTTCCTCTTCTGCTATCAGCTTCACCATCATCTCTCTAATGGTTCTTAGTTCATTTGTCATATTATCGTAATCTTTTCGGCATTGCTCACTTATTTGAAAGATATCGCTTTTACTGCTTGTGACAGTTTCAATCATCTCTTCACGGATTTCATCAATTGATTTCACATTAATCTTCTGAATTTTGGCCATGCTCTCCTCCAGAGACCTTTTTTCTAGTTTAACGCGTATTGGAATATTTTACTATATCAATGCATTAAAACAGAAATTTTCCCAACTTTCTAGTTCATTAGTAGTATAATGTTTGATAGCTAAACTACTATTTTAAAAAAATAGATTATACACCATTGAAACATTACTTATTATACCACGGGAAAATCACTTCTATATTAAAGTTATATTACACCAATGTTTTTTTTATATTATCTAAAAAGAGTATGGAGGGAGTACTATGCTATCTGTTTATTACACCGTTAAAAAGGAAGCTAGCGAACATGAAATAAATATTCAAAAGTCCCGATTTATTGCACATATTAAAAGAGCAGAAACGGAAGCTGAGGCTCAGGAATTTATTCAAACACTTAAGAAAAAATATTGGGATGCCTCCCATAATTGTTCTGCTTATATCATTGGTGAACATGATCAAATACAAAAAGCCAATGATGACGGTGAACCCAGCGGAACTGCAGGTGTACCCATTCTTGAGGTGCTGAAAAAAAAGAAACTGAAAGATACCGTGGTCGTAATTACCCGATACTTTGGCGGCATTAAATTAGGGGCAGGCGGGCTGATTCGAGCTTACGGTAAGGCGACTTCGGAAGGCTTAAATACCGGCGGCATTGTCGAAAGAAGGCTTGTTCAAATTGTTCATGTGACGATTGAATATACCTGGCTTGGGAAAATAGAAAAGGAACTGCGGGCTTCTGAATATGAGATTAAACAAATTAATTATCTAGATAAAGTCGAAATTGAAACATATGTTAAAATGGAGCAAAAAGAACTATTTAAAAACTGGATTATTGAGCAAACTAATGGTCAAGTAGAAGTATGTGAAGGAAATTGCCTATTTATGGAACAAATTGTCGAAAAAACCGATTGAATATTACCCAAAAATAAAATATACTATACTAGTTAAAATGTAAAATTATTATTTCTTCAACATAGATGAAAAGAGGCAAATATATGAATTCTACCAGAGTGGCGAAGAGGAAAAGGAAGAAAACCACGCCCCTTAAACGGTTTTTTAAAGTACTATTGACTTTATTACTTATCACTTCTATAGCTGGACTCGGTTATGCTGCTTATATCGCCTATACGATAAAGAATGTAGCCCAAGGCAGCTATGAAGAATTGGATAGAGGGGAAAAGTCAGAACTTCGTGAAGAGAAGGTAACACTTAAATCTGATCCTGTGACAATTCTCTTGATGGGTGTAGATGATTATGTGAAAAATGATAAAGGCAGAACGGATACTCTTTTACTTATTACCCTTAATCCAATAACAAAAGAGGTTGCCATTTTAAGTATTCCTAGAGATACCAGGGCCTATATCCCCGAAATAGAAAGTAAGGATAAAATTAATGCAGCTTATGCCTATGGGGATGAGAAAGGTACGATTGAAGCAGTGCAAGAACTTTTAGATGTTCCAGTTGATTATTATATTAAGACAGGTGTTCAAGGCTTCAAAGATGTTATTGATGAGCTTGGCGGTATTACTGTAACAGTTCCTTTTGATTTTAAACAAGTCGATTTAAAAAATAAATATGTTTATTTTAAAGAAGGTGAAATGAAGTTAGATGGCAGAGAAGCACTTGCATTTGTTCAAATGCGAAAAGAAGATCCGCGTGGTGATTTCGGCCGTAATGAAAGACAGCAGGAAGCCATTAGAGCAATCGCTGATAAAGCAATTTCTCTTAATACCTTAACGAAAGCAAATAGAGTTATAGAAACAATAGGTGCAAACATTAAAACAAATATTCAATTAAATGAATTTCTTGGTTTACGAACTTTTTATGATGAAATTAAAAATCAAGAATTTAAGCGTTTAGAGATTAAAGGCGAAGACAGAATGATTAATAGCATTTACTATTACGAGCCAGACAAAGATTCTCTACAAGAAGTTGGCGATGAAATTAGAAGGATTTTATCGGCTACTGAATTAACTCAAACAATAGATCCGAACAATACTACTAGTAACACCACTGAAAATGATACAACAAATAACTAAAAAAAATCTCCTGACCATTGGGTTAGGAGATTTTTTTAACTAGAAACTTTAGGATGACAAATCACTAAATACCGTTAAAAACCGTTTATATTGATTTTCTCTTGAATAAAATTCTCTATCTTCGATTGGAATAGTAAAAGTTGTATCCGTAAATAAATATTTATTAAATTTATTCTTAAAATTTGTACCATTTTCAAAAGAGTCTAAGACAGGTATTCCCATGCCAATATAATCATAAATTTTTGTTCCAATTTCATACGCTTCATTTCTTAAAACTACAAGACCAACGTCGCTATTTCTAGCAATACTTATTGCTTCATCATAATTTAAGCGTGGGTATACGGTTGAGTCTTTTTCAAGTCCTGCCTCCTTAATTATTCCTTGTGTCAATTCTATATCAGACCCAATAAAATTCACTGAAACCTTCTTCCCCTTATCACGGAGTTCGGAAATCTTCTTAAGGGTGGTAAGTGCCTTATCATAATGATACTCAGCAAATTTTCCTAAGCACACAAACTGAATAGACATTTCTCCACTATGTTCCTTAATCCCATGTACTACATCATCATTCAAGACATGTCCATTATGGATCGTTACTATTTTTGTACCATCATTAAATAAAGCCTTATAGGATTCATACATTCCTTCAGTACATACAATAAAGGAGGTACATGTACGATAAATTTGTTTCTCCACAGATTCGGCTATAAAAAGCTTGAAAGAATTTGGCTTCACATCCTGACCATACCCATGCTTGATGTTTAACGACCATGGGTCTCGAAAATCAACTACAAGCTTTTTCCTACGAATAATAGCTGCTAAATTAATAAAGGGTAAATGGAGAAATGGACCGCAAGATACATATACAATTCTTTCTTTGCTAAATAGAACCCTAAAAAAACAAAAAAGACCCCATAACAAGATATTGTTTTTCGTTAGCGGATGAAATGAGTGTTTTGAAATAACATTAATGGAATATCCATTGGTCTTTAGCATTTCCGCTAGGGCTCTAGACCTAAAAGAGCCTACCCCGTCCTCTTGTTGAAAAAAGTATGCAATAAATAGAATTTCCTTCACAATAACTTCCTCTTTTACAATAGTAATTGGTTACCTAATCCATTTTACACCAACCTTAATGCAATCTCAATTGAGAATGATAACATAAAAAAGCAACTGTTCAAATGAACAATTGCTTTTTTGCTTATTACTTAAGATAGGACGGTACATCGAAAGTAATTTCATAATTTTCAAGGAGATCATAAATCTGGCTAATATTGGTTACTTGCTTATAAGCCCAACCTATGTCGGTAGCATATTGATGGGTTGCCGGCCTTTCTGGATTCCATCTTATTTTATACAAAGTATCCTGCTGATAAGTCGGATTATTAATATAATTTTCTCCGATATATTTTGCACCGCCAATGATTGCTGCTTCAGGAGTAAACCATCCTTCTACATACGCGCGTTCTGAACCGCATTGTTCAGGACAACTATCAAAGGCACCTATTCCATACATATTGTATACTTTCTTGGGTTCAACAGGTTTTCCATTAACACTACTCACAATAATTCCATTCGCTAAAGGTGAGCGACCATGATTCGTTTCTAAAAGGGCATGAGCTAGCAGGTATACCTCATTAATATTATATTTATTAGCTCCATCAATAAAAGATTGAGCCTGATTCGTTAATATCCCTTTATTTGAAAGAACCTTTGTATTTACCTCATTAGCATTTAGACCAGCGGATTTAGAAAGTTTTAAAAACTGGTAGTAGTATTTTGAATCCTTTGCGAAATTATCAGGATTAAGATAATACATTACATCTTCAGGGCTGGCATTTTTCCAAGTCTGGTTGAATTTTATCTGATACCAACCATTCACTTCACGGATAATTGATACAACATTTCCCTGATACAATGTTCCTAGTTTCCAATTGTGGATTGGATTTGCTTCAGGAGTCCCGCGAACATTTAATATGTCTGCTGTTACAGTCCCTATCGAAGGGTTGTTAGGGTCAATAGCAATAAATTCTTTCGCTACATAGCTGTCGTAATTTTTATCTGTTTGTGGCTGTACTGCCCATTGCTTTAAGAACATTTGATCCAATGTTAGGTTATAATTGGTATTTATATAGGATTTAATTGGTCCGATGGAAACATGTGGTTTATAGACATAACCAATTCTGCCTGCAAATAAAACCTGAAACCACTCTGCTGACGTTTGTTTAATGATTGGGTAACTTTGTCCTTGATCCAATTTCGCAAATTCCACTAACGAACCAGAGGTGTTATCATAAATCGAAAGCGTTGTAAGTGCTTTGAACTGAGTGGAGCTATTTACCTCATTTGTCTGTAAGTTTTGTACTCCACTTGCATTCGTTGGGTAAACATTTCCTGTTCGAATATACGCTGAACCATACCCATATTTCACTTTAATAAATCCGGGAATGAAATCAATAATCGAGTATTTTTGTTCCAAAACCAATTTTCCAACTGAAACATTGCTCCCATTGTCATTCAAAAGGATTTCAACATTCTCTCTAAGCGGCTGGAAATATTTATCAGATTGATTAAAAATATATTCGACATGCGGTTTATAAATATAGCCAATCCTACCGCCAAAATTAACTAGTGCCCAATAAGTGGAAGTATCCCTGATAATTTCAAAGGTTTGTCCTTCACTAATCACGGCATACTCAGCCAAACTGCCTGAAGTATTATCGTAAATCGAAATATTCGCTTTAGCTTTAACAAATCTTCCAGAACTAGCTACTTCAGAACTAGGATTGTTGATTGTTGAGCCATTACTAGGTTTTAATCCCTTATCCCTGACATAAGCAGTAATTTTTCCGAAGTTCAATCTTACAAATCCTTCAATCTTGCCTGATACTACATATTCTTGCCCATTAACTAACTCACCTGCAAGAACATTTTTACCATTATCATTAAGATATATGGATAAATGATCTTCAGTTGCTTTAAAATATTTATCTGAACCGTTTACTAGGTACGTTAAATGGGGAATATAAACATAGCCAATTCTACCTGCAAAATCTACCTGAAACCAATTCATTGAGGTTTGTTTAATGACAGGATAAATTTGCCCGGGTTCAATGATTGCAAATTCAACTAGAGTACCTGAAGTATTATCATATACGGATAGGGGGCGATTCGTTTGAAAGAATCTGCTGGAATTGATATTATTACTCAAATTAGCAATGGACCCTCCGCTACTCGGAAGCAGTAAAGACTTCTTTACATAAGCGGCTGTATTACCGTATTTAATCTTTACCCAATTATCATCCTGAGATAAGATAACATATTCTTGATTAGGAACTAAATGCCCTACTTCTTTATTTTTGCCATTATCATTGAAGTAAATGGGAACATCGATTGAATTCGTTTTGAAATATTTTTCATTCCCTGAAAAAAGTGTAGTAGAGGCACTTAGGTTCGCAGGACTCGACATTTCATATTGTCTATCTTTTGGAATTGCATTTTCTTGTTCTATTGTGGGTTGCTCATGACTGTCTATATCCTTTGGGATACTTTCAGCTTCATGATTCTCTACATTAGTATCTGATGTAATTTTCTCTTTTTTTACTACACCAATTCTGCTGCCAATTACAACTTTATACATTTCATCATTTTCTTCTATTAATGGAAGTGCCTGCTCTTTTTTAATCGTTAAAAAAGTTTTGGATGGATCCAACTCATCAAAAATGATCGTTTCAGGATTTAAAATAATCTCTTTCTCTATAGTATCTTGATCTGAAACGTACGTTACATTTTCAAGCAGATCCGTGCTATTCAATTCTTGAATAGAGTTACTGGAAATAATAAATTCTTCATTTCCAATTTTCATTAAAAACTGTTCTTCCCCCTGCTTATAAAAATAAAAAATATTCCCTTGTTGTAAAGTAGCGACTGTTTCGCCGTCTTTAGCTAGAGTAATATTTTCGTGAATTTCGTAGGGATTAAATTGAATAGATTCTTCTAAACTAGCAGCAGATACATGATAAAGTTGGGCTGGCAATGTGGAATAAAGTATAAAAAAAGAAAGAATTATCAACACACGTGACATTCTTCGAGTTTTTATTTAACTCTCCCCCTCTCTCTCTACTATTATCCGTCATTTTTCGACTATGTCAATAATCTATTTTAATATTTCTACATTTTTCCCAATATTATCCTAGTAATCTAGTGCCTATCTTCTAAAACAGCAAAAAAATAGCATTCCTTTGCCAAAGAATGCTATTTTTATTAATGTTGATTGAGGATTTCTTTGTATACCTTTTCCATGACATCCACACTTTTATCCCATGAAAAATTTTCCCTTACAAACTCTTCACCATTTTTTCCTATCCTTTTTCTTAAATCAGGGTCAACAACAAGCTGATAAAGTTTTTCCGCAATCGCTTTAGGGTCTTTAGCGTTCACAATAAAACCGGTTTCCTTTTCTCTTACAACTTCAGGAAGTCCACCAACATCGGTAACTATTACCGGCAAACCACAAGCTGAAGCTTCTAATACCGCCACACCAAAGCTTTCGGCAATACTTGGAGCACAGTAGATATCAAATGAATTTAATATCTTGGGTATATCATGATGAGGAATCTCACCTTTAAAGTCAATGATGCTGCTAAGTCCTAAACTGTCAGCCAAATCCTTTAAAGATTGATAAAGTGGTCCATGCCCCACTATCTCTACTTCAATTTTGGGAATGTGGGATTCAGCTTTATTGTCCTTTAGCAGACTAAACAGGATGGGGATCGAACGGATTAAATATTCAACCCCATAATAGGCTTTTAAGCCTTTTACAATCCCTATTTTTATCCTATCATTTGGAGTAGCGTCCGATGGTAATCGCTTAAATACATGTGTATCCACACCAAATGGTGTTAAACTAATTTCTTTTTTTATATCAACTAATTTCTTAACCTCATCTCTCATCACGATACTAGTAGAAGCAATGTAATCTGCCGCTAATAAATTATTAACTATTACCCGGTAGTTACTCTTGCTTTGATGAGGAAATTCAAACACGTCACTCCCCCACACATTTAATAAAGTTGGCGTATAATCAATGAACCGGGATAACGTTCCGTAACCACTCGCATAATGCGTATTTAGGATATCAGGTTTTATATTTTTCAATAATCTTTTTGCAAAAAGAAAGTTCCCATAATACCCTAAGGGTGCGGGTATTGGAAGGTAATGAACATGAACCCGCTGATCTATTTTGTGTATCGTCTCTTTATGAAGACTGACTAAATGGACTTCATGGTTTCTTGCGACCATACTGTTTACCCAGCGAACAGTATGGATCGAGTTGGCAGGGGCTAGAAAACAAATTTTCATTAGTATTTTTCATTCCCTTGATAAGATTTCGGTGATTTATTTAAATAAGCCAAGATTAGTGCATAGAACAGCCACATCGGCCAAAAATAAAAGGTCCTGCTGGGTCCGATTGAAGCTAGAATAAACCCACAAAGGCTTAAAAGATAAATCAGCGGCAGACGACTATGTTTTACCTTATATGCACTGTACATTTGACGCATCAAGTAAATAAAAAATGCTAGAAACGCCAGAGATACATAAAGCCCATAGTTCGTAAATAATTCAACCCACCAATTATGCGGGTTTACGATTCTATTTGTATTAAATAAATCCTTATCCACATTTACTTCAAAGTTACCCGGTCCAACCCCGAGAAGGAAGATGCGGATTGAGGATAAGATACCGCTGAAAACCAAGTTTAGCCGGATCTGCACGGAATTTACACTTTCCACTGTCATATTATAAATGCTCAAAAGACTCGAGGCTTTGGAAATAATGACAAAACTAACAATCGGCGTAAATACCAGACCAACACCAAGCATGACCTTTGCGATTTTTTGATGATTGATGAAGAACCAAACGGCTATTTGGATCAAGACCGAGACAAGAGCCGCCCGCGATCCGTTCTGGTAAATGATAATGCATACTAAGCCAAACATACTGATATAAAAAAGATTAAAGTGAAATTTTCCTTTAAAGATATTCGCTAGATAAAAAGGGGCAATCAACACGAGAAATAATGACAAATCATTTTCATTATAAAAATAAGCCGTCGCTACTCGTAGACCAAGCTCCATAAATTCCGTATTTGTTGCATATCTCGATGTCGGAAGATGTAAGTTTAACTCAATTTCGACAAGCGCAATCACAATGGTAATGATTCCGATGACGTTAAAAATCTTTTGAATTTTCGCTTCATCATTATCGACTTTCATAATCAGCCCGATGATTGCAAAAATAACAAATAAGAAAATGACAAAATAGAACAATTCTTTGATCGCAAGGCTTTTATTTGCGGCCCAGGTTGTCGACAGCACCCCATAATAGAACCAAAAACCGAAAAACACCAGCGGAATTTTTAAGTTTTTAAGACTAAACGGCCACTGTTTATCAACCATGTATTCTTTAATTTCGTAAAAAATATAAGCCGCCAGAAATAGCCTGGATGATGTAATCACAATGGGTCCTAGGGAAATCGAAAATAAAAACGGATCAATAAATAATAAAAATACAAATAAATATAGTGATAATCTACGATTCCATTTCATGCTATCTACACTCTTCATAAATTTTTATAATTTCACTTACTACAATCTGTTCACCAAAACGATTTAAGCAGTTTTCTCTCAACTCTGATGGATTGTATTCCTTGGCTTGTCTCTCCATATAACGTAAGGCCTCGCTCAATTGCGCAACATCGTCGATATCCACCAATAGACCATTAGAAGAATCAATAATCATTTCTGGACCGCCGCATTTTGTTCCAATTACGGGTGTCCCGCTCGCAAGCGCTTCGATATAGACGACACCAAAGGTTTCATATCTGCTTGCCAGCACAAATGCATTTGCCTTCTTCATTTCTTCCGCCGTTTTTACCCGGTCTAATTCACCCCTAAAATGAACCATGTCGGATACTCCAAGATTCTCTGTTAGCTGCATTAAATTTTCCTTCTCCTGCCCCTTGCCGCCAATTATCAGTTCCACCTTTTTGTTCCCCTTGAAGGACTTTGCAAAAGCTTCAATCAAAATATCCATCCCTTTATTTTTATTTAAAAAAGCAAGTGAGAAAAAGCGAAACTTCCCTGTTAAATCCTTGGGAGATTTAAGGGTGAAATGACTTAGGTCCACGATGTTTGGAATGATCGAAATTGCTTTACCTGGTACAAGGGACTGCATCAGGATTTTCAGGCTCGGACTGACCGCAATCAGCTTGTCCGCTGCCTGGTATACTTGACGAAGCTCATTGATTTGGGAATCAGAGAGTAACCCTCTTCCAAGGGATGAGGAATGCTCGGTGAGAACAAACGGGATTCCTTCCTCCTTGGCGATTTTAGAGGCAGCCCATCCGCCCCAAAGGACAGAATGTGCGTGGATAATATCCGGTTTCCCATACTGATTTTTATACTGTAAATACAGTTTTTTAATTCGTTTCAGGTATTGTTTACCCGCAGCGTTTTGAATAAAATTTAGTGCGTAATTATAATCTTTATAGCGATAGGTCGGTACCTGATCTTCTACTTGAACAGCGGTTCCTCTATTTGGGTCAAAGAGTTTAAACCCTTTTATACTCCATGCTTCTGAGTATAAAACAGTCGCGTCAATCTGCTTTCTCACTAATGATTTCGCCTGTTCTTTAAAAAAGATTCCATTAATCGGCGAATCCGGTGTGGGATACCATGAAGGAAAAATTAACACCTTCATCCTCTTCCACCTACCCTCTTGATCATATTCTTAGCTCCGATAATATCTGCTTTTGAGATAAATAGGATATCCTTGTATTTGGTTCCGGTTACTCTTTTAAATATGATGATTTTGATCATCGTACATAGTGTATAGGTAAGCGATGTCGAAAATGCCGAACCAGCAATCCCGTATTTAGGTATTAGAATAATATTAAGCACGATATTACTAATCACCGTAAATAACGAGGTGTACATATTTAATTCCGGCATTCCCCTGCCAGCCAAGTCATTGGATAAAATCCGATCGACTGAAAAGAAGATGATGCCTGGTAATAAGAAATAAAGGACATAGGCGCTCTCTACATATTCTTTCCCATACATTAATACAATAATAAATTTTCCAGCTAAATAAAAAACGAGTCCTGTAAACAATGAAAAGACCAAGATATTGCGAGCAATATACGAAGTTAATCGATTTTTTTCACTATCGTCATTGATAGACGCTACCTTTGGAAATAACACGGTTGAAATCGCTTGGGATACGACCCATAATTTCTCAGCAATTCCAACGGCAACCCCGTAGATTCCTACCGCCTGCGGATTCAAAAACATTCCGATTAAGAAAATGTCCGCCCGGTAATTGATAAAAGAAAGGATATTACTAAAATGTGCTTTATAACCGTATCTCAGTGATTCTTTGAAATAGCCGACTGAGAAGCTGCCTTGTTTAAAGGAGAGCTTTAATCTCTTTTTAAAAAAGTACATCGATAAGATATATTGAATAACTAATGAGAAGATAAAGGAGACAACTGCGCCAATTAACCCCCATTTAAAGAACATAAGCCCAATAATGAGAAATAATAGAGCTGAAATCTGTCTCAAGAGAGAAATCGTATTATAGGATGCAAAGTCATTTTTCGCCTGAAACAGGACGAGGTAAAATTCGTTTAATACTAGTAATGGGACAAAGAGGAGTGCGAGGTAAAATAAATGAAGCGGAACTCCTTCAGTAAAATCTGCACCAAAATAGTTTAAGTAAATAAAGCCGATGATTAGGGCCGCAATTCCTATCAATAGTCCAACAATGGTATTGGTTTTATATACGGTACTGGCATTGTAATTATTTTTACCAACGAAATAGACGGAAGAGGTCCCGATTCCCAAGTTTAGGAACGAGAACAGCATTGTCGGTACAAGGATAATTAGGTTATATTGTCCGTTCCCGGTGCTCCCAAGCCATCTAGCGATAATGATCGAACTTAACAAACCTAACAGAATAGCAGTGACTTGCCGGCCGAGTGTCATAATAATGTTTTTAGCAAAATCCTTGTTATTTCCCATGTGTATAGCACCTTTATCTTTACTAAAATTAAAGACGAAAATAAATAAAAGGAGTTAAACTCCTTTTATTAGTGGCTGTGTTAGATTAGCCTGGTTGATTGGAGCTCCAGGCGCTACGCTTTCCGCGGGCTCGCGCGTGAGCCTCCTCGGTCGTTCCGACCTGCGGGGTCTCACTCAGCTCGTTCTTCCCGCAGGAGTCAAGCGCCTTCCGCTCCAATCAAACAAAGTTACAATTTACACAGCCATTTTTATACAGTTTCTATAACTTAAAGTAATTTTCGTTAGAAGTTTTGATTACGTTTCTTGTATCGAAAATGACTTTGCTCTTTTCGCTTACTAATGCGTAGTCAACGTTTGTGTGGTCGGTTAGAACCAACGTTATATCTGCACTTTCGATGAGCTCTTCGGTTAATTCGTATGTCTTAACGATTTCACCGTCTAATTTAAAGTTTGTTACGTATGGATCGACAACTACCACTTCAGCACCTTTATCCTTCAGCATGGTGATAATTGGAAGGGAAGGAGATTCTCTGACATCATCAATATCCTTTTTATAGGCTACCCCTAATACAAGTACCTTTGAACCGTTTAAGGATTTTGCGTACTTGTTTAAGATATCCAATGAGCGGTTAACCACGAATTCTGGCATCGAATTGTTGATTTCCCCTGCTAATTCAATCAGTCTTGTGTGGTAATTATATTCTCTAGCCTTCCATGTTAAATAGAACGGATCGATTGGGATACAGTGACCGCCTAATCCAGGGCCTGGATAAAACGCCATGAAGCCATATGGCTTCGTTTTCGCTGCGTCAATTACTTCCCAGACATCGATGCCCATTTTATCACAAAGAATAGCCATTTCATTTGCTAAGGCAATGTTGATATGTCTGAACGTGTTTTCAAAGATTTTTTCCATCTCAGCAACCGCAGGGCTTGATACTTCATGAACATCACCCTCTAAAACGGACTGGTACATTGCTGCCGCAACTTTTGTACAGTTCTTTGTAATCCCGCCGACAACCTTAGGGGTGTTTTTGGTATTGTAGACTTTGTTACCTGGATCGACACGCTCAGGAGAATAAGCAACAAAGACTGTCTCCCCTACGATCAATCCCTTTTCTTCTAAAGCTGGCTTCACGATTTCTTCTGTCGTGCCAGGGTAAGTAGTTGATTCAAGAACAACTAACATTCCTTCATGCGCATATTTCGCGATTTCTTTTGATGACATTTCCACATAGGAAGTATCTGGCTGCATATGACGATCTAAAGGTGTCGGAACACAAATCGCAACAGCATCTACTTCGGTAATTTTTGAATAATCCGTTGTAGCAATCAATGAGCCAGCTTTAACCATATCAGCTAACTCTTCGTCAACGACGTCACCGATGTAGTTATGGCCTTCATTTACTTGAGCTACTCTGCTCTCTTGTACATCAAAGCCAATAACTTTATAGCCAGCCTTTGCTTTTTCAACAGCTAGCGGCAATCCAACATATCCTAACCCAACAACACCGATAACGGCTGTCCGATTGGTAATCTTATTTAATAAACTTTCAAATGAACTCATGATTTAGCCTCACTTTTTCGATCTACTTTTAGTGCGTCTGTGATGAACTTATACAATACTAAAAATACAATCATTAATTGGAATCCTAACGCAGCTGCAGTTAGGGCATTTAGAAATGGTTTATTGATAACAGGAACGACAGTAACATCTGCCAATTCAGGCTTTTCTAGCTTTGATATTTTTTTATTATCGCGATGATATTTAATTTTATAGTCAATAATTAATTTCTGATTTTTGGTAAATTCCTCCATTGCCGGACCCATGTCCTGCCCTGCCTCTACCGCCTCGATCACTTGATTAGTATAATAATCCATATGTTCTTCCAGAAAAGCAATATTCTCTTTTGATTCCTCAAGGTCATCTCGAGATAATTTAACGGCTGATTCTTGACGCGTAAAATTATCTTCCAAGCGTTCTAGATAATTTTTTGAAATCTTATTTATATTCTTTTCAACTTCTTCTGAATTCGTACCATCCAGTGTAATCAGGATTTGAAAATTACCTGGAAGGATGATATCAAGCTTTAATGTTTCAGGTAACTGATTTTTATAGAAACCTTTTTGTACATTTGGCTTCGTTAATCCATCATTATTAGCATTACCTGTGAATATCAAGGCAGTCCCACGGTACGTTTCTTGAAACCTTGTTTGTTCATACACATACCCCAGCCCAGCGAAGAGGATGGTTACGAGTAGGATCAGCCATTTTCGTTTCCACAAATATTGCAAGTATTGAACGATAGTATTTGCTGTATTATTCATTTTTTCACAATCCCTAAATGTAAAATTCCTCAATCTTTTTCACTACATATTCTTGCTGTTCCGCTTTTAATTCAGGGAACATTGGCAATGATACTGCTTCTTTACATGCCTGTTCTGAAATTGGAAAATCACCTTCACGATATCCTAAATATTCAAACACTGGCTGTAAGTGAAGTGGAACTGGATAATAAACCATCGAGTCAATGCCATTTTCTTTTAGGAATGCTTGAAGCTCATCTCTTCTTTCCACTCTAAGTGTATATTGGTGGAAAACATGATAATTTTCTTCTCTGACTACTGGAGTTTTGATTTGTGGAACCTTTGCATTCAACAACTCTGTGTAATAGGCTGCTCTCTCTCTTCTTTTTTCACTCCACTCTGGAAGGTGTGGGAATTTAACATTTAAGATTGCTGCCTGTAACTCATCTAAGCGACTATTGTAGCCTAGAACACGGTGGTAATACTTAGGTTTACTGCCGTGAACACGGATAACCCGCATTTGTTCAGCAATTTCGTCATCTTGAGCCACAATCATTCCGCCGTCGCCGTAAGCTCCCAAGTTTTTCGTTGGGAAAAAGCTATAAGTAATAGCGTCGCCAATTTCTCCCACTTTCCTGCCTTTGTATTCAGCACCAATTGCTTGAGCTGCATCTTCAATCACATATAAATTATGTTTCTTGGCGATTTCCATGATTGGATCCATATCAGATGACTGTCCATAAAGGTGAACAGGAATAATCGCCTTTGTTTTATCTGTGATCGCTGCTTCTATTTTGCTTGGGTCGATGTTGAAGGTATCCGGTTCGATGTCAACAAAAACAGGTTTGGCCCCAGCTCTTGCCACTGCTCCAGCGGTAGCAAAGAATGTAAAAGGAGTGGTGATAACCTCATCGCCTTCTTTCACACCACATGCTTGTAGGGCAATATGTAAGGCGTCACTTCCATTGGCTACTCCAATACCATGTTTCGCATTTGCAAATTCAGCAACGGACGCTTCAATTTTCCTTACATGGTCACCAAGGATAAACTTTGATGAGCCCATTACTTCATCGAGTGTATGAATAATTTCTTCTCTTAAACCATTATATTGTTCAGATAAGTCAAGCATAGGTACTCTCATGAATTACTTCTCCTTAAGACGTAATAGTAGTAAAAAACCACGGAAGTAATTATACCACTCCCATAGTAAATTCATATTAATGTAAGCTTATTTTAGATAATTCTCCATAAATTCGACAAATTTATGGAGGTTTACCTTAATATTTTTCCAATTGTTGCTAGAATAATGTATATATCCTCAAAAACTGATCTTTTTTCAATATACTCTAAATTAATTTTTAATTTATCGACCATAATTTCTTCAATATACGTTTTTTCAGGGTTCTCGCTTTTCCCTAGTATTTCATTTTCACTGCTGTATTTAATTGAGGCGTAATCGGTGATCCCGGGTCTCACATCAAAAATCTTTTTTTGGACTTGATTATAATAGGCCGTATAGCGTGGTACTTCTGGCCGCGGGCCAACGAGGCTCATATCGCCCTTTAATACATTAATCAGCTGCGGCAATTCATCGAGCTTTGCCTTGCGCAGAAAGTTGCCGATTTTCGTAACCCGGCTATCCTTGCCCACCGTAATTTGTGTACCCTTTTTCTCAGCATCAGTCACCATTGTTCGGAACTTCAATATCTCAAATGGCTTTTCATTCCGTCCCACCCTAGTCTGTTTAAAAAAGATGGGTCCCTTTGAATCTAACTTTATCAGAATTCCAATGATTAAAAAGAACGGAGATAAAATAACCAATCCAACTAAGGAAAACATAATATCAAAGACTCGCTTGAAAAAATCATTTAAAAGAAAACTTCTTTGTTTATGCTGTAATGCTGTTTTTTCTTCCATACAACATCACCCTATTTTTTGTATTTTTTCGCAAGCTCCACTACAGCATTAGCCGCATATTGAACTTCTTCGATTGTCATCCTTGGATATAACGGCAGTGAAATCGCCCCATTAAATGCCTTTAACGCATTCGGATAATCTTCTGCATTATAGCCAAGTCGTTTGTAATATGGCTGCATTGGTACTGGGATAAAATGAACGCTTGTTCCAACGCCCATTTCCTTTAGCTTCTCAATGAATTCCGCCCGGTCAATCGTAAACTTCTCTTCATCAAGTCTGATTACATATAGGTGCCATGCATGGCGGTTTACATCATCACTATAAGGTAGTGTAATTCCGTCTACTGTTGATAAAACCTCATTGTACATTTTTGCGTATTGCTCACGAGTCTGTTGCATTTTTTCTAGCTTGCTTAACTGAACAAGGCCAAATGCTGCTTGAATATCGGTCATATTATATTTATACCCTGGATATTCCACTTCATAATACCATGAGCCTTTGTCCGCATAACGATTCCATGCGTTTTTACTCATTCCGTGAAGGCTCATAATCCGTAATTTATCGGACATTTCTTCGGAGTGAGTAGTGACTAAGCCGCCTTCGCCTGTAACAAGGTTCTTAGTAGCATAGAAGCTGAAACAAGTGAAATCGCCAATGCTGCCAATCATTCTGCCTTTGTATTGCGTATAGATGGCATGTGCTGCGTCCTCAATTACCACTAGATTATGCTTTTTGGCAATTTCCATAATTGGATCCATGTCACAAGGGTAGCCAGCGAAATGGACAGGAATAATACCTTTTGTTTTATCGGTAATCTTAGCTTCAATTAAGTTTGGATCAATATTCATCGTCACTGGATCAATATCAACAAATACTGGTGTTGCGCCAGTGTGAATAATGGTGTTTGCACTTGCTACAAACGTATATGGAGTGGTGATAACTTCATCCCCAGGTCCAATTCCTGCTGCTAACTGGGCGATATGTAATCCAGCCGTACAAGAGTTCAAAGCGATACCGTAATCAGCATTTACATATTGTTTAATTTGGTTTTCGAATTCAACTGTTTTCGGTCCTTTGCTCAGCCAATTGGAGTGGATCGTGTCGATTACCTCTTTAATTTCTTCGTCTTCAATTAAAGGTAAGGCATATGGAATAGTCTTCATTATCGTTTGCACCTCTATTGTATAATCATTATTTTGATAAGACGTCTATAAATCTTTGAGAAAGTACTCGGTAGTCATGTGTTTTCATAACAAATTCTTTGCCGTTTTTCCCCATTTGTTCCCGCTCAGCGTTACTTTTCTTCATCATTTCCCTAACCGCCTGAACAATCTCTTTTGGATCCTCGGGTTTCATTGAGATACCACATCGAGCTTCTTCGACTAGATCGTTCCCGGCTTCAATTCCATGAATAACTGGTTTTCCAGACATTAAATAATCCAATAGTTTATTAGGACTCACACCAAACTGATACAACGGACTTCTCCGCCAGCCAATATAATTACAATCCATTTTTCCTAAGAAGTCAGGAATCGCTTTTTTATTGATAACTGGAAGAAAATGAATGTTTTCAATCCCCTTTTGTTTGGCCATTTGAATTAGCTGATCACGTTCAGGTCCTTTTCCAACAAGAACAAACGAAACGGGGTCATCTTTCATGTCTTCAGCTGCTTCGATTAAAAACTCCATGGCATTAGCAATCCCATGAGTACCCGCATATCCAACCAAGAAATGGTCTTTATCTCTTAATTCGCGAATCACTCTATCATGTTCGTCTGGGATTTTTTCAGTGGCATCCTCCCACTGCTCTATATCAATCCCATTTGGCAAATAGTAAAACTTCTCAGGGTCCATACCATGCTCAATCATGTGCTTATCCGCTTTTGGCAGCAGCGAAACTACTTTATCGGCATTCTTGTAGGCATCATTTTCGCCCTTTTGCATCACCATGATAAATGGATGATACGGAGACATATTGCCTAACAGCATCGGCGATAACGGCCATAAATCATGAACTTCAAAAACTAACTGCGCATTTGCCTTCTTGGCAATTCTTTTCGCCGGGTACATATCCAATGGATAAGTAGAGGAGGCAATAACGGCATCGGGTGCTGTTAATTCAACAATCTTATTGACGTTTGTGCTTAACTCTTTCATGAAGGCGAGGATATTCTTAATCCGGCCAAATCCATTCCCTTCATAGACTGGAGTTCGAATCCAAATATATCGAATTCCGTCCAGTACTTCTACTGTCCAATCTTCCTTCATTTCGGGCTGCTTCGTTCGAATATGGGAATGCGAAGCGGCCATAATTGTCACGTTATGGCCGAGTTTAACCCATTCCTTTGCAAGATAATAGGGCCGGTATTCCATACCGTGCACATTTGACCCTGCATAATGGTTTATAAGTAAAATATTCATTTTATCCCACCAGTTTATTGGTTTCGTAACAGCTGGTCCGCTGGTACATCTCTGAGTTTCCGTGCTGGTGATCCAACCACTAGCTCTTCGCTCTTTACGTCTTTTGTTACTACACTAGCTGCAGCGACTGTACCATCCTCTTCAATCGTTCTACCAGGAAGAATCGTTGAATTAGCGCCAACACGCCCGCCATTTTTAATCGTAACACCTTTAAAATGGTTAAATCTTTCTTTTGTTCTTGCCATATAGTTATCATTTGTCGTTACTACATATGGAGCAATAAAAACATAATCCCCAATGGTTGAATAGGCAGTAATATAACAATTCGTTTCTAATTTGCAGTTTCTGCCCACAGTGCAATCATTTTCTACCGCAACACCTCTGCCGACAATAGTTTTCGTTCCGATGGTAACTCGTTCACGAATAGTAGCTAAGTCTGCAACAAAGACATCATCAGCAATTTCTGCATTCGCATAAATGATTGCTGAGGTGCCAACTGTAACTCCGTCACCAATTATTGTCGGAGGCAGTTTTTTTGTTTCTGGTAATATAGAAGCTTTAGCCCTTGTTGGCTGTTTTCCGATTACAGCGTTGTCTTGAATAATAACATTATTGCCAATTTTAACACCATCATATATTACAACATTATGACCTAGTGTTACATTCAACCCAAACTCAACATCTTCGCCAATAACAACATTTTGTCCTGTAGAAATCTTCTGCACCATAAACATCTTCCTCATTATATATTAATTATTTTAAATCGCTAATTTAACCAAATCAAAAGATCTAAATTATGTATTGCTTGATTATCGTATAACGCGGTAAAGAAAGAACGAGAGGTCCATTCCCTATGTCCTATCGTTCCTCTTTATTAATATGCTGCATTTAATACCTCTTTTATCTTATCGTGATTTGGCTTCGTCGTATTTTTTTTGTTGGTAATAGATAAGAGTGTGGTTCTTAATGCCTCTTTATCATGAATCTTTTGCTCGATTGTAGAAAGAACTTCTTCAGCATCTAGTTCTGTTGCTTTTCCAATATAAATTTTCGAAAAAACCTGACCAGGATGCACTTCTTCTTCATTCAATATTTCTTCATAAAGTTTTTCACCAGGACGCATTCCTGTGTACTCAATTTTTATCTCATCTTCAGTAAAACCAGAAAGCTTAATTAGATTTGAAGCGAGGTCTACAATTTTGACTGGTTCGCCCATATCTAATACAAACACCTCACCACCTCTTGCAAGTGAACCCGCCTGAATTACAAGGCGTGAGGCTTCAGGGATTGTCATGAAGTAGCGCGTCATATCTGGATGGGTAACCGTTATAGGGCCACCATTTGCTATTTGTTTTTTGAATAATGGGATAACGCTACCACGGCTTCCTAAAACATTCCCAAATCTAACAGCAACAAATCTCGTCTTGCTTTTTCGATCGAGATTCTGAACAACTATTTCGGCTATACGTTTTGTAGCGCCCATTACACTTGTTGGATTTACAGCTTTATCTGTAGATATCATTACAAATGTATCGACTCCAGCAATATCAGCGGCTTCTGCAACATTTTTTGTACCATAAATGTTGTTTTTTACTGCAGCCTCAGGGTTTCTCTCCATAAGCGGTACATGTTTGTGTGCTGCGGCATGAAAAACAAAAGATGGCTTATACTTCATCATAATATCAATCATTCGGTCACGGTCTTGAATATCCGCAATTTCTGTACATAATTCAATCTGATTCCGATATTTTGATTTTAATTCCATTTCAATATGATAGATGCTATTCTCACCGTGCCCTAATAACACAACTCTTTGTGGATTAAAAAGGCATAGTTGTCTGCATAGCTCAGAACCAATCGAACCTCCAGCACCTGTAATTAACACGGTTTGATTTTCAATTTTATCCGCAATTCCTTTTGTATCAAGTTGAACTGGTTCACGTCCAAGTAAATCCTCAATTGATACATCACGTATTTCATTAATAGAAATTTTCCCTGATGCAAGGTCACCAATCATCGGTAATATTTGGACATTATTAACATGTTTCTTTGCGGTTGTAATAATTTGATCCAGCTGTTGTTTTTTCAAGGATGGTATGGCAATCACAACATGTTCAATCTTATAACGCTTGACTACCGTTTCTATATCATCGATAGCTCCTGCCACAGGTAAACCGCCAATATTTAAATGTTGCACAGTTGTATTATCATCTAGAAAAGCTACTGGCTGCAAATCTGTAGTCGGATGCTCCTTTAATTGACGTAGAAGCATTCTTCCAGTTGATCCTGCTCCAATAATCAATGTTCGCTTTCTTTTTGCTGGTTGAATTCCTTTTGATTTAAATTGCACTTCAAAGATAACTGTTTGCGCAAATCTCCACCAAAAGCGAATCCCGCCAAGCATTAGAATATGAAGCATGTACGTTAACGTTAAACCACGTGCATAAATATTATTGAACATCAGCTTCTGTATGACGGCAGTAATAATAACCGATGATGTAACAACACTAAAAAGACCCACTAATTCTTCCATACTGGCATAGCGCCATACTCGGCGATACAGCCCAAAAATATAAGCAAAAAGATGGTGGGTGATAAGTAATGTTATGGGTGTTACAATAATAACCTCGGTTACAATATATGATGAAAAAGGGTTAAGCAGAAAATGTGAAACGAAAATTGAAACTAATACTACGGCCGAGTCAATACAGACAAGACTAAACATTCTTGCCCGATACCTCATAAGACCCCTCCTAATTATTTACTCGAATATTTATGTGATTTCACCGTGGTAATTATATCACAGTGGGTAGTTTTTTGTTATTAATTGATGAAAAATGTAATATATTCGTTATTCTTAACATGTACCTGTACCAAAAATTCATTTCATTAAAGATCTTCCAACTATTCAATTTCCTTTCCTTTTAGGTAGACGGATAATATAGCCAAAAGGTTTCTGGTTGAAAATTTTTTATCTTATTTATATGGTGCCGAATGCATTTATTTTTAATTCAACATTGGGTATTATAAGTTAGAATTTAGAGAAATGTAAAGAAGGAAGTACACTCGAATAGTTTATTGAATAAAAAGTAATATAAGTACAAAAATAGCCCTAATTTCTGGTTACAGAACTAGGGCATATTTTTTACATTTTTTAATTTTCAATTTGTTTCTTTACATTATCTGTTACGACACCCGTACCACCTAAGATAACCACGTTCCTTACTTTTTTGGTAATGAGTACGTCTTGGGTAACATATGGCAGTGAATTCTGTTCAACAAGTAAAAGAGGTGCATTTTGTTTTGCTGCTAAAACCGCTCCTGTTAATGCATCTGCATAAGTTCGCCCATTTGCGATAAATACCTTCTCTGCAGGTAAATTAAGCTTTTCCACAAAGTTTGCAGCCGTTTCAAAACGAGTTAAACCGTCGATTCGAACTGCTCCTGGCAGATCCTTAAAGACAACTTGATTAATAACACCTTCACCACCAACAACAATTGTTTTCTTTTTCCCAATTAACATTTTTCTGGTTTCCGGTGGGATTGAATCTTTTGCTGTTAGAAGAATAGGAAAACCATTTCTTGCTGCATACGAGGCAGCTGCAAGAGCGTCAGGAAAATCATAGCCGTATGCTATTACCGCCGTTTCAGGGTTTCCACCTAATTTTTCAGCAATTAAACTAGCTGTTTCATAGCGATTTTTCCCTGCCAGTCTTTCTATTTTATTTACTCCTAAGGTAGCTAACTCTGTTTCGATTCCCTTTGAAATAACTAGTGGACCACCAAGAATAATTGCATTTTTAGCACCCAGATCTTTTATTACTTTTTTTGTATCAGGTGTTAAACCTTCTGTTTGTGTTAAAAGAATAGGTGCATTTAATTTATAGGCAAGAGGTGCTGCTGCCAATGCATCTGGAAAGTCATATCCCCTTGTAATAATAACGGTATCAGCAGAAGTCCAGCCAGCCCTTGCTACCGCAATAGCTGTATCAAAACGACTTAACCCAGAAAGACGTGTAACACTTGGCTTAATGATTTCGTAGTCTACATAAATACCTCGACTTCTTAACGTTTCAATGATTGCAGTAGATTCTTTATTTAGTGGATTACCACTTAAATATAGTGAGCCGCTTTTCATATTCTTTAATGGAGTAATGTCCATAATTAAATTATTGCTAAGGTCAATGTCTCCAGTTGTTATGGAGCTTAATTGGTTAATTGTCGAAATGCGATTATTATTAAAACTCAAGCTATAGCGGGTAGAACCATTGGTCAAGTTAAGACCGTCTAGGCTAGTAAGCTTATTATACCCAACGTCCAAAGTATGAATGGCTTTTAAATTACTCATAGACTGGAGGCTATTTATTTGATTATTCGCTGCTAATATTTTTGTTATATTGGTAATATTTTTCAATGGTTCTAAACTACTAATCTGGTTAAAGCTCAAATCAATAGAAAGAGCTTTTGATACTTTTATTTGCGCCAAAGGGCTTATGTCAGTTATCTGGTTATTAGATAGACGTAAATCTCCATCTAAAAAACTAAGATTTGCTAATGGAGCAAGGTTCGAAATTTTGTTTTGGCTTAAGTATAGGCCTTGCAAATTAGATAACGTACTCAACGGAGAAATATTTGAGATTTGATTATTCGTTAAATTTACAATCGCTAAATTTTTTAACCCTGTTAGTGCCGAAACATCGGTAATGATATTATTGGATAGGTCGAGTCCTACCAGATTAGTAAGATTAGCTAAGCTGTTTATAGTAGAAATCCGATTGTTGCTAAGTTCCAACCAATCGAGTTTCCCTAGATTACTTAAAGGAACTAAGTCAGCAATTTCATTTTTATTTAAAGTAAGACTAGTAATTTCCGTAGCATTTTCAAGACCTGATAGGCTTTTAATCCCTCTGTTTGATCCATCCAAATCAAAAAGCTTGGACAGTTGGTCTGGTAGGAGTTCCCCAGTCGTGATTTTCAATTCTTCCTTTATTGCACTCTCCAGATTTATATCTGATATAGTAATACCATTTGCACTCACAGGAGCAGCAATGGTTAATAGCATAATAAATACGAGGAACAAGCTCATTTTCCTCCTCATCCAAGCACTTCCTTCCATACAAGAATAATATCAGCGAGAAAATATATTATACTAAAATGATTATACCCCAACCTGATAGATTGTTGGTGTTTAAATTTTTAATTGGAAATATCTTTTTCCTATGTATCTATTAGAAAAGCAGACTCATAAAAAAATGAGTCTGCCCTTTTTAGGTTACTGAGTTACTTTTTGAATACGGCCTTCTTGTTTGTATTCAAATGGAGATTTCAAAGTCTTTACAAATGCTACTGTAGCTTCTAAATCCTCAGGACCAACTTCCAAACCAGATGCAAGCGGAAGAATTCCATAGCTGGCATTACCATACATATAATTGTTTACAACAACAGAATATTCCTTCGCTGGATCAACTTTCTCACCGTTTGGTAAGAATAGGTCCACAACCTGTCCTGTTTTTGCTGTATCATCCCATGTGTAAGTGTACTTGAATCCAGCAATATGGAAATCAAGACCTTTTGGTGTAATTTGCTTGTTTAATACTTCTTTTAAATCTGCACCGCTTAAGTTCGTTTTATTTAACACATTTCCAAACGGCTGAATGGAGAATAAGTCACCGAATGTTACTTCACCCGCATCAAGCTGAGCGCGAACACCGCCGCCATTCATTAAGGCAAAGTCTGAATTCATTGCTGCCTTCATACCATCAGCTAATAAGTTACCTAATCCATTGTCACCAAATTCAGTTGCAACAGATGGGTATCCTTTTGCTAATGTAGTTAAAGAGTTACCAACAACTTCGGCTTTCATTGGTGCAATTTCGTCTTCGTATTTTTTCATTATTGCTGATACTTCAGGATCTGGAGTGTAATCAGTTTGGTAAACTGTTACAACTTCTGCTTCTTTCTTGATAATTTCACCTGTTACTGGGTGAAGTTCAAGATCAACATCTGAAAATGCAGATCCATAAGAATAAGCTTGAACAATTAACTTATTATCTACTTCTTTGTCATTAAAAGCATGGTTATGTGCTGCAAAGATAACATCAACTTCATCATTTACGGTTTCTGCTATTTTTGTAGCGTCATAAAGATCTGCGTAACCATTTTGATTTGTAGGATTATGGGCAAGAACAACAATCGCTTCAATACCTTGATCCTTTAACTCTGCAGTATATTTGTCAATCGCTTCTACTTCATCGGTAATTTGAAGGTTTTCATTACCTTTAGTTACAATCATATCAGGAGTTTCTTGTGTAATCACTCCGATAAAACCAATTTTCTGGCCGCCTACTTCTTTAACTACATATGGTACATCTGTAACTAACTTGCCTGTAGATTTATCAAATGCATTTGCTGCAATAACAGGGAAGTTCATACCGTCATAGTCTTTTGTGCCTTTTCCTTGTGGGTGCTCACCGCCGCCAATCATTCGTTGCAATTCTGCAATACCTTCATCAAATTCGTGGTTTCCAAGGGTACCAACATCCATACCTAATGATTCCATTACTTCAACAGTTGGTTCATCTTGGAATAGTGCAGAGATTAGTGGGCTTCCGCCGATCATATCCCCAGCATTAACTAGAAGCGTATTTTCATTTGTAGCTTCACGCTGTCTAATTGCTGCAGCAGTATATTCCATGCTTCCTGCATATACAGTTTGTCCTTCTACAGTAAGTTTTGTATCCGTATCAAGCTGGCCATGTAAATCATTTAAGCCAAGAAGCTGAACTTTAACTGGGCTTAGATTAATTGAATAGTTAGCGTAGTCATTCTTTTCATCCATACCAATATATTTAATGTTTGGTGTTTCTTTTGCAAATTCTTCTGCTTTCGGGCTGGATTGGAATGTAACATTTACATCCGCATCGATTGGAGAGATACTCCAGTTTTTATCAGCAGATGGATTGATAACTTTATTGTTGATAATGTAATTCATTACTACCTGACGGCTTTCATCAGCAGATGCGTAAATTGTCTTAGCTCCGCCCGGATTAATAATTGGAGAAGACGCACGGTAGTTGTTTGTAGCAATAACAAACTTCATGTCATCTGTTACCGGCTGCCCATTATACATTAAGTTCTTAATACGGTTAGCTTCTGGATTCGCAACAACTGTTCCTTTTGAATCGTAGCGTAACGGCTGTGTTACATCGACTTCATAAGTAACACCGTCAATCGTATCAAAGTTATAATCAGGGAAATCTTTATTGATTAAAGTCTGAACTTTTGTTTCAGCAGTATTAATCTGATTAAAGTTTGTAGCTGTCCATTCCAAATAATCCTTCAATTCTTTACCATTTAGAAGTAAAGCTGATACAGTATTCGGGAACTTATAAAGGTCTGCTACGTTTTTAATTGTCATTTCGCCAGCAGGAATGCTTGTGTAGTCATTACCACTATTACGACCTGCTTTAAATGGAGCAGCAGATGAAAGAACTGGAATCCCTTCATATTGAGTTCCTTTTAATACTTTTTCCATGTACTCTTTTTGAGCATTGCTGACAATTTGTACAGAAGGATCATCTTGAACCCTTGAGAAAAAGCTATGAATTGGAGCAGTTGTTTCCCCAACAGAGCTGTTAATATACTCAATAGTATGGTCATGAACAGGCTTCATTAACTCAACCATTTCAGGGTCAGCCTCTACTGTAGATGTACCCATTACCTCTGATTGAGAATTCTTCACTATCCATTTTCCATCAACGAAATCTAAATCTAGGTCAATAACACCAAGGAATTGTCCATCAACTTTTGCTTGAACAGCTGGTACACCATTGATGGTTCCTTTCACGTTATCAATGATTTCTGGGAAAGCGTTATATGCTTTATCTCCAGGAAGTGCTAAATGACTGTGACCAAGTAAAATAGCGTCTACATTTTCAACTTCACTTAAACCAAGGATTGCATTTTCCTTGTCGTCTCTATTTGTTGTGAATCCGCTGTGAGCTACAACAACTACTAGGTCAGCACCGTTTTCCTTCATTTGCGGAATCCATTTTTTAGCAGAAGCAACGATATCCTCTGTTATTACTTTTCCTTCGAGATTTTGCTTGTCCCATTGCATAATTTGTGGAGGTACAAAGCCGATTACACCAACATTAAGCTTATGCTTTTTACCATCTTTATCGACTACTTCTTTTTTAATAATCTTATATGGATTCACTAGATTCTTATTATTGCTTGGATCACTATCGCCATCAGCTTTATAAACGTTTGCTGATACAAATGGGAAATCTGCTCCATTAATACTATTTTGTAAGAAATCTAGACCGTAGTTGAACTCATGATTTCCAAAGTTTGAAACATCATAATCTAGCATATTCATTGCATCATAGATTGGGTGTGTTTCACCTGTAATCGCTTCTTCGGAAACTACGCCTGTTCCACCAAGAACAGTCACATATTTATTTTGAACTAGTTCTGCTACACCAGCAGGAAGCTCATCCTTTTGAACGAGAACAACTGGTGCTCCTTCTTTTGCAGCAAGCACAGAACCAGTGAGTGCATCAGCAAAACCCCAGCCTGTTGAAAGGAATACTTTTTCTTTCACGCTTCCAAGTTCAGTTGCCACCTTTAATGATGTTGCAAAACGGTCTTTTCCACCAAATCGCTGTGGATTCTTTACAGCTGATTCAACTTTTTCACTAATAACGCCAGTGCCGCCTACTAAAATAGTATCGGAAACATTTTCAAGCGCTTCCAAAGTTACGTTAGGGACAGCATCAGTTCTTGTTAATAGGATAGGGTATCCATTTTGAGCCGCATAAGAAGCTACTGAAATCGCATCTGGATAGTTAAAACCATTTACGAGAACTACCTTCTCAGAATTACCTAGTTCTTTTGAAATGGCTGCGGCTGTTTCAAAACGATCTTCACCAGAAATTCTCTTTACCCAAAGATTTAATTTTGATGATAATGCATTGGTTACACGATTAGAGACTACACCCTTACCGCCAACCACAATTGCTTTTGTAGCACCAAGACGCTTAATTTCTTTTTTCGTATCTGTATTTAATGAATCTGTTTGTGTTAATAGAATAGGAGCATTATATTTATAGGCTAATGGGGCAGCTGCCAGCGCATCCGCGAAGTCATCACCTCTTACGATGATTACCGTTTCTGCTGTATCCCAACCTTGTTTTGATACTTGAACTGCAGTTTCATAACGGTCAAGTCCTGCTAAACGTTTAACAAATGTAGGACGGTCTACTTTTGCCACATAATCAGTAAAAGGATTCCCTTGAAGCATATCCCCATTATCTACTAATAGATTGTTAGGGTTTTCTTTACGTTCAGCCTTAACTAGTGTTGAAATTCTAACCAAGCCATTTTTTACAGCTGCATCAGCAAAGTAATCATGGTCCATAATCGTTCCATGGATATCTGTCGTTTCCATGATTTTAAGCTTTACAAATGCTTCATCCGATAATACATTTGTTGGTTGGTTTCCTTCTGCATATACTCCCCCGTACGGAGTTGCCAGAAGTCCCAAAGCCAATGTAGAAACGGCTAGTCCTTTAAACTTCTTTTTTAGGCCTTTTTTCACTAGGTTTTTCCACCTTTCGACAAAAAAGTATTGTTGCAAAATTCATTATAACTGCAATTGTCAAAATAGAATATATCTTTTTTTGTAAATTTTGTAGATTTCTTGTAATTTATTTTTTCTGAATTATTACGAAATTAATAGAGTGGTATCGTACTAATCATCTCGTCCGAAAGCACTCCTGGCCCACCTAAAAGTTTATATTGTTTTACCTGCCCATAAGACGTTAACCAGTTTTTTAATGGGTTGGGTACATAGTCCTTCTCTACAAGGAGAATTGGGGAATCAAGTCTAGCAGCCAAGACCGACCCAGTAAGAGCGTCAGCATAATTCCTTCCAGTGGCTAGAACCGCACTATTTGAAAAACTTCCAAAGAGTTCTAGGATTCTAGCATTGGTCTCAAATCTGGTGGCTCCACTAATTCGTATTCCATTTTCAATTTGTACAAAAACCTGTTCAGAAACAACACCCTCACCGCCAACAACAAATGTAACTTCAGCTTTTTCAAGAATGTGCTGTGTCTCTCTAGGGATTGAAGTAGTCTCCGTCAAAAGGATCGGCATCCCATCTCTTGCTGCATACGGTGACATCGAAAGCGCATCCGCATATCCCTTGCCATATGCAAGTACAACCCTGTCCTTTATCCCCAATCTTTCGGCAATTTTCGCAGCTGTATCATAACGATTAACACCAGCGATTCTATCTACATGTAAACCAAGACTAGTGCCCAATTCTGTTTCTACTTTTTTCGTAACAGCGCCATCTCCACCGATGATGATTACATTCTTTGCTTTTAATCTTACTATTTCATTTTTCACATATTCAGGTAGATGGTTTGATAGCGTAGACAGAATCGGTGCCCCTAACTGATAGGCTAACGGCCCAGCAGCAAGTGCATCCGGAAAGTCATCTCCACGCACTAAGACAACCGTATTCGCCCCATTCGGAAAGGCTTCCTTTGAAATTTCTACTGCCGTTAAATAACGGTTCTCACCGTAGATACGTTTAACTCTTTCACTGACATGCAGTGTTGCCGGTGAACTTTGGTTATTACTTTTATCAACAGCTATTACTTCAATGGTTGTGTCAGAGGCTTGAGGAATAATAGAAATCGTAAAAAAGCCGTCTGGTTGAACAGTTCCTCTGCCAATTTCCTGTCCTTTTACGATTACAAGAATCGTTGAAAGTGATTCTGCCATCCCTCTTAATTGTGATTCACCCTCTACATATTCTCCTAGTAAAGGTGCTTTAGGAGGTGTTGTATCTGAGATTTCCTCAGCCTGATAATTTCCCGCTTGGGTAAATAAACCGAAGAAAAGCATAAATAATATGGATAAGGACTTGTGCTTCACTGGTGTTTTCCTCCAAATCGTTAGTATAATTTCACCCTATTTTATACTAAGGTACGGTTGATTTTATACAGTTCTTTCTTGGTACATTAAACCAGTCCAATTTACAAAAAATGCTATTCTTCTTATCTACTACATTGTATAATCTCTTTGTCGGTTACTATTTTTTGTAATTCTAACCCCATATTTTAGAGATGAGGCTGATTAATGAAAACAATCGCATGGCGTGAACGAGACATTTTTAAAACAGTCAGGCTAGTTTTTTTCCTAATGATGTTGTTTGTTTCATTGCTTGGAATTACCGGAAACAAAGCTGTTGCTGCGTCTTTTATTGAGCGAATATCCGGTGACAATAGAATTGAAACGGCTATCCAGATTTCAATGTATGGCTGGGAGCAAGCAGAGAACGTGATTCTAGCAAGAGCAGATAACCCAGCAGATGCCCTATCTTCGGCGTCTTTATCGGGGGCACTAGATGCTCCTATTCTACTGACCTATCCTAACAATCTTTCAAACAGTGTCCTCGATGAAATCAATCGATTAGGAGCGTCAACCGTTTATCTTCTAGGCGGAACAGGTGCGATTAGTGCTGAAATTGAAAAAAAGCTGACCGATAATGGATTAACAGTGGTTAGACTTGGTGGAAATAACCGCTTTGAAACGGCAGCAAAAATAAATAACGAAGCAAAGACTTCCTTAAATACCAAGGCAATCGTTGTAAATGGGTATGCAATCGCGGATGCCTTATCAGCCTCTAGCAATTCTGCAAACAATCAGATCCCTATCTACCTTTCTATGAAATCTACTTTGCCTGTAGAACTTCCAGAAAATATTACTGAGGTTACGATTTATGGTGGAGAAGGTGTCGTTGATAAGAATGTCGTTACTCACTTAAACCAAAAGGGAATAAAGGTAACAAGAATTGGCGGGTCAACTCGCTACGAAACAAACATTAATGCAGCTGACCTTTCTAAAAATGAGAATGTGATTATTGTCAGAGGTACCTCTACAAAGCCTAATATTGAGGATTATCCAGATGCAGTAGCTGGTGCTGGCCTTTCACAAAAATTAGGTGCAAATATTATATTATCCCACGACAGTCTGCCTATATCAGTAGTGGCAAATCACCTAGAAGAACAACATTATCCTAACGTATATGTATTAGGCGGTCCGGGAGCAGTCTCAGATGAAGTCATAGATGAAATTACCTTTTTTCTAGGTTCAAAGGTAGAAAAGACTTTTGACTTTAACGTGATAGATGCAGTAATAGATCCTATTAATCCGGTAATTTATCTACTAAGTGATGATGATAATAGTGTAAAAATGTATAATTATAACACGCAAGAATTGAAATCGATTATGCTAAATGCCAGACCTGAACAGATCTATTTTGAGAATAATAAAATTTATATCACCTTGGTACATGGGCTTCATAGTTCTTATTGGTGGGATGAGGACCAAACAGGGGAAATCGCAATTGTTAATGCAGATACGTTTAAACTAGAAAAATCATTTTCGATAAATCTAGATCCATTTGATATTGTTGTGGATAAAGACGGCTATATCTACGTTTCAGGTGGTTCTGGGCAGTGGACAGATATAAAAAGCTATTCTCCTGACACCGGATTAGAAAGATCTTCTTATATGATATCTGAGCGAAGTTACCTTGAAATGCACCCTAGTCAGTCAAAGGTTTATGCAATTGACACAAGTTCCAGCCCAAGAGACATTACCCAATTTTTCATTAAAGATGGGAAGTTTACTGGAAAAATGGACTCGCCATACCATGGTGACTATGACCTTGGGGATATAATCAAGGCCTCACCAGACGGGGGATATCTCTTTAATGATTTTGGAAATGTCTTTACTGGAAACCTAAGCTACGCAGCACAGTTAGAGGTTCCCTTTAATGATCTTGCTTTTGACCTTGATCAAAACCGTTTCTTTTCCGGTATTGAGAATGTCATTTTTGAATACGATTACTCCACATTTGAGATTTACAACTATTATGTAATCAATGGGGAGGCCATTAAAACTTTTTATAAAGATGGAAAAATGTATATTCTTTCATCTATGACCGTAAGTTCAACTGGATTACAAGAATTCACGTTAGAATCACTTACTCCAGAACCTGTATTTATGGATGAAGACGTTTCCTCTTTAGAAATTCTCGAAAGCCTTGAAGACAATTAAAAATTTGATCCTGATGTAATCAAAAGGAGGTTACCATTTCTAGGTAACCTCCTTTTTTTTTTAATTAGCTATTTCTTCCGTAATAACTACTTCTGTGGACTTTTTCATCTTTTGATTCATTTCTATTGCCTTTAGGACTAGGTAAATAGGTAATAGAATCAATGCCGCCAATTCAACAATAAATTCAAAGTAATACCAAGACAGTGTGGCCAGGATATCGTAAACGGAATGTACTAGAACGGTCACCCATAGATTTCTCGTCCATAATAAAATCAAGCCAAATAATAATCCCATATTGGCGAAAGTTACTATGGCTCCAACTTCATATTTCCATGATTGAACCGAGTTTAAGGTATGATCAATACCAAATAACACTGAGGTGATAAAAAGCGCAAGCATGACAAAAATATCACGTCTCCCTTTTTCCCATCGCCTTGGAAAGACTCTTTTAAAAACAAAAAGGATCAAAATAATATAAGCCAACCGCCAAACTTCTTCAAGACCGGCAAGAATATCCGTGAAAATATCGTACCCAATACTATCAATCTCTCCAACCACATCCCACATATGATCGACAGTCTCTATTGGTTGGCCAGGCTCCAACTCAGGCTCCTCATACGGAACCACTTCTGTATACGCATCAACATATTGCTCATAATCCTCGCTAAAGTTCTGGAAGGCGTAAGAGGAATAGGTATTGATCATCGTACTGCCAAGAATAAAGAGCAGAAATGCCCCTATAAATTGGCTTATGACTTGTATCTTTGTTTTTTGAATTCCGTTACTTAGTCTTGGCTGCAGCTTTAATCCGATAAAAAAGGAAGATACCATAATCGCATCATAGATTGTACCCGCCAAGAGACTGAAACCGCTTAAATAGAGGACAATTTCAACTCCAATCGTTATGGTAAGCAGTGCAAACAAAAGCCTTTTCGAAACAGGCTTGGTTAAATTATTGGTCATTATTCTCAGTCCCTGTTCTATGAAATTACTGTTTATTAATTATCTTGTGGCTATGTTAAAGCTTAATATTGATTTTGGCACTCTGTTGATTGTGCGGAAGGCGCGAGACTCCTGCAGGAGGACGGGACAGGGGAGACCCCGCAGGCGCTTTAGCGGCGAGGAGGCTTCCCGAACCGCCTGCGGAAAGCGAAGCGCCTGGAGCACAAATCAACAGCCCAGTTTAACAGAGTCTCTCTTATAAAAACTGTACGGCCAAAATTCCTAGTCCATTTAGTAACAGCAGGAAAAGTAAGCACGCAACAACCCATTTCCATATTCTTGACACAGACTTATCCCCTTTAATGTTAATTAGTACTAATTTATCATATTACTAGAGATGTAGCACGAAGGTTTATATTTACAATCATAATCTCAAACATTTATACTTAATTTGAGTAAATATTACCAATTATTAGTATAGGGATTGAGTATTCCTTTTCATCCGATAAAGTTTCAGAGCACAAGTAAATTAACTATATTAATAGGAGAAACTGATAAGGGAGATAGTCGGATTGAGTAATTTCTATGAGAAAAATAATAAGGAATATGTAATTGAATCTTTTAAAGCTGTGCTTGAATCTAACCAGAATGCCCTTAAGGATGAAGGTATTGCCTTTATTCTGAACACACTCGAACATTACCAGAATCAAACAGTTTTTCATGCATTATGGAAATTGATTGAGGACCATGAAAGTATCTACAACTATGTACTGGAGTTTATTGATCAACAACAGGACTACAGTAATCTGTTAAAGCTAATTCTTGAAAATAAATTCAACCTCACTCAGGTTGAAGACATTTTATCAGTGATTAATGATCTGCTTGAAACTGCACCCTATTTACGTAAGAACCGTTATTTTCAGATACTGGCAATCCAAAAGACAGCAGATGCTGTTGGCAATTCCATCGATCCATATAAAGCAGCTAGTGCGGTACAAGCATTTAAAGTAACAAACCTTGAAGTTGATTTTTCAAAAATAAAAGACATGATGATGGTTTACGCGGAAATTGCGTTCGTTGATGATCTTGAATTACAGAATATGACTCTCAAGGACATAGATGCCTTTGCGCTCCTTTCAACTGGAATGCTGACTGAGATAGAACTAAAGGATAAAAAAATCATCAGTAAGTACCAGATATTGAAGGTCCTTCATGAACTTTTTACCAAACCTGTCGTTTCTGTGGGAGTAATCCTTCAGCGTTTATCACCTGCAAACCGCGATGAACTTCGTGGTATATTAAAAAATATTCTACGGGGTAACGTTTCGGAAAAGTATTTCCAGCATATACTCGCTGCTTTTGATAATGAAGAAGGGAGTTATCATTATCCACAGCTTTTTGGATATTTGAGTAAACATGCAGATGATGAGCGAATGTTATCATTTATTAAATGGAGTGCGAAAAACCTTCAGCCCGATCATCATTACCACCGAGCATTGAAGGCCTATTTAAAAACCCATCCAAGGTCGATTTGGAAGAATAAAGGTGCTAAAAAAGAGCTCCAAATGATATCAACTGTCAGCTTTAGCAGATTGGTGAAAGAAGTTCAAAATGAAACCGCTAGTCCAGTCGTTAAATTTGTTAAAAGGTATGGCATGCATGTATCCATTGTGCTTCTCAGCACCCTTGTAGTGGGAAGCGGGATTTATCTTGGGAATGATATATTGTTTGACAAAAATGAAAAGACGGCCTTTTCAAAAACCAACAAACCTGCAACATCGGATCAAGTGGAAGTGAGTGAAAAAACCTCGTTAGAACCGTTTCAACGCTGGGACGCTGGTAATCCATATGTGTTTCTTGTAAATGGAGAACAACAGACCATAACCTTTGGGCAGGCAAATCCAACTGGAGGAAAAAGCCTTGTATTAACGGGCGGGCAAAATATCGAAACCCCTTTTGAGTTGGTGATTGATTCCGAGGCTTCACCTTTTGATGAAAAAGGAGTTTTAAAAGAAGGGTTTTCCCTTTACCATACAGAGCATGATTTCGATAAAAGCGGCACCCCTGAGGTGGTGATTATGGCACTCAATCAAACCTATGAGTCGTTTGCATGGGTGTACAGCCCGCTTTCCGAAAATGGAAGTATAGGTCTGCGTTCTGACCTAGCCATAAATGGGATGTCTGATGCGAAATTAGTTGATAATACACTTACACTCCTTGGGGCCCAAGGACAATCGGAAACGTACTCATTCGTCAATCAACAATTTGAGAAGAAATAAGCTGCGATAAAGAGAGCAATCCTCGAACGGGAATGCTCTCTTTATCGGATTTTCCAGTAAACATTTAGGTGGATCATGAATGATACCTTTAAAAAGGGGTTGCCTCCATGTTTGAAATAAAACCATATCCTGAATTCTCTTGGTCACTGTCACGCCACAAAGCACTGATGGAATGTCCGAGAAAGTACGCTTTTGAATATTATATCAGTCACAATGGCTGGCTGCGGGATTCTACTATTCTTGCCAAAGATGCCTATCGTTTTAAGAAAATGACAAACTTAGAGATACTATTTGGAAGTGCTGTCCATGACCTTATTCTTTCAGTGATTGGAAACTATTTAAACACAGGGTTCATCCCGCCGGAAGCAGAATTAATTCAGCGATTGCGTGGCACGATGAATTCTGCCTTTAAGGATTCAACGCTTCGGGCTGATTTATGGAGAGAGAGACCGAACCATTTTCAAATGCTCCATGAAATTTACTTTAATGGCGAGTTGCCTAGGGATAAAGTGGATGAAATCCAGAAACGCTTAAGTGTTTCGATGGGGAACTTTTTGACGAGCAAAACCTTTACGGATGTAAGAGCAATGAAAGAAATGCAGTTTGTTGAAGCGGAACGTTTTCGGTTTATGTTTATCAATGGAGTTAAGATTTTTATCGTTATGGATTTTTTGTATCGGGATATGAAAGAGGGAAAATGGATTATCGTCGATTGGAAAACCGGAAAAGAATCCTTCGAGGACAGACACCAATTAGCCCTGTATGCTCTTTATTTGAAAAGGGTATTGAAGGTGAAAAACATTGAAGAGATTGTCATCCGAAATGAATATCTGTTAACCGGTACACACAAAACCTATCAATTAACAGAAACCGACCTCGAAAAGGTCCATGAACTATTTGGAATGAGCGTGGTTCAAATGCAGCGATACCTAGAAGACATTATTGCAAACCAGCCATTGAACATTAACCTATTCCCCAAAACCAACACCATCAAAAAATGCGACCGCTGCAACTACAAAGAACTATGTGAAATGTACTAACCAAAAAAGAGGACCTCAAACTTTATCATAGTTCGAGGTCTTTTTTTGGCCCTTTTGTCCGCCTGGGGTGGACAGTGTCCACGAGCGGTGCCTGTCACCAAATGGTTTCACCATTTGGTGACAGGCACCCTAATTCGGGACCCTATTTCCCTTCCTTCTCTTCTGCTTCATCTTCTTCGAGGATTTGCTTTAGTTCTCCCTCGTCACCTTTGGCGTTGATGATTTCGAAGATTTGATTGAGTCCTTGGCTGGTTTGGTCTCTTTCTTTTTCTTTTTCCATTGTTTCCTCCAGTTGTAGGTTTATTTTTAATATGCCCAGTTATTTCAATGTATGAACGATTTCTACTGCTTTTTCTAGGGAAACACTTTTTAAAATGCTATGGTCTATTCTTACTGCTGTACCGAAGTGATAACAATTTGTTCCTACCTGTGTATGTACATCAGAGATATTATCTTTTGACAGGCCGCTGCCAATTAGAATCTCCGTTTCCTTACAAATTTCTTTCAATTTTCTTAGGGTATCCAAGCGTGTTTGCCAGTCGCCATGTCCTCCAGAGGTTAAAATGGTTTTAATTTCTTTATATTGATTTAATTTCTCTGCGTTCTCGACTATATTATTGGAACTGTCGATGGCGCGGTGAAAAGTTACCTCCATGGTTCCTACTTCCGTAAGTAGCTCTTCAAGCTGATCGAAGTCAATATTCCCTTCTCCATCCAGCATTCCTAACACCACACCATTTGCCCCTAAGTTTCGAATAACACGTATATCATTTTTCATAATTGCAATATCATCTTCTGTATAACAAAACGATTGACCATGCGGTCTAACCATAACATTAACTGGAATGGAAACACTATTAACCACTTTTTCGATTAGTCCATAGCTGGGTGTTATGCCTCCCTCGGTTAAACCTGAAACCAATTCAATTCTGTCTGCACCTGATCTTTCAATTAGTTTCGCGTCCTCTACAGTTACTGCAATAAATTCAATTAACATCCTTTATTCCTCCTTCATATAAACGAGTTTTACCAAAGAATTTGTATTAGTTACTTATTTTACTTAATTAACTTATTTACATTATTAATTGTTCAACATTTCACAAAGTGTTCAAACAATTCCGACAAATGAGTGATTCAAATCACTAGGGTGTTTTTTACAAAATTTACAATGTAAGTGTAAACAATTTTAATTTAAAGGGGTAGAATCAAATGAGAAATTTCTTGAAGTTTGCAAGTGTTATTGTCACCTCTGTAATGGTTTTAAGTGCTTGTAATTCTGCTAAAGTTTCCCTTGATACACAGTCTGCAAAAGTAGCAAAAGCTAATACTGCCTCACAAGTCATTGAACCTCACAAAAATCTCAATCAAAAGCCAATTCCCGTCAACATAGAACGAGTCGGTGAACACGAAGTCAATATTGACATGACCGCACAAATTACCGATATCGAAATTACCAAAGGCAATCTGTACAAAGCATGGACATTTAATGGTGAAGCCCCAGGACCAGTCATTGTTGTGAATGAAGGCGATACCATTAACTTTACATTAAAAAATATGGATCCGTCCATACCTCACAGCATGGACTTTCATGCTGTACATGCCTCCCCATCACAGGATTTTATCGATATTATGCCAAATGAATCTGGCAGCTTTACCTATCCAGCGAACAATCCTGGAGTTTTCATGTACCACTGTGGTACAAAACCAGTCTTAGCCCATATCGCCAATGGAATGCACGGAACCATTATTGTTAAGCCTAAAGACGGCTACCCGACTGATTCTGAAATTGACCGTGAATTTGTCATCGTTCAAAATGAATGGTATAAATACAACGACTTAGAGGATTTTACAAATGGAGTTCCTAGTAATGTGGTCTTCTCGGCTAAAGCCTTAAAGGAAGGCGATTTGAATACAAACGGTACCGTTGGCGCCCTAGTCGATACTCCGCTCCTTGCGAAGGTTGGCGACAAAGTTAGAATTTACATTAACAATGTGGGGCCAAATGAAGTCAGCAGTTTTCATGTGGTCGGAACCGTATTTGACAATGTTTATATCGATGGTAATCCATTTAACCTCATGAAAGGGTTGCAAACTGTCATGCTGCCGGCAAGCGGCGGGGCGGTTGTTGAATTCACCGTCACAAAAGAAGGCAGTTATCCCATTGTGACACATCAGTTTAACCATGTAACCAAGGGCGCCGTTGGAATTTTGAAAGTAACAAAAGACGGAACGGATGATGGAAGCCAAACCATGTCACACTAAACTGACTGATAAAAAGCATCGGAAATTACTCCGATGCTTTTTTATATGAAACTTTAAATCTAGAACTTATCAACATAGGTTTTGAAAATAGCAAATCCCCAAGGAACTTATCCACAGCATTAGATGTACTTTTGCAGTCATTTTGTGAATATCCACAAGGATTATATGATTATCCACATTATGAACATACTTATTCACAGTTGTTGATTATTTACTAACATTTATCTATACTCTATCCACAACTTATCCCCAAAGTAAAAAGCCTGGAACCCCCAGGCTTTGTTCTATATTCTTGCTCCTAATTCAATTGCTTTACTATTATGATACAATGACTTCACCTTGAGCTCGCACTTAAGTTCATCGCATAAGCAATCATTCTGCATCATTTCCATATGCCGATACTGAAATACATGATAATAATATTTACCCCATAATAATGCATTTTTCAACAACACAAAGAAAACCTCCTCTATTGATTTACATAAACCGCAGAGGATCGTGTTCGGTAACTGGCTGGCATCGTCGTAAAACATTAGCCCCTTTAGTTTTGCGTCACCATTTTTCAATAGTTTTGCCGTTTCGTACGATTTATGTGTTTATTAGAACTATATGATACAACTAAATTATAAAAAAGAGTCTTAGGTCCTACTTTGATTCCGTTCCCAATTTTCCCAATAGGCCGCTATTCCTATTTTTTTTACAAAACGAACAACCTTGACAACTTCTATATAACAAAAAGCGTCAAGCTCCATTATTGGAACTTGACGCTTCTTTATTTACCTTTGATTTCTAAGAGTTTTAATCTTAAGTCATTTTCCATATTGGCCAGTTCTTGTTCAGCCAGGCGGCGTTTGTGACGCCCTTCTTCTTGGATTCGCATCGTTTCTTCAAGCGTGGTGATTAAACTTTCCTGAGTCTTTTTAAGGGTCTCGATATCAACGAGACCACGCTCATTTTCTTTCGCTGTCTCAATCGTATTCGTTTTAAGCATTTCTGCGTTTTTCAAAAGCAATTCATTTGTGGTCTGTGAGACCTTTTTCTGCGCCTCTACTGCATGGCGCTGACGAATGAGGGTTAGCGCAATCGCAACTTGATTTTTCCAAAGCGGAATGGCCGTCATGATGGACGATTGTATTTTTTCGACAAGCGCTTGGTTCGTGTTTTGAATCAGACGGATTTGCGGAGCACTCTGGATGGTAATCTCACGGCTCAATTTCAAATCGTATAGGCGTTTATCCAAGCGGTCTGCAAACTGAATCATATCGTTCACTTCTTGGAATTTCATTTGATCACTTGTTGCTTCCGCTTCCCTTTTCATTGCTGGGATTGTTTTTTGATTGAGCTCTTCAAGCTTAATTTCTCCCGCTGCAATATACACGTTTAGAGCATGGAAATATTCTTTATTTGTTTCATAAAGCTGTTCGAGCAATTTAATATCCGATAAAAGCACGTTCTTACTCCGGTCTAGTTTCACACTAATCCTGTCAATTTGTGCACCTGTCTTTTGATATTTGGACAATACCTCTTGAAGAGAATTTGAGATTTTCCCAAACATACGTCCGAAAAAGGATGGCTTCCCATCCTTTAATTCATCCGGATTGACCTCATCAAGGCGCTTCATCAAATCACTTATGATTTCGCCAACCTCGCCAATATCCTTTTTCTGTACATGCTCAAGCATCGTATGTGAAAAGCTTAAAAGCTTCCCTTGTGCTTGGGTACCATACGTAATCATCGCCTGGTGGTTTTTCGGGTCAATTTGTTCAGCAAGCTGGTAGGCTTTTGCACGGTTTTCTTCCGGTATGACATCAATCAGCTTAGTAGGCTTTGCTTCTTGAAGCTGTGGCGATTGCTGGGTTTGCGGAGCTAGCTCTTGATTTTCACCAAACGGGTTGGCTAGGATGTCATCTAATAAATTCCCTGTTTTATTTAATTGGTGTGAGTTATTTTCGCTCATTTTAGCCTCCTGCTTTCATCTATGATTTTAGGATCATTGAGTTTTTTTATGGAATGCTTGGCAACATCAATTTCAAAATTCAAGGAATCTAAATCATCTTCCACCACATGATAGAGATCCTCTTCTAATGCCTTAGTTAGGTCGGTTAAGGTTTGGCGTGTCTCGTATAAAGAAACATCAATCTCGTGACTTTTCTTAGGCTGCTGCGCTAAAAATCGATATTTCTCTGTAAGCTCGACAACAGAATCTAAATGGGAAAAGTAAAATTTTTCCGCTTTATAAAAGCGCTTAGGTTCTGCATGCGTCATGCTTTGTATTTTCCGAGTAATCCGGAGAACCTCTAGTCTCTGCTTTAAAGTCGATAGATCACGAATAGAAAAGAGAGATTTATTTAAGCGATTAATTTTTTGTTTGGCTTCATCTAGGTTTTTCTTTATATAACGATATTCTTTTCTTGTGAGCTGTTGTTTTTTTAAAAAGCGGGATGTCATGACCCCGGATGTAATTTTGTAAACGATGACTCCACCTGCTAATGAAATGGCGGACGAAATCAAGAATGTTAAATCGAATGCAAAATAGCTTAAAAACCATACCGTGACGGCAGATGGAACAGTCACAACACTTTGGACTAAAAACGTTAAAAATCGGTTCATCATAATCGACTCCTGACTAAAAAATCCTTTATATTCATACGAATGACCAACAAAAATGTTTCAACAAAACAAAATACCTACAAAGGCAAGACTTCCTTCATTACTTCAACAATACACCATAATAATCCTGCTTTCCATAGACCACAAACGTAAACAAGCCTAAGACCTAAGACGTATTTTTGGATGACGGTGACACAGTTGACGGTGACATTGACGGTGACAGGCACCGCTCGTGGACACTGTCCACCTAGGGTGGACACTTCCACCCCTCAGACTGACAGTCTGCCTCCTCTTTTCTGCTGTTTATTGTTATCTAGGCTTTAGTCCAAGAGGATTACCCAGATACACATAGGTTATGAAGGTAACACTTGAAAATATTTCAAATATATAGATAGAGGAGCGCGATGAACAAATGTATCAATCATTTGGAATGCCCTTTGATTATCGTTATGGACAACAAGGAGGCCAACATGGTGGCGGGCATCACGGCGGTGGACACCACGGCGGTGGGCATCACGGCGGCGGGCATCACGGCGGCGGGCATCACGGCGGCGGGCATCACGGTGGTGGACACCACGGCGGCGGGCATCATGGCGGCGGACAACACGGTGGCGGACACCACGGCGGCGGGCATCATGGTGGCGGGCACCACGGTGGTGGCTTTAATCTAGGTAATGTAGGTGCTGGACTGCTTGGTCTTGGATTAGGTTATTTAGGTTCAAGTCTTGGTGGTGGTTATGGTCCTAGTTATGGTCAAGGATACGGCGCTGGATACGGATATCCAGGAGGTTACCCTGGATATGGTCCTGGAATGGGTGGTTATGGCGGCGGTTTCGGCCAAGGATATTGATCTATTATAAAAGATAAAGCGTAGGGTCCATATGTAATATACATGGACCCCACGCTTTTTTTATATTATTAAGATATTTTTACTGTTTTTTTGTTTCAGCAGGTGTAAAATGTTTCTCAAAGGAAACATTTCTGGGTTTGCGCATATATAATATTATTCAAAACCTTCAAATAAAGAAACATATTATAATAAAGGGAGAAGAGACTATGACGGAAAATCTGCTATTTGCGTTTGGACTGACATTATTTGCAGGCCTTGCAACAGGTATAGGAAGTCTGCTCGCATTTTTTACATCTCATACAAATACGAAATTTCTATCTGTTACCCTTGGATTTTCTGCTGGTGTCATGATCTATGTATCCATGGTAGAGATTTTTGTAAAAGCAAAGGTAGCTCTTGTCGATGCAATGGGTGTTGTTCCGGGGAACTGGTTAACGGTTGGTGGATTTTTCGGAGGCATGCTATTGATTGCTGCTATTGACAAATTTATTCCAAAGCAATCAAACCCGCATGAATTGAAAACAGTAGAAGATATGAATCAACCTAACATAAATGACGGTAAAAAGCCTGACCTATTAAAAATGGGGACATTTACGGCACTTGCCATTGGTATTCACAACTTTCCGGAAGGAATTGCTACCTTTACTTCGGCTTTACAGGACCCAGCTCTTGGTATTGCCATCGCGGTTGCGATAGCGATCCATAACATCCCAGAGGGCATTGCTGTTTCGGTTCCTGTTTATTTTGCGACAGGTGATAAGAAAAAGGCTTTCAAACTATCATTCTTGTCGGGCTTATCAGAACCAATTGGTGCAATAGTTGCCTATCTATTCTTAATGCCTTTCCTAAATGATGTTATGTTCGGAATTATCTTCGCTGCGGTTGCGGGGATCATGGTGTTCATCTCCCTCGATGAATTATTACCTGCTGCAAAAAGATATGATGAAACCCATCTATCAATCTATGGGCTCATAGCAGGTATGGCCGTCATGGCACTTAGCCTCTTACTATTCATCTAAACAAATAGAATGCTCAAAAGCCAGCAAATTGCTGGCTTTTTTACTGTCCAATTCAAGAAAGTGTCCACCCTAGGTGGAAAGTGTCCACGAGCGGTGACAGGCACCGGGGTGGCACCGGGATTATTTAATTTTTAGTACAAAGTTTCATGGTTACATTAGGGGCATATATTAGATGGAAATTCCCAAAATTTATGGAGGAGGGTGAATTTATTGATGAAAAGGGCCCTTTTTACAATACCGCTTTGTTTGATACTCATTGGGGTAATGGTTACTTCCTTTGTTCTAATGGGTATTAAGCCAAGCTCTTCGAATATTTCTCAAGCTCAAAAGCTAGCGGAATACACGAAGCCAGCGGTTGTTCGGATTCTAGGTTATTCTGTTGTTAGTTGGCAGTTTAACAATCCAAATGACCCCGAGGTAGAGGCCATACTAAGTCAATTAAACTACCAGTCTGTTGTTGGGGGCTCTGGTTCAGGTGCAATAATTAGCTCTGATGGGTATATTGTCACGAATGCACATGTTGTAGAATCCGCTCAGATGGAAGACGAAGATATTGCCAATGCTGCATTTGATCAGCTTGTTACGATTATGGCAGATTATTTTCAGGTAGATTATGAAACAGCGTATGAATATATGTTGACTTACACGCAATACACTGGGATTCAAAATGTCATTAAGGTTATTTTACCAGGTGGAGACACACTTGATGGGGAAGTAAAAAGCTATGGTGCACCTGTTAATGAAGGGAAAGATGTAGCGGTACTTAAGATTGAAGGGAAAAACCTTCCTACCTTAAAGCTTGGAAATTCTGATAATATCCAAAACCAGGATAACATTTGGGTAAGCGGCTACCCAGCTGCAGCCGATTCTGATCTGCTATCACCTGATTCCTCTCTCGTATCTTCAATGAATGCTGGTCAAATTTCTGCTACTGATAAGAAAACGGAGCAAGGAAGCCCGGTTATTCAAATTAATGCAGCTGCTACACATGGGAATAGCGGCGGACCAATAATCAATGAAAAAGGAGAAATCATTGGCTTACTAACCTTTAGAGGCGATACCGTAAATGGTCAAGAGGTTCAAGGCTTCAACTTTTCAGTGCCAGTTAATACTGTAAAAGAATTTACAAACCAAGCAGGAGCAAAGAATACATCAAGTAGCACAGATAAACTTTATAAGGAAGGGCTGGAGCTTTATTGGGGTGGCTATTATGATAATGCTCTAGAAAAATTTGAAGCAGTCCAAAGACTCTATCCAAACCATTCCGAAATCAAAAAGTTCATCACGAATTCCGAACAACGAGCTGGTGACAGCAAAACTTTATGGTCAGATTATAAAACCATCTTCTATATCGCAGATGGTTTTGCCGCCTTACTAATAATTCTGCTCTTAGTATTCACCTTTGCCTTTAAACCGAAAAATAGACCTGCACCTGCTGTAGCAGCAGCACCGCAGACACCACCAGCGGCACCACCGCCACAAGTACCGGAAAACACCATTCAGGACCTAAACAACGATGGAATAATTGACGTCCAAGATATCATACTTGCACTCCAAGAACAGCAAAAGAAACAGCAGAAAAAAGATGAAGAAAATGATAGTTAAAAGTCGTCTGTATAAATGTATGTATAAGTATATGTATAAATGTTTGTATAAATGAAGGGAAATGAATAAATGGTGACAGGCACCAAGGGAAACCCTTGGTGTTTTATTTTAGTTACAAATATGGATTAAACGTATAAAAAGCAATAGGAGTTAATATCTATTAATAAATGTTAACTTTAGGGGAGGAATGTCTTCTGAGAGGGATATTACGATTGGTTGGTTTCCTCATTTTTATTTTTGGGGTATTTTTAATTTTTACTGATCAAGTATTTTTTGGGGTTTTATCGATCATATTAGCTTTTTTAGTTTTCCCTAACCGAAGTAATAGCAAAAGCCACAACTATCATCATTACGACAACGACTATAGCAACGATCATGCCTACAGCTCAGACAGCGACTCCGGGGGCGGCGACTCGGGCGGGGGCGGCGGTGGTGACTAATAGAAAAACATCCTCAACTGGAGGATGTTTTTAATTTAACTCATAGGTAGAACTCCCTCTTAATGCTTGGTGTAGATCATTCTTTTGCTTTTTAAAGGTTGTTTTCACAAAGTATATGTGAATAATGTAAGAATCATATTATAATGGTAATAAATTCATTTTTTCCTATAGCCAGAACCCACAAAGGTTGTGTTTCGAATGATTTGGTTATACCTTATTCTTTCCTATTTTATAGGTAGTATCATGTTTGGCTTTCTTATAACGAAAATCATTTATCGGAAGGATATTCGTGTTCAAGGGAGCGGTAATGTCGGTGCAAGAAACGCCGGCCGCCTTCATGGCAAAACGGCTTTTGTACTGATTTTTCTCGGGGATGCACTTAAAGGTGTCCTAGTTATCTTAGCTGCCCGTTACTTGCAATTCTCTGAAACTATTCAATTAATAGGGCTTGCCCTGGCCATTTTGGGGCATATCAAGCCGGTTACCCTGAAATTTAAGGGTGGAAAAGGAATTTCTACCTTTATTGGTGGAATTATTACCTTTGAACCGCTACTTGTTCCAGTAATTATCCTGGGTTTTTGCGTCCTTTATCCTTTTTTGAAAAGCTTCACTTTAGCAGGATTAGCGACTTTTCTTTTTATCCCAGTGATACTTTTTATAAAAAATAATGATTGGCTAAGTTGCCTGATAGCATTAGGTATTATCGCTATGCTTTACGCAGCACATGCAGAAAATCTCAAGGAAAGGCTGAAACCTAATGAGTAAGCACGAATTCTTTTTCAAAATTGCCACCACTCCTGATGAATTCGAACAAATTCATCGCTTAAACTATCAAACCTTTTCAGAAGAAATTCCACAGCACAAAAAAAATGAGGAACAAAAGTTAGTGGATGCATTCCATGCTGAAAATACATATATCATTTGTATTAAAGAAAACGAAGTGATTGGTATGGCTGCGATTCGCGATAATCGGCCATTTTCACTTGATCGAAAAATCGGTCCCGTTGAGCAATCATTGTCATTTCCAGTTAACTCTCCGTGCGAAGTTAGACTATTATCTGTCAAAAAAGAATATCGAAATGGACGGGTATTTTTAGGGCTCGCGCAGTTTCTAATAAAATATTGCCTAAAAAAAGGGTACGATATTGCTTTTATCTCCGGAACAGTCCGCCAATTAAAGCTTTACGGTCAATTAGGATTCCAGCCTTTTGCTCAATTAACGGGGAGTGATGAAGCACTCTTTCAGCCTATGTACTTGACGAAGAAAACGTTTGATGAGTCGATAGCAGGCAGAATCTTACCACCGACCATTCCCTTTTTGCCAGGACCGGTTCAAATCTCGAATAACGTAATGGCAGCCTTAAGCAAAACCCCGATTTCTCATCGGTCGGACCTGTATAAAGAAAAGCTTGAAAAAGCAAAGAATATTCTTGGTCGTTTGGTTAATAGTAAATATGTTCATATTTTCCTAGGCTCTGGAACACTTGCCAATGATGTTGTTGCAGGACAGCTTTCCTTAGAAACTGGACGGGGGCTAATTTTAGCTAATGGAGAATTTGGCAGCCGTTTAGTAGAACAGGCTAGTAGATTGGGACTGAAGTTCGATGTACTTCAAAAGGATTGGGGACAGGCTTTCACGCGTGAGGAAATTATTGCTGAATTATCAGAGGATACGAGTTGGATTTGGGCGGTTCACAGTGAAACTTCCTCTGGTATGCTCAACGATTTGGGTTTGTTGAAGGAAATATCGAAACAAAATGAACTCAAGCTTTGCCTGGATTGCATTAGCTCTTTAGGGGCAATGGAAGTAGACTTAGAGGGAGTATTTTTGGCAACAGGTGTTAGTGGAAAGGCCATCCGCGCTCTGACAGGCCTTTCGTTCGTTTTCCACCACCATGAGGTTCAGCCATCATTAACACTTCCGAAATATCTCGATTTAGGAACCTACATGGCAAAGAAAAGCATCCCGTTTTCGCAGTCATCTAACCTCCTAGAGGCACTACTGGCAGCATTAGAAGATATTAAGATCGAAACCTTTGAAAAAGTGGTGGCAACACACTCTTTCTTAAACAATCTGCTTAAACAATTTGGCTTTACCATCATCAGTGAAGAGAACAGCTCACCGATTATTCTCACGATTGAGATACCAAGTTCCATTTCTTCCGTTGTTGTTGGAGATATTCTATACAACCACGGCTACCAGCTGCACTACGAAAGTGATTATCTACAGCGAAGAAACTGGATTCAGATTGCCTGTATTGACCACTATGCAACCTCAGATTTGGAAAAAATGGCTCACCTTCTGAATAGAGTAATAACCTATGAACAAAGTGCCTTACAACAAGCATAAGTGAATGGTCAATAGAAACAGATTGAGTCACTGCCAGAAAAAATCCTGGCAGTGACCTTTTTATTTTCGAGTGTCCGCACCAACAGTTCATATAGAATATTTCCTACAACGTTTTTACATCAACATGTAAACGATAACCCTCCATCCCTTTTAATCCAATACTCGTTACTTTTGCACACATGGATTTTCCTCTTTTCTAGAAATCATCAGAACTTTACCATTGTCGAGTAAAAATAAATCCGCTAGTGGGGTTTTTATGTATTCCTCATAACGCTTGGACGCAGGAGAAGGAAAATAGGAAAGCAGATGTTTGGTGTCAACAAGGTGACTAAGTTCGCCATAAACATAAGTGTTGTAACTGCTCCAAGGATAGTCCTCTAACTCATCTACTAGACCCGCCTTTAGCGGATTCAGATGAATATACTTGCTAACATCGAATTCATAATCAAGGGAATCTAATAATTCGGCTCCATACCGCTTTTCAAATACGTGGCCGCTGTAGTTGTACTTTTTATTGAAATATTTGGCGTATTTTGTATTGAGGTGGCTCATAAGAATAGTTGGAGAAGTGTCTGAAGTTTGAATCTGGAGGTGTGTGTGATTGGTCATTAAACAGTAGGTGTGGAGCGTAAATGGAAAACGAACCATTGTTTCTTTTAAAAAGCTAAGATACTTTATTCGATCTTCGTCATCATAAAAAAGCGTAGATTTCCGATTTCCTCTACATGCAATATGATACTTTGCACCTGGAAACCAAGCGCGGCGTTTTCGACCCATAGCGGTCACTCCTAATTAATTGGATTTTGATTGATGAAAAATTGGTGAGTTGAAAAGCGGAGAGAATAGATTACATTAAATTATACCATTCGACACCATCCTCCAAATTCCTCCCTCAAAACCACCCAAACAAAAACTTTATGACTGTCCGCTCCAGGTGGACAGTGTCCACGAGTGGTGACAGGCACCAGAAGGTTATGATATTCTTGAATAGAACTGAGTACTCCAGATTTGCCAAAAACAAAACGGAGGTTTTATTTTGAAGAGACTATTGATTGTATTGTCTGCGAGCATGTTATTTTTACTTGGGGGATGTTCTTTCCTTAATGATGCACAGGATACGATTACTTATATTAATGAAGCAACTGATTATTTGTCTGCAGCGACTGATTTTGCAAGTGATGCTCCTGCTCTTGCGAAGCAAGCGGTTAGTGACATTCAGGCAGCTGAGGATCTCCAGACCATGCTTCAGCAAATGCAGGAAACCGCTCAAGCCTTTAGTGAAATTCAAGCACCCGATATTGCGGCTGAGCTTCATCAGCAAATTATCGAGCAAAACAGCGTCATTGTAGCTGAAATTGAAACATACTTGACCAATTTTAAAGATGGACTTCTTGATCCTGCTATACTTGAAAATACTGAGCTGTTTCAATCCGTTCAAGATATCACCAGCATCATTGACCAAATTCAACAGCTCGGTGGTGAATAGTTCGACTCCACACTAAGGAGGTAGGGCTAAATGAAAAAATATCTAATCATTTCGTTCATTTTATTTTTCCTCTTACTAACAGGCTGCAATGTTAAAGGTGAATATGATATTAAAGGAACGGTAATGGAAGTTGAGAGTAGCAGTATTTTAGTTGAAGATGAAAAATTGGGATTAATCTGGCTCTCACTGCCTGATTTAACCGATGGCCGAGACTTCGAAAAAGGTCAAAGTGTTACGGTTTGGACGGATGGAAAAGTTCGAGAGTCCTATCCCTTACAAGGCACGGCTTTAAATATTGAGATCATCAAATAGAAAACAGGCTGACTCATTCAGCCTGTTTTCTTTTGCAATCATAATGCTTCGTATTTACAGTTCACCATTATAAAACTGTAAATATCCTAGTTTCCAAGAAATAAAAGCACTGAGACAGACCGCACCAATCATGAGAATGAAAAAGAGCCAATCGATACGCGATACCGTAATTTCACGGTAGAATATTCGATTTTTTTCTCCAGTGAAGCCTTTTGATTCCATCGCGAGTGCGGTTCTCTCTGCTTTACGTATTGCACCGGCAAGAAGTGGAATGACGTATCGTTTCAACTGCTTTACTTTTTCAGGTAGGGTTCGTGCCCGTGCTACGCCCCTGACTCGTTGCGCATTTTGCAGGGTCTGAAACTCCTCCTTGATTAACGGCAGGAAGCGGTATCCGGCCATGATTCCATAGGCGAGCTTTGGCGGAAGTTTACACTGCTGCATTAGGCTAAGCAGAAAGTCGGTTGGCTTTGTCGTTAACGTAAACATAATGGATAACGTGGCAAAGCTTAACACTCGTAAACCAAGTGATGCTCCTCTCTGAAAGCCTTCTGCTGTCAACGTCACGAACCCCCATTGCCAAATCACCGAATCGCCTGCCTGCAGCCGTGGGAACAGCATTGTTGTCCATACATATATGAACGCGATAAATAAAAACGGAGCGAGTAACAACAGCCATTTTTTTAAAGAAACGCGGCCGAATATAAAGGTGACCGTAATTGACCAGAGGATAGTCACAAGCGGTGTAATCGGATCGAAAAACACTGATAATATCAAGATAGAAATGACGATAGCAAATGCTTTTATACTCGGATTCACCTCATGTAGCAACATGAATCTCTCTCCTTACGATTTCATTTTGCAGCTGTTTTCTAAAAGGCAGCTTTAGCCTAGCTCGATCTACGACTTCTGTGTTTTCCCACAAGCTTTCAGGTGTTCCAGAAAAAATCAGCTCTCCATCATCTAATACATGTACGGTATCAGCATATTGGTCAACCAGCTCCATATCATGGGTGATCATAAAAACGGCGCCATTCTTTTCATCAAGGACCCTCATGATTTCATATGCGGTGTTAGCATCCTGCCCAAATGTCGGTTCATCCAGGATAAGCAGCTCTTGTTCATGAACGAGCATGGTTGCCACACTCAGTCGCCGCTTCTGCCCCTGACTAAGGGAAAAAGGATGGGCATTTGCGTGTTTTTCCAGCCCTATTTTTTCAAGGATGGCAAGAGCAGATGCCCGATGCTCCAACCCGAAGGCAATTTCCTCATAAACACTGTCAGTGATAAACTGATGCTCAGGATTTTGAAAAACGTATCCCAGAAGCTGAAATAAATCCTTCTCCTTCCACTTAGAAAGTGGGACGCCGAGAAAATGAATCTCCCCTTGGGTAAGTGGAATCAGTCCAGCCAAACATTTTGATAACGTCGTTTTCCCCGAACCATTGGCACCAACCAGTGCAGTCAGTTCTCCTTTATGAATCGTCAGACTAATATTTTTCAAGTGTCCGCGAGCAGAAAGACCACTGACTTCGAGGATGGGTTCGCTTTTGGAACTGGTTTTGATTTCTTTTTTTAAAAAAGCATCTGGATCCTTCAGCCCTGACAGTAATTCATGATTTCGGAGCGGAAGTTGCTCCCCTTTATACACACCAGCATTCTTTGCTGTTATGGCTGCCTCTACTACCTTTGGCAGCCAAATGCCTTCCTTTTTTAAAAAAGGAGCAAATTCTCCAAAACATTGTTCAGGCGTGCCATCGAAAAGGATCGTCGCGCTAGAATCTAGGACAAGGCAGCGGTCAATCAGCTCCACCCAATCGTCAAGCTTATGTTCAACGACGATCAGCGTAAACGAGCGCTCTTTCTTTAAACGAGAGATGGTATCTACCAGGTCTGAGCTTGACAGCGGATCTAGGTTAGCCGTCGGTTCATCAAGAATGATAACCTCAGGCTGGAGAACCAAGACACAAGCAATCGCCAGCTTCTGCTTTTGCCCTCCAGATAGGGTATGAATGGTACTCTTTTTTTCAGCCTGCAGGCCCACCAATTCTAATGCACGATCAATCTTTGCTTCCATCTCAGTCCGTGGGACATGGAAATTCTCCAAGCCAAACGCTACTTCCTCCTCAACCGTCAGCATACAGAATTGGCTTTCTGGATCTTGAAAGACAATCCCTATTTTTTGGTTGAGCTCACCGGGTTTAAAATCATCAAGCTTCTTTCCCTCAAACGAGAGGTCCCCCTTCAATACCCCGTCCACCGCTTCTGGATATAACTTGTTGAGACAGAAAGCAAGCGTACTTTTCCCCGAACCGCTTGGGCCTAGAAGTAACAGTGATTGATTTCTTTCAATCGAAAAGGTTAAGTCTGTAAAAATATCGACCTCTTCATAGCTGAATCCCAGCCCGTCCGCCTTAATCTGAGGTTCAAACGGTGACATTGCGCTTGTGTTCCTTTCCTAATGGAAAACTGTTTAAGGCTCCTGTTTTTGCAAGGCCTTCACTTAAATACTTACCAAGTAAACCAGCGAGCAATGCTCCACTCACAAGGCGGACAAAGAACATTGCAGTCACATAGCCTGGCGACAGAGCGGCAAATCCTGAGACATAAAAGCCCCAAGCAAAGCTAAATACGGATGAACCCATCCCTGCTGCCATCAATACCCAGGTCGAATAATTTTTCCATTTCGTTGCAGCAAAAACTGCTTCCGCACCTAAACCTTGGATCATACCGGAGATGATCAACTGTGGTCCAACCGCGTTTCCAAGCATAACCTCCACCGTCGCAGCCACAGTTTCTGAAAGAAAAGCAGCACCCGGCTTGCGGATAATATAAGCAGCAATAATCGAAACAATAAACCAAATTCCAAAAATAATATCATAGCCAATCAAACCAAATAGACCGAAAAGAACATTACCGAGTTGAAGGAACAACAGATAGACGACAGCAAAAACAACGGCTAGTACGGATAAAACAATAACCTCACGGAGTTTCCATTTTGCGAGCATTTATTTATCCCCCTTTTTTGAAGGACTGTTCGCAGACATCACAACAGTCATTACAATATGTGTAGAATCGCTGTCGTGCGCACCTTGGAAGGCATCCTCTAACGTTTTAAACACCTTGTTCGCATCGCCATCAAGCCTTGAGGCATAGTGAACACCTTTTGTAAAAGTTCCCTGTTCTTGAGCAAGTTTACACTGGTCCACAATTACATTCATATAGGTTGGAATACCCATTGGGTATAGCGCAAATTGAACAGCAACCTCTTGCTGAATCTGCAGCGATTTTTCCTCATTTAGTCGATCTGAGTTTTCGGATAGATAAACATCGCCGGCAGAATCTCCCGGACAGCCATTTGAAAAGGTAGCTTGCAGCACAACATGATCACCGTTTTTTGATGATTCTAGGAAAATAGCTTTCACTACATCAAAAACATGCTCGGACCTGCCTCTTACACATGTACTCACATCGTCCGACTCCATCCAAACCTTTGAAGTATCCACTTCCTCTAATGCTGATAGAATAATATCTACAAACCTATCAGACATTGGATAAATCGAAAAACGTGCCCCTGTAATTTCACTCGTACCACAAAAATTAGACATCAAAAAATTCCCCCTATCGTTATTTGGCAACAAAAAAACTGCATCCCATGGGAATGCAGTCGAATCATATCAAGGTTGACCTAACGATAATCTTCTCCTGCACTTCCCCACGCTAGTATTATCTAGATCGGGTCATAAGGGTCGGACAAACGTCCTCTCAGCCAGAAAAGCTCCCCTAGTGCAAAAACCGTATGCAATTTTTATTGTTGGCTTAATACTAAGATAAATTTTCCATCTTGTAAAGGGCGTTGTTTTTTGGTGCCTGTCACCATAGCCTTTGGCTATGGTGACAGGCACCGCTCGTGGACAGTGTCCACCTCAGGCGGACAATTTATATCAAAAAAGTGGAAAGAGCATTCCTACTCTTTCCACTTTTTTACTTATTTGTTTTTTCCTTTATTTGGATCAACTGTAAAGGTCATTTCTGTTTCCGCTTCGTGATAGAATGCGGAGAAACCATTGTTGAATTGGTCTTTCGCTAGAACAATTACTTTGTAGGTTCCAGGCATTTTAGGTGTCCATGATACAGTGCTGTTTACTCCATAATCTTGTAGTAGGGTAATGTCTCCCTTTGCATCTTGGAGTAAGAAACGATATACTGCATTTCTGCTTCCTTCTGAGGCAGCAGTGAATTGATGTACATTCCTAAAGGCATGGTTACCATTTACAACGTAGGATACGCTGACTTTTGTCACTACTTCATCTGTAACCTTCACTTGAGCCTGTAAGCTTTCGTTGCCGGAAACGTCTGTTGCAGTCACTATAATCACTGCACCAGCTAATTGCTTTGAAATCTCAATTTTGAAGTCGCCTTCTGCATTGGCTTTAGTATTGCCAATTTCTTCATCATCAACTTTTGCTGTTACAATTGAGCCTGGTTCTGCTTCTCCACTAATAAATAGGTCATTATCGTTAACCCCATTTACAACAGGGACTCCTGGTGCAGTAACGTCAATAACAGTTACTTCAGCCGCTTCACTAACATTTCCTGCAGCATCTGATGCAGTAACAAGAATCTTCGCACCTGCTTTTTGCAAGGCTATTTCAATTGTAAAATTGCCTTCTGCATTTGTAGTAGTTGAGCCAATTTCTTGACCATCAACTTTCGCAGTTACCGTAGCATTTGCTTCTGCTGTTCCGCTAATCACTGTGTCTTTGTCTTTTACCGTATTTAAAACTGGGACTTCTGGTTTACTAGTATCCGTACCAACTAATTCTTTCGTATCTCTTACACGAATACGTGTACCATCAGCAAAAGTACCAGAAAGACCGACTGCTTCAAGTGTATCGCCAACTTTAAGAACAGGGACTGGACCGCTTTGGTTGACAATATAACCATCTGTGAAGACTAAAATGTCGCCAGATCCATCATTGATTACATAAGAATTAGCGTCAAAAATGGATACCACTTTACCTTTTACCTTAACAAGCAGACCTTGGTTGTCATCGGATGTTGCTTCACCTGTAGGTACTAATTTAGGCTGTAAAGGTTCACCTGTACCAATTTTTATAACATCCTGATTAAAGCTAGTAAACTCAATTTCTTTGTTTCCATCAAAAGTAATAATGTGTCCATAGATTCGAACTTTATCACCTGGTTTAATGCTATCTGCCGGCACCTCTTGGAATGCCATGATTCCTCCAGATTCATCTTGTACATAGAATGCATCGAAGAATACGCCGGCACCTGTCGTTACCGTTCCTTCAATAACAGTTTGAGAATCTTCTGCTAACTCACGTGCATCGCCAATTTTCGTTACTTGTGTTCCGCGTCCTGCCAGCCAGTTAATGGCATTTAGAGAGAACTCGTCATTTCCTTTTGGCTCGTATGATTCATCAATTTGCTTATCATTGAAAATGTTCATACCAGAAATGATAATACGTCCATTTTCTCCAATTTCTTCTGATGCAATTAATGGAATTGCTGAACCGCCAGAAGCATCAGATACAGCGTCATACGTGTAGCCGCTCTTAATATTACCTTGATAAGTAGTTTCATTTCCTTTTGCTAAAATCGTTACCTTACCGCCGTCTGTTAACGGTTGGTTATTAGCTGCCGATAAACTTGTTCCACTATAGTAATCTAAGAATGATACGCGGTCTGTAATATAATTAGATACTAAGCCTGGGGATACACGGACAGCAAATGGGCTTACCTTTGGATCACTCCAGAAGTTACCTTCCTTACTATCATCAAATACTCCATCATTACCCATTCGAATCGCTGAACCAATTTCCCCTAATAAAGAGTTATTGATTGTAGGGTCCGTGCTATTATTGCTCTTACCTGCAAACAAGACGGAGCCGCCATTTTTTACAAACTTGGCAATGGCTGCACTTTCCTCTGCTGTAAACGCCGTACGATTGTGTGTAATGACTAAAACTTTTACAGTGCTTAATACTGCATCTGTAATGGTTTCTTTGTTTTCAACAACCGTATACCCTTCTTTTTGTAAAATAATGGTAAAGGCTTTAAGGTTGTCTTTATACGTTCCACCATCTGAACTTGTGTTTTCATTGTTGTGTTTCGCGTCAATCATTACTTTTATTCCCAGTGGCTCTTTTACATTAACATCCAGGGTAAATTGGTGATTCCCATAATCAGATGAAGCCACAGCGATTAATTTGTGATCGCCTTTTATTGTGTTGTTCCACGTAAAGCTTGCAATTCCAACGCCCTTCGATACGATAGATGAAAGAGTTTGCGTCCCAATAAGGTTCGCATCTTTTACCTCATCGTAGTAAAGGTCAACTTTTACATTTTGTACATCCTGTGTACCATTATTGCTTACACTTGCTTTTAAAGTAGCCGGATTGCCTTCAAAAATGACTTCGCCTTCAACGTCGATTCCGTTAACACGAACGTCAACTGCTTCTTCTTTTGACCAGATTGGAGCAGAATACATTCTTTCACCATCCGCTTGTGTTACACGAACTACAAACCATTGCTGTCCGCCAGCCACATTGTATGATGGTTCCCATGTGAAATCTTTGGTCATTGGAGAATACGAATCAACAACCACGCCACCATTAGTGATTAATTCTACTTTTTCAACTCTATCATCTGATTTATAATCAGCTGCTAAGTAGTCATACTCACTCATAGAGCGATTTTCAGCAACTAAGTCGCTTCCTGAAATCTTGAAATTCAAGTTCTTGCTATCAACGGTAGATCCCATATAATAACCATTTGCTAGTACATCTAGCGTAAAGTTTGGATCTTCTACCATGTACACACGCATATTACGCATTGAGTGTAATAGAGATGCTTGTGAAAGATCGTCAGCTACGATTACTGTACGAGCTCTTGTTTGTCCCCATGTTCCTTCATGGTTATCTTCACCATAAGTTGGAGCTACGTGCCAGCCTAAGTCTAGTACAGAGAAGAACTTCTTCTCAGCATTTGCATAAGCATAGTGTCCTGAACCATTACCAACCTCAAGCATGGTGAAAAGCTTGTCCACTTCTTTGTTATAAGGTTTGAAGTTGTTGAAAGCAGCATTTGACATATCAGGGTGGTTAAATTGTCCGACGATATCATCGTAAGTCATAACCCATGCATAGTATTGGTTTAGATCTTGGTATTGCTTGCCATTAATATTACGATCGATAAAATTCTCTGATCCAAAGATATTTGAATGTCCCCATGTTGTTGAAGTCATTTCAAATGCTGGGAAAACTACATATTCACCATTTTTAGTGTTCTGATCAGCTAGATCCTTCGTTAACTGCCAATCTGATCCACCTGTACGTTCTTGCATGCCATCACGAACAACCGTGTCCTGACCAAGTAAAGTTGGATCGATATCGTGTGAGTGGTCAGAAAAAGCAAACCAGTCATAACCGTATTTTTTACCAGCAGCAACCGCTGCTTCTGGACTACCAGCACCATCATGTGAAATATTCGTATGGTTGTGAGTGGTTCCACGGAAATGCTGACCGCCATTAAAACGAGGAACGGATTCAAACGTCCATTCTTTCGTACCTTTATTACCTTTAGAGTCAGTTGCCTCTACTTTTACAGTATGAACACCGTTTTCAAGGTCTTGCTCAGGTGTGAATTTCACCTGCTTTTTGCTGATTGTTGCATTTGTTACTTCATTTCCATCGAACCAAACCTTTACAGTTGTTGTGTCTACTTCACTAGGATCTTCCATCACAACTGAAATTTCTGGTCGAGGGCTTTCAACTCTTGTACCATTAGCAGGAGTTTCGCTAAGGAATTCTGGTGCAAATATGTCTGCAATCAAGTTTACTTGGTGCGGCGCATTAGCTGTTCCAGAAGTTTGCGTCTTGTCTCCTGATTTTGCCTCAATATAGTATTCAAAAGCATTCGCAGGTACATTAGCTGCATTAAGAGTAGCAGTATAACGTCCTTCTGTTGTTGAAGTCATCGGAAGTGCCGTAAATTCGGTTTCATCTTTTGCACGGTAGTAAGCTGTAACAGACTCAGCACCGCTTGCGATCGCTACAAACTCAATGTTTGTATCTTCGAATACTTCTGTTAATGGAGTGTGGCTCAAGTTTAACATTGCCGTGATATCTTTGACGTCACGCGGGAATACTTGATAACCATTAACGTGAGTTGCATTTGTTGTGTATTGACCAACAATACCAGTAATCGAATAGTTATTACCAACCACAAGATTGGTATCTGGCTTAATTTCTGTACCGCCCATTACCCTGATTGTAGTTGATTTATTATTTTCATCAATCAAAGTTACATTGTAATTGGCGCCGGTAGCTGCAACAGCAGATACTTTACCACTTACTTTTACTAGGCTTCCTTCAAGAGGCTCAGCCACTGTAAACGTATTTAAATCAAGAATCGTAATATCTTTGACAGCAGGAATTGGATTTCCTTCGCTAACTTTAACAATAGCTGTAGGTTCAAACTCGGTTAGACCATTATAAACAATGACTTTCCCTGTCACTTTTAACTTGTCGCCGCGTTGAATGCTAAGTCCTGAATCAAAGCTTCCAAATACGTTGATACCGCCAGTTCCGTCTTGGATATAGTAGTTATTTTTCTGAGTTCCAAGAACACCATTTTGAACGGTTACGACACCTTCAATCGTATAAAAATTGTTTAGGTTGAGCAAAATCCCTTTAGAGTCAGTTGCTTTTACATCATTTATTGGCGAAACAACATCTAATACAGCTTTTTCAATTGGAACAGGCAAACTTTCTAACATAGTTCCTTTATCGCTAGTTGTCTTCTGTGTAACATAAACTGTATTAGGTGCATTGTTAATCGTAATGTTGAAATCTCCTGAAGTACCTGCTTTTACTTCGGTTGTAGTTAATTTTTGAGTTGCAGCTTCATCAGCATAGACATTGATGATGGCTTCCTTAACCGCTGCACCAGCGCCGCCGATTAAAGTCCCTTTCCCTGCGTTAACCATATAGCTTAACTTATCAAAAATAACATTTGCACTCGGAGCCGCTTTATTAATTTGAATAGCAGCACTTTCGTCAAGATCGGTTTGTGTAGCAGAAATATAAACCGCTGTCAACACTTTTTCAGACGTGAAGCTGATTTCAAAGGAACCATCTTCTTCTGCTGTTACTGTTGAAAGAGGAGTTCCCTTGGTTGCGCTTTCATACACATTAATAGTCGAATTCCCTTCAACTGCTTCAGGTCCTCCGGTTACCTTAATGGAAGTACCTTCTTGTAAAAATTGAATATTAAAACCTTTTGGCTGTAAACTAATTTGTGGAACCATTGGTTCTTCAGGAGTGCTTGCAGTATTTTTTGGCACTGGTGTTACTGCAACAAAGTCCGTTTTGTTGTCATTGGAATCCCAAGCATTTCCTTTACCTGGTGCAGGTTCTGTGTTGGCGTATGGTCTACGTTGGACACTCTTTGAAGCAGAAGGTGCTGGAGTTGGACCAGTTCCCTCAAATGCGCTAGCAGTAGAACCAAAACCTACATAATCTACATCTATAGATTCATTATTTACTAATTTTATTTTTCCTGCACCAGCAGCCATTGCGGTTGAACCAGTTGCATCTGGTGTAGGAAGATCTGGTCCTCCAGAAGTTCCACCTGCTTGTGAAATTAAATAAAATCCATAAGCTGGAATCTTACCAGACAGTGGTGTTCCAGTCCAAGTTGAACCAGCTGCAGAGGCATACTCAACCTTCCAGCCATCTAATGAAATGTCTTGGTCAGTTGGGTTATATAACTCAATAAAGTCCTTATTAAAAGGTGCTCCACCATTACCCCCACCGCCATAAACTTGAGAGATTACTACATGATTTGCCTGTTCGGCATAGGCTTTCCCCATTAAGCCGCTAGGTAAAAAGGTGCTAACTAATAAGAGAAACGCCATGAATGTGCTTATCCAGCGTTTTAAAACTTTCCCCTTGCTATAACTCATCTCTGTACCACCCTTTTGTCAATTTTGCTTTCTATTTCTACTTTTAGAAAAAAAGTCCCCTCTCTCTCCATAATATGTAGCTCTATTATTCTACAAAATTTTTACTAATATAGGAATAACCAAAATCATGGAATTATACTGATAATTTCCGACTTATGTATACAAAATCAGGAGAAATGTGATTATATATAGGAGGATTTCTTTTTATACGTTTAAAATTATTTTATAATAATATTCCTAGGGAGGTTGAAAGGTGATTTCTTTTTTCTACCAAAGTAGACAAATTTTGAAATTTCATTTTAAATCAAATAGATTACTTAATTATCTTGCTATTTTAGCTATGATGGGTATGTTATTCCCCTCTTTAGCACATGCCCATGCCTATAGCGCAAGTTATACAAATATAAAAATGAATCCTGATAAAACCGAGTTTGTTTTTGCTATTGATACCCTGTCAATTATCGAATTAATAGAGGATATTGATAAAAATAAAAACAATGAACTCGAGAAGTCGGAAATGAAAGAGAAAAACCATGATTTAGAGGAACTCGTTCACCACCATCTAACTCTAGATTTAAACAATCAGCAGCAAGAACCTATCTTGGAAAAAATGGTCTTGGAAAAAAAGGAAGATAAGATTTTTTTAACCTACTATTTAACTTTTCCTGCTTTCACTGCCGGGGACACCCTTAGCTTTAATGATGGACTGTATGTAAATGACCCTGCTACCAATTACGTTAACTTAATTTCCTTTGAGTTTGCTGGTACGACGGGCCAAGCAATTTTACAAGGAAAAGAGCGGACTTGGACGATTCTTTTGGCTGAAGCTCAAGAAGAGCAATCCCAAGATGGACAAACCTCACAACCTGATGAAAATCAGACGCAACCTGATTCAACTCAAGAGGTTGACCCTAATGTAGAGGCCTCCACTTCATCTTGGTTCTCCTTTTTAAAGCTCGGAATGCTCCATATCTTGACGGGTTACGATCATCTATTATTTCTATTAGCCTTACTTCTTAGAAAGCAGACGTTCAAGCAATATGCAGCGATTATTACGTCCTTTACGATTGCCCATAGTATTACGATAAGTCTCGCTGTTTTAGGCGTGATTACATTCCCGTCTCGCTTCGTTGAGTCTGTAATTGCTTTTAGCATCGTGTATGTGGCGCTCGAAAATATTTTCAGAAAAGAAATCCGGCACCGCTGGGGCCTAACCTTCCTATTTGGTTTAATCCATGGTCTTGGATTTGCAAATATCTTAAAAGAAATGAACATCCCAAAAGCTGACTTAGCTCTTGCTTTAGTGAATTTCAATATTGGGATTGAGGTTGTTCAGTTAGCATTGGTATTACTTGTTCTTCCACTACTAACCTATATGTTCAGGCTCAAATCATCAGGATTGATTATTAAAGCAGGGTCAATTATAGTAGCCGCATTAGGGGCCTTCTGGCTCATAGAAAGAATTTTCTCCTAAATAAACACCAAGGATTACCATATGGTAGTCCTTTTCCCTTTATTGAAAATTTTATGCACTTGCTCTACCCTGAAAGCTGTCATATCATGATATAAAATATACAATGATGTATATATGGTGACAGGCACCGCGAAAGTGGCACTGAAAGGGGTTTACCTATGATGGAACAAAATGGGGTTATTAAGTCTGTTTGCCCATTAGATTGCCCAGACCAATGTGGTTTGCTTTTACATAAAGCAGAGGGAAGGGTTGTAAAGGTGGAGGGTGATCCGGAGCATCCGGTGACGAAGGGGAATATTTGCAATAAGGTTCGGAATATGACTAGCAGGATATATGATGATAACCGCCTAAAATATCCGATGAAGCGGGTTGGAGCAAAGGGCGAAGGAAGATTCGAACGAATCAGTTGGGATGAAGCCATTGAGACCATCACTTCTCGATGGAAAAAACTTATCGAAACAGAGGGCCCAGAAAGTATCTTGCCTTATAGTTTTTATGGGAATATGGGGCTGTTGAATGCAGAGGGAATGGATCGTCGTTTCTTTCACCGCTTGGGAGCATCCCAGCTTGACCGAAGTATTTGTTCTTCTGCAGGTTCTGCTGGCTACAGATATACGATGGGTGGCAGTTTCGGAGTTGACCCAGAAGATACGATTCATTCCAAGCTCATCATTTTTTGGGGGATTAACGCAGCTAGTACCAACATGCACCAGGTAGCACTCGCACAAAAAGCCCGCAAACAAAACGGCGCAAAAATTGTCGTCATTGACGTTCATAAAAATCAAACTGGTAGATTAGCGGATTGGTTTATTCCTATTTTACCAGGGACTGATAGTGCGCTTGCTCTGGGAATCATGCATATTTTATTTGCTGAAAATTTGGTCGACTCCTCCTTCTTACAGGAATATACCGTTGGCTATGAAGAGCTGCGCGAGCATGTTATTCAATATGACCCCACAACTGTATCAGGAATAACAGGAGTTCCTGTTGAGGATATTTACAAGCTTGCTAGAATGTATGGAAATACCACACCGGCCTTTATACGTATTGGTAACGGACCACAGCATCATGATAATGGCGGTATGTTTGTCCGCACCGTTTCATGTCTTCCAGCCTTAACAGGTCAATGGCTTATCAAAGGTGGAGGGGCAATAAAGGGGAATTCAGGGTATTTAGCGGTTAACGCCGTAAAATTGCAGCGTCCTCGGCTATTAAAGAACAAAAAGACGAGGGTAATTAACATGAATCAGCTTGGAGATGCTCTGCTCGATATAGACCCTCCTGTAAAATCACTATATGTTTATAGCAGTAACCCTGCAGTAGTGGCTCCAGAAGGAGTTAAAGTTCGGAAAGGTCTTGAGCGTGAGGATTTATTCATTGTTGTCCATGATTTATTTTTAACCGAGACCGCCAAATATGCCGATATTGTATTGCCGGCAACATCTTCCTTTGAGAATACAGATGTTTACACCTCTTACTGGCACCATTACATTCAGGTTCAGCAGCCAGTCATCGAGGCCTATGAAGAGTCAAAATCCAATGTCGATGTTTTCCGTTTGCTTGCGAAAGGGATGGGTTTTGAAGAATCAGCATTTGAGGAAACAGAGGAAGAAATGATAGCGGAAGCACTCGATTTTAGGGCTAATCCCTATTTGGATGGACTAGATTATGAAACTTTGGCAGCAAAGCAATATGTTAAAGCAAAGGTTAAACCATTGTTTCCGGGCAAATTGCGGACACCAAGCGGGAAAATTGAGCTGTATTCAAAGCGGATGAAAGCAAATGGATATCCTCCACTGCCGACATATATCCCAATCGTAGTAGACGGGGATCATCCATATCACTTTATCCCAGCACCCAATCATAATTTCTTAAACTCTACCTTTTCAAATAATCAAAAACACATCAGCCTGGAAAAAGAACCACGATTGCACATGAATCGTAAGGATGCCGAGACTTCGGGGATTGTTGACGGGGAGCACGTCCGGGTTTGGAACCAACGCGGAGAATGTATTTTAAAAGTGACAGTAGGCGAAAACGTCCTCCCAGGAGTGGTCGCCACCCAAGGACTCTGGGCAGATTTAGAAGGAACAAAACAACTCGTCAACACCCTAACACCAGACCGCATCGCCGACATGGGCGGCGGGGCAACCTTCTTCTCTGGTCGAGTCAGCGTTGAAAAAATATACAGTGATGTATAAATGGTGACAGGCACCGCCCTTTGGGCGGTGCCTTCTTATTATAGTGAGAGTTCGCCGACGTTTTGTAGTGTGGCTTCTGCTTCTCCTTTGCCTTTTTCCTCTTCTACTGTACCTGTATTTAGTCGGATGATATTTTGAAGGGTTCCTTTTAATTTTCTTTCTCGTACGATTACTTCACCTAGGACATCTAATGTTGTTACCTTAGAGCGTAGCACTTCTTCGTTTACATCACGATCAAGGGTAAGCTGACCATTTACAATAATGGAAACTGGCTGGTTTAGAGCGAGGAATTGATCGTTGGACCATACTTCTTCCCCCTCAATGACGATAAAACTATTTTCGTAGGACAATACTTCTGTCTCCATCAGGCTCAAACGCTCATAGACGAGGTCTTCAACTTCCTCATGGCAAATGATGACGGAAGTAGAGTGTATTTTTTCAATTGCCTTCGTTAGCATTTCTCTAGAAACATCACTTTCTATGATTACCGGTTTATTCGTAAACCATTTTTTCTGTTGGAACCGCCGAATAGAGCGGCCATTTAAACGCAGCGGCTTTGCCAAGACTTCATACCCAGCAGGAATCACTTCTACGACACAGGTTGTTAATGAAGCTACTTTTTTATATAAATAGGTTTCTTGATTCTCAAATAGCGAGATTTTCCCATTTACTTCTAACTTACTGATTTTTTCATAAAAGAGGTCTAGATTTAGGTCCTGCGTAAAGGAAAGCATTCCATTCACCACTAAATATAAAGAATCATCTATCGATTGTAAGAAGGAATTCGTCAATGTGAATTTACCATTTTCAAACCGAGGTGCTGTTCCATCATAAGTTTCCACAGCTCCATTGCCTTTTGATAGCATTTTGCCTGCAATTCCAGTGAGATGAGTTGGACTATATACCTTACCATTCACCATCAAACTTAATTGCCCCGCTTGAACTTGGTCTGCCTGAACATTTTTATCAATAATAACCATGCCGTTTACGAGGAGAAAAACAGGCTCAACGATTGCTGAGAGATAGTTTTGATCCAGGTGAAAAACTCCATTAACCAGGTGGTAGCCTGCTGGTATTTCTAAGCTCGACCCGATATTTCCAATACTTAACTTCGTTAACAGATGTGCATTTTCTTTTCCATAAAGCACTAGCCCTACATTTTCAATCCGTTCTACACCTTTAATACTCTCTTCTGTTGCATTCACTAAATTTAATAATCCTACATTTCCAATCCGTTGACTCATTTATTTTTCCTCCTCCATAATCGTTCTTAATTTCTTGATCGCGAGATGAAGCTTGTAGCGCACTGTAGACGCAGGAATCCTTAACTGCTCACCAATTTCCTGACTTGAAAGCCCTAACCAATATCTTTTAAAAATAAGATCACTTAATTCCTGTGGCAAATGAGCGAGTAACTCCGTTATTTCCAAGTGACTGCTACCAGCCTCCTGTATTGAAAAATCAAAGTCATCCTCCCATTGTGTTAAACGCTGCTCTTTTCTCCGGTCATCAATCAGCCTGTTTTTCATGACGCGGAAAAACCATGCACGCTGCTTATATTCTGGTAAACTGAGCAGCTGTGGTTCGTTAAGCGACTTTACCATTGCATCCTGAATCAGGTCATGGGCCTCTTGCTCATGCCTAGCGATGGATTTTGCGAAGCGTAACAAATCATCCTTTACCTTTTCATATAAATCACTCACTCCCACATTCACATGGATCACTCGCTTTTACTTTTTTTATTTTTAAAATAAAAATCTTTAGTGCTTGAGAATTTCGGTTGTTTTTTGCCGCTTTCAGTAAGATAACGATATAGGAACGAAAAGTGTTGGAGAAATTTTAATAAATTTTTTAAATTATTTAAAAAGAGGATTTTTCTATAGATTAATATAGAAGAAAGATTGTGCCAAGAAAAAGGACAAGTTCCAGATTGGTCCTTGTCTCAAATCGATTACTTACTCTCTAAATCTAAAGGTCGTAACTTTGCTTCAATATCTGTGCGGCGAGGTTCTAGGAATGGAGGGAGTGCAAGCCTTTCCCCTAATGTTTCAACCGGTTCATCCACGTCGAAACCCGGTGTATCCGTCGATAATTCTAAAAGGATATGGTTGGGTTCGCGGAAATAAAGTGCCTTGAAGTAATACCGTTCAACCTTCCCTGAATTTATTAGTCCAGATGCGGCAATTCGCTTTACCCAATATTCATATTCTTCCTCATTTGGAACACGAAAGGCGACATGGTGAACACTGCCTCTTCCAGCACGTTCTCTTGGTAAATCAGGTCTTGTTTCAAGGTGTACCTCTGCACCAGAGCCTCCCTCACCTGTTGCAAAAACTTGAATAGCCGGGAAAACTCCAGCGAGTGATGGGTAGGTTCCTACGTGGTTAAAGCCCATAATATCGGTTAACACTTGGACCGTTTTGTCGGGTTTGGCAACCGTCAAGGTAACAGGGCCCAAACCGATAATGGCATTTTCAATAGGAACATCACTTTTATCCCAGGGAACGCCCGGACTGACTCCATCTTCTCCATTATCGGCTACCAGAATTAACCGTGTCCCCTCGAAATCCTGAAATGCTAGGGAATCGCGATGGTTTCGTTTCTCTATCTTTCCATGCTGAATACCAAACCTTTTGAATCGCTCTTCCCAATAGTGGAGTGCAGCGGTATCTTTGACTCGAAGTGAGGTTGATGAAATGCTCCCAACACCTGGATAGGTATGCCCCAGCCCAGGTATATCGAAGAAGGTAATTTCGGTGCCAGGACTTCCTTTCGCATCACCATAGAATAAATGATAAGACTCTGTATTATCCTGATTCACCGTTTTCTTTACCAATCTCAGGCCTAAAATCTTTGTATAAAATTGAAAGTTCCTCTCCGCCTTACCGGTTAAGATCGAAACATGATGTAAACCTAACAGCTTCATTTATTGGCCCTCCTATATGAACTTCACTTTTATTTATCTCGAATTCAAGATAATTATAATCAAACCAGACTCCCCCGTCAACATCCCCCTACCCCGTAACCCCTACTGTACACCCCACGTGGACAAAATGGTTGATTTGTCCACGGGCGGTGCCTGTCACCATTACAGTTTTTCCATTACTGTTTCACCATTACTGGTTATAGTCCCAAACGATTTTCCATTCTTCCTTTTCTTTGACTATGATGACTTCTTGTTCGAGGTCAAAGTTTCCGTATTTTCCTTTGTAGGTTTGGGTGACGAGGATTTTGTATACATTTTTCATAGCTGGTCCAGTTTTGGACATTTTCCATTGGTCGATTTCTTCAGGTTCACTAACTGTAAAGTCGAACGTTTCAACGCCAAAGTGGTTCATAAATACATGTGCTCGATCTTGAATGTAAGATCCTTTGCTGAATTTTTCCTTCATGGTTGAATGAAACAGGCTCCAGGAAGAGGAAAACTCTCCCTCCTGTTCAAACCGATAAAACTCCTCCACCACAGCAACTGCCTCTTTATCCGGTGAAAACCAAGCACCCTTAATTAACATAAAAACAGTCAGGATACAGACAAGCAGTACCATTCCCATCACAAGACCCGTAACCGGCATAGATTTTCTAGACATATGTCTCTCCTTCAGAACAGACTCTCCCATACTAAAGACTATGTCCAGCCATATTCAAATATTAATGAAGTTCACATGCTAAAACACATGCAGCAAGTAAAGTCCAATATCACGATCCACCTGCGTTGACAGGCACCACCATCCATCATCTAAGCTCATCTATAATTTATTCTATTTCTTCATGTGGGGTAGGAGCCGTATTTCTTAGAAAACTCTCCCAAGGTCTTCTTTATTTTGCCTTCTCATCTATAGCAGCAACAGTTTCATAAACTTTTTATTCCTCTTTTACAACTCTTGTTATTGTAAACCATTTAGAAATAATTGTCGGAATTTTCTATATTTTTTTGACATCCTTCTCCCATTTTTTTAGAATTTTTTTGGTATCCTAGAAATAATAATATTTACTTGAAAGCACAAGGGGTAATCTTCATCTAAGTAGGGAGTGGATTTCATGGACGAGCAGGAAAATGTTTTTATTGGGCTCATGTGGGGAACATCCTTAAGCATTCCTTTGTGGCTTGCATTTTTTGGCTGGATTAAGATAATCTTTTACTTTTTTGAATAACCCTTAATAACACCCTCGTTTCCAACTGCGGTATTAATAAAACATTAAAGATTACATTCATCAACTTACTTTCATTTTTGTATAAATTCCTTCCACGTTTTGTCATTTAACTTAAGTAACAACTGGGAATAATTTTCAGTTTAGGTATATTCCTACTGCCCCCTGTAAATAAATAAGATATACCTAATTCTCCGATTTGATTATGGAATACTTAAGAATATTCCAAACACCCAGAATTATTAATTGATAAATCGATATAAAACAAGGAGGCTGTTACAATGGATTGGTTAGTTCATCTTTCACTAATAATGGGTATTGTTTTTGTGGTTGTAATGGTCTATTTCCTCAATTACAGTCAGGAATAAACCTCTTATTTTTTCCTTCAGCCATCTGGATCTGTAATCAACTAACTAAACAAAATTCTTTCATTATCGCCCATCATCAATCTAATTGATTGGGATGACAACAGAGTAAGTTGTCATCCATTACCACCATAAGCATTTGAGGTGGTTCTCCTTTTTAAAGATAGAGCACTATTTATTGTTCTTTGAACTCGTCCATTGCCTATGATGGACAGATTAAACTCAGTTGTGCCCTAAATAAGGCAGTTAGTTCAATATCCCTTTAGAGAATTAGCGATAATGGAAACGGTTATCCCAATTTTACTTTTTTAAGATGAATAAGTGAAAGTGTTTTAGTGTGAAAATAATGCCGCTGCGATTTCTTATGAATTAGGGTCATTTACAAAATGCTCATAAAGTTCATTAAAAGTAAGGTTCAGAGACGACGACTCTGAGCTTTCTTTATGATTTTCTCCATTAATAAATCCTTTCCGTGAATGGGAAGTGTCCACGAGTGTTGATATTCACCAGCGAGCCACCATCATCTAAATTCGTCCTCTATATATTCTAGTTCTTCCTGCGGAGTGAGGAGCCTAGTGGCTTTGCCGATGTTTCCTTTTTGGTAGGCCCAAATTCGGTTGTGAGCGCTTACTGCGTTGCTAAAGTCTCGCGTTGTCCAGGGTTCTAGGATGTCTAGGAGCATTTGTTTGTGACTACTTTTTTTAAAGTCTTTGGTTTGTATCACCTCATTTAGTTTCTGGACTTTATCTGCGGTGATTTCTGATGCACCCCATTTTTTGTCTGCTTTCACCTTTTGATGGGTCATGTTGTGGACCTCTTGGATTAGTTCCTCTTCACTCATGGTTTCATATTCTGCCGCTACTTTGCCTGATACGGGTGCCTCAAAGCCTTTTTCGATTTTCGTTTGTGCCTCTTTCGTTGCAACGGGATCACTTTTCTTCAAGTTGAATCTCAGTCCAATATCATTACTAAAATAAAAATAGACTCCCACCATACAGGCTAGTATCCCAATGATAGAACCCGTCATAGTTAATTTCTTCATGCAGCACTCTCCCGAATCTAAATTTACATATCTATCTAACTCTTTTTTACAAAATTCTAATTTCTTTTTATTATACAAAATTATGCCAATTTCATGTACTGTATTGTTTTGCAAGGATATCTTATTAAAAAATAGAATTAATACTAGGAGGAGGGAAACGGATGACAATCATATCAGTAGTTTGTGTTCCAGAAGGAATTGCGATGACCGCAGATAGTAGATTAATAGGCACCTATACACGGGATAATGGAGTGGTTGAGTGCTTTAGTTTTTCTGATTATGCCCAAAAGCTTCTCCTTATAAGGAATTCAACCGTAGGTGTTTCATTCTGCGGAGTTGCCCTAATGGAGGGAAAGACTGTTGCAGATTTTCTGTACATCTTTGATATGAAACAGGTGAAAAAGACAGATTCCATACCGGAAATCGCTGAGAAATTAAAAGATTACCTATTCTACGAATACAGTCACAATAAGGCAGCCTTTTATTTAGCTGGGTTCGATCATGATATTCCATATGTATTCCTCGTGAGTAAAAACTCTATTATACGTAAGAATTTTCATGAACCCAAAACACTTATTACCTATTCTGCCAACTGGCTCGGAGAAACAGAGCCAATTAGTAGACTTCTAAGGGACACTACCCTGAATTTTAAGCTAATGCCTCTAAAGGATGCCATCAACTTTGCGGAATTCATTGTAGAAACCACAATCAAATACCTGCAGTTTGCTGACGGAATCTCTACCTGCGGCGGTCCAGTAGATAGCCTTGTGATTACAAGAGATTATGCCAAATTCCTAAAACACAAAATCCTCCAGCCTTATGAATAAATGTGCCCTAGTGGAATCCTGGGGCATCTTTTTTTTAGAAAAAATCAAAAATCTTAAATTGACTGATAATGTGCGAAAAGAGCGAAATTTCGCTTCTATATTAAATTAATTGCGTAAAACGTGATTGTTCTGACAATTTCCTCGAAGTTATTGATTTAAGCTTGTTCGCTGTGTCATACGTGTTCAAGGCTGTCATGAAGACTAAATGTTAGAAATCTCCAAATGTAAAGGTGCCTTCCATTTAGATAGGAAAGGCACCTTTACATTTGGGCAGCCAGCCAGAAGCAATGCAGGAAAAATATCAAGGTATAGAAGCTAGAGGCAAAGACAGTGAGTCCCTTTGTAAGGGAGGTGGATGGTACCTTTTTAAAAAGAATAAACAAGTAAAGACACAGCGAAAATGCCAATTTGGTAATCAAAAAAAGTGCCGGCTCGGCTTCATAAATTCTGCTCATCAATGGGTTCATTTCTTGTACAAATGAATTTTCCAATCCAAAGTATGTAATGAAGGCATCAAAAATATTTAAAAGCGATAAATAATGAAAAAGGAAAACCACTGGGCCATCACCTCATAACGTTCCTAATAACGAACATATTACTATTTCCTTTTTGAGTATATGTTTTCCTTCCTTATCGAGTGATAATCGTTAGACAATTTCCCCTATAATCCCCTTAATATCAACGTACCAACAATGAATACTCCTTGTATGCACCAGCATTGCCTTTGAATTAGTGTTAACAGCTGAATGAAGTCGACGAGGATAAAGAATGCTCGAAAGAAGGCGTTTACTTAGGTTAAACTTTTATAGAAAGACATATTAAAGTTTTGGAGGATAACACATGGTTGGCACCGAAAAAAAGGTAACCGCTGAAAGATGGTTTCAAGAGTACTTTACTAGGGGTAAATTAGATGTTTTAGATGAACTGACAACACCTGACTTTTTATATCACTCTAGAAATGGTGATAACTCTAGAGAAAAGATGAAGGAGTTCATGACATGGTATCGTTCCGTTTTTCAGGATGATAAATGGGTGATCGATGACTTAATTGAGCAAGGAAATAAATTAGTCGTTCGTTACACCGGCTGGATGACCTATAAGGGCGGTTGGTTCAATATCCCTTCAGCGAATCAGCGTGTAAAGGAAACCGGCATCATGATATTTACTTTTGAAGATGGAAAAGTGAAAGAGCTTTGGTGTGAAAATAGTGACGCTGCAATTCTCTATGAATTAGGGGCATTAACCCAAAATACACATAAAGTTTTTTAAAAAGAAAGGCTCAGAGTCGAAGACTCTGAGCCTTTCAATCTGAATTCCCTCTATCATAAGAGGGAAAGTGTCCGCCTGAGGTGGAAAGTGTCCACGAGTGGTGACAGGCACCATTTCCCACATTCCCAACTTATTTCCCACGGTCAATAATGCTATACATTACAGGGATGACGAACAGGGTTAATAGTGTGCTACTGATCATTCCTCCTATGACGGTTATTCCCATGGGTTGGTTGATTTCGGTTCCTTCGCCGATTCCGAGGGCGAGTGGGATGAGTCCAAGGATGGTGGTGAGGGATGTCATAAAAATTGGTCTTGCCCGGTCTTTTACGGATTCTACAATGGCGTCATAGGAGACCATTCCGCCTTCTTTTTTCTGATTGATAAAATCGACGATGACGATGGCATTGTTGACGACAATACCGGCGAGTACAATGACCCCAATGATGACAGTCAGACTAATAGGGCTCAACGTGCTAGTCAAGGCGAGTGCCACTCCAATTACCATTAACGGCACGCTAAACATAATCACAAACGGGTACTTGAGAGATTCAAATTGTGCAGCCATTACAATATAGATAAACACAACCGCAAGAATAACCGCTAGGATCAACTCATTGATGGACGAATCAAGCAATTCCTTCTCACCGCTAAAAACAATCTCCGACTCCTCTGGAAGGTGAAGAGAGTCAATCTCCTGCTCGATCTTCTTTGATATCGCACCTAAATTAGTGGTTGTTTTATATTTCAAGGTAAACTGCACCGCACCCTGCTGGTTGATTCTTTGAATATCAACGGGCCCGGTTTTCACTTCAAACTTTGAAACCTCACCCAAGGTCACATATCCTCCTTTTGGTTTTTTCACCAGGAGACCTTTGAGGTGTTCCAGATTACTCGTTATCTTCCGGTCATACTGAACAAAAATACTGCGAATTTCACCAGTTTCAGAAACCATCTGCGCGGCCCTAGAACCACGAGTCACATCATTCACAATCCTTGCAATCTGAGCAGGGACTAAGCCATTTCTCAATGCATCCTCCCGGTCCACACTTATCTGAATTTCATCCACTCTTTCCATCAAATCCGTGGTTAATTCATTCACTTCTTTTAAGTTTTTCAACCGATTAAAAATTGTATCGACAGACTGGGTTAGTCTTTCTGGATTCGTATCTCTAACACTAAAAGAAAGTATATGCGGACTAGATCCCGTTGAGGACTGCATAATAAAGGATAGCTCCGCAGTCGGATTCGCTGCCACGGCGCCCTTCACTAACTTGTCTTTTACATCATCAACAAATTTGAAGGTCGTCCGTTCCCGCTTCTCCAATTCCTTCATTTTAATATAAAGCTCACCCTCATTGGCATTCATTGTACCCCTGAAGGTCCCTTCTTGAGTGGTGCCAATTAAACTTACGAAGGTATCGACCTCTTGTTCCTTTTTCAATTGGTCCTCAAGGGCTGCAACAACCTTTTCGGTTTCTGTTAATGCAGCCCCATTTTCAAGCTTAATCCGAACACTAAAGAATCCCTCATCTGTGCTCGGCAAAAATTGTGTTCCTACTGTCGTCAAGCCAAAAATGCTAATACCAAGACAGACGAGGGTGATGATGATAACTGCGCCACGGTGCTGAAGTGACCAGCGCACACCTTTATCAATTCTTTTTATCCAGCTGTTTTTATGCCGCCTATTTATATAACTCTTTTTTGGTGCTTTTAATAGCCTGCTCGCAAGCATCGGCACCACTGTCAAAGCCACCACCAGTGACGCGAATAAACTAAAAGAAATCGTCAGTGCGAATTCAGTAAATAACTCCCCAATCAATCCGGTAATAAAGACCACGGGTATAAAAACGGATACTGTGGTTAAAGTCGACGCAGTGATGGCCGCTCCTACCTCTTTCGTTCCGTCCTTTGCTGCCACAATTGGTTCTTTTCCCATCGAAAGATGACGGTATATATTTTCAATGACCACAATCGAATTATCGACCAGCATTCCGATTCCAAGCGCAAGTCCCCCCAGAGTCATAATGTTTAAGGTGAAATCTGCAAAGTACATCAGAACAAACGTAACAATAACCGAATACGGAATCGCAATTCCGATAATAAGCGGGCTTTTTATATTTTTTAAAAATAAGAACAATACCGCCATCGCCAATGCCCCGCCTACGAGCAGAGAAGTAGATATATTTCCGATAGCCATCTGGATAAATTCCCCTTGGTCAAAAAGGATTTCTGATTCAATTCCTTTGTACTTTTCTTTTTCCAGAAGCTTGTCCAGCTGTTTAAGAAACTCCTTCGAAACCGCCGCCGTATTGGAATCTGATTGTTGCAGCACACTGAGAAGCACCGATGGTTTTTGATTCATCCTCGTAATTGTATGGTCATCCAGTTTCGTTAATTCAACAGTGCTGATATCCTGAAGCTTTATTTTTTCACCCGTTAATGGATTGGCGCCTACGGTAAGACCCTTAAGGGTTTCAAGAGAACGAATGGAGCTGATGATTCTGGTTGTAAGCTCCTTCCCTTCTGTTAAAATCGTATCACCCGGCATCGAGATATGATTGGCTTTGATGAGGTCAACAATATCCGATTGACTTAGTTGAAGTCTCTTCAGCTGTTCTTGATCCAGTTCAACTCTTACCTCTTGAGCGGAGGCACCTGAAAGGTTAACACTCGCCACCCCGACAACCTTGGCTAGCTCGAGCTTCAATTGTTCCGCTAGCTCCCTTAATGACGTTTCATCCTTTTCAGAACGCAGTGACAGCTGGATAATCGGAAACATGGCAGGGTCAAACTTCAAGAACCGCGGTTTGCCAACATCATCAGAAAGCGGTGTCATATCAAGGCGCTGGAGAACTTCATTTTGAATTTCATCAATATCCGTCGCCCAGGAAAATTGCATTAAAATGAAATTCGCACCTTCCCGGGAGGTGGAGGTCATGGTTTTAATCCCAGGCAGTGTGGCCAGATTTTCTTCTAAAGGCTTCGTTACCTTCTCAACCACCTCCTCAGGACTAGCACCTGGATAAGTAGTAACCACCACTCCTACTGGGGGATTAATCTCCGGAATCAGCTTCATCGGTATATTAAAAAGGGAAACACCTCCCATAATCAAAACAAAAAACATCGTAACAAGAGTAAAAATCGGCCGCCTAATCGAAAAATCACTAATCCACATCAAAACGCCCCTTCCACCAAGAAAAAAAAATCATCTATACCTATCATTATTTTCCAACCTTACTAAAATAAACATTATTCAGTGCCCTTTCGGTGCCTGTCTCCACTAATGTACAAATGTCCTCCTAGGGTGGACACTTTGCTGCCTGTGATAGTTTTCGAGGCACAAAAATAAAGAGAAGTGCAGGTTTGCACTTCTCTATGGCTGCGCCTGCTTAAACAGGCAGATTACAGTTTCCATTTTGGAAAGTCTTTTACTTTTTGTTTTTCATACTCTGTCATTCTAGAATACGAGTGTGACAATTTTGAAAGGATGTACCCCTGAGGGCTTGCGGTTTCGTCCTGATCATTAACCTCTTGTAGTTTAATATTCGTAAACATAATGGCTATTTGAGCTAAACTCTCGATTGTGTCCATCAATTCAGGGTTGTCATTGTAATTTTTCTTGGCAATTGCATAAACAGTATCCAGTCTGCTCCTAATGTGCTTTAGTGTTTCAGCGTCAAATTGGTCTTTTTTCATTACATTTCACCCCTTATTAATAAAGCATATGGAACTTTAGCGTATATGGAACGTAATAAAATAAATAAATATAAATAGGTATAAAACTGGTTTTACTTAAAAATTATTATTTTGCATCAAAAAAAGGCATTTTTTCCAACTATTTATTAGAAAAAACGCCTATACGAAACTTACATTGATCATTTATAAAAAATATTGGTAACAGACAACGGCCTCTATCTGTTTAAAACCTTCCTGTATATATAGAGCCTGTGCCCGCTCATTCTCCCCGTTCACACTAAGGATTGTTCGTTTATAACCTTTTTCTTTGGCAAACTGCAAGGCAGCCCTCAGCAGGATTCTTCCTAAGCCGCGTCCTTGGTACTCAGGGGTGACCGCAACCGGTCCTATATTCATGATAGGGTCATTTTCATATTCATCATCCGCTCCTCTAATCACTCCTACAGGTTTCCCCTGATGGAACAGGAGCATCATACCCCCTTCAAGGTAATCATCATCGTTCAGCAGTTTTGTTACACCTTCCGTTGTAATCGGTGTTTCACTACCTTTAAGAGTCGCAAAAGCTGCATTTCGTACCTTTGACCAATTTTCTTCATCCAGTCCCCGCTGAAAAGACCTTAGTTCATAACCTTCCGGAAGCTTGATTTCAGGTACATTTAGGTCCTCCCTCAAAAGGACAAACGCATATCTTTCCAAAGAAAATTTCAAGCCCTCAATCATTTCTATCAATACTTTATTAGTAACTGGAATAAACAGAAAAACTTTATCTAGGTCGGTCGTATGTTTTAAAACTGCCTGTAGCAGCTGCTGATAGCATAGAATGTCTTCGATTTCTGAATGAATGATTCGAAAACGCGCTCTTTTACCAAGTTTATGATATTCATCCATAACCAGTGATACAGCTCCTAGGATCTCCCCCTGATGATTTGTAAGTATATATGTAGGGGCTTCCCCACTAACCTGAAAATCTCGTAATTCAAAATCATACAAATAAGAGTCATCTAACTCCATCCGATGCTTCTTACAATAAGCTACAAAGTCATGAACCCTATCTTTTTCTAACGCTACAACCTTCATTATTCAACCCCCTAGCGGTGCCTGTCACCGTTTATGCAAATTATACCATTTATGCATTTATGTATGAATCCTCCTGTTACCGCCCGAACTGTGGTGAAAAGGGGGGAGTGAACAAATTGCGAAGTTTTGTTATTTTCGTATGGTGTGTGGCCATTTTAACCTTTACTTGTACCGCCAGCTTTCATGATTTAATCCACTTTGGTGTGCTAAGTTTTCAATGGGATAATCAGCCAATGTTTTCTGAATTCCTTTCCCCATTCCCTTCTAACATTAGTCAAAGCTTGATAATTCAAAAACTCGGTCATATAGTAGCTTTTCATATTCTTACTTTACTAGTATTGATGAAATTGAGATCGATACCCATCATTCTGATTATGACTGCCTCCTTTGCCGCTCTAACTGAATTTCTTCAATTATATTTTAGCCGTGGCGGCAGATTGTTTGATATAGGAATTGATCTTATCGGTATCTTGGCTGCTTTAGGGCTGGCAGCACTCTTCAAATCAAAACAATCCAAACAAATCAATTTAGATAATTAAGCAGAAAGATGGAAAAAGGATTTTCGGCTCAGCATATGCATTTGCCAAAAACCCTTTAGTAATAAAGAACAATACACACTAACTGTCCACCTCACACGGACAAAAGCGGTGATTTGTCCACGAGTGGTGACAGGCACCATCTTCGGAGGCACCCATCTATTCTACGACGGTGACGATTAGGTCATTTATCAGCCATACGGAGGCATCAAACCGTACCACAGTGTAGGTGTTCTTGAAGTTTTTGATTTCTTCTCTTCCTTCTTTTCCATAATGAATGGAATAGGCCTCTTGGACGGTGACTTCGTAGGTATCTTCTCCTGATTTAACTGGGGTTCCAATTTGGTATTGGATGATTTTCTCTGTGATTTGCCTTTCGTACATGTCTAACACATAATCGATTTGCTCCTCGTACAACTGGCTTTCAGGATCAAGCAGGTGTGAAATATAGACGAACGCCCCATCATTTACTGCTTTTTCAAAATTAACAAGATACTCCTCCATCAGGAAAATAACAGCGTTCTGATCAGCATCCTCATTTAAACCACTTGAATTGTCCCCTTGAGGAAAAGGTTCTCCTGGTGCCGGCCCTCCTTCCCTAGGAACTTCAATGACAGGAATCTTTGTAGGGTCTTCCACCTTTGGTTGATCATTAGAATAGTTAACAACAGGCGGTGGAGTTCCATTGCCACCCCCTGATACAACAATCTCCTCTTCATCATCACTGCATCCAGCTAAAAAGAGCAAGACTAACACAATAAGAAAAAAAAATATGGAGTAATTTTTCATGGTTTTCACCCCAATATATTCAATATCTACCCACTAAATTTAGTAGCCATACTCCTCCCTCCATCATTCTATTCCCAGGACAAGACCATGTATTCTGCATTTCGAAGAAATGCATCTTCAACACTGTCCACCCCACACGGACAAAAATGCTAATTTGTCCACGAGCGGTGACAGGCACAATCCAACAGAAAATATTTTATTTATTCTAACTATGCTGTATTATAGTAATATTAAATTTGAACGTTTTGAGGAGGATATTGTATGAGGTTGTCTGGTGAGGAGTTAGAGGTACTATCGATTCTCGAGGAGAATCATCGGATTTCTGTAGCTGATATTGCGTTGATGGTGAATTTGAGTGTGGAGGATGTTACGGCGGTCATTAAGAAGTTAGAGGATGAGAAGATCATTGTGAGTTATCCGGCTTTGATTGATTGGAGTAAGGTGGCTGGCAAGGAAAACATTGTTGCGATGATTGATGTTAAGGTGACACCTAAACGAGGGGTTGGTTTCGATGAAGTAGCGGAAAGAATTTACCGCTTTCCTGAGGTGACCTCTCTCTATCTTATGTCCGGAGCCTATGATTTATCGATAACCATTGAAGGAAAAACAATGGGTGAAATCGCTAGCTTTGTATCCGAAAAGCTGTCAACGATCGATAATGTTATTTCTACCACCACGCATTTCATGTTGAAAAAATACAAACATGATGGCGTCATCTTTGGCGAAAGCAATGACAAAGACCACCGGATGGTGGTATCACCATGATGAAAGAACATCAACACTATTTATCGGATATGGTGAAAGAACTTAAACCATCTGGAATAAGGAAGTTCTTTGACCTGGCAGCTTCCATTAAAGGAGTCATTTCTTTAGGTGTCGGCGAGCCGGACTTTATTACCCCGTGGAGCATTCGGGAAGCAGCCATCCTCTCTTTAGAAGAAGGCTATACTTCCTATACGGCCAATCCCGGTTTACTAGAACTAAGACAGGAAATATCAGCCTACTTATATAGGCGATTTGGTGTGCAGTACAATCCTGTCGACCAAGTAATCGTGACCGCGGGTGCAAGCCAGGCGATTGACCTAACCTTCCGTGCGATATTAAACCCAGGAGACGAAGTATTAATTATTGAACCTGCTTTCGTTTCTTATGCACCTTTAGTCACCTTGGCAGGTGGAAAACCGATTCCGGTTTCAACACACCACAGCAATGGTTTTAAGCTGACACCGGAACAAATCGAAAACGCAATTACCAGTCGAACGAAAGCAATCCTGCTGTGTTCTCCAAATAATCCGACTGGTACATATTTGAACAAGGAAGAACTTACAAAACTTGCTGCTGTTATCGAAAAGCATGACCTGCTAGTCGTTTCTGATGAAATCTATGCAGAATTAACCTATGATGAAGAATATACTAGCTTCGCCTCCATTGAAGGTATGTATGAACGAACCATTTTAATCAACGGCTTCTCGAAAGGATTTGCGATGACTGGCTGGCGGCTGGGTTTCTTAGCAGCCCCATCATCATTTACAGAACAAATGGTAAAAATTTTACAATATACAACCATGTGCGCACCACATATGCTTCAGCATGGTGCCATTGAGGCGTTACGAAATACGTATCACGAAGTAGAAAGTATGAGAAGAAGCTACCGCAGAAGACGGAATTACATTGTCCAATCATTAAACAACATCGGGTTGGAATGCCATACTCCAGGCGGTGCATTCTATGTCTTTCCTTCTATTAAAAGTACCGGCATGACCTCTGAACAATTCGCAGAAGAGCTTTTACTAGCTGAAAAGGTAGCCGTCGTTCCGGGAAGTGCCTTTGGCGAGAGTGGCGAAGGCTATGTAAGATGCTCCTATGCCACTTCTTTGGAACAGCTTCAAGAAGCGGTAAAACGCATCGAACGGTTCATGAACTCATTGGAACTGAAGGGAAATCGTGCCGAAGAGCTATATTCTAATAACTAAAGATAGGAAAAAACGTCAACCCTTATTCAATAAAAAGGGCTTGACGTTTTTTGTATGGAACTGGAGAGTTTTGTTAGTGTCTGGGAACCACATTTATGATAAGATTATTTAGATTTATTTCACTAAAAAAAGCATCACCCATATATGGTAGAAAAGAGGAAAGAAATGAACCAGCAAGATAATTCCCGCTCTATTGTCTTACCGCTCACCATTTCGATTATTGCGATATCATTTTCTGCAATCTTTGTAAAATGGTCAGATGCACCTGCTTCGATTTTAAGTATGTACCGTATGATGTTTGCAAGTCTTTTAATGCTTCCAATCGTTTGGAAGAACCGTGAAGAATTTAAAAAAATAACAAGCACAGATTGGATCTTTTTATTTTTTTCAGGTCTCTTTTTAGCATTACATTTTGTCCTTTGGTTCGGTTCGTTAAAATTAACAACCGTTGCAAGTTCAACGATTATCCTCGCGCTTCAGCCAATTGTCTCCCTGGTCGGCGGTTACTTCCTATTTAAGGAACGCACCACTCCTTCCGCACTGATGACAATGGGAATTGCGATTATTGGGGCGATGATGATTGGCTGGGGTGATTTTGCTTTAAGTCAGGACGCCATCCTCGGGGATATCCTTTCCTTTTTAAGCGTCATCGCGGTAGTTGGCTACTTAATGATTGGCCAAAGCATTGTGAAAAAAGTATCCCACTGGATTTATAGCTTTTGTGTGTTTTTCATTGCAACGATTATTCTATCAATCTATAACCTAAGTACAAGTGTTGATTTTGGCGGTTATCCAGCCAAGGAATGGGGAATATTCCTTTTACTTGCTACCGTTCCAACAATCAGCCATATCATCAATAACTGGCTCTTAAACTATGTCAATGCGACCACCATTTCAATGAGTATTTTAGGAGAACCTGTAGGTGCAACGATATTAGCAGTTTTGATGCTCGGTGAACAACTTGCCAACTGGCAAATAGCCGGCGGAATGCTCGTTCTCCTCGGTGTCTTCTTCTTCTTAATGCAGCAGCAAAAAAAGTTTCAAATAAAAGGGACCGTAAAAAGCGGGACTTAAAGGGAACCTCCATCCGGGGGTTTTCTGTTTATACAGGCTGATGTCCGTCGACATCCCCCTCTTCTCCTCATAATATAGGGAGAAACGTAATAATGGAGGAGATGAAATGTACAAAGTATTTGCCGGATCTTTCAAATTAAGAGAAAATGCACAAGAGCGCGTAGCCTTCCTGCTTTCAAAAGGTATTCAATCCTTTATCGTACCAACAACCATCTCTGGTGAAACCTGGTACCGGGTACAGGCAGGTTCCTTTTCCAGCAGGGTAAATGCTGAAAATCGAGTAACAGAAATTAATAAATCGACTGGAATTACTGCCTTCATTGCAGCGGAAAACCAAAGCTCAAGTCCATATTCTGATTTCAGATCAATGTCTAGTCCAACAGTAACACCAACAGATACAGCAAGTCCAAGCCAGCCCCCCAGCCCCTCCGCGAATCAACAAAATCCATCCTCTATACTAGGACCAACCTTGCTCACCGCAGAACAAATGAATCAATATGTGAGAAAGATAAATCCCAATGCACCACAACTCGGAAGTTCTTATAAAACAATTGGCGAGTATTATGGAATTAGAGGAGACGTTGCTTTTGCACAAGCCACGCTCGAAACAGACTATTTTCGGTTTACAGGGGATGTAAGGAATGGGCAAAATAACTTCGCTGGAATCGGAGCTACCGGCGGTGGTGCTCGAGGCGCTTCCTTTAAGACACCTCAAGATGGTGTTCTTGCACAATTCCAGCATTTATATGCCTATGCAACAACTGCACCGTTACCAAATCGATACCCGTTGGTAGATCCCCGTTTTCATCTTGTAAATAGAGGGTCTGCCACAACATGGACCGCTTTAAACGGAAAATGGGCTGTACCAGGTACCACCTATGGACAATCAATCTTAAACTTGTATCAAAAAATGGCACAAGCTTAATGCTCGAGCACCAGTAAATTTTGTCACATAGAAAAACAAAAGCCAGCAAAAGCTAGGCTTTTTTCTATTACAGACTTGTAAATATCCTATAGTAATATTTCCCTATTATCATTCTACCAATTCATGATATGATAATAGCAAATTCAGATGATTAGAGGAAACAGATGAAAATATTAGGCCAAATTACGTTAGTGTTAATATCGGTACTTTTTTCTAGCTTTCAAACCATCGTGGAGCATGAACGTTTCTTTACAGTAGACTTTCTTATTTTCACAGTGATTGCCTGGCTGGTTGGGTGGCAATATGACCGGGCACGTTTCTTTGGAAAAAAGGCTCGAGCTAGTGAAGAAAGCTATAAACAGTTGTTAGATTCTTTGCCAAGGGCCGTAATCATTCACCAAGATAATAAGATTATCTATGTCAATAAGGAAGCCGTAACGACGATTGGTGCTAAGAGTAAGGAAGATATAATTGATACCTCTATTAAAAATTACCTTTTTCCAGAATATACAGAACGCCTGAACGAACGGATGAAACAAGTAAAAAAGGAAACCCATCCTTTAAACAATATTGAATACAAATTTAAAAGATTAGACGGTACTGTATTTGTCTTTGAAAGCGCCTCTATGCACATAACGTTTGAAGGAAAAGAAGCGGTTCTGTCAATCGGGAGAGATGTCACGGAAAGAAAAGAACAAACGGAACAACTCCTGCAAAAATCTGAAAAATTGGCACTTCTCGGTCAAATGGCTGCTGGCATTGCCCATGAAATCCGCAACCCTCTTACCTCAATTAAAGGGTTCATTCAGCTATTTAAAACCGAACAGCATCGAAAGGAATATTATGATATTGTGTTATCTGAGCTTGATCGTATCAATGACATAGTTGGCGAATTCCTCGTGCTCGCAAAACCCACGGCTGCTGTTTTTGCGGAGAAAGATATCAAGGAACTAATTAAAGATGTTGTCACCTTAATTAATACACAATCTATTCTAAACAACGTTCAAATTTTCGTTGAATTTGAATGTGAATTACCCAGGATCAGCTGTGAGGAAAACCAATTAAAGCAGGTCTTTTTAAATCTTCTAAAAAATGCTATAGAAGCTATGCCTAGCGGCGGAAACATTGATGTGAAGGTAAAGGAAAAGGAAGAAGGAAAAATTTCTATCCAGATTATCGATCAGGGCATTGGCATTCCAAAAGAACGGATTCCGACACTCGGTGAACCATTTTATACAACAAAAGAAAAAGGAACGGGCCTCGGGCTGATGACGTGTTTTAAAATAATTGAAAGCCATAACGGAGAATTAACGATTGAAAGTGAAATAAATGAAGGTACCACCATCGAAATTATTTTACCAACCATCACGCAGCGAGTCTTTAGCCTATCATAAACTAGAAGAAATCCTCAGCCGAGGGTTTCTTCTAGTTTTTTGTTTGGCTATGTTAAAGCTTATAATAGATTTTGGCACTCTGTTGATTTGTGCGGAAGGCGCGAGACTCCTCGAAAATGCTACGCATTTTCTTCGTGCGTGGGCAGATTCGCGGAAGTAATTCAAAGTCCTGCAGGAGGAAGGGACAGGGCGCTTTAGCGCCGATGAGGCTTCCCGAAGAACCGCCTGCGGAAAGCGAAGCGCCTCGTGACAGGCAAGACCGCCTGTCACTGCGGTGAATATTCAAAGAAGCTTTCCTTAGTGGAGCGCAAATCAACAGCCAAGTTTAACAGAGCCTTTCGCTTAAATCTTGTAGTAAAATAAATACCAAGGAGGCGAAGAGAGCATTGCAAAATAGAGAGATTATTTATTTAAGCAGGGGTTTGCCTAAAGAGAGTGTCTATAAGGATGAAGCCTATGTGTCCGGAATTTGGAAGGACCAAAGTGATGAGCTTTTGGTGGGCTTTGATCAGATAAAGGGCGATCAGGTGGCGAACCCTGAGTACCATGGCGGTTCAGATCGAGTCGTCTGTGTCTATCCCTTCGAACATTATGCTCATTGGGAAAGTGTTTTTGACCGCAAATTAACCCCTTCTGCCTTTGGAGAAAATCTGACTGCTTTAGGCATGAAGGAAGACCAGGTTTGTATTGGCGATGTTTTTCAGATTGGAAATGCTGTCCTGCAGGTATCTCAAGGGCGCTATCCCTGCTCCACCATCAATAAACGCAATAAAAACAACCTTCTTTTAAAAAGAATTATCGAAACAGGATATACGGGGTATTTCTTCAGGGTGCTGGAGGAAGGGAAAATCACAGCGGATTCTCATATAAAAAAGCTGTTTTCACATCCTGAGCAAATCACTGTTTCCTCCGTCCATCATCTCTACTTCCATGACCGATCTCCGTCTGTTGAAGTGATAGATAAGATATTGGGTGTGGAGGAGCTTGCAGGGCAATGGCGGAAGTATCTCCTTGATTTAAAAGAGAAAATTCAGAGCTGACCAAACTCCCGGGGGTACCTGGGAGTTTTTAGGCGTTTCTTCATGCCATCCGCTAGTATTTTCTGCTATCCGCCAGTATTTTCTGCCATCCGCCAGTATTTCCTGCCATCCGCTAGTATTTCCTGCCATCCGCTAGTATTTCTGGCCTATCCGCCAGTGTTTTCATCCTTTACTGAACCTAGTCTTGATAACCATTTACGAAGTCTTCTATGACTTCGAGCTCGTCTTCATTAAGGTCCCTTTTAACTTGTTTTTGATATGCTTCCGTTATGCGGAGTTTATCACCATTATTTTTAACAGTGTAATTTGCAATCGCTCTTAACAAACCGACTTCTTGCATATACTCCTCTTTCGAGATTGCCCGCCCATGGGAAAGCACATAGGTATCTGCATCAAAAGCTTCTAATTTTTCCAGCAAGGCAAGTGTTCCTTGAACGGTAAGGTTCTTTTTCTTTGCAAAGATGTCAGAATAGATGCAATCACCTAAAAATAGTATCTTTTCCTCAACTATATAAACGACTACTGAGTCAGCAGCATGGTCCCCGCCTACATGCTGAACTACACATGTTAAACCACCTAGGTCAATTTCGATACGTTTTTCAAAAGTAATAACAGGTAAAACAATCTTAATATCTCGTTCCCCCACATACTCCTTCTTAATCGCAGTCGCACAAAATTCAATCTCAGTACCCGCTTTTACTCTTTCCTCTAACGCCTCATCAGACCAGGAAAGAGGAATTAACTTTTTCATTTCAAATTTCGTTAAGTCTGAAGAAATAGAAAGAAGCCCTAAGGCTGAAAGTCCAAAGATATGATCCCAATGCCAATGTGTTAACACAACCATATCTGCTTTAGCTACCTGTCTTTTTGAAAGCTCGCTAAGAAAGGTCAAGGCGTGATCTTCTGAGTTACCCGCGTCAATCATTAACGTTTTCGCCTCTCCCACAACCATTCCGAGAATTGGACGATCAGTCTCGGAAACGGGAGTCATATACCAGAATCTCTCACCAATTTTTTTAATATCCTGCAAAACTATCCCGCCTTCCTGATAACATATCATTCATTCTACATAACCATCTCCATTTAAGAAAATTTTTAGTTTTATCCAGTATTCTTTCATTAATGATTACGATTGTATAGGAGGAACATATATGAAGCGCCTTTGGATTGTTATCGCCTTAGCATTACTCGTACTAGCAGGCTGCTCTTCCAATACTGCTAACGCAAAGAGACCTACAGATGGTGAGGGTCTATATAAATTCAGCTGTTTATCCTGCCATGGAGAAAATTTGGAAGGTGCTGCCGGACCTCCAATTATAAACATGGGAAGTAAGTATTCGGAAGAAGAAATACTGAAGTTACTAAACGATGGTGTCGGCATGATGCCAGGCGGGCAATTATCTGAAGTGGAAGCAAAAACCGTCACGAAATGGCTATTAGAAAAATAATAGTAAAAGGTTAGGAGAATCCTAACCTTTTTTAACTATTTTCATGGTGTCCTGCTTAATAGGTTAATTTACTAAATTTTTCGGGGTATTCCCCTGTAATCCTTGAATTAAATTTTCTGCAGCGAGTAACGCCATTTTCAATCTGGTATTATAACTCGCACTTCCAATATGCGGCAGTGCCACAACATTTGGAAGACTAAGCAATGGGTGGTCTGTACCTACCGGCTCTTCTTCAAATACATCTAAGCCGGCACCCCAAATCTGTCCCCTCTTTAAAGCATGATAGAGGGCTTCTTCATTCACAATCCCCCCGCGAGCGGAATTAATCAAGATCGCATTTGGTTTCATGATTGATAACTCTTTAGCACCAATATAATTTACCGTTTCTTGCGTATAAGGGGTCAACACACATACAAAATCGGATTCCCGAAGTAAGGCTTCTTTACTTACGTACTGTATACCAAGCTGCTCCTCGACATCAGGCTTTCGTGAACGGTTATGATAGAGAAGATTCATGTCAAATCCGCGCGCCCTTTTCGCTAAAGCCTCACCAATTCTGCCTAATCCGAAGATTCCCAAGGTGGCTCCATAAATATCCTGACCGGTTAATTGCATTGGCGACCATGTTTTCCAGCTTCCCGCGCGTAAGTAATCAGAAGATTCGACCAACCTTCTAGCGCTCGCCATAAGCAGCGCAAAGGTTAGATCCGCCATTGTCTCCGTTAATACTCCGGGTGTGTTGGTAACCATAATTCCTTTTTCTGTTGCAGCAGCTACGTCGATATTGTTATAGCCAACTGCCATATTACTAACAATTTTCAACCTGTGTGCAAGATTGAGAAGGTCTCTGTCAATGGATTCGGTTAACAAACAGTAGAGCCCCTCTACTTCTTGTATTTCTTTTTCTAAAATTTCTCTAGGTACCGGTTCCTCTTCTTTTTCCCACATTCTCACATCAAATGCATTTTTCAGTTTATCAACAACGAGATTTGGCAGCTTCCGCGTTATGTATATTTTTGGTTTCATGTTTGGTCTCACACTCCTTTATTTTAGTAAGCTTATATCAAGAATACATTGTAAAGCTTTTTACTAGCAAAAAAATGAAATTGACTATTCCGGTAAACCTATATATATAGCTCCTCTTATATAAGAGGAGCCTGCTTGTTTCATATTCCCATTTTCTTATGACGCCTTATATCCCTTCCCCATCATTTCGTGCACATTATGCAGTGTCACGTAAGCATTTTTATCAATGCTGTTGATGACGCTTTTTAGCTGAACAATTTCTTGTTTGTTGATGACGAGATAAAGCACATCTTTATTCTGGCCGGAAAAACCACCGCGCCCTTCAAGAACCGTAATCCCTCTAGACATTTTACTCATAATGTTATCTAGTACCATTTCGGGTGAATGAGAGATAATCAAAACCGCTACTTTTTCATCTAATCCTTCTACGATGAAATCAATCACCTTTGCCCCAATGAATACGACCAACAAGGTATACATTGTTTTTTCCACGCCAATGATAAATACGGATCCAGCCACGACCACAATATCAAAAATAAGCATGCCTTTCCCAATGCTCCAGCCTAGCCATTGGTTGGTGAGCCTAGCTAAGATCGTTGAACCACCTGACGTACCGCCCGTTCGAAAAATCAAGCCCAGGCCCACACCCACCAATAATCCAGCAAAGATGGCCGCTAAAAAGGTGTCCTCTGTTAGCTGTTTACCAATGTCTTCTGTTAAAAAAAGAAAACCGGAGCTGGCAGCAATCGAAATAATCGTGTAAACCATCGTTCTTTTTTCAAAATACTTGTACCCTATTACTAAGAGTGCCGCATTTAATACAAAGTTCACAACCCCAGGAGACCAGTGGAACAGGTAATGGGTAATGATGGTAATCCCCAAAATACCGCCCTCAGAAAGGGTATTGGGAATCGTAAAATAATTAACACCGACTGCAAATAGAAAGGCACCAATCAAAATTAGTCCGATATCTTTCAATGAATTTTTCATATCATAACCACTTTCATATTTTTCTACCATAATAATATACCATTTTACTTGTAACTTGAGTTGAGTTTTCATGACTGATTGTGATTCCTATCACCTCTCACCTTCGTTCTTCATACTAAAATAAGGATAAGAGGTGATTGGATTGGATAAGAATTGGTCATTATCACTTGAACATGAGGAATATATTGGCGACATGGAGTTGGTAATTACGGATGCCATACAGGCAGTCGAGGATACAGATAAGGGGTTCTATGTAAACCTCGTGACTCCCGCTTCTTTCGGGAATCCTGATGACTATTTAGCAGAAGCATTATTATCTTACTTCGGGAGCAGAATTGAAATGAAATTTATCGACCAATGCGGTTGTGGAGGGTATGTACTAAGGGTATGGAAAAACAACTAAACTCTTTATCGGCTCTGTCAAATTATCAAAATCGCCAAGTGACCCTAAACTATTATCAGGATGATGACATGATGGTCAAGCGTGATGGTTTTCATTTTCAAAGCATCCAAGTAACAGAGACTGCCCTAATCTTTACAAAAATAAATGGAACGCTCGTTAAGATTGATATAAAAGACTATCCACATCCCAGCATAAACACAGACTTTCAAAACTATTACACATTAAGAAACCATGAAAACCACCTGGACATTTACTTCCCTTAATACGGTGACAGGCACTGTTCGTGGACAAATAACTATGTCTGTCCGTCTGGGGTGGACGTCGATGCGAATTGTCCTTTTTATTAGAAAATAAAGCTGATTGGATGGTCCAATCAGCTTTTTCTTTTGCTATGTTTCCTTAATTTATATGAAGCCAATAGGATGTTGGTTATTTAACAACTTCATTGATTGCGTTTGAATTAACGCCTCCACCAATTTGGTGAACATATTTAGACTGTTTGTCCGAAAGCACTTGTTTTTGTTGATCGAATAATCCAAGATAGGAAACCAAAAGTACAGGAGATTTTAATTTGGCTGCTAATGGTCCTGCTGATAGGGCATCTACTAGATTTTCAGTTTCAGACTTAGCTATTAGAATCGAAGGTAATTCCAATCCTGTATAAAAGGTACGGATAACATTTGCATTAGTCTCTTGTCGATTCAATCCACTAATTCGATTGTTCGCTACATTTTTGGTACTTATTTTATTAATTTCACTAATGATTGAAGATGCGATTACTCCGCTGCCACCAATAAAATAAGCATTATCCAGCGATTCATTTTTGAGCCAGGTTAGGGTCTCAGAAGGAACAGTCGTTTTGTCTGTCAAAATGATTGGCTGTTTCATCTGACCTGCCTGTGCCGCAATTGAAAGGGCATCCGGTTCTCCCCATCCATATGCCATATAAATGGTGTTAACATCAATTAATTTATCAAGTTCCCTAGCAATTAATAGTGAGGTATTGTGTCGGGTTAATCCTCCAATTCTTGAAACCTGGTACCCCTTCGCGGTTAACGCGGTTTCGACTTTAGTTGAAATGACTCCTGTTCCACCAATTAATATAATTTCCTTGGCCTTTAGCCGGGCTATTTCAGCAAATGTTTCAATTGGTACTGAATCAGTTGTGGTTAATAAAATCGGCGCATTTTTCGCTGCAGCAAGGGGTGTGGCTGTTAACCCATCAACAATAGCACGACCATTCACCAACAGAACAGTATCCGCTCTCTCCCATCCCATTTGTGAAACATTTGTTGCAGTTGTATACCTTGTCTCACCAATTGCCTTTTGCAGTTTTTTCGTAACAGTCACGGTTTCTGATGAACTAGCATTTCCTGTCTTATCTATTGCAAAAATCTCAACTATTGCCCCTGAATTTTGCTTAGGAATAGAAATTGAGAACTTTCCATTTCCATCACTATTTCCCTTGCCTATTTCTTTCCCGGAGACCTTAGCAATAACAGTTGTTTCAGGCTCGGCGACACCTATTAGGACTTTTTCATGGTCCGTTACCAATGTAACTGTTGGCTGTTTAGGTGCGTTCAGCTTATTTACCACCATTGTAACTTTCTCACTTACATTTCCTGCTTTATCGGCAGCTGTGATGTCCAGCTTCGTTCCAGAAGCCTGAATAGGAAATGCCACACTAAATACACCATCCGGTTCTACCGTTCCACTTGCAATTAACGAACTATTTCTTTTTACTTCAACCAGTGACCCCGGCTCTGCTTGTCCCGTTATCGAAGAATCTGCATCGGTTATCTCGCCCACAACCGGGGTTGTCGGGGCGGTTTTGTCTTGAACCTTCGCGTTTCCTGATGGACTAACATTCCCTGCTTGGTCGACCGCATAAACCTGAATGAGTATACCAGCTTTTTGCTTCTCCATATCGATGCTGAAAGCTCCACTCTCACTCGAGGAAGACCTTCCAATTTCAGTTTGATCTACCTTGGCATAAACAATCGCATTCGCTTCTACTGTACCCGTGATGGCGATATGTTGATCAGAAACAAGATTCAAAGCTGGAGCTGCCGGTGGCGTAACATCTAATCCACCTGTCCCACCATCCATATTCAAACTTGTGTAGGTAATATCTGCCCCCTTATTCGAAGGTATGCTCCAGCCTTCCTTCGAAGAATAAGTCGTTACGACAGAACCCCCGCCACGAAGGTTTAAAGAATTACCAGAAAAAATTTTCTTTTCTAATCCATTAAAAAATGGATCACCTTTAAATCCATATAAACCTGTTGGTAATTTTAATAATAGGGCAATTCTAAAGTTGGTCATTAATTTACCAAAGGTCATATTGGGATTTATATACTTTTTAGCCACATTTTCCACGGCACGATAATTATTGTTTTGATCATTCATAATTTCTTTAAAAATACGGTTTCCTTGGTTGGTTTGAATTTTAATATACTGTGCAAACAAATACGACAAGGAATAATTGGATAGCATATCGCCATAATAATCCCAATACAGGAGAGAATGCCCGTTTTGTATAGCAGAAGAGCTATTATAATAATTTAAACGGTCACTTAGACCCTTACCAGTATAGATTTGTTCTGCAGCCATCGATAGCCCTTCATCTAACCATATATCCATATCACTATCATTGCCTTCAATTAATGCATTTTGATTAAAATTCACCATATGCTGAAACTCATGGGCCAACGTTTCATAAGCGCTTGATAAATCCTTCTGACTACCGGTTCCCATAGATGGATAAGTATCGATATAGAAAATTTCTGATTGGTTTGAGCTTGGGACATTATATAAATCTCCAGACCAGAAATAACCGCCAACAAATCCGCCGCTTCCATTAAAACCATCCTGGATATCGTAGGTTAATATATTAATTTTCCCATCGCCATTTATATCAGATTCTCGGCCGAAATTGGACGTTACAGTGGAATAGATTTTCGAATCAAATTCTTGACCGATTTGTTGCGCTTCATAATCGCTAATTTCATAATCCCCAACCCAGACATTTGCTTTCGTTCCGCTATATGCTAATCTTGCACTGAGCTCATAGCTTCCATCTGTAGTAATATCTGTAACCCAAAAATACTTCGTATCACCTACACGATAAGACGGCATGATAGATTTTTGACTTTTTCGGATAAGTTTGCTTCTATTACCTGCTGCGTCAAAGGGCTTATTCACATCCACCCGATAGGCACTTGGTTCTAGATTCTTATCAAAGGTATACTTCATATTCCTCAGATTAAACGTACCTGTTGGCTGTGTGAATTCCGCGTCAATAGATTCATTGCTAATCACAGCATATTTATCATCTTTTAATGGGGGAGTCGTGGAGTAAAAAGGATTTGCTACCTTAAAAGTTATGGTATCTGAAAAATACTCACTATAAATAGAATCTGAAACTCCTGCTCTCATATAAATATAAGCTTCATTTGTGAAATCAGCCTTTGGAATAGCTGAATTAATAAACCCTTCTGTGCTTCCATAGGTGTCAATTTCTATATATCCCAAAAAATTCAACCTATTGCTCTCTTCTTTAAAAAACTCAACGGTAAAAATTCGATCTTTTATATATGCATCTTCTGATCCGTAATACAGTTGCACATTCATCAAATCAGAATCATAATCATCATCCGTAACGTTCATAAAATAAAAATATTGATACGTTGCATAACTATCAAATAAATAATCTACAAATTCTCCTTCACCCATCAGCGGGTAAGTGGAGGGATCATTAAAATCAGCCTCTATCACCCGTGATTGCCGAGGTTTTCCATCTACTGAAATTTTGGCACTCATACTTTTTGCGTTCATATTTATTTTTGGCTTAGGCGCGCTTGCTTTCTGCTGTTCTTGAGCATATACCGCTGTATTAATAAGAACCAACTGTATTACTAGAAATATTGCAAATAACCTTTTCAAAATCTCCCAACCCCATCTCACCTTTTATTTTCCTTATCTATTACTATAGTAACAATTAGATTCTATTATAATGGTTTTTCAAAAGAATCCTATGGTGAATTATGCAATAGGGAAGATTATGATTTAAAAAAAAGCCAAATAAAAAAATGGCCCCTTTCATTTTAGAAAGGGGCTTCCTCGTTTTCTTCTTGTTCAAAAGAGTCTTTCAATTTTTCGTCTTGTTCCTTCATAGACTCGTATAGCATTACCATCCGCTGCACATCATGCGGAGAATATCCACTTCCTTCGAATTGCTCAACCAATATCCTCCATCTGTCATTCATCCTTCTCAACCGCCTTCTTTCATGGATTTATACGTCTTTCCAAATATATAATCTATCCTGAAATTGGATATTTTATGATAAATTAACATTAACGGTAGAAAAATACGGTATTGTTACGAGCACTTTTCAACAGACATTCTATCTACTCCAAGGCATATTTTACTTCACTTAAGGTAACCCTAGACTCCTGAAACATTATTCCATCTTATACGTCTAATGGAGATAGAAGAAGATTATTCAATTTTTCATGGGAGGGTATAATGAGAAACCAACATAAGAAAAATCGACTATGGCTTAAAGTATCAGGAATAGTGCTTTTGTTACTGCTTATAACAGGAGGTATCTATGGTTTTAGTGTTTATAAGTCTTTTAATCAAGCGATGGTAACCATACACCAGCCGATTGAACGTAAACAGTCCGATAAACGTGAAGTACCTATTACGTTAGAACAGAAGGATCCCTTTTCCGTGTTGATTCTAGGTGTTGATGAACGTGAAGGTGACAGCGGCCGTTCTGACACAATGATTGTGTTGGCGGTAAATCCTGAAAAAAATTCTATAAAAATGCTGAGTATTCCACGAGATACACGAACCGAGATTATTGGGAAAGGGATGGACGATAAAATAAATCATGCTTATGCATTTGGAAAAGTTCCTATGGCAATAGATACTGTCGAAGATTTCCTAGATATACCACTATTATATCAAGATTAATTTGGATGGGTTTAAGGAGGTTGTTGACGCAGTTGGTGGGGTAACTGTAAACAATGACCTTGATTTCACCGAGTCAGATGTTCATTTTCCGCTAGGAGAAATTCACCTAAACGGAGAAAAAGCCTTGATATTCTCAAGAATGAGGTATCAGGACCCTAGAGGTGACTTCGGACGCCAATTAAGGCAGCGTCAAGTAATTCAAGGAATTATCAAAGAAGGCGCTAGTATAACTAGTCTAACTAATTTATCGGGTATTTTTTCAGCTGTTGGTAACAATGTCAAAACAAATTTAACCTTTGAACAAATGGTTAACATCCAAAGAAACTATAAAGGTGTAGAGAAAAACATTCAGCAAATGGAAATAAAATCAGAAGGAAAATTAATTAATGAAATCTACTACGGTATCGTATCTCCAAAAGAAAAACAGCGAATTCAACAAGAACTAAAAGCACAGCTCGAGCTTTAAAAGAACCAAAGCTGGCTCGGGCAAATCCAAAAAGCTTTCTTTCTCACTTTTTGAAAAAATACTCACCACTGTCCCCACTGGGTCGACAGTGTCTGATTTGGTCATACTTAGTATGTATAAACCATTCCTTTTTGTAGACTCTATTTTATAGAATGTTTAAAGGAGATTATATTGTGAATACATACGAAATTACAAACATGATTATTGATGATGATTTTGATAGTGAGGAATATGTGACGGCAGAGTTTACCCATGATCAAATGAATTACAGCATTACTTTTAAGAAAGCAGATCTGGAAATCATGAATGCCTGGATTTTCAAAGATGGTACCTCGCTGCCAGCTGATTTATCGGACATTCTTATCGAATCCATTAGGGAAGATGTAAAAAAGAGAATGTAACGCAATGCTGATTGGCGACTCCAATCAGTTTTTTTGTGGATTTTAGTTGTTCGCTGATATATTTCATTTAACGCCGATATCTGTTTATTTACTAAAAAAATTCACTTCTAATCTTGTATTTAAATAGAAGTTCCACTAACTTAGACATGAAAGCCACGAAAAATGAAGCATTTCTGCTCCCGTTAACGTCATTTATCTTTAATATCTATCAATGGAGGATACGAAACTGAAGAAAATACTAAAAAGAATATTCATATTTCTACTCTTACTGTCTTTATTTATCTTTCTCAACAATAGTTCCATTTTTGCGAAGGATCGTGAGGGTGATCCCTTCCTTCTCGCTCACCGCGGGCTTGGCCAAACTTTTAGCATGGAAGGAATTCAGGGCGACACATGTACTGCTGAGCGAATTTCCCCGCCTGAGCACCCCTATCTAGAAAACACGATCCCTTCTATGGAAGCGGCATTTGAAAACGGAGCGGATATTGTTGAATTAGATATTAAGCCAACAAAGGATGGTCAATTTGCTGTTTTTCATGACTGGACGCTGGAATGCCGGACGAATGCAGAAGGAACGACGAAGGAATTTAGAATGGCCGAATTAAAGCAGCTGGATATTGGCTATGGGTATACAGCAGATAACGGGAAAACCTACCCGTTTCGAGGAAAAGGGATTGGACTTATGCCTTCTCTCGATGAAGTATTCAACCATTTTCCAAACCGTTCCTTCTTGATTCATATTAAAAGTGATGATCCCGAAGAAGGAAAACAGCTGGCTGAAGTGCTGAATGAACTGCCTGAAAAACGCTTAAGTCAATTAACGGTTTACGGCGGAGACCAGCCCATTGCAACACTAAAAGAGGAAATTCCTAATCTTCGTGTGATGTCAAAGGCCACATTAAAAAGCTGTCTTCTTCCTTATATTGCTGTTGGGTGGACAGGTTATATCCCTTCTGCATGCGAGAAAACACAATTGCATCTACCAGAAAAAATCGCCCCATGGATTTGGGGATGGTCAGATAAATTTTTAAATCGGATGGACAGCGTTGATACAAGGGTGATTGTTGTCGCAGGTGATGGCGGCTGGTCGGAAGGCTTTGATACGCAAGATGATTTAACAAGACTGCCAGACAACTATAGCGGCGGGATTTGGACTAACCGGATTGATAAAATCGCTCCAAGATACAAAAAAATAGAGTGAAGGCAGCCTTCACTCTATTTTCCTACCAATTGCTTCACTAATTCCTTATTACGCTTTTTAAACATTTCATTATGGGAAGAAACCATGGCAACTTTCGCAGCGTCAGGCTGAATAAACTGTTTGGCTTTATTTACAGCGTTCGCAGCATCCTGGAACGCACCGGCAATCAGGTTGATTTTTCCTTCATACGTAAGAATATCTCCCGCAGCATAAAGACCTTCAATCGAGGATTCGCTCGTAGCATTTCCCGCAATATAATAATTATCTACTCGTTCAATACTCAATTCACTATTTTCCAATAGGGTTGCATCCTGTTCATAGCCATGACTAATCACCACATCATCAACAACTAGGCAGGAAACTTCACCCGTTTCGTGATTTGTTAATTCAACGGTGGCGATTTCATCACGTTCACCATTAGCGATTAATTTAGTGATCGAAGATTGAAAGAAGCATTCCACAGAGCTTTCAAGAAGCTTTGTTGCTTGTGCTTCTTGTCCATGCCCGCCTAATTCCTCTTTTCTATAGGTTAAATAGACTTTTTTTGCAATTGGCTCTAGCTCATTTGCCCAGTCTACGGCGGAATTCCCGCCGCCAGAAATGATGATTGTTTTGTCTTTGAACTGCTTAAAGGATTTTACCGTGTAATGTAAATTCGTGACTTCAAATCTCTCTGCGCCTTCTATTTCCAGCTTTTGCGGATTCAAAATGCCGCTGCCAATGGCAACAATTACGGATTTTGAGTAATGAAGTTCTCCGGATGACCCGTTTAAGACAAAAATTCCTTCTTCATTGCGTGTGATTGACTCCACTTTTTCATTCAAGACAACTGTTGGGCTAAACGTTAATGCCTGCTCAACGAGCTGTTCCATTAATTTAGCTCCCGTTATTGGCGTTAAGCCGCCAACATCCCAGATCATTTTTTCCGGATAAACATGAATTTTACCGCCTAACTCCGGTTGATACTCAATCACCTTGGTTTTCATTTCTCTTAAACCACTATAAAAAGTAGAGTAAAGCCCTGCTGGACCGCCGCCAATAACCGTCACATCAAACAATTCGTGTTGTTCCATCTCCGTCCACTCCCTAACCAACTGTAATTGATTATCATTATCAATAAGATTAATGGATTTTCTCTCGATTGACAATACATATTTTTTGAAAATTCTGCGGCATCCTATTTTTATGATTTTTCGACACACTAAAAATGTGCACCAAACCTCTACAAGATAAGGATTTAAGCTTCATTTTCATAAACACTATTAAACAATTGAAAACTTTTCACAAAATTGTAATTGACAATCATTATCACCCACCTTTATAGTAAGGTCATAACGATACTGATAATCATTATCAATTAATTCTCAATTACATAAAGGAGGGTTACCATGGTTCGCCTATCTACAGATGAATTAAGCATTGGTTATGGTGAACGATTAATTGTTAAAAACCTAAGTATCGAGATTCCAGATAAGAAGATTACAACGATTATCGGACCAAATGGCTGCGGAAAATCGACTTTACTTAAAGCAATTACCCGGATCATCTCCCACCAATCTGGAAACATCCTTTTGGACGGTAAAGATATTTCAAAGGTAAACACAAAGATTCTCGCTAAACAAATGGCAATCCTTCCGCAAACACCAGAAAGTGCAAGCGGTTTAACAGTTGGCGAGCTCGTATCCTATGGGCGATTCCCTTATCAAAAGGGCTTTGGCCGCTTAACTAAGAAGGATTATGAGGTGATTGACTGGGCTCTTGAAGTCACAGGAACGATAGACTTTAAGTTTCGTTCAGTAGACGCACTATCAGGCGGACAGCGCCAGCGTGTTTGGATTGCGATGGCACTTGCTCAAGAAACAGAAATTATCTTCCTGGATGAGCCAACCACGTACCTGGATTTGGCCCATCAACTAGAAGTTTTAGAACTTCTTCAAAAATTAAATTATGAACAGGAACGGACGATTGTTATGGTCCTTCATGATTTAAACCAAGCCGCTCGCTTTGCGGATCATATCATCGCCTTAAAAGACGGTGAAATTGTAAAAGCAGGAAATTGTGAGGAAGTCATTAGCCAAAAGGTGTTAAAAAAGGTATTCAATATTGACGCCGTCATCGGACACGACCCTCGTACAGGAAAACCAATGTGCGTAACGTACAATCTACTAAAAGGAGAAACAAACCATGAAAAAACTACTACTGCCATTTATTCTGCTCGCAGCGTTAATTATTAGTGCATGTGGGAGCACCGAAACATCAAAAGAAAAGGACCAAGCAGCACCAGCTGATAAGAAATCTGAAACCATCACCTATCAGTCTGAAAATGGACCGGTTGAAGTGCCTGCTGATCCGCAGCGTGTCATTTTACTTTCCGGCTTCACAGGTAATGTAATAGATTTAGGCGTAAATGTTGTCGGTGTCGATGTTTGGTCAAAGAATAACCCTACATTTGAAAAAGAAATGAAGGATGTTGCAGAAGTATCCGATGAAGACTTAGAAAAAATCATTGAATTAGAACCAGATTTAATCATTGGTCTTTCCAATATTAAGAACGTAGATAAGTTAAGTGAAATTGCTCCTACTGTTACCTACACATGGGGAAAAGTAGATTATTTAACGCAGCACTTAGAAATTGGAAAACTATTAAATAAAGAAAAAGAAGCTCAAAGCTGGGTTGACGAATTCAAAAAAGAAGCAGAGACTGCTGGCGAAGAAATTCGTGCGAAAATTGGTGAGGATGCAACCGTATCGGTTATGGAAAGCTACGGAAAAGACCTTTATGTGTTTGGAAGCAACTGGGCACGTGGAACAGAAATCCTTTATCAAGCGATGAAATTGAACATGCCTGAAAAAGTAAAAGAAGTCGCAGAAAAATCTGGCTATGCTGCCATGTCTGCAGAAGTAATTCCTGAGTATGCTGGAGATTATATGATCTTAAGTAAATATTCAGATGCGGATACTTCTTTCCAAGAAACAGAAACATACAAAAACATTCCAGCTGTAAAGAGTAATCATGTATTTGAAATGGAAGGAAATGGGGCAAGCTTCAGTGACCCCGTTACACTCGAAAAGCAGCTTGAGTTCTTTAAAAAGTCATTTTTAGGTAATTAATATAAGAGAGGAATTCTTTCCTAGAATTCCTCTTTCCCCTATTCTATGAAAGAAAAGATGCGAGACTTATGACAAATAAAAAACAACGTTCTATTCCTTTTCTCTATAAACTAATCATCGCCATTCTTGTATTTGCCGCTATGTTTGTCTTTTCCATGGTCATGGGAGCAGCAGATATTAGCCTGAAAGATGTGTTGCAGTCCCTTTTTTCAAATGCAAAAGGTGAAAAAATTTCGATTATCCGTGAAATACGCTTGCCGCGTGAGGTTGCCGCCATCGTGGTCGGGGCCGCTCTTTCGGTTTCAGGAGCAATTATGCAAGGTATCACCAGAAATCCCCTTGCAGATCCTGGTTTATTAGGGTTAACTGCGGGGGCAAATGCCGCACTAGCCATCGTCATCGCCTTCGTCCCTTCCGCCAACTATTTCGGCATTACCATTGCCTGTTTTATTGGGGCAGCTGTCGGAACCTTGATGGTTTTCGGGATGGGTATGATGAAAAAAGGCGGCTTTTCTCCGCTCCGAATTGTATTAGCAGGGGCGGCTATTTCTGCTTTTCTTTTTGGTATTGCAGAAGGAATTGGGATTACCTTTAAAATTTCAAAGAATGTCTCGATGTGGACGGCAGGAGGAATGGTTGGAACCAGCTGGGGACAGCTCAAAATCATTGTTCCCTTCATCCTTATTGGGTTACTAGTCTCTCTATTTCTTTCCAGGCAGCTCACGATTCTTAGCTTAAATGAAGAAGTTGCTGTTGGTTTGGGGCAAAAGACGAGTCAAATAAAGGGAATCCTCTTTGTTGCGATTATTTTATTAGCGGGAGCTTCTGTTGCCCTTATTGGGAATATGGCTTTTATCGGATTAATGGTTCCCCATGTCGTACGGGCAATCGTGGGCACGGATTACCGTTATATTATTCCCATGTCTGCCATTTCAGGGGCCACGTTTATGCTTTTTGCCGATACACTCGGCCGGACCATGAATGCACCATTTGAAACCCCTGTCGCTGCCATTGTCGCAACACTGGGGTTGCCATTTTTCCTTGTGATTGTTCGGAGAGGAGGGAAAGCATTCTCATGATTCAACCCTCTTTAATTAGAAAGCAGCGTATCATTTTAGTTATTTTATTCGCTTTAATCCTGGTTACAATCGTGGTTGGTTTGGGTTTGGGTTTCTCCTCTCTATCGTATGATAGGCTGATTCCAACCCTTCTCGGACAAGGGACGTTTAAAGAGGAATTCGTGTTATTTTCCATTCGATTACCTCGAATCATCATTACCCTATTAGCTGGAATGGCCTTGGCATTATCAGGGGCTATTTTACAAGGTATCACCCGTAATGATTTAGCTGACCCTGGGATTATCGGGATTAATTCCGGTGCCGGTGTTGCTGTTACCGTATTCTTTTTATTTTTTCCGATTGATTCAGGTTCGTTTACGTACATGATTCCAGTTGTAGCTTTTATCGGCGCCATGCTGACGGCTGTCCTTCTCTATCTATTTGCGTATAGCAAAACTGAGGGACTGCAGCCTGTTCGATTAGTCTTAATTGGAGTCGGGTTTTCGATGGCACTATCCGGAGCGATGATTGTCCTCATCTCATCCGCCGAGCGGGCAAAAGTCGATTTTATTGCGAAATGGATAGCGGGGAATATTTGGGGGACAGATTGGCCGTTTATATGGGCACTCCTCCCTTGGCTGGTTGTTCTGCTCCCTTTTACCTTATATAAAGCCAATCGGTTAAACCTGCTTGGTTTAAGTGAACCAGTAGCAATCGGTGTGGGAGTTTCAATTGAAAAGGAACGAATTGTATTACTGATTACAGCCGTTGCCCTTGCCGCATCTGCAGTTTCCGTTACAGGTGGAATTTCTTTTATCGGATTAATGGCTCCACATATGGCAAAGGCTCTAGTGGGACCAAGAAATCAATTATTTATCCCTGTTGCCATATTAATTGGCGGGTGGCTGTTAATGTTTGCTGACACGGTGGGACGTAATATCATGGACTCCGCCGGAATCCCAGCAGGAATTATGGTCGCACTCATTGGTGCACCATATTTTATGTACCTTTTATTGAAAAAATAGTAAAGCAGCAGCTCCTTAAAAGTAAAACGCTCAGAAATCTGAGCGTTTTTTTACGAGATATTTACTTAGTTAATATCTTCCACTCTTGCCTCGAAAGAGCAAACTGGTCATCCTCTATAAACACTATCACATGTTCCAGGTTTTGGTTCATAAAAACAATGTTCTTTAAATTGACCAGTAAAAGGTTGGTCGTACCATGTTGGAGGACACGGACCAGTTGGATTAAAGTACCAAAGAGAATATTTCGCTGGGTGTTCTCTCCAATTTTGCACATTCTGTCTTGCTAATCTTCTTTCAGATTCTCTTGCTCTTTGATAAAATACATTGCCTTTTTGAACCGCTTCAAAAGAGTAATTTCCTCCTTGTACTTGAAAAATGACTTGTTCAATATTTGTCAATGCTCTAAAGTCTGGACAATCTGCTACTACACGGTTAACAATTACATTTCCAACATACAGCATTCCTTGCTTTCCTTCGCCTTCAGCTTCTGCTCTCATCATCCTTGCCATTAAGTCAATGTCTGAACTTCGGTGAGCTACTCTTGCCATTTTTCCACCTCCAAAAATATAGTATGAAAAAAAGCCTACATTGATGTCCTTATTTATTAAATAAGAAAGCTCAAATTTAATAGGAGCGCATTACTTTTTATTTCAGATGTTCGTTAAGTACGTTCTTTTCTAGGACATCCAAACTGCCATACACTTTGGAAATATGTTTTTCTCCCCATGTGCAAAGTGAATTTAAGATACCTTCTAAACTCTCACCATACTCGCTTAATTCATACTCTACTTTAGGCGGAACTTGATTATAAACGATTCGGTTAATGACTCCGTCTTCCTCTAATTCACGCAATTGCTGCGTTAACATCTTCTGCGTAATATCCGGCATCAAGCGTTTCAATTCACTCGTTCGTTTCTTGCCATGGGTTAAATGGCAGAGAATCACACACTTCCACTTTCCTCCGATTACTTCCAGCGTCGCTTCTACAGATATATTGTATTTCTTTTCTTTCATAGTAAAACTCCTCCTCACTAATAGGCACTAAAAAGTATCTATATTACACATAAGTACCTATATTACTTAAAAGTGCGTACTTCACTAATCTTTCACTATATCCCATAATAACATTTATCGATTGAGCTGCAACCAGCAAATCGAATTCAAATACTTATTCATTTTTAAGGAGGAGACAACATGTCTTTCAATCATAAACAAAGTACGTTTGCACTGCTGGCATTAGCCATTAGTGCCTTTGCAATTGGCACCACTGAATTTATCAGTGTCGGTCTTTTACCGTTAATTGCAAATGACCTAGAAATTCCTGTTACAACTGCCGGATTAACGGTTTCGTTATATGCTTTAGGAATAACCATAGGGGCTCCGATTTTGACATCACTTACTTCTAGTATGTCACGTAAATCTTTATTATTATGGATCATGGTTATTTTTATAATCGGAAATGGGCTGGCTGCAAGTGCAACGAGCATCGGTGTACTCTTAGTTGCCCGTGTTATATCAGCTCTTTCACATGGTATTTTCATGTCAATCGGTTCCACCATTGCAGCTGATTTAGTACCAGAAAATAAGAGAGCCAGCGCCATATCGATTATGTTTACTGGATTAACCGTGGCCACAGTAACGGGTGTTCCGTTTGGTACCTTTATAGGCCAGCAATTTGGCTGGCGGATGGCATTTATCCTTATCGTTGTGGTCGGAGTCATTGCCATGATTGCTAATATTATCCTAGTACCAGCAGCTTTACGAAAAGGGACAAAAACATCTTTTACTGATCAAATTAAAATAGTAACAAATAGTCGCTTATTACTTGTATTTATCATCACTGCCTTAGGGTATGGAGGAACGTTTGTTGTCTTTACTTATTTAACGCCTATCCTTCAGGAAATCACTGGTTTTAAGGAAGGTACTGTTGCTGTCATTCTTCTTGGATACGGAATCGCCATTGCAATCGGCAACATGATTGGTGGAAAAGCTGCGAATAAAAATCCGATTCAAGCGCTATTTTATATGTTTGTCGCTCAAGCATTGGTCCTTTTTATCTTACTGTTTACAGCACCTTTTAAAATAGCCGGATTAATTACGATTTTCTTAATGGGGCTCTTTGCTTTTATGAATGTTCCCGGGTTACAAGTGTATGTGGTCATGCTGGCTGAGCGGTATGTGCCAGCTGCCGTAGACGTTGCTTCTGCCCTTAATATTGCTGCCTTCAATGCAGGAATTGCAATGGGTTCCTTTTTAGGAGGCTTCATCACGGACTCAATTGGACTGATTCATACCACTTGGATTGGAGCTTTAATGGTTCTCGGCGCTGTCTTCCTAACTGGATGGAGTCGAAGGCTTGAACAAAAAGACGCTACCCTTATCGATAAAAGGTGTTCATTTTCAAATCAAAAATTGGAGGTTTAATAAAATGACAAACAACTTACAAGCAACAACTACTTTATATAATGGTGTAAAAATGCCTTGGATTGGTCTTGGGGTATTTAAAGTCGAAGAAGGTCCCGAATTAGTGAATGCTGTTAAATTTGCGATTAAACATGGATATCGCAGTATCGATACAGCAGCCATATATGGAAATGAAGAAGGCGTTGGACAAGCCATTCGTGAAGCGATGACAGAATATGGGATTAAAAGAGAAGAATTATTTATTACCTCAAAGGTTTGGAATGCTGATTTAGGATACAAATCGACGATTGAAGCATACGAAACTAGCTTAAGAAAACTTGGTCTTGATTATCTTGATCTGTACCTCATTCATTGGCCAGTAGAGGATAAATATGTAGAAGCTTGGAGGGCATTAGAAACGATCTATAAAGAAGGAAAAGTCAAAGCGATTGGTGTTAGCAACTTCCAAGTCCACCATCTTGAACAAATAATGAAGGACGCTGAAATAAGACCGATGGTTAACCAAGTTGAATACCATCCAAGGTTAACTCAGCAAGAAGTCAAAATCTTTTGCGATAACAATGGCATTCAATTTGAAGCTTGGTCCCCTTTAATGCAGGGGCAATTATTTGATAACCCTTTACTAAAGGAAATCGCCAATAAATATAACAAAACCGTAGCGATGGTCATTTTACGCTGGGATATACAAAATGGCGTTGTAACGATACCAAAATCAACGAAAGAACTCAGAATCATAGAAAACTCAACCATATTTGATTTTGAACTAACCAAAGAAGACATGGAGCAAATTAACAACTTAAATCAAAATCATCGTGTCGGTCCAAATCCAGATAACATTGATTTCTAGAAAAAATAGCAGGCGCTCCAATAAAAGGAGCGCCTCATTTTTTTATATTTTTTTCACATATTCAGATTTCAAGCTCATTGCGCCAAAACCATCGATTTTACAGTCGATATTATGGTCTCCATCCACTAAACGAATGTTTTTTACTTTTGTTCCTTGCTTTAGCGTTGAGGAACTTCCTTTTACTTTAAGGTCTTTAAGAACGGTTACCGAATCACCGTCACTTAAAACATTTCCATTTGCATCTTTAATAACTCTTTCTTCTTCCACAGCTGCAGCATCTAAACTCCACTCATGCCCACACTCAGGGCAGATCAATAGGCTTCCATCTTCATATGTATATTCTGAATGACATTTTGGGCAATTTGGCAAACTGGACATAATTGGTTGCTCCCTTCTCCGATAAATATTAATCCAAGTATATTGGATTTTTCATAAAGATTCCACTTTATTAGAATCCTTTCAAAAATGGATATATACCTTAGTGTTCATGCCTTCTCCGAAATACGACGCGTACATATGATGGAGTATTTCGTGACAAGGAGGTGATTTATTTGGGCCTACAACTATGTGATTGCGGTGCAACAGCTATTGGCAGCGGCACAACAACGATTCAAGCGGGACCTTTCCTCTCCCGATTACCCTAAACTTTGATGTTAACATTCGTATTTGTCGAAACTGTATGTTAGCAGACAGTTCTGTCATCGCTTCCTTCTCTGCAATCATTCCTTTTATAGGAACAGTAACAGCAAGCTTTTCAGGGGTGCCTACCGGATTTCCAATTTGCACGGTAGAAAATGGAGTACAAATTCTAGAAGTTGAAGTAGCGGGTGACCTAATCCTTAATGGCGAGGAGCCAGACAATGTAACCTTTACGTTGACACTAAGTTCTAATAATCAGGTTTGTATTGATTTATCTATTGGGCAAATTACTTTACCATGCTTAACAATACCAGTCGTCTTTACTTGTTAATAACATCACGACCAAAATAGCTATCTTCTAAAAAGGGAAGTTACATTACTTTTTTTGAGTAATTGGCTTCTTTTTTTATTTTCAAAAATTAGGGGTAATGATTAATATACAGTTCACGACTATAGTCCTATTTTTCTATTAATAGCAGGTTAAGAAAAGCTTTTATTAAACATTAAACTTGAATCGTAACAATTTAGGTATATAAGACTACTTTGATTACCCCAATTTACACTATGCCTCCCTCCCCTTACGATAGACATAGGAAATATTCCTATTAAAAAAAGAATTGGAAGTATTGAAAGTGGAAGAATTTCTCTTCCGCTTTCCTTTTTTACATGGAGTAAAATCTAGTATAATAGTAGAAAAATAGAGCAGCGTAGAGGTGTAAGATGATCGAGGGGAAAATGATTAAGTTTTATCGAGAAAAAGCTGGGTTAACGCAAGGACAGCTTGTGAAGGGAATCTGTTCTGTTACGCACTTGAGTAAAATTGAACGCGGTATCACAGAGTACTCAGAAGAAATCACAAAATTACTAGCCAATAAGTTAAACATCGACCCTCAAGTTGAAATTGCCCGTTACCACAATCTTTCGAAGAAGCTCGAACAATGGCATGATGCAATCGTTATGCAAAATTTCCGAGAATCTAAGGCTCTTAAGAACGAACTTGAACAAGACGAACTGATTCAGCTGCAGGAATTTAATGTTTATTATCTGTTACTTTCCGCAAGATATCACTTATCTAATAACCAATTAGCAGATGCAAAACAGATTATTGATTTTTTACAAAAAAGTGAAGCCGCGTATTCTCCACATGACAGCAATATGTTAAAGCACGTAAGGGGAATCTATTATTTTCTATCCGGTCAATTTCAGGAATGTGTGAATGTGTTAACTTTAATTGATCAACTGCAATATAATCGTTTGGAATATTATTACCATTTGGCCATTGCCTACCACTCGATCAATTCACCAGTAAGGGCCTATTATTATGCAGACAAAGCACTCCGCTATTTCCGTAAAACATTGAACATGCTTCGAATTATTGATACGGAGATGGTAATGCTCATACAGCTGAATTCCAACGAGCCGCATGATTTTAATGAAACATTTGAAACCTATGAAAAACTGTTGAAAATGTGCGATACCTGTAATGCGGTAGAGAGGAAAGCAAAGCTCTACCATAACCTGGCATTTGAATACTCACGGCGAAAACAATACCAAAAAGCAGTAGAGTTTTATACGGAAGCGCTGAAACTTATTGATGAACATTCTCCACAATATTTAACCACCTTAGACCGGTATATTTTTAGCTGCCACGCAGGAGAACTAGTATCAAAAGAAATATTAAAGGAACAAGCGCAAAAAGGTTTGAAATTAGCCAAAGCAGCTAAGTCTAATGACTGGATTAATTTCCAACTTCATCTCTATTTACTAAATGATGAAGAAGAAAACTATTATCAGTGTATCGAGACTACCGCCCTTCCCTATTTTAAAAAGATGGGCTATAGAATCTTAATTGATTACTTTGAGAAAAAACTTTTTCAATACCTTTATGAAAAGGGCGAGGTAGAAAAAGCACTAGAATTGGCAAATTCCCTTATTCGAGGCAAACATAACCACTATGAACAGAATTAATCAACAAAGGACTGGCGATAAAATCGTCAGTCCTTCTTGTTTCTATTTAATTGTTATTTTCATCAGTATCATCGTAATAAGTGCCAGCGGTCTGTTCTGCATTAAAGGTCCAATCAACCTTCAGTTTATCACCTTGGAATTGATTTTGATCTTGTCCATTGTCTACAAATTCAAATAACACGAAGATTTTTTCCTTTTCACCTGTAGGGATTCCGTCAGGTCTTGTACCTGTAAGAATGTCAATCTGTGTTAAGTCTGGATTCTGAGATTGGAGGTCAAACAGCGTTGTTTCAACGATTGGATTACTTGCACTGCTTGTATTGTACATAATCGTTACTTTGATATGCTTGGCTAAATCATCACTGTTATCAGATTTCGCATCTTCAACACTGTAATTGGTTGATAATAATACCTTGCCAATATCCAACGTACCGTTATTCTCTAGCGTAAATTCACGATAGATTTCATCACCAGGCTTGATATTGTCAATATTTACAACGGTACTTGGATTTAACGCTAAGTCTAGTACCCCTGCTGCAAATGTGTTCTGTGTTTCAACAGAATCGCTAAAATAGGCAAATGTACCTCCACCCATTAATGATAACCCTAAAGCAGCACTCATAACCCCTTGACTTACCTTCTTTGTAAAACTCATCCTCAATTCCTCCTCATGAAAATAGTAAAATATATTAAACTCTTATGTACTTTTTGTAGATACATAGGAGAGCTAACCAACTTTGCCTGCTTCCAGCTCTTTTTTTGCCCCATTAATCGAACGAATCGCAGAAATTAGTAAAAGTAACCCAGGGACAAACAACAATAGTGCTGACCCTAGTTTTGAACTTGAATAGTTAAGCGCATATCCAACGTAAGGAATCGTGAAGCCCTTATACATCCCCACTACATTTTGCTGAGTTACAGTCCACCTATCAGCACCATCATTGTTATCCCCTTTTGTTTTATAGACAGTTTGTCCATTTTGTGTTTTCACATCTGTGATTCTATGAGTAATCAAGTTTCCATCCATTCGAAACGTGATCACATCCCCTTTTTTATAGGAGGAATGTTTATCTTTTATTTCAATTGCAATGATGGATCCGGTTTGAAAGATTGGCTCCATCGAGCCTGATAATACTGCTTTCAATTGATAACCTGCTATCGTTGGTGTTCCTCCTGATATCCTAGAAGAAAGGACGACAAACGCTACCAAACATACAATTACGATGAACATACCACTTCCAATCCTACTCACTGCCTTCAAGAGTTTCTTTGCCATTTTCAATCACCTGCCTATTTTTTATTTCTACCTCTTCTATCTTTAATAGAAAAATAGAACGGAGCGCTTCTATTTTTGAAAAATCAATGGAGGCTTGTACTTCATTCCTCAGACCTTCTACTGTGTGAAACCCCTTATGGACATATTCAAATGAATCTTTATCTTGAATCTTGTTTTTGTAGGCTGACATTTCCTCATAAACACGATGCAGGTTGTCCAATTGAATGTATAGTTCCTGTCCACTAGCACTAATTTGGGAGAGTTGAACCTGCAATTCTTCTAATGTTTCACCTGGTGTCACTAAAAGGGTACTTTGATAGGTTTCTTTCATACTCATGACAATCTCCTCCGCAGAATCCTCTAATTGTTTGATCGTCGATGGAAAAACAATCGCAGCTGAAATCTCTATTGGCTCAAGCATCCCTTTACTTGAAAATTTGGCCTCTGTTTCTCCTATTAGCAGATTCCCTAAATAAAAGAAAAGGCAGCATAAACATGGAATGATAATGGTCCGATGAAACGTTCTTCTCATTTTTTCGATTCTCCCCGCAAACAACTGTATTTGCCCCTATTATCACAGAGTTTTCAGATTATTGTTATCGGGTTAATTCCATGGAGAATCCTTAAGAAATTTTGTCGAATAGACCATGCAGAAGGAAGAAAAACAGAAAAAACGGCAAAAAAATAACCCAATTGATTCTAGTTCGAATATTCATAATAATTTGAAGTGTACCAACACTACACGTCTAAGAAAGGGTGGATTTTATTGAAAAAGAAAATCAGGAAAAATATGAGGAAAAAAGCTGCTGCTCTTTTGGCGCTATCGATTGCATTTGGAGGCATGCTTCCAACTAGTTCGCTTGCTGCTGAAACGACCACTCCGGCTCCCATACTATTTAAAGCTGAAGGATTAAGTAAGCAAGATGTGGTGAAAGCATTCCTTCAATCAAAGGTACAAGCCACTATGACGAAATTAGTAGATCCAGGGGAACAATTCAAAATTGTCAACGAGCAAAATGATAGCACAACAGGTACATACCATGTACGTACTATCGAGCAATACAAAGGAATTCCGATATACGGATCTGGGCAAACTGTTGCCATTGATGCAAACAACAGCGTATATGCATCTATAGGTAAAGTTACACAAAATCTAGCGCGTACCCTTATTCCAACGGAAGCCTCTCTTTCCCAAGATGATGCCATTTCTATTGCCAAGCAAGGGGTTGAATCCCAAATCGGGGAAGTGAAAAACTATGATGGCATCGACTCTAAATTAATGATTTATCCATATAAAGGAAAGTATCATTTAACGTACCTAGTAAAAGCATCTACTTCTAATCCTGCACCTGGATATTTCCATTACTTTATCGATGCAAACAGCGGGGAAGTCGTGAATAGCTTTAATAAAATCCATGAGGTAGATACGTCTTCACTATCTCCAGTGATAGGAAGAGGCTTAGACTTACATGGCACAATGCAGTCCTTTCCAGTAGGTAAAGATTTAACATCGGGGACAAGTTATCTATATGGCGCTTCTGCTGCAGCCGGTAAAACAGTGCCGATGGCCACTTTCACTGCTAAACGCATGGAAGAATTCGTCTATTTGCTGGGTGCCGCTTTCGGATTCACTGGATATGAAATATCGACAACTAATTCCACCAACTTTTTCCATGATCCTGCGGCTATTTCAGCGCATTATAACTCAGATAAAGTAAACAAATACTATCAAGTTATACACAAGAGAAACAGCTTAGATAATCAGGGAATGCCCATAATAAGCACGGTCCATATTGGAGTAAAATGGAATAATGCTGCCTGGAACGGAAAACAAATGATGTACGGAGACGGGGATGGTATTAGATATAACTCCCTTGCAGGCGGGCTGGATGTTGCCGGTCACGAAATGACTCATGGTGTCATTGAACACTCTGCAGACTTAGTTTATCAGGGTGAATCTGGTGCCATTAATGAATCACTGGCGGACGTCTTAGGAAACTTTGCGGAAATGTATGCAACTTCAGAAGTAGAATGGGAACTTGGTGAAGATATTACAACTCCAAATATTCCTGGTGACGGCGGACTTCGTTCCATGAGTAATCCTGCATCTAAGAAGACCTCCATTACAGAGTCCGGATACTATCCAGATCATTATGACGATCGCTACCTTGGAACAGAAGACAAAGGCGGCGTTCACATTAACAGTGGAATCAATAACAAAGCGGCTTACTTAATTTCTCAAGGCGGTACCAATAATGATATTACCGTCAAAGGAATTGGGAAGTCGAAAACAGAAAAAATCTATTACCGTGCTCTAACTCTTTACTTAACATCTTCTTCTGGTTTCCATGACATGCGAGAAGCTGCTATTCATGCGGCACGCGACTTGCATCCAGATAAAAATGGTGCACCATCTCCGGAAACCCAAGCGGTTATGGATGCCTATTCTTCTGTAGGCGTGAACTAAACTAGTCCTAAAATATCAAAAGCCATGAACGAAGGGACTAATCCTCGTTCATGGCTTTTCTTTTTAGATATGATTATTCAGCATTAATGGAACCAATAAGCAGGTTGGCAATTTGAACGAGTTTTTCGTATTGTCCTGTTTCCACGTAATGATGGTACAGTTCTTTACCGTACCTGTTCGTAAGCATTTCACTGTTACTGGAAGTGAAGTATGGAAGTGCCTCCTCCTCTATGCAGTGGTAATATTGTTCGTCATTTTCCTCTATCCGGAGGATAAGGAGCTTAAATACGATTATATAAACTTTGGTGTCTAACTTTTTAGCCATCGACAGCCCTTCTCGAGCATGCTTAAGCAGCTCGGCTTTACGCATAGATTTTCCTTCTAAGCAGCATTTTAGATAATTGTACCAACGCTGAAGGTATAGAACAGAAGGCTTATCCACAAGTCGAAGTGACTCCTTATAAGACTTTTGGGCATTTTGATAATCTTTTCTTCTGTAATACTCATAGCCTAGATTGTTTAGAAGCATCGTTTTCTTATCAGGTATATTCAGTAATTCACAGTTATGAATCAACTTTTGGTACGCTGCTTCCACCTCTTTGAAATCAGTTTCAATATTGCTGCCAAGTGAAATAAGCATGATGGATTCTGCCATAATGGCTCCTAAGAAGTTATCAATTTCTTTATAGTACCGCAGTGCTTTTTCCGCATAGGAATAGGCCAATACATAGGAATTCATCCATTGATAAGCGGCAGCCAAATGGTAATAGTATTCGAGATTTCCATACTCATTCCGATCAATTTCCTTCAGAATGGCGATCGCCTTTTGGTAACTTTCCGTTTTCGAGTATCTGTAATTGAGAAGGTAATAGATTCCCCATACATGCCGGTACAGATTCCTTTCGTAAGCGGGAAGATCAGGATAGTCGCTTTGGACATGAATTAAAAAAGCATATGTCATTTTGAAATCCTGCTGGAGCAGATAATACCTCGCCAGCAGCAAGTAGTACAAGGCCGCATAAGAGGAAGACTCAATAAACGGAATGGTTTCCAGTTCCTTTTTGATTTCCTCGACTTCTTTCATCCTCCGCATGATGATAACCTTATGCCAGTAATGAAGCTGATTCCCCAGGTTCTCAAAGCGCTGAATCTCTTTTTCAATATCAATTTGTAAACGCTCTGAAAACAATGAGATGATCTCTGACGCATAGGGAGTTTGTCCCCGTTCAATTTTGCTCACATGGGTAACCGAGCAAATTCCCCTGCCTAAATCCTCTTGAGTAAGCCCCTCTTTTTGACGGTAAAATTTAATAATTTCCCCAACCGACATCTAACTCTCCCCTTACAACCCTATGTAATGTATTTCCTTTTTTAAGTAAGGCTGTGTTAAAGGATACTGTTGATTTTTAGAACCTGTTGATTGGAGCGGAAGGGCGCTTGACTCCTCGAAAATGCTATCGCATTTTCTTCGTGCGTGGGCAGATTCGAGGATGTAAATCAAAGTCCTGCGGGATGAACGAGCTGAGTGAGACCCCGCAGAAGCGAAGCTGTAAGGGGGCTCACGGGTGAGCCCGCGGAAAGCATAGCGCCCTGGAGCGCAAATCAACAGCCTAGTTTAACACAGTCTTAAGTAAAGAAATTTAACCCATTTTAGATATCTGATATAGCAGGACTATTCTAGTTTATAGGCTTGTTCATTCTCTTGCCAAAAGGATATTGACTTAATTTTTAGAATCTTCCTGCGTAATTCAGTAGGACAAAAGATACATATCTTATGTAACAAAGAAAACGGAAATCTTTACCACCACAGAATCAAAAGTTTAATCTCTTGACATCGAGATAAATTTGTATTATATTTATCTCGAATTAAAAATATTTAATTTGAGTATACTTTAATTCAAACAAACGAAACCGAAAAACCTAAATAGATAAAAATCACAGCAAGGGGTGGACAGCATGGGTTTTTTAAACAAATTATTTGGTACAACAACTAAGGAGGAAAAAACAATGACAAATCCAAAATTAAAAATAGGTATTATTTTAGGTAGCACACGTCAAGGACGTGTTAGCCCGCAAGTAGGAGAATGGGTAAAAGGAATTGCAGATCAACGTGGAGATGCAGATTATGAAATCGTGGATATCGCAGATTACAACCTGCCTTTCTTAGGAACTACTGATGGAACTGAACCAGGTATCGCTGCTTGGAATGAAAAACTTGCAAGCCTAGATGGATTCGTATTCGTTGTTCAAGAATACAACCACAGCATTACTGGCGCTTTAAAAAATGCAATTGATTTCGCACGTGAAGCTTGGTACAACAAAGCTGCTGGTATCGTAAGCTATGGTTCAACAGGCGGAGCACGTGCAGCTGAACACTTACGTGGAATCCTTGGCGAAGTAAAAGTTGCTGACGTTCGCACACATCCAACATTGTCTTTATTCACAGACTTTGAAAACGGATCTGTATTCAAACCAGCTGATTTACATCAAACAAACATGACTGCAATGCTTGACGAAGTAATCGCTTGGAGCGGTGCTTTAAAAACAATTCGTTAATTTTCAGACACAACCAAAAGTAACCTCGTACTAGCCCTATTTTGGGATACGGGGTTACTTTTTTCTTTTTATAAGGCTATGTTAAAGCTCATTATTGATTTTGGCACTCTGTTGATTTGTGCGGAAGGCGCGAGACTCCTCGAAAATGCTACCGCATTTTCTTCGTGCGTGGGCAGATTCGAGGATGTAAATCAGTGTCCTGCAGGAGGACGGGACAGGGGAGACCCCGCAGGCGCGCTTTAGCGCCGAGGAGTAGGAAAAGCGGAAGCGCCTTGTACATCCCCGACAAGCGCTGGAGGGCCTGACGATGAAGTCGTTCTTTGACTTCAACGTTGGGACCGAAGCGTCTCGAGGGGCTAGGCGCTGCAGCTAGACAGGCTTTCCGAACCGCCTGCGGAAAGCGAAGCGCCTCGTGACAGTCAGAGACCGCCTGTCACTGCGGTGATTATTCAAAGAAGCTTTCCTTAGTGGAGCGCAAATCAACAGCCAAGTTTAACAGAGCCTTTTATAAAGATTTTCAATATCAACCTAATGATTATGTATTATTACGAAACAACGCTTTCAAAAAATGATTGACGAATTCACTTTATACGTGATATCCACTTAGGGTTAATTGATTTGTTTAATAAACAAATTAAAAAATGATTCACTACTATATTAAATAATAACCTTTTCACCTACTCTTTTTTATTTTTTTAGTAAGCGTAATCAATACTACATCTAGAACTTTCAGGAGGAATTATCATGGAGAATTATTTACCAATTATTTGGGTAGCTCTCGGGGTTGCCTTGCTTCTTTTCTTAAACATGAAAGTGAAATTAAACAGTGTCCTTTCTCTTTTAATATCTGCAATGTTTGTAGGTATTGCAAACGGTCTCACACTTCCAGATGTTATCGCATCGGTTAAAGCAGGCTTTGGAGGAACGCTCGGAAGTCTTGCGCTTATTATCGGTTTTGGCGCTGTACTAGGCAAATTGATGGTTGATTCAGGTGCGGCTCAACGAGTTGCAACAACGCTCTTAAATAAATTTGGTGTAAAATATGTTGAATGGGCCATTTTACTCGTTGGTGCGATCTTCGGGATCTCCGTATTTTATGAAGTAGCCTTTATTATTTTGGCTCCACTTGTGATAAGTATCGCGATTGAAGCCAAAACACCTTTCTTACGACTTGGTATTACAATGGTAGCAGCTGCTACTATGGCGCATAGTATTTTCCCGCCACAGCCTGGTCCGGTAGCGCTTGTAGACGCATACGGTGCCGACATGGGAATGGTTTATATTTTAGGACTTGTGGTTGTAATCCCTTCTGTCATATGTGCTGGTATCATTTTACCAAGATTACTACGTAACCTAGACCGCCCAGTGCCAGCTCTATTGAAAAAAGAAAAAGAATTCACGGAAGCAGAAATGCCAGGGTTTGCTATAAGTTTACTTGTTCCATTAACCCCTGCCATCATCATTACAGCTGCAACGATTATTAATTATTTTATCGAAAAAGGTTCAACTATTTATCAAATCGTTAACTTCTTCGGAAGTGCAGAAATTAGTATGATTCTAGCTGTTTTAGTGGCAATTTATGTGTTTGGTATTCGTGTTGGCCGGACAATGTCAGACGTCATGAAATCATTCTCTGGCGCGATTGAAGGAATTGCAATGATTGTCTTTATCGTAGGTTCTGGTGGTGCTTTCAAACAAATCATCTTAGACTCAGGTGTTGGTGACACGATTGCAGCTATGATGCAAAACACAAGTGTTTCGCCATTAATTATGGCTTGGTTCATCACAGCATTGCTTCGGATTGCCACAGGTACAGGTGTTGTATCAGCCATTACGGCTGCTGGTATCGTTGGTCCACTGATTCATACCTTTGATGTAAACCCTGTATTAATGGTGTTAGCAACAGCTGCAGGAAGCAACACGATTACACACGTGAACGACGCTTCCTTCTGGCTATTCAAAGAATACTTCGGATTATCCATTAAAGACACCTTCAAAACATGGGGCCTTCTCTTGTTCGTAAACTCGATTGTCGGCCTAGGAATTGTTTTACTTCTAAGCTTATTTATATAAGGAAGAATGCGCTGCAGTCTATTCAATGACTGTGGCGCTTTTTTTCCTTTTGTGTTTTTTCCAATTTGTCCAAGCCTCCCTTTTCAAGGATGCATACCTTAATTTTAAAGAATAAAGATTTTTATACATTCTTGAAAGGAGATTAATCAATTGCCAAAAGTTATGCATTTGAACCTAAGAGTTGACCCAACCCAATACATTCCTCAAATTCGTGATATTCCTGGGTATGATTATATTCATTTGGTGCGGCAGCCCAAGTATATGATCAATCTGCCTCTACTCAATGGGCAGGTTCACTACCTGAGTGAAATTTTCTCGCCCAAGGAATATGTGAGAAAAAATAAGATAGACCTCTTACATGCGCACCATGGTCAATTAGGTCAATTACTTCTTCCATTTAAAGAAGAAACCTCTCTTCCGCTCGTAACCAGTATTCGTGGCAGAGATGCAACTCTCGCGAATCAGCCGGTTGGCTATTTAGATGGTATGAAATTGCTTTTTGATCAAGGAGAACGATTTTTCCCTGTATGTCAGTATTTAGCCCAGCAAATTAATATGTGGGGCTGTCCTGCTGAGAAAATCCGAGTACTTTATGGAGGGGTTGACCTCGATTTATTTCCATACAGGGCGCCTAATCAAAATGGTACTCAAAACATAATTTCCATTGGAAGATTAGTAGAAAAGAAAGGCCACCATATCTTAATGCAGTCCTTTAAAAAAATTCAAGCGAAATTCCCAAAAGCTACCCTCACCATCATCGGCGGAGGAGAACTGGAAGAATATCTAAAATCTCTTGCCTCCCAGCTAAATTTAGGTACTTCCTTTCGTCTATTGAATCGTGTTCCGAAAGCTATGATTCCTGAACTAATGGGACAAGCTGATTTATTTTGCGCTCCAAGCTTAACGGCGTCAACTGGTGATGTTGAGGGAATCCCGAATACGATCAAAGAGGCTATGGCCACTGGTATTCCGGTCCTCGCAACCAACCATGCTGGTATTCCAGAGATCATCAACCATAACCAAGAAGGGATATTGGTACGGGAGAACGATATCGATCATCTTGCACAAGCTTTGGAATACATGCTACTGGACAGAAGCTCTTGGGATAGATTTTCTCTTAGTGCCCGTCAAAAGGTAGAACAAAACTTTGACCAGAATAAGCAGCTTCTCCTACAGTCTAAATACTATGATGAATTGTTAGGGGGATCATGATGGAAGATTTCAGATTAATAAAAGTGGCAAAGGGTCCAAAAACTCTACTAATCGACAACCCCACCAGCTATTCATTAATTGGAATGGGTGCTCAAGGAGCCGTCTTTAAACTATCAGAGGAGCGTTGTGTGAAAATTTACAGCAGCACCCTTCAAGCTCAAATGGAATTAGAAGCATTAAAAACTGGGCAGCACTTATCTTTTTTCCCGCGTTTATATGGCTATGGTGATAACTATATCGTCATGGAATACTTTAATGCTCCCACATTAAAGGAATACCTCCGGAATTGCACCTATATCCCGGAATCCTTTACTAGAAAACTTCTTTATATTTTAAATGAAATGAAAAAGGCACAATTCACAATGGTCGACGCCCCGCTTAGACACATCTTCGTCCTTGAAAATGAAGAATTGAAAGTAATTGATCATGTGAATGCCTTCAAACGAATTCATCCCGTACCGCTAAAATTATTGAGAGATTTAAATATGATGCTGCTTAAAGAATCCTTTCTATCTCAAGTTAGAAAGATGGAACGAGAAACATATGAAATATGGCAGCAATATTTTAAAGTAAACAAATTAGATTATCGGAACATCCCCGTATATTCGGGAGGAGATGGCGAAGGAGTAAAAGTAGATAGCGCCATTTCGCAAACATTGATTGGAGCAGGCCACCAAGGTGCGGTCTATCGTATAGCAGAAGATAAATGTGTGAAGATTTATGGAAAGCCGGAACATTGTGCCTTGGAAACAAAAGTTTTATTGTCTAATCAAAAATTATCATTTATTCCCAAGGTTTATGAAAAGGGAGAAAATTATGTTGTAATGGAATATTTAGTGGGACCAGATCTAAACACATTTCTAAAAAAACAATCCACACTTCCATTGAGCGTGACTAAACAATTACTAGACATTCTAACATCCCAGAAACAAGCAGGATATAAACAAATCGATGCACCCCTACGGCATGTTTTTGTTACCAACAAAGGGTTTAAAATGGTCGACCACGTGTTCTCATTCTGGTTCATACAAAAAAGACCACTAGAACTATTTCAAAATCTTCATGAAAGAGGATTCCTTGACGCTTTCCTTGAGCAAGTAGAGACTCTTGATCCTGTCACACATGCTGAATGGACGAAAACACCTATCCCACTCACAGAGGAAGAAGCGCAATTGGAGATAAAGAAAATACCCACTGAGGAAAAAGGAAAAAGAGACCAAGGTCGTAATAGAGACGATCACCGTAAAAATGATCGTGACCATAAAAGAGGCAATGACCGTAATAAGGGACACAATCAAAAAAAAGAGCATCGGCATAATAGGGAGCACGACCATAACAGAAACCGGGGTCATAATAAGGAGCATGATCGAAAAAATCGATCCGGTAGAAGAAAATGAACATTTTAGTGACAGGAGCAGCAGGTTTTATTGGGTTCCATCTTTCTAAACGTTTGTTAGCTGAAGATTATCATGTAATCGGTGTGGACAACCTAAATGAATATTACGATGTTCGTTTAAAAAAAGAGCGGCTAAGGCAATTACAAGATAACAAGAAGTTTACCTTTTATAAAGTAGATTTGGCTGATTCAGAATCATTAAACCAAATATTTGAGAGTTACTCCATTCCAATTGTGATCAATTTAGCTGCTCAAGCTGGAGTCCGTTATAGTCTTACCCATCCACATTCCTATGTTCATTCCAATTTAGTAGGCTTTGTAAATATTTTAGAGGCATGCAGGCATTATCAAGTGGAGCACTTACTTTACGCGTCGTCTAGTTCTGTATATGGAGCCAATACCAAAACCCCCTTCTCTACCCAAGACTCTGTTGATCATCCGGTTAGTATCTACGCCGCAACGAAAAAGTCAAATGAATTAATGGCCCACACATACAGTCACTTATTTAATATCCCGACTACTGGTCTTCGTTTTTTTACCGTGTATGGACCATGGGGCAGACCGGATATGGCCTATTACTCTTTTACGAAGGATATTATCGAAGGGAATACCATTCAGGTATATAATAATGGGGATATGCTTAGAGACTTCACGTTTATCGATGATATTGTTGAAGGAATCGTCAAATTATTTGATCATCCGCCGATACCCGATTCAAACAGAAACCTTGATCCCAGTACAAGTCATGCTCCCTACAAAATCTATAATATCGGCAACAACAGTCCAGTCAGATTGATGAATTTTATTTACACGTTAGAAAAGTTAATTGGCAAAAAGGCCAACATCGAATTTCTCCCGATGCAGCCTGGAGACGTGAAAGAAACCTATGCAGATATTACTGATTTACAGAAGGCAGCCGGATTCTCCCCCGCTACCCCATTAGAAATAGGATTAGATCATTTCGTAGATTGGTATAAAAAATATCATAAATAAATGCCGGAATCCCCTCTACTTGATGGAGGGGATTTTTAGGTAGAAGTGAAAAATCGTACTATTTTACTATTAAAAGCACAAGAACAAAGACAAACAATTCAGTATACTTATCCTGAGAAAGTCATTCATTTTTACTAGAGAGCAGGTTGATTGTATGTCTATTGGAAAAGTGATTTACTATCATCGAAGAAAGCAAAATAAGACGCAAGAACAGCTTTGCCAGGGCATTTGCTCGGTTACCCACTTAAGTAAAATTGAAAATAATGTAAAAGAAGCGAATCCTAAAACGTTACAGCTGCTGTGTGAAAGACTGCATATTTCCATCGAGGAAGAAAACAAAAAGAGCGAGTTAGTAAAGCATAAGCTGGATATTTTTTACGAGACCATGGAGCGGCTGAACCAAGACAAAGCAGCTCATTTTTTAAAAGAACTGCAGGAATGCAAGGAATATGTGCATTGTACCGACATGATTTATTTGTATGAATTATATATGCTGCGTTATTACCTGCTTCTGGATGATTTTTCAACCTTTGAAAAATCATCTCAAGGTATTCATAAATATCTCTCAAAATTTACTCCTTTTGAGGCCTATGTGTGGAATTTGCTTCAAGCCATCTATTATGGAAAAAAGGAACAATTTTCCCAGGCTCTCCTATTCCTGACTAAGATAGAAGAACAGGCAGAGCAATATCAGGCTAGGATATCAGAGTATTATTATTTTCGGTCAGCCTTGCACGGTCATTTATGCCACTATTCTTTATCGATCCATTATGCGTATAAAGCCATGCAGGTTTTTCAGCAGACAAACAATCTATTAAGAATGGTTCATGTCAAAATGATATTAGCTGTTAATTTCATTTATATTGGTGAATTTGAGAAAGGGAAAGAGAAGCTTGGACATACTTTAAGTGATGCAGAGATGCTTCAGGATACGGAAACGAAGGCACTTTCTTTACATAATCTCGGGTTTTTATATTATAAACAAGGGAAACTAGGAGAATCGCTAGACTATTATTCCCAGGCTCTTCAGCACAAAGAAAAGAATACGGCTTCCTATTATATAACCATTTCCTATCTGGCCGAGGCGCTTATTACTTTTTCACAAAATGAGCAGGCTGCTGAACTGTTATCAGAGGTATTAGATTCCTTTAAGGATCAAAAATCCCCTCGCTATATTGAATTAAAAATCCTTTATTTAGAAGCATCTGGTGCTAAGAAAACGCTGATCCAATATATCATTAAACATGGACTGCCTATTATCGAACATCAAATGAATATTGATAGAGGAATGAAATATCTTCAGATGGTCGCTTCCTATTATGAAGAAAAACAGGACTATGCTTCTGCCAACCACTATCTTCATATCTGCAATCAATACCTAAAGAACCTGCTAACGAACATTGGGTCACCCGTTGACCTAAAGAAAGCAGCAGTTCGATAGAATTATGTTTACTAGAATACTAGATTTACAGGGACAATGGCATGCAGCTATTGTCCTTTTTTGTCGAATTCATTAAATTGTCCCAAGTAAATGGTGAGGAAAAGCCATTACTTTTCATCTTAATCCCTCCCTCCTCCTTTATAATCCCACTTATGAACCGCTTTTTCAGTATAATTGTCCCAATTAACAGACAATTGAAATCCATCTATAGTTAAAGGTAGATACATAATTATTTTTTACTAGAAAAGGAGAATGCGAAAGATGGGCAAGCAAAAGTATAAAAAGTATTTTGCCATGATGATGACAACAGCTCTGCTAGCGGTCCCAACACTTCAAGCATTTGCTGATGATTCAAGCAATGCGAATGGTGACAAAGCTACCGTCACGAATCTGCAAGGAATTAATGCAAAAGCAAGTACAGGAAAGCATGTCATTACCCTCATTACCGGTGATGTTGTAACGGTGACAGAGCTTGCAGATGGACAAAGTGTGATTAACGTGGAACCTGCCACTAGTGGTGGTGGTGCACGAATTTTGACAGTGGACAAAGATACATATGTTATTCCGGATCAAGCAATGCCTTATTTAGCTTCTGGTTTTTTGGATCAGGATTTATTTAATGTGACTGCACTCATTAAAGATGGGTATGATGACGCAACACAGAAGACTTTACCTGTTATCGTGCAATATTCAAAATCAAAATCTCGTTCAGGAGCGTTACCAACACCAAAAGGTTCTAAAAAGACCCATGTACTTGAGAGCATTAATGGGGTTGCCCTTTCTACAGATAAAAAAGAAGCGAGTCATTTTTGGCAGGACATAACGAAAAATCAGCAGTCTGCAAAAAACTCAAAAGCATTGTTAGCGCCAGGAATTGAAAAAATCTGGCTGGATGGCCGGGTGGAAGCAACGCTTGAACAAAGTGTCCCTCAGATTGGAGCACCAACAGCTTGGGATTCCGGTTATGACGGAAGCGGCGTAAAAGTAGCCGTGCTTGATACAGGAATTGATGCGGAACATCCAGACATCGCAGGTCAAATGGTTGATTCTAAGAGCTTCGTTCCAAATGAAGATGTTCGTGACTATCATGCGCACGGTACCCATGTGGCCTCAACTGTACTTGGAACAGGTGCTGCATCAGAAGGAAAGAATAAAGGCGTTGCTCCAGGTGCAGACCTGCTTGTTGGAAAAGTCCTTAGCAATGAAGGATATGGTCAAGATTCTTGGATTATCGATGGGATGGAATGGGCTGCTCAAAATGCTAAAATTGTTAATATGAGTATCGGCAGCAACGAGCCTAGCGATGGCACCGACCCAATGGCTCAAGCCGTGAATAACTTAACTGCAGAGACAGGTGCTCTGTTTGTCATTGCTGCAGGAAATACGGGTTCGGAAGGAATAAATTCACCAGGATCAGCAGATTCAGCTCTTACGGTAGGTGCTGTTGACAAATCTGATCATCTTGCTTGGTTCTCCTCCAAGGGACCGCAAAATGGGATTTCGGGATTAAAGCCTGACCTTACCGCACCAGGTGTAGGAATACTAGCTGCCCGTTCTCAATTTAGCAATGGCAGCGGTCCGTATAGAACGATGGATGGTACATCAATGGCTACCCCTCACGTCGCGGGAGCAGCGGCTATTCTCTCACAGCGTCATCCTGATTGGACAGGAGCGCAGCTGAAAGAGGCACTTATGAGTACAACTAAAAAGCTTGACCATATAAAGCCATTTGAAGGCGGAACGGGGCGTCTTGACGTTGTTGCAGCCACATTTGGTTCAGTTCGTGCGACAGGATCGCTGGACTTCGGATTCTATGACTGGCCGCATGATGATGACGGTTCCGTTGAGAAAACCATCACGTACACGAACGACGGTGATCATGCTGTTACACTAGACCTTTCTTCAGCAATAATAGATAGCAATGGTGCAGAAGTACCTTCTGGCTTGTTTACACTCTCAACAAACAAAGTGACAATTGAGGCTAATAGCAGTTCAGAGGTAAAGGTAACTCTTGATCCTCAGCTTGGTGCTCTTGGCGCCCGCTATCAAGGACATATTTCAGCTAATCTAAATGGGCAGAGAGTTGCTCATACTTCTTTAGGCATGATTAAAGAAGAAGAAAAGTATTCTCTCACAATCAATGCAACAGATCGCGACGGGACACCTGCTGACGCTTACTTTTACCTCCTTGGTCCAAACGGAGATCCACAGTTTATGACCGTAAAAGGTTCACGGGAACTGCGATTACTGCCAGGTACTTATTCCGTTATGGGGTGGATAGAGGTTGATAACGATACAGATCACCGCGGTATCGCTCTCGTTGGTAATCCTGAGATTAACCTAAATGGTTCACAGACTGTTGAACTAGATGCTCGTAAAGCTGAAGAGATTGAAGTAAACGTTCCTAATAAAAATGAACCCACTTATCGAAAATTAGAATATTACCGCAACACTGGAGAATCAACCGTAAATGATATTTACATCATGCCTGTATGGGTGGATAAAATGTATGCACAGCCTACAAAAGAGGTAGAAAAGGGAGAATTCACCTTGGCCACACGCTGGCGCCTTGCTGAACCGATGCTTACAATCAACTTCCAAGGCAAAGAGCTCGATGATATTCCTCAGCCCGGAAGTAAGCTTTTTAAAGGTATACACAATTTAGAGACTGTGTATGCAGGTAAAGGGGCTCCAGAGGATTATAATGGACTTAATGTAAAGGACAAGGCCGTTGTCGTTCTTCGCAGTGGTGAAGTTTCTGGCCCAGACCGTGCTGCAGCAGCATTAGCTGCCGGGGCAAAGTTTTTAATTATCGTAAATGATGGACCACGGGAGCTAAGTGAATGGGTAGGAATTGAAAATGAAGATTTTTCACTTTCTGATACACCTCTTGCCGTTGCGGGTATTAGCGGAACGGAAGGTCAAAAGCTTGTGGAGGCAGCTAGGGCTGGTAACTTAACACTAAATATTAAAGGTAAACCAGACACTGAATTCGTTTATGACCTTGTTGATATGCATCATGATGCTGTGCCAAGCAATTTAACGTATTCTCCAAAAACAAAAGATCTTGTAAAAATCGATAGCAAATATAAATCAGACCGTCCGGCACCAGGAGCGGAGTTCCGTTATGATATCCTGAGCCACAGTCATCATGGAGTCGGCTTCTTGTTCCAACTTGCACTTCCATCTGTTCGAACTGAATGGGTTTCCGCTCAAGAAGGCACATCCTGGTACCATCAGGCTAATGTACAAGACGCAGAGTGGGAAGTACGTCAGCCAAAAGTGACTTACACTCCTGGTCAGAAACTTGAAGAAGAATGGTTTTCACCTGTCGTTAGGCCACGCCTCGGAGATGGTTTCTGGACACCTTACCGTGACAGAAATTACTTTGTGCTAAATATTCCGGCATGGGCTGATTCAGGGATTGGACACACAGGAGCAGACATGAGTTATCCTGGATCGCAAACGTTAGAGTTTTATCGTGGAGATACACTCGTGAAAAAAGCAAATGGACAGGCAATCTATTCATTTGTAGCACAACCAGAGGAAAAAACGAAGTATAGAATTGTAAGCAACGCATCTCGTCATGCAGAACGCTGGAATACATCCGTTCGCACACATACCGAGTGGACATTCTGGTCTAAAAAGGAAGAAGAAACTCGTACAGCTCTGCCGCTACTTTCACTGGATTATAAAATTGATACTGACATGAACGGCAACGGTATTGCAGGCAAATCAACAAAGCTAGGGTTATCCGCGGTTCAAATTGCTGGAGCACCAGGAAACGGAGCTGTTGAAGGTGCTTCCCTTGAAGTTTCGTTTGACGAGGGCCAGACATGGAATAAGGTTGAACTAGCTACTGAAAGTAACGGCTGGACAGCAACGATTAAACATCCCAGCAAAGCTGGAAGTAATGTCTCACTACGCGCAAGCGCTTGGGATGATAAAGGCAATAGCATCAAGCAAGAAATTATTAAAGCATATGGACTAAGGTAAGTTTTAGAGGCCAGTTTTCACAACTGGTCTCTTTTTTTATGAGTAGAAAGACAAATAATATGGAAGTATATAACTAACTCAGTAAAAAGTTAGGAGGATGAACATTGCAGAGGAAAGTATGGTTGAAGATTCCACTGATTCTTATTTTTCTAACTGTTACATTTTTTTCAAATGGCGACCAGGGGAAAGAAATCCATGCGTTTTCGAACCAGGTACTTCAGCAAGGCTCTTCCGGGGAAGATGTGATTGAGCTGCAATCTCGCCTTACTTATAATGGCTTTTTTAAAAGTAAGATTGATGGTGTGTTTGGATGGAATACCTACTGGGCAGTTCGGAATTTCCAGGATCAGTTTGGTCTTCCTGTCGATGGAGTTGTCGGGGCAAAAACGAAGGCTATGCTGGTGAAAGCAACAAAATATGAAAAGCAAGGGAATTCAGGTGGTTCTAGCGCCAATGTTCCAAACGGGTACAGCCAAAACGATATCCAATTGATGGCAAATGCCGTATACGGGGAATCACGCGGAGAGCCCTACATAGGTCAAGTTGCTGTGGCCGCCGTTATTCTGAATCGAGTCCAAAGTGCCTCTTTCCCTAATACCGTCGGAGGCGTCATCTATGAACCTGGTGCCTTTACCGCTGTTGCCGATGGACAGATAAATTTAACACCAAACGAAACAGCAAAAAAAGCTGTGCTGGACGCCTTAAATGGATGGGATCCTACTGGTAATGCTATTTATTATTTTAATCCTGATACGGCCACAAGCAGTTGGATTTGGAGTCGACCGCAGATTAAGAAAATTGGGAAACATATATTTTGTAAATGAAAAAGAAAAACTGTCATCTCCAATTGAATTAAATAGATGACAGTTTTTTTAGTTTAGTTTGTCTTAATAGCTCTTATTAAAGACTAATCTCTGGCTTCCCTACTGAGTTTTGTCCTCAAGAGCCTCTATTAAAGACTAATCTCTGGCTTCCCTTTCGAGTTTTGTCCTCAAGAGCCACTATTGAAGACTAATCTCTGGCTTCCCTACTGCGTTTTGTCCTCAAGAGCCTCTATTAAAGACTAATCTCTGGCTTCCCTTTCGAGTTTTGTCCTCAAGAGCCACTATTGAAGACTAATCTCTGGCTTCCCTTTCGAGTTTTGTCCTCAAGAGCCTCTTTTAAAGACTAATCTCTGGCTTCCCTTTCGAGTTTTGTCCTCAAGAGCCTCTATTGAAGACTAATCTCTGGCTTCCCTACTGAGTTTTGTCCTCAAGAGCCTCTATTAAAGACTAATCTCTTGTTTCCCTACTGAGTTTTGTCCTCAAGAGCCTCTATTAAAGACTAATCTCTGGCTTCCCTTTCGAGTTTTGTCCTCAAGAGCCACTATTGAAGACTAATCTCTGGCTTCCCCTTCGAGTTTTGTCCTCAAGAGCCTCTTTTAAAGACTAATCTCTGGCTTCCCTTTCGAGTTTTGTCCTCAAGAGCCACTATTGAAGACTAATCTCTGGCTTCCCTACTGAGTTTTGTCCTCAAGAGCCTCTATTAAAGACTAATCTCTTGTTTCCCTACTGAGTTTTGTCCTCAAGAGCCACTATTGAAGACTAATCTCTGGCTTCCCTACTGAGTTTTGTCCTCAAGAGCCTCTATTAAAGACTAATCTCTGGCTTCCCTACTGAGTTTTGTCCTCAAGAGCCTCTTTTAAAGATTGCTTCCAGACGGTTATCAGCAACTCAACAACATACAAGCCTGACACATACGGTAGTAGCATTTATAAGTTTAAAAAACAATCGTTTTGTTTTGATGGACAATAATGCGGTCTTCGATATGCCATTTCACAGCTCTGGCCAATACACTTCTTTCGATTCTACGGCCAATTTTTTTCAGATTGTCCACGTCATTACGATGATCAACGCGGGCAATATCCTGTTCAATAATCGGCCCTTCATCAAGATCATTGGTCACATAATGGGAGGTTGCTCCAATTAACTTTACACCGCGTGCATGGGCACGTTCGTATGGTCGTGCACCAACAAACGCTGGTAAAAAGGAATGATGGATATTAATAATTTTGTTTGGATTTGCGGCTACAAAATCCGGCGTTAATATTTGCATATAACGCGCCAATATCACTAAATCAATATCATATTCTTTTAACAGTTCAAGCTGCTTAGTTTCCACCTCAGCACGAATATCCTTATTCGCCGGAATGTAATAAAACGGGATATTCAACCCTTCGACCGCATCCCTTGCTTCCTCATGGTTACTAATCACAAGAGCGATATCCGCCATTAAATCACCGCTTTGCCATTCCCATAGCAGTTCGAGTAAACAGTGAAGCTCCTTGGACACAAAGATTGCCGCTTTTTTCACATGATAGACATGCGTTAATTTCCAATCCATCGAAAACGTCTCAGCAATCGCAGCAAACTGCTCTTCCATCTCCTTCGCCTTTTCCTTTAGACCCGGGCATTCAAATTCAATTCGGATAAAAAAGACTCCGCCTTCCGGATTGGTTGAATATTGACTGGATTCAATGATATTTGCTTGATAGGAAAATAAAAATTGGGAGATGGCTGAAACAATCCCTGGCTGATCCGAACAGCTGACTAATAGACGTCCGCGGTTCCTATTTACTTTTTGAAATAATTCAATTTGGCCCTTTATATATGCGTTCATTTTTCATAACCTCTCTTTTAGTAATAGAAAAGATTATACCGTAGACAGCCCATATAAGCGAAGCTTTTCTTGAAAATTCTAATTTTTCCGACTCCCTATTTTTATTTTATAAACAAATGATGGTAAAATTTTAAAAAAGGAGGTTTTCTGTGTTATGAAAATTGCTTTCATTTCGGACATACACGGGAACGCCATTGCGCTTGAGGCCGTTCTCGAGGATATAGAAAAGCAGGGGATTGATAAGATTTATGTACTCGGTGATATCTGCTATCGCGGACCAGAGCCTAAACGCTCTCTTGATTTAGTCCGGTCTTTACATACTGAAGTAATAAAAGGAAATGCCGATGAATGGGTGGTACGCGGTGTCTCAGAAGGTGAAGTTCCAGAGAAAGCATTGGAGCTGATGAATCTTGAACGTCAATGGATTGTGGAACAACTTGAACCATCAGACATCGATTATTTGAATAGCCTGCCTGCTCAATTAAATTTAAGATTTGAGGATGTTGGAATTTCTGCTTTCCATGCTACACCTGCGAGTTTATTTGATATCGTGCTTCCAAATGCCGATGACAATCAAATTGAATCAAGTTTAATGCATGCACCTGAAGCACAAGTATATGTTTATGCACATATCCACAAGCCTTATATTCGTTTTCTCAATGGCAAGGTCATTATGAATATCGGCAGTGTGGGGTTGCCATTCGATGGTCTGGCTAAGGCATCTTACGGTATGGTTGAAATCGAGGATGGCCATCTGAAAACTTCAATCAGAAGAGTAAGCTACGAGCTCGAACGTGTCGTGGCACTCTATCATGAAGTCAACTATCCAAATGCAGAAATGATGAGCAAGGTCATACGGACTGCAAAAATATAAAAGCAAAATCGCCGCTGACATTAACGGCGGCGGCGGTTTTACTTTTAAGAAGGGAGTATTGTAAATGCAGTTCGTTGTAAAGAGGATGACGGAGGAATACGCAAAACAGATCCTAACTTGGAAATATGAAGCACCCTATGATTTTTATAATAATGAAGAAAGCTCTGAATCTCTTAACGAATTACTAGAAAACCCTTATTTTGCCTTGTTGAATACAGACGAAACACTCGTTGGCTTCTTTTGTATTGGCAGCGCAGCTCAAGTGCCATTTGGCAACACAGTAGGTGCATATTCCGAGGATATAACAGATATTGGAATTGGGATGAACCCTTCCTTAACAGGTCAAGGTTTCGGAGCGGAATTCTTCTCATTCATCCTTTCCTATGTTCTAGAAACCTATAAGGCTGATTCTCTCAGATTAAGTGTTGCAGCTTTTAACCAAAGAGCGATCCACCTTTATACGAAACTCGGATTTGTTAAAAAGATGGAGTTTAGTAGAGGATCTATCGAATTTATTACAATGGTAAAAAAATAAAATGGCCGAGGGCAATTTTGTCTTCGGCCTTATTGAAATTTATTTTGAATTCCCTGCTGTTTAGACGTAAAGAATGTCTCAATCAGTTCAACACTCGTTGGCCTGCTAAAATAATACCCCTGCATGTTATGGCAGCCAATGCTGCATAAGAATTGATATTGCTCTAGCTCCTCCACGCCCTCTGCTACCACATTCATTCCCAGATTTCTTCCCATTGCAACCAAGGTGCGGCAGACAGATCGCTGATTTTTATTCTCCAATCCTTCAATAAACGATTTATCGATTTTTATCGTATTAAATGGATATTGTACAAGATAACTAATCGAAGAATAACCGACACCAAAATCATCAAGAATGAGATCAACTCCAATATCCTGTAACTCTTTTATCGTATTTAACGTTTTCTGAACATTGGTCATGGCCGTTCGCTCTGTGATTTCTATTTTGAGTAATTGGGGCGGCAAATCATAGTGTTCCAGTGTATCTTTTACATTTTGAGGAAACGACTCAAGATTGATTTGTCGCGCTGGCACATTAATCGATACATAAAACGGCGGCAGGTTCATATCTGCCCATAGCTTACGCTGTCTGCAGGATGTTTCCAATACCCAGTTGCTTAATTTTATGATGAGGTCCGACTCTTCGGCAATTTGAATAAATTCTCCTGGGGATATTGCCCCCAAAACAGGATGATTCCAACGAAGGAGTGCCTCCAACCCTATCACTTGTTTCCCGTAAACATCAACGATTGGTTGATAATCTAAATATAATTCATTTTTTTCAATAGCCTTATGAAGGTATTGTTCAAGCAGAAGTTTTCGTGAAAGACTTGTCGACATTCCCAATTCATAAGGCTGGATTCCCACACCGCTTTCCTTTGCAAGATACATCGCATGATCGGCCTTCTGAATTAATCCTTCTGCCTCATATCCATGATCCGGAAAAATGCTCATCCCAATACTTGCACTTAGTACATATTCATTTTCAAGCAGCCTGATTGGTTTCGCAATAATCCCATTTATCCTCGCTGCCGTTTCAAGAAGATCCTCTTTTGTACTCAGGTTATTGAGCAAAATGACAAACTCATCGCCGCCTTGGCGAGAAATAATATCTTCATTTCTTAAGCTCACCTTCAGCCTCTCCGCTATCACCTGTAATACTTTATCACCCATTTTATGGCCCAAAGAATCATTGATATATTTAAATCGATCAAGATCCAGGAATAATACTCCAACCAACTTTTCCTTTTCCCTTGCTTCCGTTAACGCTTTATGAAGCTCATGATCCAATTTCCGTCTGTTTGGCAGACCGGTTAATGAATCATGAAAGGCTAAAAAGGTTAGTTTCTCTTCTGCACTTTTTCGCTTCGTAATGTCTACTACAATTCGGTCAATTCGGATGGGTTCATGCTGATGTTCAGAAAAAATCGGTACAATAAAATCAGACACCCATTTTTGCTCCCCGCTTTTGCTCACAATACGGTACTCATGCAGAGAGGATCTCCCCTTCTTCACCAACTCCATATGTTTGTGGGCGCCCGTTTTATCAGCAGGCAGAATTAACTTCTCCCATAACAGGTCATACTGCAGAAACTCCTCTTCACGATAGCCAAAAATAGTCTGACAGACAGGCGATATCGAAATCGTCTCCATTGTTTTGACATCCAGACTCCATAAACAAATCTCAATGCCCGTGAAGATATTATCCCAATGACTAGGGATAGAGCGGGCGGTTTGCCGTTTTTCATTTGCGATATTGGTAATGTAACCACAAATACCAAGAATCACGCCATCTACTTCGACTGGGATAGATAGAATATTTACTATCATCACAGAACCGTTCCGTTGTCTAAGCTTCGTTTGAAAGCTCAGTTTTTCACCCTTCAGTACAGCATTAATATGATCAATCGCCCTACCAATCTCCTCTTCTTCAAGGATTGAAACGAAATTTTGTTGATAATGATACTGTCTCATGTACCCGGTTAATTCTTGAACACCTTCATTCGAAAAAACAATCGTTCCTTCCAAATCCATTAAGTAACAAGGATAAGGCGCACCTGTGAGTAAGGGCTTACAAATTTCAATATATGAATTTATATCTGGCTTTTTGATCTCACTTCTCAAAAGAAATCTCCTTTCTACGATTACTGAGAATCAACAATTACTACTTAAGGTGACCTTATACTAAACTCGTAGAATTAGCTGTGATAGATATCAACAAACTCAGACAATATTTTCACCTTCCACTACTAATCAAACGTTTGATTAAAAGTGCCCTCAGCTCCTGTAAAAAAAGAATAATAGTCAATTTCCTGGAAAATATTTTGTCGTTGCTAAGTCGAAAAACAGTTCTATTTGCTGGACAAGCTTTTGGTTATTTCTCATTTTAAATTTGTTATCTTAAAGTCATGGAAAAGTTATTTATTGTCCACTTTATGGTTATCAAGTTAAACACTAGGAATTATGTAGTTTATACTATTGTCGTTGTAAGCGGTTTCAAATATAATGAATGTACACAATCGAAAAAACAGTTGAAGGTAATCTACAACTATTATTAGGGAGTGGATTTCATGGACGAGCAGGGTAATTTCGCATATGGGCTAGTTTGGGGCACTTCTTTAAGTGTACCGCTATGGATCGCGTTTTTCGGTTGGATAAAATTAGTCATTCAATTACTTTTTTAATAGATACAAACTAAAATGCCCTTGCCTGCTACCTACAGGCAAGGGCATTTTCTAATACCCGTTAAAAAACAAATTTTTTACCTTTTAATGTAACTAATTAAACTCCAGTTACGTCCATAACCCAAAGGTTGAAATAACTGGAAATATATTTGGTTGAAAAGGGGGAATATTTCGAATATAATTTTATTTACGTGACACTACAACTATTATGCGAAAGTAGTAATTTAGAGGAGATAATGGGGTGAGAGAAGTTGAAGATTGTTAGATCAATTACATACTATATACTTGGAATACTATCGATCTTTTGTATAAGTGTTTTTCCACAATATTTTTCCACTAGAGTAAATCCTGATGCTTCAGGTTATTTTGAGCAATTATTCTCTTTTGGCAAGGACCTGTTTAAACCAGAAACATGGATTTATAAATTCGAACGATCCATAGCTGGCGGTGCTCCAATGATGGATATTATAGGGCCGGCATTTATTTATTCCATGCAAATCCTCTTAGGAGCTCTTTTAGCAGGATTCAGCATCGCACTTCTTCTCGCTATAGGGTCAGCCTTTTTACCTAAAGTAGTTCTTAGCCCGGTAAAAAGACTGCTTGATGTATTAGAGTCTGTTCCAGACTTAATCCTCGCTACGTTATTACAAGTATTATCTATCGTTATCTTTAAAACGTTTGGAGTGGATTTATTTGAGGTGGCAAGCTATAAGGAAAAGGCTTATTTTGCCCCAATTGTCACCTTGGCTATCTTACCGCTTGTCTCCATGTTCAAGATTTTACTTCTTATGATTGAGGAAGAGTTTTTGAAGGTTTATGTCACCTTTGTAAAAAGTAAAGGGATAGATAAATTCAATATTTTAATCAGACATATCTTAAAAAATATCATGCCCCTTTCGTTTCATCACATCAAGATTATTATTTGGGGAACACTTTCAAGTCAATTTATTATTGAGCGGGTATTTAACGTTCATGGACTAACCTTCTACTTACTTGATAACTTCCAACCGATAACCATTTTTGTTACGCTGGGTCTAATTTTTACGCCCTTTTACTTTCTATTCCAGTTAGTAGATCTTTGGCTTAAAGAAGATCAGACGCTTTCTTTCGAAACGAGACGGAGTTCCTGGTGGCACAAATGGCGGGTGGGAAATATGGCGGGTGGGGCAAAGAGGTTCTTTGAAAACATCCTTTTTTCTCTTCAATCTATTAACCTTAGAAAAGTATCGCCATTCCGCCCATTTATCAATGTACTGTTTACCTATGGGAGGCATATGAAAAATTGGAAGTTCGCGCTTGGAGCGTTATTTTTCATAATAACCATCAGTTACAGTATCATTTATTCGGTCACCACCGATAACCACGTCGACCAAGTAAGACTTTATTACGCGGAAGATGGTGTAACACTGCTCAGTGCGATGCCGCATGCACCAACAAAGCCCTTCTTCTTTGGTTCAGATAAATTAGGGTTCAGCCTTTTTGACCAATTAGTTATTGGCGCAAAGTATACATTGATTTTCGCCTTGTTAATTGCCTTATTACGGGTTCTTGGCGGTCTTTTGTTTGGTATCATTTATGCTTTTCACTTAGGTCCCCGCACCCAGCAATGGCTTGGGAAGATAATCGATTCGATTCATTTCCTGCCGTTAAGCTTGATTGCGTACATCTTGCTCGCGCCGATCTTAATGCCGGCATTTACCGGCTTTGGCTATGAATTTACCTACACCTTTACCGAACGTGTTTTATTAGAAATGTTTATTTTAACCATCCTGGTGGTTCCGTTAACAACGGTTTTATTAGGAAAAGAGATAAAGCGAGTTCTTGATTATGAATTTATTTCCAGTGCGCGCGTTTTAGGCGGCAGCAGATTTCATCTATTCTGGCGTCATATTTTCCCGCATATTGGTCCCCGTTTGACGATTTTACTTGGGACTCAATTTATCCAAGTACTATTAATCTTTATTCATTTAGGGATATTTAAATTTTTCTTTGGCGGGACAAAACTTGACTTTGATCCGATGGGTGCAAATCCGCCAATGTCGATAACCCATGAATGGTCAGGGTTAATTGGGGAATTAGGAAGAACCATTATCGCTTCTGGCCGCTACTGGTACTTGTGGATACTTGTTGCCTTCATGCTTGCGATCTTTGCGATGCAGCTGATTATCCAGGGAGTGAAAGAAGTTCAGCAGGTAAAAGTCGGGGTGTTATATAAACTTCCAAAAGCACGCAAGTTAAAGGTGAAACAGGCAAGTGAAGTTCCATCCTATCAAATTACCAAGAATAGCTTTAAAGTGATTGGAAGCGTAGACAAGCGGAATGAACCTGAAGCTGAGCGGAAGATGGAGCGAAGGTTAAAACCAAAGTTTAAACGAGGGTTTGAACGTGGAATATAGATAATTGTCTTTTCATAATTGGATTGGTTACCACTTTTCTAATTTTCCTTTGATTTCGGTCATCATGAACCCTTCATGGTGACCACTTTTTCGATTTTCCTATGATTTCGGTCACCATGAGCCCTCTATGGTGACCACTTTTTTGATATCTCCTTGTTTTCGGTCACCATGAGCCCTCTATGGTGACCACTTTTTTTGTTTCTCCTTGTTTTCGGTCACCATGAGCCCACTATTGTTTATTTTTCTTTGATTTTATTGTACGTTTCTATCGCAAATTCCTTGAAAGGTGTATTTGGAAGGGTTTCGAAATTCTTAACAGCCAGTTGGGCAGCCTGGAGCGCCTCCTCCATTTCTCCAAGTTCACAATGGCATAGTGCTTTGTATGCATACCGAACATAAAAGAGTGATAAGTCGAACGGATGGTGCGTTGTAGACGGTGTCTCTACTTTTTCAATATAAAAAATTGCTTCTGTATATTCACCGAGGCCATAAAGGGCCTTTGCTTTTTCAATTACGTATAAAGATCCGACGACATCCTTCAACTTTGGGTCTTCCAAATAACGATCAATCATCTCCAACGCCTTGGAATAATCATGTTTTTCAGTATTTAGAGTCATAATAACAATATAGTCGTGAATGAGGATGGAAAGTAAGTCATCCGCGAAATCACCGTATTGCTTTAGCTTTCGTAAATACAATTCTTGCTTTTCTTTGTCGTTTCTCATCGTAGCCTGTCCTGCTCCAAGTCTGTATAAATCATCCGTGCGATAAAAAATTTTATGCTTTTTTGAAAAATTAAACGTCTTTTCCATCGTAAGTGTGGCAGCACGATCATCTCCAACAGCAAAGTGTAATACCGCTTCAGTATAGTCAAGGTCAACTGTAGTCATTGGATCCATATAGACATGATTGGATTCAATATTTGCACGTTCCCTTACCAAGATTTCCAAAGCACTTTGATAATCATGCTGAACGAATTTCACCATTGTACGAAAAATCGCGATTTGGGCACGGTTAGCTGTTAAGTTCATCTTGTCATACAAGGCCGCTGCTTGACCTGAGAATTCCTCCCAGCCTATTAATTCTTCTCCATAAAGACTTCGGCTATAGAGATCTAACAAACGTGCCGATTCATAGCCTTGCGTAAGATTTTTTATAAAAGGTTCTATAAGAGTTATTAGCTGCTGATATTTATCTGTTGCGGTTTCCCCTTTTTGATTATAGATCGTTTCTGCCTTTTCAAGCGTTTCTCTTAATTCCTGTGTACTGATTTCTTCTAATAAATCCGTTACCTCAACCCCTAGTCCCTCAGCAATGTAAACGAGGCTTTCCATAGACGGCTTCGCTTTATTATTCTCAATGAGGCTGAGCATCCCTTTTGTAAGTCCTTCCCCTGCCAGCGCTTCAAGTGTCAGCTTTTTTTGCTTTCTTATTTTCCGTATTCGGTCTCCTAGCATCGAATGAACAACCTCCTACTTTCGGATAGTTTAATTATATTAAACATTCCCTCAAATGGAAAGGTGTAAACAAAATAGGCTTAGATTTTGTTTAATTAAATTAAACTTTTACTTGATTTGGTAAAAACTTCATGTTATGATTTGTTTAATTAAATTAAACTTTTTTCCAAAAACTCTAAGGAATGAGGAGATAATATGAATAATAGTAACATGTTAAAAAAAGCCACTTACCATCTTTGGACGTTTACTATAAGCAAACTGATTGCCTCTTTTGGTTCACAGGTATATTCATTTGCCATTAGTTTTTATATTTTGCAAGCCACAGGATCGGCGAAAAGTTTTGCGCTAAACTTGATTTGCAATGTATTACCTCGTACCATCGCTGCACCATTTGCAGGTTATATCATCGATAAATATCCACGAAAAAGGATCGCGATAATCTCACAAATAGCAACTACCTTAGCTATCGGGGGATTGTTAGTCGTCAGTGTCACCTCTGGTTTATCCTTAACCGCTATTTATATCACCACCTGCATCCTGTCCCTTACATCCATGTTTTCCAGTGTAGCGTTCACTTCCTCCATAACAGGACTTGTGGACGAAGCCAGAATTCAAAAAGCAATGTCCTTAAACCAAATGTCTGTTTCCTTTGCGGCTATTGCCTCTCCCGCAGTCGGAGGACTTTTGTATGGAGTGATTTCCATGCCGCTATTCCTCATTTTCTATATGACTGCTTCATCGGTTGCCATCGTTCTCGACGCCACGATGAATTTCACTTTGTTCGCCGCCCAAAAAGCAGAAATAGTGGAGAAGTCTAAAGAATCCATGTGGCAAGGAATGAAGGCGGGTGTCTCCTATTTAAAATTACAGCCGATGTTAATGACCATTATCTGGATTGCCTTATTAGTTAATTTCCTTTTCAGCGCCTATCAGGTTGGATATTCCTTCATCCTTATTGAAAAATTAAAAATGCTTTCCCACCATTTTGGTTTTACAGAAGGCGCCTTTGCCGTTGGAATGCTGCTATTATCGATTTATCTCTCCCTCCGGAAAGAGATAAGATTTCCATTGCTGGTTTCAAAAAGAGGCATTATTCTCATGGGGGTCATCATGGGAAGTACCATATTACCTTTACTCTTCACGATGTCTTACAACATCATGTTTGGGTACTACATTCTTCTTCAATTTGGGTTAGGAGTTTGTATTGTATTCGTCAATACACCAACCCAAGTAATGATGCAAAAACAAATTGCAAATGAATTTAAGGGACGTGTATTTTCCCTTATTGAAACAGTTGCCATGGCATTATCACCATTAGGAATGGTGCTATATGGATTTTTGTACGATATCTTCCCTGCCGAATGGGTTCTGCTTCTATCATCTGGATTATGTGTGAGCGTAGTCCTTACTCTTTTAAGACCAACCGTCATACGAAGAGTTCATCCGGAACTTGCAGTGGAAAAAACAGTGAAGAAAAGTGCTGAGGCATTTTGATGCAGGTTAAATGATCATAACGTAGGAGGCTGGTGCCTGTTGATGCCAGCCTCCACTTTATTTATCTGTTTTTATCATTCTCCTAACAATCCTTAAATGAACCGCCAAGACTAAAAAAACGAAGGGATATAGAAAGATGGAATACCAAAGCTTCCAGCCTGTATAGTTAAAAAAATGTGTTTTTTCCTACAAGAAATTCAATAATGGAGGAGCCTGCTGTCCATGCAAGAAGGTTAAGGAGTTTCTTTTGGTTAGTCCCATTAAACGGATAATAATTTAAGAACAAAATACTAACTGGAATAAAGTAAAGAAACTCACCAACAAACCCTAGCCATTGAAAGCCTTTGCCAAAATATCCATACAAATGGTATTTAAAGACGAGAACCAAATCTACATTAATACCAAATACCAAAGCAAAAAGACTGGTTGTATATATTTCAATCTTTTCGGAACCAGATAAGCAATAATAACAAGAATAAAAAAGAAGATAAATACCAGCTTCCACATGGATGGATTTCTCCTTCAAAAGCATATAATTATAAGTTATATTTTCCAACTCCTTGCTCAAATACTCACACTCCAAACACCATCCTTAAAACATGTCTTAAGCACTGCTTCACACGCCTATTCAAGAGGATTAAATTTCCAAAAAGATAGTTATTTGGAACTGATTTATTATTCTGGCAAATAAATAACTCTTTTGATGAATACTAATGAATTAACCCCACGAAAGGAGTGAGATGCAATGAGTGTGTTAGATCGCAGCCCTTTTTTATACTTCTTATGTATCCTTGCTGGTTTTGCCTTTCTAAGAGTTGAGCTAACTGGTTTTCTTGCGCCTCTTAGCCCATTAGTTCTCCTAATTGGAGTCCTAGCTGTCCTTTTATTCTCTCTTGTATTAATCATCCACGGGGTACTTTGTTTAGTAAAAAGAAGGTAGTTCGAAAAACAATCAACATGGTAGAGAGCGATTTCTTTTGCTCTCTTTTTCTTTATTTAAAGACTATGAAAAAATTTTTATTATTTTTTCAAATTACCTATCTGTAGAGGATGATAACGCTTTAATTAGAAAAGATTAACTATTATTTTAAAAAAGGGATTTGACTTTTGTATATTACTACAGTAAATTAATTAACAAGTTCAAAAAATGAATAAAGTAAAAATACTTCTTATCAAGAGAGGTTGAGGGACTGGCCCTATGACACCTCGGCAGCGGAATATCTGATTCTGTGCCAAATCCAGCAAGTATGACTTGATAGATAAGAAGAGGACCTATGATTTTTTCAATTCGCCCTCTTCTTTTACAAGAAGAGGTTTTTTATTTTTAACTGAATAATATTTCTTATCCAGAGAGGTTGAGGGACTGGCCCTATGACACCTCGGCAGCGGAACCCATTGGGGACTGTGCCAAATCCAGCAAGCAGCAGGCTTGGGAGATAAGAAGAGTTTTTTTGCTATTGCTTTGCATCGGCATGCCCTCTTCTTATTCTCAAGAAGAGGGTTTTTTATTTGTTAAAGGCTGTTTTCGTAAAGATTGTTGTTAAAATCCTAAAGCCGATTTTAACGCGGAATAAATTATTTTTATACTCAAAATTAAGATTGCAAGCTCTTTTCTTACAAAATAGCCTAAAAAAGGAGAGATACACATGATCGAATTTCAGAATCTTAAAAAGGTTTATGAAAGTGGCGGACAGCAGGTTGCCGCATTGAACGGAATTGATTTGAAGATTAATAAGGGAGAGATATTCGGAGTGATCGGCTTTAGTGGTGCTGGGAAAAGCTCACTTATCCGCTGTGTGAACTTACTAGAGCGTCCGACCTCCGGCAGTGTCATTGTTGATGGTCATAACCTTACTTCCATGTCCGTCAAAGAAGTCCGAGAGATTAAGAAAAATATTGGGATGGTGTTTCAGCACTTTAACCTATTAAACTCAAAAACAGTGTTTGCCAACGTGGCAATGCCCCTTACGCTAGCCAAAGTTCCTAAGGATGCGGTCAAAAAAAGGGTGCAAGAGTTACTAGAATTTGTCGGATTATCCGACAAAGCGGACTATTATCCTGACCAGCTTTCAGGCGGACAAAAGCAGCGTGTTGGAATTGCCAGAGCATTGGCCACACAGCCATCAATCCTGCTCTGTGATGAGGCCACCTCTGCTCTCGATCCACAGACAACCAGCTCGATTTTACAGCTGTTGAAAAAAATCAATAACGAATACAACATCACGATTCTAATCATCACGCACGAGATGGCAGTAATTAGAGAAATATGTGACCGGGTGGCCGTTATCGAAGCAGGAAAAATTATTGAAGAAGGAACAGTGTTTGACGTCTTCTCAGCACCAAAAACACAGACAGCCAAAAATTTTGTTAGCACAGTCATGAATGACCAGCTGCCTGATTCTATTAAAGAAATCATTCAAAAGCATGATGGAATGCAGAGGATTTTCCGAATTAATTTTGTTGGCAGCACCGCGGGTCAGCCGTTATTATCACAACTAGCTAAACAGTTTGATATTCATATCAATGTCTTGTTCGGCAATATTACCGAGCTTCAAGGAACTCCTTTTGGAAACCTCATTGTTGAGTTCCAGGGATCTGACAAAGAAGTCATCCGCGCGTTAACGTATATCAACCAGAAGAATATCAGCATAAAGGAAGTGGTAGCACATGCTAGTTAATTCAGAGCAAATCATTTCTGCCTTAATCGAGACCATCCAAATGGTCGCCTTCTCGCTCTTGTTCTCAACCATCCTTGGTCTGCCGTTGGGAATATTGTTAGTGGTAACACGGAAAGGTCATCTGCTTCAGAATTTGCCGTTCTTTACCGTCTTGAATGGGATCATTAACATTTTCCGGTCTGTTCCGTTCATTATTTTATTAGTAGCCATGATTCCGGTCACAAGATTAATTGTCGGTACATCGATTGGAACCGCCGCGGCAGTTGTCCCTCTGGTATTCTATGCCGGTCCCTATATTGCAAGATTGATAGAAAATTCTTTGCTAGAAGTGGATCCAGGTGTAATTGAAGCAGCAGAGGCAATGGGTGCAACCCCAGGACAAATTATTTTCAAATTTCTTATTCCTGAAGCACTAAGTTCCCTTGTTTTAGCTCTTACGATTGCCACCATCGGTCTAGTTGGAGCATCGGCAATGGCTGGCGCAGTCGGCGGCGGCGGGATTGGAGATTTAGCCATTACATATGGTTACCAGCGTTTTGATACAGTCACGATGATGATTACAGTAGCAATTCTGATTGTAATGGTTCAAGGCCTGCAGTCATTAGGAAATATAGCAGCAAAAAAAATTAGAAGAAGATAACCTAGGAGGAAAATAACATGAAAAAACTATTACTATCCATCATTATTATTACATTGGCAATCATTAGTGCAGCCTGTTCTGAAAAAACATCCGAGGGTAAAGAATCAACTACTGTTAAGCTTGGTGTCAGCGGAACCGATACACGTATTTGGGATTTTGTAGCGAAAAAGGCAGAAAAAGAGGGAATCAATATCGAAATCGTTTCATTCTCCGATTACGTTGCTCCCAACACAGCTCTTGCAGAAGGCGAAATAGATGTTAATGCATTCCAAACTGTCGCGTATTTTGATGTATTTATTAAAGAACACAAATTAGACTTAGTGCCAATCGCGACTACTGTCCTTGCTCCAATGGGAATTTACTCTGAGAAATACAAAGATGTTAAAGACATTCCAGATGGTGCAAAAATTGCGCTTCCGAACGATGCATCCAATCAAGGCCGTGCCTTATTACTTCTTCAAGAAGCTGGGCTCATCGAATTACCAAAAGATTTTGATCCAAATGGCGATCTTACGCAAATCAAAGCTAACCCTAAAAACATTGAATTTGTTCCAGTTGTACCAGCGCAAACACCAAGAGCTTTGCCAGATGTTGCCGCTTCTGTGATCAATAACGGGATTGCTGGTGATGCAGGTCTTAGCCCATTAGATGATGCGATTTTCCATGAAAGTGAAACAGCTACCCCTTACCTGAATATTATTGCGGTCCAAGCAAAAGACAAAGACAACAAAACATATAAGAGATTAGCAGAACTTTACCAATCTGAAGATACAGCTAAATTTATTGAAAAAGAGTACAAGGGCAACATGATTCCAACATTCGTTCCACTAAGCAATATTGGTTGGTAGATAGAAAAGCTCCAGCGCCTTGTCCAGGCGCCGGAGCTGGACAATCAAAGGAGGAGAAATGATGACAGAAGCTGTTAAATCCATAACCGTATTAAAAGAAACAATCATTGAAAATGTGGAAAGCAATAAAGAGCTTTACCTTTCAACCAGCCATAGAATTCATGAAAATCCTGAAATCGGCAACGAAGAATTTTTTGCATCTTCCCTGCTAACAGACATTCTTTTAAAAGAAGGCTTTGAGGTTGAAAAGAGTGTTGCAGGACATGAAACATCATTTGTAGCACGTAAAAAATCAGAAAAGCCAGGTCCCTCCATTGCATTCCTAGCAGAATATGACGCCCTTCCTGGTTTGGGACATGCATGCGGCCATAATATTATTGGAACTACTAGCGTGGCTGCAGCGATTGCCTTGAGTAAGGTTTTACTAGAAACAGGCGGAGAAGCAGTTGTTTTCGGTACCCCTGCAGAAGAAGGCGGGCCAAACGGCAGTGCAAAAGGCAGCTTCGTTAAACATGGTCTTGTAAACGGGATTGACGCCGCACTGATGATCCACCCAAATAGTGAGACACGTCTAACCAGTTCATCTCTAGCAGTTGATCCGCTGGACTTTGAGTTTATCGGAAAGCCGGCACATGCCGCTGCTTCCCCGCATGAGGGAATTAATGCACTCGATGCAGTCATTCAGCTGTTTAATGGAATCAACGCGTTAAGACAGCAACTTAAAGACGATGTCCGCATTCATGGAATCATCACACATGGCGGAGATGCACCAAACATTATCCCTGAATATGCAAAAGCCAGATTTTTCATCAGGGCTGCTACAAGAGCTGGTTTGAATGAAGTTACTAAGCGGGTAAAAGCGGTGGCAGAAGGCGCGGCATTGGCCACTGGGGCAAAGTTGAATGTCATTGCGTTCCAAAATGAAGTCGATAACCTTCTATTAAATAGCAATTATGATGCAGTATTTAAGGAAGTTGTAGAAGAATTAGGTGAAACCGTGGTGGATTCTGGCGACAAAGGCATCGGCTCAACGGATGCGGGAAACATTAGCCAGGTTGTCCCTACCATTCATCCCTATATTAAAATTGGTGCTAGCAACCTTATTCCGCATACGGTACCATTCAGAGAAGCAGCAGCCTCCCCTAAAGGAGACCAAGCTCTAATCACTGGTGCTAAAGCACTTGCACTAACCGCGTTAAAACTGATTACGAACAAGGATACATTAGCCCAAATCAAAGCAGAATTCAAAGAAAGAAAAGCGGCAGAATCCAAATAATAAAACGCCCAGCGACGTAAACTTGTCGCTGGGCGTTTGTGTTCTAAGTCCTTAGCTACCCTGTTATTCTTTAACCGCACCACCTAGAATCCCAGAAATAAAATGCTTTTGAAGCAATAGGAAAAAGATCATAATTGGGACCGTAGATAAGGTAGTTCCTAACATTAACTGTCCATAATCAATACGCGCCATTCCGATTAAACTGGATAACGCAACAGGCAAAGTGAACATTTCTTTCGAATTTAAGGTAATAAGCGGCCAGAGTAAGCTATTCCATTGTGACATAAAAAGAAATATAGCAACAGCAGCCATTGCAGGTCTTGATACAGGTAAAATAACCGTGAAGAATATTTTTAATTCCCCTGCCCCATCCACTCGGGATGCCTCAATAATCGAGTCTGGAACCGACTTCATGTTCTGCCTCATTAAATAAATCGCAAAAGGAGAGGCCAGCGTCGGTAAAATAATTGCTTGATACGTATTTAACCAATTAAAGGTAACCATCATTTCAAACAATGGAATCAATGTCACCTGAGAAGGAATCATTAATGTGCATAAAATAATGAAAAAGAACAAGTTCTTACCCTTAAATTTAAATTTTGCAAATGCGTAGCCAGCCATTGAACTAATGAGTGTGCTAATCAATGTATAAACGAGTGCAATAAAGAGTGAATTCCAAAATATTTTGGCAAAACCTAATGATTCATTCAGCGATTGAAAGTTCTTTGCTAAGTAATCCCCTGGAAGAAGTTTAGGAGGTAAACGAAAAATCTCTCCTGATGGCAGGGTAGAACCGACAAGCATCCAATAAAATGGAGCAATCGATAAGACCACACCAGCGATTAATAAACAGTAAATCCCTATTTTCGAGGATATTTTCTTAGAATGTATCATTATTCATCACCTACCAGTTTCATCTGAACCCACGAAATGATTGCTGTGATTATGACAAGAACATAAGCAATTGCTGATGCATAACCAAAGTCAAAGAATTTAAAGCCTGCTTCATATAAATAAAGTGTAATTGTCATCGTGGCATTATTTGGTCCCCCTTGTGTCAAAATAAACGGCTCATCAAATAGCTGAAGGGTACCAATGGTTGACATGACAACTGTAAAAATAAATACAGGTTTCAATTGGGGAATCGTGATCATAAAAAATTGCTTTACTTTACTTGCCCCATCAATACTTGCTGCTTCATATAATTCCGATGGAATATTTTGCAAACCAGCTAAAAAAATCACCATATTATATCCTGTCCATCTCCAAGTCATAACAAGGATGACAGAGACCTTCGCCCAAAATGGAGTTGTTAACCATGGGATGGCTTCCACACCGACGAATGATAATAAATAGTTAACGAGACCGAAATGCTCATCTAAAAGGATCATAAAAACAATCGACGCTGCAACAAGCGCTGTGATTGCAGGCATAAAGAAAGAGATTCGAAAAAACGCCTTTCCTTTTAACATGGAAGAATGGAGCCCGACTGCAATCAGTAAAGAGAGAAAGAGCATGATTGGAACTTGGACAATCAGTATTTGAAAGGTATTTAAAAGAGATTTATAGAAAATGGGATCTTGGAATAATCGAGAATAATTGGCAAAACCCACAAATGATTTCTCCAGACCACGCACCTCTTGAAAGCTTAAGATAAATGAAAAAATTACAGGATACACGGTAAAAATCAAAATTAGCAGCACTGCTGGCGCGATAAAAACATATGGGACATTTTTAGGAGTTAATAAACTTTTTCTCTCTTTGACTCGAAAGCTTTTTTTCGTATTTACAACCTTTTCTGTTTGCTCCAACCGAGCCACCATCCTTACTTCTTAGGATTTTAGAATAAGAGAGCTGAGAAATATTGGAACACTCAGCTCTCTAACTTTCTAAAAATCTATTTTTTTATTTCATTTTTTAACTGTTCCTCCGCATCTTTTAATCCAGATTCAACCGATTTGTTTTCAAGCAAAATAGCTGCTTGTGCATGACTCGTAAGACTGGTTGCTTTTGCAAAGTTTTCGTTTACGTTAATTTGTGGCACGTGATCAACAATATCAGCAAACTTTTTGAAAATGGGACTATTATTAAAGTACTCGCTATTAGCAGTAAATATTGGATTGCTATACGTTTCCTTTAAGGATGGAAAAAGCCCATATTTTTCAAAACCTAACAGTTGGGATTCTTGATCTGTTGTAAAGAATTCTACAAAGGCATAGGCAGCAGATTGATTTTTACTTGATGAAGGAATCAACACGGATGATCCTCCTACGTTTGCATATCTAGTGCCGCCACTTTCAAAGCTCGGCAGATAAAATACATCCCATTTCCCTTTTAAATCTGGTGCTTGGTCCATGATAGTACCTGCATACCAGACACCATAAGGAACGGTGGCAACACTTCCATTTACTGTTGCGGTTACAATACCATCCCAACCTTTATTGTTTAGGATTAAATCCTCTTCATGAAGCCTTTTGATTACTTCCATGGCTTGAATTGCTTCCTTCGATTGCAAGGTGATTTTCTCTTCCTTATCAAAATAAGAAAGTCCTTGCTGCTGCATCATCATTTGAAAGACACCATCATAGTTCGGTATGTCAATGGGTAATAGCTGTGCACCAGTAGCTTCTTTAATCTTCTTCCCTGCTGCAATGTAGTCATCCCATGTTTGGATGGAATTTGGATCAATATTGGCCTTTTCAAAGAAATCTACTCGATAGAACATTCCTGCTGGACCAATGTCCCATGGAGCTGCGATGATATCTCCGTCTTTATTCTGAACAGCGGCAACCTTAGCTGGATTGAATGAATCTTTATATTGGTCATATCCAAGCTTGCCCAAATTTACAAATCCTTCAGGAAATTGGTGCAGATATCCAGGAATTCGTTCATCCTCCATTAACACAACATCTGGTAATCCTGAACCTCTTGCTGCCAGACCCACTGTTACCTTATCGTATAAATCGGAGCTATTGAAATCCTCTACCGTAACGATTACATCAGGATATTTTTTCTGAAATCCCTCAACTGCCGCTTCCATAGTTGCTGCGGCAACATCCCATCCCCATACGGTGATCTTCCCTGCTGGATTTTTTGAATCTCCCGTTTTCTCTTCATTCCCCGCTGTATTATTGGAACACGCGGATAGCAATAGCAGAATCATCACTAGCATAATCGACATATGCTTTTTCATTATTTTTGACCCCCCATTTTTTAAAAAAATGCCGTATTTACTATTTAACTAGATTATATGCTTCTGTTTTTTTTACATAAGTTCTCCAGGTGATGCACCATTTCTCTGGATTATCCAAATAATCTTGTTCGTCAATTTTGTGTATTGTACTATTATGCGGGGCACTTTTGACGATTTCTGGGTTTTCATATGCTTCATTGGAAATTTGCTCTAGTGCGTTGATATATTCATCTAAATCCTCTTTTGAATAAGACTCTGTTGGCTCAAGGGTAAACGGTTGTTTCACGATATAAGGATGGTGGCTAGTCCAGTAATGGAGGCCAAAATCAGTCATTCTTAACTGAATATCCTCTGTTGTTACCCCGGTTTCCTTTGTTAACTGCTCCCAGCTATAACGGACCTGCTCAAGGCGATGTCCTTTGACATATGGCGCACCCGCCCCGCGAATCGCTAAAACCTTGTGATACATATAGTTATTATTTAACACGGCAGTTTTGGCTACTTCCTTAAGGCCGCCAGCTCCAAGTGCGCGAATCCAGGCATAGGCACGCAATACCGTTTGAGCTACACCATGGAAGGAGCGAACCTTACCAATTGAATGCTCTAAATCGTGTTGGAGTGAATATTTGCCCTCATGATACTCAACAATTGGCGCCGGTAAGTACTCTTTCAGTGCTGCCGTCACACCTAGAGCACCAGTTGCTGGTCCGCCGCACATATGCGGGGCAGCAAAGGTTTTGTGGAGATTAAAGAAACACATATCAAAGCCTGCTTCTTTTGCTCTTGTAATTCCTAAGAGGCCATTCGCATTCGCCTGATCGTAAAAGCAAAGACCGCCTGCCTGGTGAACAATATCAGTAAACTCTTTAATTTTCGGATTAAATATGCCTGTATCTTCAGGGTTTGCTACAACAAATCCTGCTGTTCGCTCCGACACTGCGGCTTTTAATTTTTCAATATCAGGAAAGCCATTCTCATCCGGGTGCAAGGTAATAATTTTATAGCCTTTTACAGCAGCCGTTGCCGCCTGCGATGGGTGAGAGAAAATCGTCGTAATGATTTCATCCCGCTGATCCCCTTCTCCTTTTTGTTCATGGTATTTTCTTACGATTGATGCCATCGCAAACAGTGCTTGCGTTCCACTGCTTGGCTGGAAGGAGAAATAATCCATCCCAGAAATTTCTCTCATACATAAGTCCAGCTTGTAGAAAATCTCAAGCATTCCTTGAACAGTTTCTTCATTCTGTAATGGATGAAGCTCCATCATTTTCGGATCCCGAATTAACAACTCGTTTATTCTTGGAATGTACTTCATCGTACAGGTTCCTTGTCCAATTTCCACATTAAAATCTGAGCCAAGGGTTTCTTGCGAAAGTCTTAAATAATGTCTTAATACCCGTGCTTGACCAATTTCAGGGAGATTGGGCTTACTCTTTCTCCGCATCGCTGCCGGAATGGCCGATGTTCCATCTCCTACAGCTGATGCAATTCCGTCGTTTACCGGCGGCAGCTCCACACCCTTTTCCCCTGGCTGATGGAGTTCAAAAATTATCGGTTCATTCCATTTTGCTTGGTGAAAATCCCGGGTCTTGCTTGTGCGTTGAATTCTTTTCATGTCTGAATGCTCCTCTCTTCTTTCGATTATTTCGCTAAAATGTCCTTAATGGCTTGAACTAAATGGTCAATATCTTCTTTTGTATGAACCTCGGTTACACAAAATAATGCTGATTGACCAAACTCTGGAAACTCAAGTGAGAGGTCCTTTCCACCAAAAATCTTCTTTTCTATCAGTCTGTGATTAATTTGTTCAACTGAATAGCCCGTTTGATTAAAATCGACGATAAACTCTTTAAAAAATGATGAATGTAAACGTGACCCTGTTACAGCAGCAATTTTATTCAATTCTTGAGCAGCATACTGGCTATTTTGCATAATGGTTTGGCCTACCTCCTGCATACCATTTGGGCCAAGTAAGGCTAAATAGACTCCAGCTGTGATGCCCCATAATGCTGTCTGCGTTCCAACAGATTCTTTTCCATTTTCCCTTTGAGCAAATGAGGTCCGTTCATATGCCACATCACCAAAGCCGTATTCTCCTTCTTTCACCGTAGGGACAATACCAAACAATCGGGATGGATACTCACTGACAACTTTCACTTCATTATGTGAGGCAATGAAGCCTGCCTGGCCTCCGCTGTAATTCATATGCATACCTAGGGGCTGCAGGTCTCCACACACAATATCAGCTCCATAATGACTTGGTGGTGCCAGTACACCAAGAGAAATCGGGTCTACCCCTACTACCATCAGTGTTTCGGTTTCCTTTAATAGATTAGAAATCTCTGTTCCCTGCGCCTCAATAAATCCAAGGTAGGATGGATTTTCAAAATATAGGGCGGCAACATCTTCTGTTAATTTTTCTTTTAGGTCTTCTAAGTCCATTGCCCCTGATTTCGTATCAAATTGAACAAATTCAAATTCTAATTCTGGCGACCCGTAGTTGATGATAATTTTAATTCGTTCGGGTGCCACGGTTTTGGCTAATAAGACTTTTTTCCTCCCGGTAATACGGGCTGCCATTCTAATTGATGTAGCTGCCGCCTGCCCCCAATCAAAGGTTGGAACATTCACAACATCCATATCTACCAATTCAGCTAGTAAACTTTGATACTCGTAAAGTGCCTGAAAACGTCCGTGGTCCTCATACGGTTCCCCCGCATAGGCCGTTAAAAATTCAGAGCGCTGATTGATTTCATCACAAACTGCTGGGATAAAGTGCTGCCAACAGCCAGCACCTAGGAAATTCAAATATTCCTTTGTACTTGTATTTTTATTTAGAATTCCTTCAATATGGCGTCTAAGCTCATACTCCGTTAGGGCTGGAGGCAGTTTTAGGTCTCCTTTAAGCTGCAGCTCCTCCGGGATTCCTGAGAATAATTCCATAATGGATTCAGCGCCAATCACCTTTAGCATCTCCGTTTGTACTTCTGGCACCATGTTCGGAATATAAGGGTGTACCTTTTGTGACATGAAAATTACCTCCTGTAAGTTGAGTAATTACTTGTTAAATTTGAAATTTTACAAAAAATCAAGCTAAACCGCCGCCATCAACAATTAAATCTGTACCTGTTACCCATTCTGACAAGTCACTTGCAAGGAATAAAACTCCTTTAGCAATATCCCTTGGCGTTCCAAGTCTTTCTAATGGTCGGCCTTTTGCAGAGGATACTAAAAAATCTTCCTCTTTCAACTGTAATTGCTTGGCTTCATCCCGTAATAACGGAGTATCGGTATCGCCTGGACAAATACAGTTCACACGAATATTTTGCGGGCCATGGTCAATGGCCATCGCCTTTGTTAAATTCACAACTCCAGCTTTGGCAGCACAATAAGCAGCTGCCTGGTCTCCACCTTTTATTCCCCATCCAGAGCCGGTATTAATGATACTTCCTCCACCGCCACTAGCCATAAGAGGAATTAAATATTTAGAAAGGAGATAAATTCCTTTTAAGGAGACATCAATGACTAAATCCCAATCCGACTCTTCTAAATCAACAACTGTTTTTCTTCTGATAACACCAGCATTGTTAAAAAGGACATCTATGGCACCGTATTTTTTTTCGATATGATTTCTTACGGCGATACAATCGTTTCCATTACTTACATCACATTGTAGGAATTCCGCCCGATAGTCTTTCCTCTGTAACTCAGCAACGGCCTTTTGACCGTTTTCTTGATTAATATCTACCATAATCACCTTAGCACCAACTTCAGCTAAAAGTGTTGCAGCAGCTAGTCCAATCCCTGATGCCCCTCCTGTTACCACACACACCTTATCCTCTAAACCGAAATAATCTTGAGTGATCATCTTAATTCCTCCTGATAAAAATTGATTTAATTTATAGTAGAAAATCGTTAAACCCTTTTTCACTTTTTACTTCCCCATATATTTCTCTGAATCCAAAACGGATTTATTCAATAATTCTTTCGCATCCTGTTCCAGCATGATGGCATTTATTGCAGAAGATAAATTTCGATTGATTTCATCCCAATTCTTAGTTAGCAGATACGCTGGTGTAGCATTTGATCGCTCTAACATTTTGTAAAATGGTCCAATTAATGGGTCTTGATCTGTTTTCAACTTTTTCACCATGCTAATACGGACAGGTAAATCTGCTGTTCTCATCCTTATTGCTTCTGGGGAGGAGTAAAATTTCACAAATTCCCATGCTAGATCTTTGTTTTCTGAATCCTTCGCAATTGAAATTGCTGAAGAAGAAATCACTCCTCTTACTTGTTTTCCATTAAATGCAGGCATCTCTACTGTTCCAAAGTTTACCTTAGCTTTTTTAAACTCCTCCAGTGGCCAAATTCCGCTTTCCCACATGGCAATCTTGCCTTCCTTAAATACCTCTTCACCACTTTGCTGATTTTTACCGCCAACCAGCACTGCGCTTTTTCCCTTGACCATTTCTGCAAACATTTCTATTGATTCAATGGTTTCTGGGCTATTCATATAGCTATCGATTTTCTTTCCATCCTCACTAATGAAGCTTGAGCCATTACTCCAGACAATGCCTTGGAGGTCATACGTATCTGGTTCTGGTCTTACTCCTAATCCATACTGATTGATAGCAGGATTAGATAATTGCTTTGCCACACTTTTAAAGTCATCCCATGTCCATCCATCCTTTGGGTAGGGGACTTGAGCAGCATCAAATAAATCCTTGTTATAATAGACCACCCTTGTTGTAAAACCGGCTGGCATACCATACAGTTTTCGGTACATAGTAGAATAATTAAAGAGACCTTGGTAAAAATCATTCAAGTCGATAGTGGGATCTCTTTTAATAAAATTCTCAAGTGGTTCGAGTGATTGAAAATAGGCTGAAAAGTTCCACATATACATAACATCAGGAGGATTTTTTGCGCCAAATGCAGCAGTCAATTTTTGGTCAAATTCATCACCATATGCCTCCATCTGCACCTCTATAAATGGATGTTTTTCCTCAAATTTTGTAGCAATCGCCTCTTGTATTTTTAGTGCTTCTCCTGAATCCCAAGTTGCAAACCGAAGCACTATTTTTTCTTTACTCTCCTTCCTTGTTTGATCATCCCTGCTGCTTGATTGATTATCTGAACAGGCGGCCATAACAAATACTAAAATGAGTGCCAGAAAACTCATCCTGAATTTCTTCATCACTAGTTCCTCTTTTTTTTAATATAGTAGAAACCGCTTTCATTATAACTCGAATGAAAGCGGTCAAGAACTTACTATTATCTTATTCTTTTTGTACTATTGTTTGAATCCTCGTGAAAGAACGAATCATAGGGAAATTTGTTTGCTTTCATTCCGCTTTTTGTTCTGTCGATATTCCGATGGTGTTTTACCCATGCATTTTTTAAACCATTTGCTAAAATATTTCCCATCCTGAATGCCTATTTTTTCACCAATATCTTGTAAAGGAAGCGAAGTATTTTCCAGAAGTTCACATGCCGCTTTGACTTTTAGCTTTTCTATAAAAGTAAAAAAGCTTTCTCCAACTGTCTTTTTAAACATGGTACTAAAATGGCTTCGGCTTAAGCCCACTTCATTTGCAATATAGCTAGATGAAAAAGATTGATCTAAATCCTGGATCATGATTTGAACAGCCTTGCGAATGGGCAATGGCCAATCCTCCATCGAAACCTTAAATTGTTTTTCAAATTTAAACCTGCGAAAAAGATTTGTCACTCCATCCATCCAGTCATTCATTCCTCGATTTGGACCGTGATCCTTCCAACGAATAGAGGATCCTATACTTCTAGCCTCAACTAGAAGATGTTCAAAATCTGTTTTTGACTTTTCCTGGATAAAAGTAAAGGCTTGATCATGCCCGCAAGGAATCAAAGCAAATTGCGTTTCCCCATAAGACAGTTTCTTCTGAAAAAACTCGCTGCTATTTAATCCGGTAATTAAATAAATATAATAAGGATTCTCCATCCAATTCCACTCATTAGAAAACAACTCCTCAACTAGCTTAGGAAAAGAATTTTCAAAGTCACATAACCATTCATAAAATTCCTTTGCTAGATAGGATGAATCATAGGAATCTTGGATATTGGTATGATTAATTTCATTTTCTATGCGTCCAAGGTATTCTTCAAATTGTTGGTCTTCAAAGGCCGTTTTCAAAATATAACCAGAAGCACCAATATTCATCCCCTCCTGTGCAAAAGTGAAGTCCCGATGGCAGCTTAACAATAATATTTTGGTAGTTGGGGAAGTCTGTTTTATGTTTCTAGCAAGTTCAATTCCATTCATTTCAGGCATGACAATATCGGTTATGACTACCTCGGGGCTATGCTGTTGAAAGAGCTCCCAAGCTTTTTGTCCATTAGGTGCATCAGCAATTACCTCCATGCCAAATTTCTCCCAATCTATCGTTGCGATTAATCCTTTTCTAACAATGAGTTCATCATCTGCAATTAATACCTTTATCATCAACGTTATCTCCTTTTCGGCCATTTAATGCTAAAGATTGTTTTTACACCCACAACGGATTCGATTGATAAGCCGTACTCAGTTCCAAAGTGAAGCCTTATTCGTTGGTCGACATTATAAACACCAATTCCCCTCCCATTTCCACCATGGTGATTCGGGTTGAGAAGCTTTTCAATGGATTCTGCATTCATTCCTTTGCCGTTATCGGCTAAGGTAAGTTCTAGATATTCAGGTTTAACGGTAACCACTAGTTCAATACTTCCTTCGCCATCTTCAAATGCATGGAAGAAGATATTTTCAAACAATGGCTGGAGAGTCATCCTAGGGATTAAATAGTCCAAGCATTCCGAATGAATATTCTCTATATATTCAAATGTTTGGCCATAACGTATCTCTTGAACCTTCAAATAATGTTTGATTGTCTGGAGTTCCTTTTTTAACGGAATTAACTCATCTGCAAAATTTAAATTTTCATGCAGAACCTCTGTTAAATGGTAGATCATCTCTTGAACTTCCTTCGCTCCTAAGATCCTTGCCTTCCATTGTATCGAGTTTAAGGTGTTAAATAATAAATGAGGGTTTATTTGGTAATGGAACGCCTTTAATTCTGCTTGTCTTTTTAAACGTTCTGTCATGCTAATTTTCTCGATTAATTCCTTAATTTGATTGACCATAACATTAAAGCTTTGAGATAAAATCCCTAATTCATCATTAGAAGTAACGGTTATTTGTGTATCTAAGTTTCCTTCACTGACTCTCTTCATAGAGGAATTTAGACTTTTAATTCCCTTCGTAAGCGGAACAGAAAATAAGAAAGCGAGCACGGATACAAGGATGATTGAAAATAAAATAGCCGCTATCGTATAACGTAATATCACATTTGATGATTGATAATAATACTCTTGAGGTATGCGAACATGGATATCCCATCCATAAGCATCAAAATGGTTGTTCCAAATAATATCTGTTGTCAATTCCTTCGGAGCATTCTTTGTCTTATAGACCACCTGGTTCTTACCATTTTTAAGGGTGATAGAAGCTTGGAGATCATTTTCTAGAAAACCAATATAAGAGAACAGCTCCTCCGCATTTGTTTCAACTAACAGTTTACTTCCTTTCAATACCCCAAAATCACTTTCAATTGGAAAAACAAGTCCGATAATTTTTTCATCTTTTTTACCAGTGTAATAATGGTCAGAATTATAAAACCCTATCCAGAGATCTCCTTCTTTTAAGCTATTAATCTCTTTCCAAAATGGCTTTTGAAAGAGCTTATGTATATCCAAGCGACTATTTCCATAATAATAACCTGTATTGGTAATTAAATAGATTCCCTTTGTGTCATACGTTTTATGTGCCTCTATATATCTTTCAAAGTTTTTGATTTCAATAAACCCGGTGTACGTTCTCGGGATTTCTTCCTGTAAGATGACCAAGGTTGGATCCGATAAATACTGATTAATATCTTTCGAAACGACATACATTTGCTCAAAGATATTTTCGATTTGTTTATCAAGTTGAGAAACAGCAAATTGCTCATAATCATTAAATTGTTTATTCACAATTTCAGAGGACTTTCCATAGGATAGGAATCCAAACAACAGTAATGGAAACAAGGCAACAATGAGGAAAAACAGCACCATTTTTGTACGAATGCTTCGAAATGAAAGGTTTTTTATTTTAGTTGCAAGTATTTTCAAAGTTTTCTCCACCTCGTAGGGAAAAATGTGGAAATGAAAAAAAGGAGTGTCCCAGCACCCCAATTTAACTTTATTTCTGAGGTGCTGAAGCACTTTCTCTTACAATTAACTTCGTATTTATGGTAATTTTTTTACTGACTTCCCTTTTTGAGGAGAGCCTTTCTACCAGTAAGTCAACAGCTGTTTCACCCATGATTTCTGTATAGAGTTTAACCGTCGTTAAAGGCGGAACCATATATTGGGCTGTAGCGACATCATTAAAACCAACAATGCTTAGTTCATCAGGAATTTTGACCCCTAGTTCATAAGCAGCTTTATAGCAGCCGACTGCAATCGTGTCATTCGCAACAAAAACAGCTGTCGGTTTAGGCTCCGATCCTAACATTTCTCTTAGATTGGTATAACCATCCTTCGGATCATATCCGCCAATTTTCACTAATTCTTCTTTAAAAATACCTTTTTCTTTTAAATAATTTTCAAAAACATCCTGTCGTAAATCTTTAAATCGATTCCCATACATATCTGTTTCTACTCCACCAATAAAGCCAATATTTTCATGACCTAGCTCAGTTAAGTAGTTTAGCGCATTTCTGGTGGCAGAATTGAAATCAATCACAACGGAATCATAATAATACTCGTCTGGATTGGAATCAACAAAGACACAAGGTTTATGAAAACTTTTGATTTTTTCAATATCCTTTTTTTTGAAGGTTCCAAGGCATAAGATACCATCAATTTTTTTAAGATTCTCCTCATTGCCTTCCTTGTCAATTCTGAAAAAGTCAATACCTTTACTTTTCAGCTTTTTTTCCAAGGCGACCCTTATCGACAAGTAATAGGTATCTATTAATTCTTCTTCGAGTGAGAAAGAATCGTATAACCCTATTCTCCATTTACTCTTTTGCTTCTTCTTCGGAATCACCACATAGGCTAACTCCTCAGCCGCTTCAAACACTCTTTTTCTCGTTTCCGGTGAGACATTTAATGTATCATCGTAATTTAATACTCTTGATACGGTAGTGATTGAAACATTAGCTAAGTTGGCTATATCTTTTATAGTGGCCATTATTTCTCCCTGCCTACTTGTTTTTTTATCTTGCTATTTCTATTCAATTAGGTTATTTCCTTAAGTTTATTCTTTTTTAAAAAGGGAATTTTTGTTTCTGAAATGATGATGGCAGTAAGAATGAGAATGGCGCCAATCACCATTTTAATGGTCATAGTTTCATCCAAAATCGCAACGGAAAATACCATTCCCCAAAACGATTCTGTGGAAAGAATAATCGCAGCCTTTGTTTCTGTTATCATTTTTTGTGCAACGGTTTGCAATAGATACGCGATCGTTGTTGAAAATATCCCTAGGTAAAGCAGTGAGAACATTCCTTCCTTTTCAATAACAAAGGAAGTTTCTCCCCTGAAAAGAACAACGATGACTCCGATTATCGCGGCTGTCATCATTTGAATCAGCGTTAATGAGACAGGGTCTGAATCTTTTACATATTTTGCAGTAAAAAATATATGGAATGCAAATCCAAAAGCACAGCCTAGTGTCAGTAAATCCCCAATGTTGATTCCAGCAGAGAGCTTAAGTGATAATATGCCGACACCAACCATAGCCAAAATAGCACCCATTAGTTCATACATATCAATTTTCCGTTTATATATAACAAATGCAATAAAAGGAACAATCACGACATTCACAGCCGTTAAGAATGCATTTTTTGAAGGAGTCGTAAATTGAAGTCCTACTGTTTGAAGTGCAAAGGCCAAATATAAAAAGATTCCTAGTACAGCCCCTTTTATCATAGTACTTTTATTTATATTTTTCAGCTTTTTATGGAAAATTACGGTTAAAACAATGGCACCTATTAAAAATCTCCCTGCTAAAATTTGATAGGGTGTAAAGTACTCCAAGGAGATGCTACTTGCCACAAATCCGCTTCCCCATATAATCGCTGTAATCGTAAGAGCGATTTCTCCCATATACTTTTGCATTTAATCCCCCCTAAGCTGATCTTCTAACAGCAGCAGAAATACACTTGATGTCCATGTGAAGGATGTATCCACTAACCCTTTTCCAGTAAGCGGATCGAAGTTTTCAGCCATCCCGCCTATAAGCGTAAGGTCTAAAAACTTATCTCTAAGTCGATTTCCAACCTCTTTGTAGCCATTTTTCTTTAATGCATGGATAAACAGGTACGTAACTGGCGCCCAGATAGGACCGAGCCAATACCCATTTTCCCGATAATAGTTACTTGTTACACTCTCAGTAGCAAGACCAAATTTTGTTTCAAAGTTGGCTTCAAGGTCAGATACCAAGCGATCCATAATGGTTTTATCCAAACGATAACCGATCAATACTGGCAGCCTTAGAATTAAGCTAGTTCTAACATCGATTTTCTCACCATTTTTCCCAACTCGTCCATAAAAGCCTTCACCATCATAAAGTCTCTCAAGTAACAGGTTAAACAGGGAGTCTGCTTGATTCTTAAATCTTTCCGCCTCCTCTTTTTCACTTAAAATTTCAGCGAAGGAGGAGAGAATATCAAACGTACGAATTAAAAAACTAGCAAGGTCCGGTGCCTCCACAGGCATCCCGACATGGAAGAGGGAAGCATTATCCCATCCAGAATCATTCCCATGTTTATAGTGTGGCAGTCTGCCATGAAAAGTACGATGATTTTCATAATAGCTCATGACTTTTTTTGTAGACTCATACACATTTCTTAACCGTTGTTCGTCCTTAAAGTAATCATTCCGCTCCATTAACTGTTCATAGACATAAGCAAAAATAGGCGGCTTTATACAATTGTACGAAATAAATTTGTCATTCACAAAATCCGGATAAGCGCCCGACTCATCTTGTGTGTCCATGAAAATCTTTAATTGAGCATAGGCGATTTCTGGATACCTTTCTCCTAAGTTCAATGCGTTAAAGCAGTTATCCCACGACCAAATATTATACATCCACAGCTTAGACATATACATCGCATAATCCTTAAGGACTCCATCCGGATGTACGACGCTTGACCATGTAATATAAGAAGCCTTCTCCAAGGAGGGCCGATAATCAGTTTGACCATAACCCTTTCTCATGGAATCAAACCATTCTTTGTAAAGCACATCGACTTGTTCTTTTCCTTGGCTAAAAGGGAGGTATTCCTTTTGATGATAAACGGTTCGATAGCTTTCGATCACAAAATGTCCATTTTTCAAACGTATATCAATATAATCATTTCCGATAATATTCCAAGGTGCATCAACAGACATATCACCATTTAGATTCATGATCATTAATTTTAATTCCTTCGGATAGATGTGGTATTCATACATCCCATCTTCCAATTCCATTAATGAATCATATTTTCCTTTTGTCGCTCGCAGCCTAAGTTCTACATCCTGCACCTCGATATGGAGTTCATCTTCCTCAGGAATGATGATTTCCGCGACACGTTCCGATTGATCTTTTAAATAGAAGGAAAGGGATACCTCTGAAGCACGTACTTCATACTCCCGTTCCACTCCATCTTTAAGGATATCGATTTGAAAAAGCTTGGATGGTGCGTCGTCGCCGCCATGCACGTCTCTAATATATACAGAATCCTTTTCTTGTGAGACACAAAAATAGGAGCCAAATCTGGAAAATGGTATTTCTTTAATATCTAAATTCATCCTATTTCTCCTTGTCATTTGAACTAGCCGCTGGGCGCTGGAACTGGACATATTTCAAATAAGCAGGGTTTCCCCTGCTTTTGAATTTTTTATCTAACTCTAAAGTATTTACTTTCTTCTACTATATCGTCTTTATGAACGTTCCTTATTTCCAGCCCGATTTCAAAATCTTCTATTCCTACTCGATAGGCTGGAAGTTGTTCCTCACCACAGCTATTACTTCCCAGACCACTTTGTCGATAATCAATGGTTAACATATTGAATGGTGACTTTTTAATTTTTCCACGGTGCGTTGCTTCTTCTAATGCACTTGTTTCATAGTCATGAATGGTAAAATCCCTAGTCTCTTTAAAGTTAAAGAGGATGGATTGATTCCCCTTCGTTACAGCTAAGAAAGAAGTATCACATCTTGAACCATTTTCCTGTGGATAAACATAATCCGTGTGCATTTCCTCTACATTTTTACGATAAAGACCAATACTTTGGCTTCTCTTACTATCCTGATAACTTTCAGAATCGCCTCTGCCATACCATGTCACATCATTATAATCTTTGTTTACATGCAACGTAATTCCTATTCTTGGCAGCATTTCAGGTATTTCTTTCCCTCTAATAACTTTACTGCCTTTCAATTGGAGATTTAATACCCCATTTTGAGTGATTCGATACTGGTAAAACAATTCAAATCCCCATGCTTGATTCACGCTGGATAAATATTTTATGATTTCAATATCTACATAGCCTTCGTTCACTTGATAAGAGAAGGACGATAGTTGTTCCTTTGCATTTTTCAGGAAGTACTTATTGATCCAATCGTTTTTCTTATACATATCATTGTCAATGGCAGCTCTCCAGAGGGTAAGCTCGGGCCCCTTCTGAATAATCTCTTCTCCATTTAGTTGGTAGGAAACGAGAATTCCATGAAATTTTGAGAAAACAGTTTTAAACGTATCGTTTTCAAGAATAAGTTGTGTTCGATTCTCTTCAATAGAGATGTTTTCATGATTGAATTGGTTTTCTGGCAGTACAATTTTCTTCACCTCTGTTGCTTCAAGCAAGAAACTCTCACTGGTGATAAGATGACCTTCACTTGCATAAAGCGTACTATTCGGCTCAAAATAACTTAATTTAATGCGGACATTATCGTAATTTAGAGCTTCTGCAAGATTAATTGGCAGTGTTAATTCCATTTCTTCCTGTGCGTTAATAGATGGAAGATTAATATTCTTTTCTTCTATTAAACGAGTGAAGGATTCTACCTTAATGGTCAACTGAATTCCTTCTAGGCTTCTAAAATCATACCTATTTTTTATTCTAATCTTGAGCTGAGTTAGGTCAACCGCCTCAGTCACGATCGGTTCAATAACCTTCTTGTACTCAATTAGTCCAGGTGATGGTGTCCGGTCTGGGAATACGAGTCCATCGATGCAGAAATTTCCATTTGTAGGGAAATCCCCGTAATTTCCACCGTATAAATAATAAGTATTTCCATTATCATCTATACGTTCGATGCCATGGTCATACCATTCCCATACGAATCCACCCTGTAATCGTGGATACTTCCTCATCACTTCTTGATATTCTGTCAGCCCGCCAGGTCCATTTCCCATCGCATGGCCATATTCACATAAGATATGCGGCTTTTTCCCTTCGGAATCCTGGCCAATTTCTTCAAGTTGCTTTAATCTCGTGTACATCGTAGTATACATGTCACTATAGGCAGCATGACGATCTCCTTCATAATGTACCAATCTAGTAGAATCAATTTCTTTTATGGCTTGATACATCGCAGTGAAGTTTCTGCCCTGACCGGATTCATTGCCTAAAGACCAAATAATGACGCTTGGATGATTTCGGTCTCTTTTCACCATTCTCACAGCACGATCTACATACTGTTTTTCCCATAACTCATTGTCACTGATCCAATTATAATTCCCTGTGTTTTCAAAACCATGGCATTCAAGATCTGCTTCATCAATCACATAGAGTCCATATTCATCACAAAGGTCATAAAAAACATCATTATTCGGATAATGGGCCGTTCTTACAGCATTTATATTATGCTGCTTCATTAAAAGTACATCCTGAAGCATATCTTCGTAGGTTACGGTTCTTCCCATTCTTGGATTAAAATCATGTCGGTTTACACCATTAAAGAAGATTCTTTTTCCGTTTACTCTCATTTCATTATCAATGATATCGATAGATCTTACACCGAATCGTAACGGAATAATTTCTTTTTCTCCATTGGCTAATTCATACTCTAAAACTGCCATATAGAGATTAGGTTCCTCCGCATTCCATAGTAATGGATTCACCATTTCTCTTAATACTTGGAATTCACCATTAACCACATCTATAGGGAAGGAATCTACCTCGTCTCCTGCTTGGAAAAGTTTCACATTTACTGTCTGAATTTCACTTGTGAGAAACTTCCCGGTTACTTTTAACGTAAAATCCTTAAAATCTGTGCCCGGTAATGTTTCAACGTACACATCTTGAAGCGTATCTTTATTCACTCTATATAGTTCCACACTTCTAAAGATACCTGAAAGCCACCACATATCCTGGTCTTCTAAGTAGGTTCCATCTGAAAACTGGTAAACTCTTACTGTAAATCTATTTTTTCCAGCACGAACTAACTCAGTAATATCAAACTCTGATGGCATTCTCGAGCCTTTACTATAGCCTGCATGATGACCATTCACATAGAGATCAAAGGCCGAATCTACACCATTAAATTTAACAATAATTTTTTCTTCTTCCTTAATATCTTCCAAATAAACTTCTTTGAAATAGATTCCTGTTGGATTATCCTGAGGCACAAATGGTGGATTAATAGGAAAAGGATATAACACATCTGTATAATGCATATTTCCATAACCCATTAATTGCCAGCAAGAGGGCACCGTGATATCTTCTAAATCTGCAATAGCGAATCCTTGCGTTTCAAAGTTGACTGGTGAATATTCAGGTGCTTCCAAAAACAGAAACTTCCACTCACCATCAAGTGATGTATATCCCTTACTATTTTCTTTGTTATATTGTAATGCCTCATCAAATGCACGGTATCTGTAAAAATCAGAATGTGCTGGAAGCCTGTTTAGTGCCGTAAGATGGATATTTTCCCATCTCTTCATTTCACGTTGCATGTTCTCTTCCTCCGAACTTTATTACTTGATTGAGCCGCTTATTCCTTCCACAATATATTTCTGCGCAAAGGCAAAAACGATTACTGGCGGAATGATCATAACAAGCGTCATTGCCATTATTGGAATAATTTGAAGCTCATGCACACCTTGGAATGATGCCAAACCAAGTGCCATCGTATATTTAGATTGATCATTCAAATAAATAAGTGGTCCTAAGTAGTCATTCCAAACCAAAATAATATTTAATACAGCAATCAATGTTAGAGGAGCCTTCATGATAGGTAAGAAAATTTTATAAAAGATTTGGAACTCATTTGCTCCATCAATTCTCGCTGCATTTTCTAAATCTTTAGGAATGTTCATTAAAAACTGCCTTAGCAAAAAGATATTATAAGCTGATCCGAAGAAGGCAGGGACGATCAGTGGTTTTAACGTATTGATCCAGCCAAACATGTTAAATTCCATATAAAGTGGAATCATTGTCACATCCCATGGAATCATCATGGTGGATAGCAGAAGCATAAAGAGAATATTCTTGTATTTGAAGTCATACCGTGCAAAACCATACGCAACTAAGGAACAGGATATTATCTGACCGATGGTCGTCAACACGGTAACTATCATTGAGTTTTTAAAATAGGTTCCAAATGGCTGGCTATTCCAAGCATCCATAAAATTACTTACAAGTGGTACATCAGGAACGAATTTGGGCGGAAAGCTAAATACTTCTGTTTCTGACTTGAGTGCTGTAATAAGTGCCCAGATAAACGGAAATAGGAAATAAAGAGAAAAGAGGACAAGAATGCTATAAACAATGATTTTATGTTTTCGGGTTATCTTCATTTTCTTTTCCTTCCTTTTCTTTCCTTTTTCACTTCAGCCTCATAGAATACCCATGCAGAGGATGACTTAAAGATGATCATCGTCAATATCAGGATGATGATAAACATAAACCAAGCATTTGCACTGGCATAACCAAGTTCATGATGCTTAAAGGCATTGTTGTAAACAAATAGTCCGTAGAAATAGGTCGATTTTAATGGCCCGCCCCCTGTTAATAGCAACACTAACGTTAATTGCTGCAATGCTGCAATTACAGAGGTGATGATATTAAATAGGATTGTAGGTGTAATTGTAGGAATTGTTATGCTAACGAACTGTCTGATCGGACCTGCACCATCAATGGAGGCTGCTTCATACATTTCATGTGGAATCCCTTTAATATCTGTATAGAAAATTAACATCATGGTCCCGACTCCCCAAGCACTTGCAATCACAATGGTTACAATTGCCCACTTAGGATCAATCAGCCAGTCCGGTCCTTCTATACCAAGTAATGATAATATATAATTTAAAACTCCATACTCAGAGTTAAACATCCAACCCCATACAATGGACACTGCCACACCGGATACAACAGCCGGAAGATAGAAGATTGTCCTGAAGACTTTAATCCCTTTGATTGGCTGCGTAATAAGCAGCGCCAGCACCAAAGCAACAAAGAGGTTTAATGGAACAAATATTAATGCGAACTTCAAGGTGATAGCGAGCGAATCATAAAACTGTGGATCAGCCGTAAACATCTTCTTAAAGTTATCAATACCAATAAACTTCGCTTCGCCAGCAATTGGCCAATCAAATAGACTCATGATTAATGAAAAAACTAAAGGTCCTAATGTAAACACAATAAAGCCGATGATCCAAGGTAAAATAAATAAAAAGGGTACTCTTTTACGGACTAATGTAAATTTCTTTTGTTTGTTCTTTTTAGTAAACATATATTTCCCTCTTAATGGTTTGACCTTTTTAGAAAATGAAATCCATTTTCGTTTATACTTTTTTGCTGTGTTAAAGGTAACTGTTGATTTTAGAACTCTGTTGATTTGTGCGGAAGGCGCGAGACTCCTGCAGGAGGACGGGACAGGGGAGACCCCGCTCATCTCTTAGCGCCGAGGAGGCTTCCCGAACCGCCTGCGGAAAGCGAAGCGACTGGAGCGCAAATCAACAGCCCAATTTAACACAGCCTACTTTTTAAAGATGAGAATATATCATGCTGCCATGATATATTCTCATTCAGATCAATGGACAATCCTACTTAGCAACACTATTTAAAGCTTCTTTAGGATCAACACGTGTACTTGGATTAAAGATTTGTTCAAAGACTAAACTTAAATCATCTGACAACTTACTCCAGTCCTCTGTTACAAACGATGTTGGTGTATATCCTTCACTTTGTTCCAGCATGTTGTAAAAGACCTTCTTAATTGGATCTTCTTGCAGCTTTTCTGATTCAACTACGCTTTTTAATACTGGAAGTTCAAAGGAGAGTCGTGCTTTATTTGCTTGTTCCCCTGTCCAAAACTCCATAAATTTAAATGCCGCTTCTTTATGCTTAGAATCCTTTGACATCGCAATACCAGAAGAACTAACGATACTTGCACTTGGGTTATCTCCAAATGAAGGAATTTCAACCACCCCATAGTTAATTCCAGCTTCCTCAAATGCGGACAGATACCAAGCACCGTTAACAAGCATACCTACTCTGCCTGTTTTCATCTCGGTATCACCATAGCCTTCAGTGGTAATCGCGATACCGTCTTCCAGCATATTTTGGAACATCGTAAACGTTTCAATTGACTTTTTAGAATTCAAATTTCCATCTAGTTTGCCTTTGCTGTCTACATAAGTAGCACCATTGCCCCATAAATACATTTCAAAATCATAGGGGTCAGGTTGACCTGGGAAAGCAAATCCAGTGATTTTCTTTTCTTTATCTGTCAGCTTCTTAGCTGCTGCCTGTAGATCATCCCATGTCCAGCCAGCTTGAGGATACTCAAGTCCTGCTGCATCAAAAAGATCTTTATTATAGTAAACAACATGTGTCGTATAACCTACTGGAAGACCGTAAATATCTTCACCAACGGAGTTATAGTTCCATAATGCTTCATAGAAGTTACCCTTGTACTCTTCCCCTCTATCTTTTATATAAGAATCGAGCGGTTCAAGAGCATCTTTATATTGAGGGTAATTCCACATATACATGATATCCGGAGCATCCTTAGCACCAATACCTGCAGTAATCTTAGTGTCATAATCACCGCCATAAGCTTCCAAAACTACTTCTATATCGCTATTTTTCGCATTAAATTCATCGATTAATCCTTGTTGAAGCTCGACATCGTCACCCACATCCCACGTTGCAAACCTTAACTTGACTTTGCCATCTTCTGCTTTCTCACCTTTTGTATTGGATGAACTGCAAGCTGATAAGAGCAGTGCTGCTACAATTGTAAAAAGAAATAAAAATTTCATTTTTGACGTCTTCATTTCTAACCCTCCTAGTAGTTTATAGGATTATTATAATAGCAGTTTTACTAAAAGTAAATGCTTTCATTAAATATTTTACTAAAAATATAATAGTATATTGGTAATTATCAGACTTTTACGATTTGGTAAAATTATACTCTGGTAACGTAGTAAATAATAGTATTAATACGAGAATTTTGTTAAAACGGTAGGATAATAGGAATTTATCCCTTAAAATCTACTGAATTTCGGTATAAACATAATGACGTTTGTTGAGGGTATTTTAGTAAAATCAGATAATAGTAGAAGGAGAATTTACCTAACCTCGAAATCACGAAGTAGTGTTCAGCATAAAAAGACGATTCGAGGGGGACCGAATCGTCTTTTTTATTTACATACTTTAAGCTGTTGCTTTTGCTTTACCTTTTCTAACTTTTTTGTTGATGAATGGTACTACCCAATAGTCTAAACCGTATTTACCTGCATTGAAACCTGCGGTTAAGATGATGAAGCCTAAGAAAATATCTGTCGGGTTATGAGATACTGTTCCTGCTAAGAAGAAAGAGAAGTTCATTACGAGACCAAAGAACATCGCTGCTGTGGTTAAACATCCTAATAGAAGTCCTAAGCCAATTAATGTTTCGCCCCAAGGAACGATGAAGTTAAACACATCAATGTTTGGTAGTGCAAAGCTTTCTAAGAAGTTAACATACCAGCTGTAAACCATATTTCCATCTGGACCTGTTACAGGTTTCGCAATCGCCCCTTTTAGGAAGCCAGAAGCGTCGAAGCCGCCTGTAAGTTTATGAAAACCTGCTGTGAACCAAGCATAGCCAAGGTATAAACGAATGATAGTTAAAATAGCTGCTGAAATTTTATTTTCTCTTAAAAAGTTGTTAAACATAAGTCATTCCGCCTTTCAAAATTTGTTTGTTCTTTATACTTACACTATATTAGGTTTCGAGCGTTAATAACATAGGTGTAGTGTTAAGTTCACAGTTTGTTTGAAAAGTTATGACTGAATGTTGAACAGCTCTAAATACAAGTAATGTATACAAAGTTCGAATGAATTCCTCCTCCTGAACATATACAAAAACAGGGCACCTTGTATCCCACAATAGCCCGAAGTGTCAAGGAAAGGCAGGAGAAGAAATGAACGTTTTAGAGGTAAAGAACTTACAAAAATCATTTGGATCCATTAGGGCTGTACAGGATATTAGCTTCTCGGTAGAGGCAGGAGAAGTGTTCACCATCATTGGGCCAAATGGGGCTGGAAAAACAACCACACTTGAAATGATTGAAGGCTTGGTACCACCTGACCACGGAGAAATCCATTTTGGAAATATGAACTGGGGCCAACATGCGGTAGCCATTAAAATGAAGATTGGTGTTCAGCCCCAATCTAGTGCGATGTTTGACCTATTAACTCCTGAAGAAAATCTAGACCTTTTCGCCACTTTTTACGAAAAGGCACGACCCACTGAAGAAATTCTTGAACTCATCAATTTAACTGAACATCGTAAAAACCAGGTAAAAAAACTATCTGGCGGCCAGCGCCAAAGGCTTGCAATTGGACTTGCGATGATTAGTGATCCCGATATCATCTTCCTTGATGAACCAACAACTGGTCTTGACCCACAGGCACGCCGTCATATATGGGATATTATTCTCGAGCTGAAGAAGTTAGGAAAAACGACTATCTTAACGACACATTATATGGAAGAAGCCGAAAAGCTAAGCGATCGAGTATGTATCGTTGACCAAGGTAATATTGTAACCATTGATACACCCTCCGCCCTCATTGAAAAACTAACCAAAGAAAGAGAAGTTCGCTTATCCTTCCTAGATGGAGAAAATGCGGCTGAAGAGACAGCTATTTTCGCTGACGATCTTAACTCTGTATCTCGCACAGAGCGTGAAGGTGAGATATTAAAGCTTTGGACGATTAAGCCGGAGGATACACTTTTAGATTTGTTTAAGTTTACAAAGGAAAAGGAGTATCAGGTGGAACAGGTCTCCATCCGTGAAATGAGTCTCGAGGATGTCTTTATTGCTTTTACGGGTAAGGAATGGAGGGATTAACTTGAACAATTTTAACCAGTTTAAAAAAATGTTCTTAACGCAATTAAAATTGACCCTTCGTGAAAAACAAGCTTGGTTTTGGGGCATCTTCTTCCCTGTTATCTTGATGGTCATCTTTATGGTGATTTTCAGCGGAAGTTCCGATGACGAATTTCAATCTGAAATTGCGATTGTAGCGGACAATCCAAACCCAACCTCGGAAATGCTGTTAACGCAAATCAATCAACTGTCCATCCTTGATGTGAAAAGTGGCGCACCGGTTAGCCGAGATACAGCTGATCAATGGGTGAAAGATAAAGAAGTCGATGCAGCCATTGTCTTACCTGAATCCGCGGAGGATACGTCTTTCGTCCTTGTAGTCAACAAGGAAGATGAACAAGGCGTAACCACGCAAGCATTATCGGCGATTCTCGATAAATTGGTTCAGCAGGCAAACCTGGCAGCTGTAGGTGCAGCTTCAACCTTTGATATTCAATTTGAATCCGTTACGAGTGGCAGTAACGAATTAAATTACACAGATTTTCTATTAACAGGGATGATTGCTTTATCGATTGCTCAGGGCGGGATGTTCGGAATGGTGGATTTAGTAGAAATGCGCCGTAAAGGCTTAATCAAAAGATTAAGGATGACACCCGCCAAAATGGGAATTTTCGGCTTAAGCGATATGGTCATGCGGCTGTTATTCAGTATAATCCAAATCCTGCTGTTATCGTTAATTGGAGTTTTCATCTTTGGGGCAAATCTCTTTATCAACTTTCCAAGCCTTATCGTTGTTTTTCTAATAGGGGCTCTTTCTTTCAATGCTTTAGGTTACCTCTTTTCTTCCTTCAGCACTACACAAAATGCATATATGGGAGTAGCGAATATTGTCAGCTTCCTTATGATGTTCTTAAGCGGGGTCTTCTTTCCGGTTGAAACCATGCCAGATTGGCTGCAGCCGATATCTAATCTTTTGCCTCTCACCTATTTTGCCGAAGGCTTAAGAGACAGCATGGTTTATGAGACAGGTCTGTTTTCAGGTACACTCTGGTTCGGGATCGGAGTTTTGGTCGTTTGGGGCGCAGTAGCCTTTATCATTGGCTCTTGGCTTTATAAAAGAAAGTCAATTATTGCTGTAAGATAAAAAGGAAGGGGAAATCCCTTCCTTTTTATCTATTCTGCAACTTCCACTTGAATATTATTAGTTATGAAATAGTCTGCTACTTCATCTGAAAGTTCTTGATCGGTAATAAATAAATCGATATCATCTGGGCGTGCGAATGTGGCAATCGAACTTTTATTTATTTTACTGGAATCTAGTAAGGCAATAACTTTATTAGCAACAGACACCATGACCCTTTTTAATTCCACTTCATATAAGCTAAAATCCGAAAGTCCGTCCCTTATATTAAAGGCATAGGCAGACGTAAAAAGAATATCGATATTAATCTTTCTCAAAAGTTCTTCACCTAACAGCCCTTCAACAGAATTAGATGCATTTCGGACAATACCGCCAATAATAATAACCGTTAAATATGGGTTTTCCTTCAGCATTGAAGCTGTAGCAAGTCCACTTGTGACGACAGTTAACCTCATTTTTGTATCTCTTAAGTATTTTGCTAACTCAAAACAAGTGGTACTAGCATCTAAAAGAATACATTGACCTTCTTGGATTTGTTGAAACGCTCTTTGTCCAATACGCTGCTTTTCAGCACGGGATTTCTTTTCACGATCCTCATACTTTTTATCAACTGGTTCCGAAACATCCTGTTTCATCATTGCTCCACCATGTGTACGAATAAGCAGACCTTGTTTTTCCATTTGATTTAAATCTGAACGTATCGTAGCAGCAGAAATACTAAGCAATCCGGTCAAATCATTTACAGTTACTACCCCTTTTTCCGCCAGTAACTCTATAATTAAATTTCTGCGTTGGTCCGCGAACATAATGTCACCCTTTCATTTCCTTTCGAAAATTTACTAAACATTCTTCCAAAATAATATTTATACTTATATTATATAGGCAAATGGCTAAAAAGTCTGTTTAATAACTCCATAAGCTAAAATTTTTTTATATTTTTTAAAAAAATTTTCATTTTTCTTCGTTTTATTTTACAATAACGCAAAGAAACGCTAGTTTTTGACAATTAAGGTAAAGATAGATTCATTTTTTCTAACAACATGATCATAGAGGAAAAAAATCCCCTCTGAAGTAACCATAGAAGACTTCGCTTCGTTGGTCTACTAAAGAGAGGATTAACTCATAAAATTGGACTGACATTACTTGCTAGATGGGAGTCAAGTTGCTGAAGAATGACTTGAAAAGACTCAATATTCCAAGCAGCTCTGCCAATAAAGAGCCCATTCACATTTTCTAACTCGATATAGTCAAGAAAATTATCATGATTCACACTGCCGCCGAATAAAATCGGGATCTCGCTGCCCACTTCTGCAAACAGCCCCTCCAACGTATTCCGAAGAAAGTCATGGATTTCGGCAACGTAGGAAGCATCCGCAGGAATTCCTTGTTCGCCAATTGCCCAGACAGGTTCATAGGCAATCAACACCTCTTTGGCCTGTTCCTCTGATAGATTCTGCAGGCAAACTTTTAGTTGTGCTGCCAATGTTTCTTTCGAAATCTGCTGTTTCTTCTGATCTATATTTTCGCCAATACAAACCAGTGGTTTAATAGAATAATTTAAAGCAGCATGCACTTTTTTATTAATCGCCTCATCATTTTCATTAAAATACTGCCTGCGTTCTGAATGGCCTAATTCAATCATATCAATGCCTATTTCAGCTAGCATTCGCGGAGAAATTTCACCCGTATACGGGCCGCTATCCTCCCAATGCATATTTTGTGCACCCAAATAAATATTGGCAGCCGTTGTTAATGGCTTAATGGGAACTAGGGACGTATGAGACGGAATAATAAATAGTTGCAGGTTCGAGGTAACCGCCTCAGAAATCTCTCTAAGACCCTTCGTGAATTGTATTCCTTCTTCAATTGTTTTTGTCATCTTCCAATTGGTGCCGATCCAAATCTTTTTCATTTCAAAAATCTCCTTCACTCAGTCGACATCAATTATCTACTCGCTACTAAGCTCAATGCCCTTTCTAAAATCGACCGCACCATTTTTTCGTTATCTTGGTAATTAACTTTATCGTTTCCTCTCACTTCCACAGCAACACGTAAACCATGATCAGATTGGAGACTGAGTTCGTCCGCTTTTCGCAAAATATCACTAATTTTCTCAATCGTCAGGAAACCAGGTTCCCCGATTGGCATATGAAAGTCCCCATATAATTCATTGTTTGGATCGACTACCGCATTGGAAAAATGAATTTGATGGATATGCGTTTTAGCTAGTTCTAACGCATCGGAAATGACTTCCTTATTTAATGCAGCATGTGCAGTATCAAACGCTAAGCCAATATTGCTGTACTTTTTCGCCACATTTGAAAGCAATTCGACGGTATCATCCATCGGCCCAATCAAACGTTTTTTGTGAGCAAAACGATCAAGATGTTCAACCAAAACGTTCATATTATACTTACTTGCTTCTTCACAAATATCGCATAAGGCATCATAAAAGCCCTCCATCGCCTCTAGTCGACGTTCTGGACCTGGGTCTAGACCTGGGACAAACGCAATATTCTCCACTCCGCATTCAGCAGCCAAATAAATATTTTCTTTGATCTGTCGAACGGATTCAGAGCGCAGCTGTGAATCTAAGGCTGACACATCAAGATTATTTTTATCTATTAAGAAGGTTAACCACTGTGTCAGTTGGAAGTTGTATTTTTCCTTTAATGACAAGATACCTCTGCGTTCTTGTTTATCATCAACACCAGCAATTTCAAATGAACGATAGAAACCCTCAGGAGCCATTTTCTCAAGTAAATTTCCTGTAAATCCTCTTTCATGTTTAACTGGAAAATAAATTTCTGGAACAAGAAGGGATGTAATAAAGTGTGTACTCATTTTATTTTTCTCCTTTACAAATTAATGGAATGATTGAATCAATTCAAAGCTAGATTGATAGGTTTGGTACGCCTCTTCAGCAGTCCCGTTTTGATGAATAATCCGATTTAACCCGGCCACTACACCAATTGGATTTTCATCTAATGTAATATTCCTGCCCACAGCCACACCCTTTGCCCCGACATCCATGCAGTGCTTCACATATTTAAAGTAGTCATGGATGTTATCCGTTTTCGGTCCCCCTAAGACCATGACGGGACGTTTTGCTGCTTCTATGATTCTTCTATCTTCTTGATCACCAGTCAATCTGGTTTTAATAATATCCGCGCCCAGCTCTGTCCCAATCCGTGCCGCGGCCGCAATCGTTTCGATTTGATTCGATTCCGGTATTGTCACATGGTAGCTATATGGCAGGGTTTCACACATATAAGGAACATTCCAGTGATCTGCTCCTTTAGCTAGATCCCAAGCCATTTTATGTGAGAGTACTTCATCATCAGCCCCGAGCTTTAATGCGTCTTTTACCGTAAGAAGATCTGTTGTTTGCGGAATTCGCGCGTCGAATACACTGGTGGAAAGATCAGCACGAACAACTAATCCCACGTCCGTAAAGGCAGATGCATACATTTTTGCCATTCCATATGTAACAATCACAGCATCAAGTCCGTTCTCAATCAGTTGCGGCAATATAGCAATCGTTTGATCAATTCCCGCCGTTTTGGTAGAAAAGTAGTATCCATCCAACGCAAGCGTAATTGATTTTCCATCGTTTGAAAAAATTTGCGACATTCTTCTTGTCTTGGACATATCGGGCTCCATTTCTTTATTATTCATGAATACCTTGTAAAAAAGATCTCACGGTGGAGATCTTTTCCCTTCATATTATTTAACTGGCATATTTTCTAACAAGTCAGCTTGAATCAGAATCTTTTTAAGCTCCTCAATCTTATGGGCACCTAATGAACGTGCTGGCGGCAGGACATGTGTTGAAATATCCAGCCCCCTCAATTTCATGGCTTCTTTTACCACACTAACAAACGGTGAATCTAGTTTGTACATTGTCGGCATAAGCGCCATCCGCTGATGAAGTGCTACAGCTTCATCAAAACGCTTCTCTTTAAATGCCTTGTATATACCAATTGCGAGTTCCGGAGCGAAATTAACAGAGGCACTGATCGCGCCATCCCCGCCAAGTGTCAAGGTTTGGAAAAAATGATCATCAAAACCGGAGAAGACAGAAAAATCTGGGTGTTTTCCTTTAACAGTTAAGATCATATCTCGAATATGCGCTACATTTTCAACCGTTTCTTTAATTCCGACGATATTATCGTGTGCATCAACTAATTTAAGGACGAATTCCGGATTCAAATCCTGCCCTGACATGGTAGGGAAATTGTATAGTAAAATCGGTAAATGAACGGAGCTGGCAATTTCACTATAATGAGCAAATAAATTCTCCTCGGTCAAAGACCAATAATAGGGATTGATAATTACAACCGCATCTGCTCCTACTGATTCCGCATGCTGACTGAGCAGAATGACTTCACGCGTATTAGTGCTTCCTGTACCAATTAATACCGGGACCCTGCCGTTTACATATTCCGTTGTAAAGGATGCCACTTCCTTACGTTCCTCCACAGACATTTGCGAAAACTCGCCGCCTGTTCCAAGAAAGAACAATCCATCTACACCAGAATCAATTAAGAAATCAATAACACTTGCCATTCCCTTTTTATCAAGTCCACCTTGTTCGTCAAAAATGAGCGATACTGGGGGAATAACCCCGTGAAACTTTTTGCCTGCCATCATATTTCCTCCTATTCCTTTGGGCGTTTTAAAACTTTTATTGTTGAGCAGAGGCTTTTTCAACCCACTCTCTCATCGATTTAAACATAATCCAGACAGTAGTTGCCCCTGCATCTTGGTGGCCAATTGCCCGTTCACCAAGTGATTTCGCTCTTCCAAACTTTGCAACATATTCCTTCGATTTTTCAACTCCATCGGCTGCACATTTCTCAGCAACTATAAGCCCTTCTAGTAAACTATGATTTGCTTCGACACTTTGTTTAATCCCAAAGGCAGCAGGCTCAAGTGCGTCAATCATCGTTTTATCTCCTAATTCAGCCTTCCCGCGTTCCTTGATGGATTTTACCGACCCTTCAAGAATTTGCGCTAAAACTGGCAAAGTCAATTCCTCCTGAGCTTCAAGGCACTTCACTCCGCCGGTAAACAAGGTGCCAAAAATAACTCCGGACGCTCCGCCCATGTTCGCAATCATCGACATGCCAATCGTTTTAAAAACATCATTGATGGTTGTAAACTCTTTTTGTTTTAAATTTTCTTCTGCTTTTGTAAAACCAACAGACATGCCAATACCGTGATCTCCATCACCGATAGCGCTATCAATTTTTGTTAAAAACGGCTTGTTTTCACGGACTTGATCTCCTACATACAGAAACATTTCCTTTACTTGTGAGGCATTCAACTTAACAGCCTGGATACTATTTTGCATATACGTTCCCTCCGATGCTTGTATGTGTCAAACCTTTTTTGTAATACGGTGAGTCTGCTGGTGCATTATATAAATCTTTTAATTGATCATCTAATTTCAATAAGGTAATGGAGAGTCCAGCCATTTCCTGTGTCGTGCAATAGCTGTTAACATCCATGTCATATGCTGTAATCTCTTTATCTTCCAAAATTTGCGCCACTCTGCGGTTTACAATTAATAGTTCCATTAAAGTTGTCGATCCAAGGCCATTTACCAATACAGCCACTTCATCGCCTGCCTCAATATTGCTTTCCGCTAACAACTTATCCATCAACTTATCTGTTAACGCGTCAGCAGACATCATTTTTGTCCGTTCCATCCCTGGTTCCCCGTGGATGCCCATGCCAATCTCAATTTCATCATCACTAAGTGTGTACGGCGGCTCGACTGCACCAGGAATAGATCCCGGAGCTAAGGCAACACCAATGGAGAAGGTATGATCATTTGCTTTTTGAGCTACTTGGGTGACTTCTTCTAAAGATAATCCTTTTTCTGCTGCTGCACCGGCAATCTTAACAACGAAAACATCTCCGGCAATTCCTCTGCGATCTCCTTTTCGTTCAACAGGAGCAGATGCAACGTCATCTGTAACAAGTACTGTTTTCGTCTGAATATCTTCCATTTCTAATAATTCTTCTGCCATGCCGAAATTTAAAACATCACCGCTATAATTTCCGTAGATAAATAGAACGCCTTTTCCAGAATCAACTGCTTTTGCCACTTCAAACACATTGGTTGGCGGTGGTGCTGCAAAGACATTTCCAAGTGTGACGCCATCCGCTAGTCCTTCTCCAATTAACCCCAAGAACAACGGTTCATGGCCGCTGCCACCACCTGTAACCACTGCCACTTTATCTTTAAGATTTCGGCGAATGACTCCGTTTACATTTTCAACTTTTTGATATGTACTCTTATAAGCTGCCAAAAACCCCTCAATTGTTTCTTCTACTACGCGTTCGGGTTGGTTAATAATTTTCTTCAAACTAAACTCCCCTTTCTATTAAAAAACAAAAATTATATTTTCGTTTTTTTGTGTTTGTTGTTATTTACTATCATAACCTTCATGTTTTATTGTGTCAATTTTCATTTTATTTTTAATTGATGAAGTTTTCTGACCCAATTCGACAAAAAACCACATTTCTATAAAAAAAATAAGAGGACTACGATTAGCAGCCCCCTTATTCATTTGACTCATTATGCTGCTTCAGCAGGCTTAATCGGTTCCTTTACAACAAACCAATAGAAGAAGGCTGCAAATCCAGCGATGATCCCGCCAGAAATAAATGCCACAGAATAAGAACCTGTTGTATCCAAAATGATACCTGTTACTAATGGTGCAAATGCACCTCCGAAGTAACCGCCGAAGTTTTGGATCGCTCCGACAGAACCAACCATTGCTGGTGGTGCAACGTCCCCAGATAGCGCCCAAGCGCTGCCTGTAATCGCTGAAATAACACAAAGAGCTAAAGTCATCACTGTAATAGTAATTCCTAATCCATCTACAAATGGAATCATAATAACGAAAGCTGCTGCTAGAAGGGCACTAACCGCAATCAAACCGCGTTTTGCGTTAATCGGAGAACAAATTTTCTTATCCGCTAACACCTTCGTAATGTAACCTCCGCCTAAGTTACCGACAATTCCGCCAAAGTAAGGAATTGCCGCATAAATACCAAGTTCTTTAAAAGTAATATCTTGTGTGTTTAATAGATATAGTGGTAAGAATGTAAGGAAAATATTCCAAATCCAAATTGTACAGAAGAAACCGCCGATCATTCCCCATACGCTTCTATACTTAAATAACTCTCTCCATTTAATATTGGCAGATTCAACTGTATCGGTGCTCGCACCGCCTTCAGCCTTAATATAGTCATATTCTTCTTTCGAAAGCATTTTACTTTTATCAGGAGTTTTATAGAATTTCATAAATAAAAGGGCAAAGATAATACCAATAGCACCAGTAATGAAGAATAGAGCACGCCAGCCAAATGCAACCTGAATCGCAACTAGAATAGGCGGTGCAATTGCAGGACCAATTTTAGATGATGCATCCCAAAACCCAGTCGCTAATCCTCTTTCACTCTTAGGGAACCATTGGGCAGTAATCTTGGCATTAGAAGGCATACATGGTGCTTCCCCTACTCCAAGTAAGAATCTGGCTCCAACTAAAGTGAGCATCTTGTTACATGCACCTGTCATAGCAGTTGCAATACTCCACCAAAGAACAGCAATTGAATAAATTCGCTTCGCACCAAATTTATCAATCAACCAACCGGAAGGAAGCTGCATCATTGCATAAGTCCAAGAGAAAATAGTACCTAATAGACCGATATGGGTCATATTTAAATCCAATTCCTTCATCATAGCTGGGGCTGCAATGGCAAGGTTTGTTCTATCAAGGTAGTTGATAATCCCGCCGATCAACAGCCAAATAACAACGGTCCAACGGAAATTCTTTTTTGTTTTCCCCCCAGCCTCTATGGGGAAATCTGTCTGAAGCGCTTGACCTGTTTTCATGTAAAATCCTCCTCTAACAATCTTTTTGTTTTTATACATTTTCTCAGATAGCGCTTTCACAGATGGTTAAAAAATCTATCCTGGTCTTACGCAGTAAAGGATCGTTGATAGTCGAGTCCGTTCTGCTGCCAAGGATATACTTGCCCTAGGTTATTTACTTCCGACTAGGTTCATCGCACTTTCTAATGCAGCCCTAATCGTTCTTTCATTCGCAAAATAATCATTCTTGTCTTTTCCCTGAACTTCGATTGCAACAGGTAAGCCTATTTCCGATTGAATCCCAAGCTCATTAGCTTTTTGCAAAATTTGGGACATCTTTTCAATCGTTAGAAAGCCTGGTTCACCAATTGGCATATGATTATCTCCATACAAAGGGCTCTCGGGATCTAGGACAACATTTGCAAAATGCAGACGGTCCATTGTGGATTTTGCTAATTCTAATGAAGTAAAAATATCTTCACCATTCAGGGAAACATGTGCTGTATCAAAGACGAGACCAACATTCGGATATTTCTCTTTAACCTTCGAAATAATTGGAACCGCTTCACTTGTTAGACCTAATACTCTCTTTTTATGCACCTCTCGATCCATTGCCTCAATCGATAGATGCATATTAAATGTGGCGGCTTCCTAACAGATTTCACAAAGACTTTCATAAAATGCTTCAAGCCCTTGCTTACGTAAAGAGATACCTGGATCAGGGCCAGGAACAAACCCAACGGTAGACACGCCGCACTCTGCGGCTAAATATAGGCTTTCTTTAACCTGTTTAACGGGTCTCTCTCTTAAACTAGCATCAATCGCAGAAACATTTAGCTCCGTCTTATACGTTAAAAATGTTAACCACTGGAAGATTGATAAGTTATTTTGTACCTTTGCTTGTAAAATTCTTTTTCGATCTTCCTGATCATAACCATCGCCAATTTCAAACGAACGATAAAAACCTTGTTACCCCAAATTTTCTACTATACTCGCAGCAAATCCCTTTTCATCTTTTACAGGAAAAAACACTTCAGTGACGAGCAAGGATGGAATAATTCGGTTACTCACTAGATTTTCACCCCATTGACAATTGGCTTTAATTTTTCATCTACATATTTACTAATATCATAGATACATTGATCGGCATTCGTTTTTGTTTCTTCTGTTTCTTCCTCGACCATAATCCATCCATCATATCCATAATCAACTAACGCTTGCACAATGGCAGGGAAATCAATATCGCCATAGCCCATTTTCATCCACTCAAAACCTTTCGAGCAATCTTTAAAATGAACATGTTTGATAATTGGTAAGTTGTTTTTAACCACTTCGACTGGATCCATTCCACCAGCCGCAATGTGGCCAACATCAGGTGTATAAGCTACATATCTAGTATCTAATTCTTCAAAAAGAAGTTTGTAATCGCTTTCTATTCTAAAATAAGAAGTTGCTGGAGAATGTGGATGGAATACAGCTATGACGCCATTTTCGACCGCACGTTTACTTACAGCATTCACGCAGCTAATAATCTCTCTTTGTCTTTTTACTAAATTGTCTCGATTAGGACCTACTCGTGCTGGTAAATTTAACTTTGCATTCGGGAAGTGCTTTAAATAGTTAATATAATAATCTGCCCGTTGCTTTTCTTCTTCCGATTCGGTATCACTTTCCCAGCTGAATGGCAGTGTGATTGCTGCTAGCTCAAGATCCAAACTATCAAGCTTTTCTTTTAGTTTTTCAGGTGCTTCATTGTATTTCCCCAATAATGCATACTGAACGTCAATCCCCTTGAATCCAGCTTTCTTAACCGTATCGATCATATGATCTAAGCAGTCTACCTTCTCATCATAATCGAGTACCCATGTTGAACCGTGACAACCAAACTTAATCGTCATTTGCGTATTCCCCCTTTTTTACCTATGGAAGTTTTCATTCCTTAGTAGATGTTTGCAAATACTAAGCAAACAAGTTGTTCCTCTATTTAGAATATTATCATTTGTTTTTGTTTTGTCAATTACTTTTGATAAAAATATTTTCATTTGAAAACAAACGAAAATTAAGGTCCTCTATAAGTAGTTAGGAATCAACTTTTTATCCTTTTTTATGTTTCCTTCCTATAATAAATCTATTATATACGGACTTAGTGAACAATAAAAATTGTTCGTTTACTTTCATATTTTTTCGTTTTAACAGAAATTAATTGACAATAACGAAAATAAATGAAAAAATATGGTTAATCAAACTAATTGGAGTGATAATTGTGAAAATCGGAATAGGTTCAGATCACAATGCTTTTCAAATGAAAGAGGAAGTAAAATCATATATTGCTAGTTTAGGTCATGAAGTAGTCGATTATGGCTGTTATTCAGAAGATGCAATCGACTATCCTGGCGTGGCCTTTAACGTAGCAACTGACATACAAACGAACAAACTAGAACGCGGAATACTTTTTTGCGGAACTGGAATCGGAATGTCGATTGCGGCCAATAAAGTTCCAGGGATTCGTTCTGCGCAATGCCATGATGTTTTTTCAGCAGAACGTGCACAACTAAGCAACAACGCCCAAATCATGACTATAGGTGCGAAAGTTATTGGTGCAGAGCTAGCCAAAAAAGTAGTCGAATCCTACTTAAACGTTTCCTTCCAAGGTGGGAATTCCGCAAGAAAAATTGATCAAATCATGAATAAAGAAAAAGAACATCTGCTTAACGGTACATGCGGATAAATACTATGTAACCGTTAGATAATCAAATTGTTTTATAGTCTTTTTTAATGAATGGGGGGGGAAAAGTTCATGCAAACGAAAAATAGAGAAGTTAATACTGTATGTACACAAGGTTTAGTGATGGATTTCCTTGCAATATCACAACAAGCCGCTATTGCCTCCTACCCTTGGATCGGGAAGGGTAATAAATATGATGCTGATGGAGCTGGAACCGAATCAATCCGGAAACACATGAACCTTATTGATATGACTGGAGTTATTGTGATTGGTGAAGGAGAAATGGATGAGGCTCCAATGCTATACATTAATGAAGTACTCGGGACTCGTAATGGACCTGTAGTAGATATCGCTGTAGATCCCGTTGAAGGAACGACCTTAATGGCCAAGGGTCAAGATAACTCACTAACTGTCATCGCTGTTGCCGCTCGCGGAAGTTTACTACATGCTCCGGATATGTACATGAAAAAAATCGCTTGTGGACCTAAAGCAAGAGGCTGCATTAATATTGATTTACCCTTAACAGAAAATATAAAAGCTGTCGCTAAAGCTCTGGGTAAAAATGTAAAGGACATCAATGTTATGATTCAAGACCGCCCGCGTCATGAAGAACTAATTAATGAAGTCATTAAATCTGGGGCTCGGGTTAAATTGTTTTCGGATGTTGATATCACTGGAGCTATCGCAACTGCCTTACATGAAGTAGACGTTGATATTTTAGTAGGAATTGGCGGTGCCCCAGAAGGTGCCATTGCCGCCACCGCCTTGAAATGTCTAGGAGGAGACTTTCAAGCTAAACTTATGCCTCAAGATGAAGCAGAATTTAATCGTTGCATTAAGATGGGAATCCCAAATCCTGAAGCAGCTTTAACCATTGATGATATTGTTAAAACAGATGATTGCTTCTTTGTCGCAACGGGAATTACTGATGGACAGCTGTTAAAAGGGGTACAGAAAAAAGAAAATGGTGCAATGCTGACCCAATCATTAGTGATTGTTGGCGGTCAAATGAAAAACTCCCAAGTTATCGACGCAACTTTTTTTAAATGAACGCACTTCTTATCAAAGAATAGAAACAGCCAAGTTGTACAAAAGGACATCGACAGTCGTTGCTAGATAGAAAAAGGAAGGGAATCCCCTTCCTTTTTCTCATGAAAATCCTACGACTGCAAATAAAATCGCCAATCCAAATAACAAGATTAAAAGTAAATATCCTAGGATGCTAAGAATCGTAATGATCCAGCCTGCCACTTTTCGGCCGGTCTTAATTAAATAGATTCCTAAAGCAATCGCACCAAAAACGAAACCTAGAATACCCCATAGAATAGGACTTTTACCATGCTTTTTAGAATCAATTACTAAATAAATGGTGATGATAATATTTAAAGCCAGCCCAAAGAAACCTTCCAAAACTCCCTCTCCCTACTATGTTTAAATGTTTGTTACTCAACAAAATTATACCAGAAAATTCAAATAGTAAAAAAGCATGTTCTTGGAAGACTAATTGCCTGCCAAAAACATGCTTTATTTTTTATCCGACCTGTTCAACTCGTTCCTGCTTTACCTTTTCTCGTTTATGATATCCCTTACCATAATAGAAGGCAGTTAAAATCCCGAGCCAAAGCGGTCCAACGATTAAAGCGATTCTTGTATCTGGGAAGAATGCCATTAACCCTACTACTAGAAGTAAGAACGCTAATGAAAAGTAAGATGTGAATGGGAATAACGGCATCTTATATTTTAAGCCTCTCAATTGATTTGGAGTTAGTCCCTTTCGATACTTGATTTGAGATAATAATATCATTGACCAAGTCCATATCGCACCAAACGTTGAAATCGCTGTTACCCATGTAAATACTTTTGCTGGTACGAAATAGTTAAGAATAACACCCACTAATAGGGCACCCGCTGTTACTAAGACGGCAGCACTCGGAACACCATTCTTGTTTAATTTACCAAGCCCCTTTGGCGCTTCATCATTTTCAGCTAGGTTGAATAACATACGTGCTGTACTAAAAATACCTCCGTTACACGAAGAAAGCGCAGCCGTTAAGACAACAAAGTTAATGATTCCGGCTGCTGCTGGAATCCCAAGCTTATCAAAGGTCAAAACGAACGGACTGCCTTGCGCGCCGATTTCGGTCCAAGGATAAATCGACATAATCACAAACAAGGCACCTACATAGAAAATAAGAATTCGCCAGAAAACGGTATCAATCGCTCTAGATAATGTTTTTTCCGGATTCTTTACTTCCCCGGCAGTAATACCAATCATCTCAATACCTAAGAAAGCAAACATAACCATTTGTAAGGACATTAATACCCCAGTGATCCCATTTGGAAGGATTCCTCCGTTCTCCCAAAGATTGCTGATACCAGTAGCAATACCGCCATTACCAATCCCTAAAACTATCATTCCAAGACCACTTACAATCATGAATATGATCGTAATAATCTTAATTAACGCAAACCAAAATTCAAGTTCACCATAGGCTTTTACATTTAGGAAATTGACGGATGCCATGATGACTAGTGCTGCCAATGCCCAAATCCAACGAGGCACTTCAGGGAACCAATACTCCATGTAGATTCCTGCTGCCGTAATCTCAGCCATACACGTTACAACCCATAAGAACCAATAATTCCATCCTGTTAGGAAACCAGGCAACGCACCTAAATAATCACGAGCATATTGACTAAAGGATCCGGCAACCGGTTTTTGAATCGCCATCTCTCCAAGTGCTCTCATAATAAAGAACATAATCATACCGGCAAATGCATAACCCAGAATAATACCAGGTCCTGCAAGCTTAATAGCCGTTGCTGAACCTAGAAACAGACCTACCCCAATGGCTGCTCCTAAAGACATTAGCGTAATATGTCTTTCTTCTAAACCTCTTTGTAATTGATTTGGATTTTTTTGCATAGTCTACCCCCTATTTAGTTTAAATCTCCTATTTCCCTTTTACAGTAAAAAAGATACAATATTATTCGAATAAAACCTACTGTTTATATTTAAATAATATCCTCCTATTCCTTTTTAAAATGATAGCGTTTACAATGGCTTAGAAAATAATAAAAGCGAAAACTTTGTGAAATTAATATAACATATCTGTGAACATTTTATATTGTGGAATAAAGACAAATTTATTAAAAGAATATTGTTTTAAATGACAAATACGTTACAAAGTGCACAATCTCATTGAAAGAGGTGGTATAGATGAAAAATGATCCCTTTCGCGCAAGTTTTGATAGTCTAGAAGAATTTGCAGATATGGTAAGTGAAGTCTTACATTGTCCAATAACGATAGAAGATGCAAACCATCGTCTCCTAGCCTACAGTACCCATGATGATCGAACCGACCCGGCACGGATTGCCACGATTATCGGCCGCCGTGTACCGGAAAAAGTAATCAATTCCTTATGGAAGGAAGGGGTCATTCCTTCCTTGTTAAGCAGCCGTGAGCCTGTAAGGGTTAAGACTGTGGATGAGATTGGGCTAGGAAATAGAGTTGCCGTATCCATTTGGAAGAACGATGAAGTCCTCGGCTTCATTTGGGCATTAGAGATTGAAAAAACTTTAGGCGAAGAAGAAATGAACTGTTTAAAGCGAGCGGCGGACGCAACTAAAAATAAACTGATTCAGCTGCAGAACCGGAAAAATAAAAAAGAAGAGCAATTTCAAGAGTTTTTTTGGCAGCTGTTAACGAGTCATCTTTCTTCCAATGAGGAGATTATTAATAAGTTTCATGCGTTGCAAATTTCACCTCCCTCCATATTCGCGGTTGCCGTCTTTCAATTTTCAAAGGAATTAGAAAGAGACGATGAAAAGCACATAGCCTACTTATTAAAAACCATTCAACTGCCAAAAATTTTATTGCACACCATTGACCATCAACAATTAATCTTGTTTATTTCTCTTGATGGAACCCAGCAGCCAGTGAATAAACTAAATGAATTTTGTGAGCTGTTTGTTGCTAAAATGAAGGAACGATTTGGAATTGAATCAATCGTCCAGGGCTATAGCAGTGTTTATAGTCATTTAGGAAAAGTGGAAAAATCGTACAAAGAAGCTCGAACTGTACTATCAGTAAAGAGAAAATTCCCTAGTGAAGCACAAGATATCCATGGCTACCAAAGCTTAGGAATTTATAAGTATATCGATGTATTGATAGAAAAGGCAGGTACAGACCAGAACGAAAACTATTCTCTGAAAAGGCTTCAAGAATATGATAAAAAAAATAACACCGATCTCGTAGAAACACTAGAAGTGTTTTTAAACAAAGACAGCAATGTCCATGAAGCCGCAAATGCATTAAATGTACACACAAACACACTAAATTACCGGCTCAAACGTATATCAGAAATTGGTGAAATTAACTTAAAAGATCCAAACCAAAAAATAACCCTCTACTTAGACCTTAAAATCGAAAAATTCAAATAGGAAAAGCAGGTGCCTGTCACCTAGGTGACACCTAAAAGGTGTTCACCAGAGGTGACAGGCACCTGCTTTTTGAATATTCCAACAAAACGAAATTTTATTTTTTCACTATGTAAGCCCTATCATTTTTCCTTTTATATCAAGGAATTTGTGAACGTTTTGTGTAAATCCACAAATAGAATCATGTTATTTCTGCATTCTTAACAAAGAAAAATGGTTTTGAAAGGATTATTCTAAAGTCAGAAAAAATCACTTAAGACTTCTAAGGGGGATAACGATAATGATTATTGGCGTAGTGAAAGAAATTAAAAACAATGAAAACCGTGTGGCACTTACTCCAGCAGGGGTAGTTTCATTTGTACAGGCTGGACATAAAGTAATCGTTGAAAAAGGGGCTGGAATTGGAAGCGGTTTCGCGGATGTGGATTACGCTCAAGCTGGTGCTGAATTGATTGAGTTAGCAGCTGATGTTTGGAATCAGTCTGAAATGATTATGAAAGTGAAAGAACCGCTTGAAAGTGAATACAAATACTTCCGTCCAGGTTTAGTATTATTTACGTATCTGCATTTAGCTGCAGAACCAGCTTTAGCTCAGGCACTTAAAGACAGCGGAGTAATCGCAATTGCCTATGAAACGGTGTCAGTTAACCGTGCGCTTCCGCTTCTTACACCAATGAGTGAAGTGGCTGGCCGTATGTCCGCACAAATTGGGGCACAATTTTTACAGAAATTCAATGGCGGTAAAGGTATCCTGCTAGCAGGTGTTCCAGGGGTAAGCCGTGGTAAGGTTACCATCATTGGCGGCGGTATTGTCGGAACAAACGCTGCAAAAATGGCAATTGGTTTAGGAGCAGATGTAACAATTATTGATTTAAGCGCAGATCGTCTTCGTTACTTAGATGACGTTTTCGGAAACCAAATTAAAACATTAATTTCAAATCCATTCAACATTGCTGAAGCAGTGAAAGAAGCGGACTTAGTAATCGGTGCAGTATTAATCCCAGGGGCAAAAGCTCCTAAGCTGGTAACAGAAGAAATGGTAAAAACGATGAAGCCTGGTTCTGTTATCGTTGACGTTGCGATTGACCAAGGCGGAAGCGTTGAAACCATTGACCACGTAACCACTCACGACAACCCAACATTTGAAAAACATGGTGTGGTTCACTATTCCGTTGCCAACATGCCTGGAGCGGTTCCAAGAACATCTACAATGGCTCTTACCAATGCAACTGTTCCATATGCATTGCAAATTGCGAATAAGGGTGTTGTGAAGGCAATTTCAGAAAATCCAGCATTAAAGCTTGGAGTAAACGTTGCGAACGGCGAAGTCACCTACGAAGCAGTAGCAAAAGACCTTAACTATGAATATGTACCAGTGGAAAAAGCATTGGAAAAAGAAATCGTATTGAACTAATCATCTTGGTACCCTCAAGTTTATCTTGAGGGTTTTTTCATAGGGGAATTCAGGGAGGGAGAATTGTGAATCTACAGAGTTTTCGAGATACATGGGCTGAAATTTCAATAAATGCCATTAAACATAATACCAACCAATTCAAAAAATATATTGGAGAGCCTGTGAACTTGATGGCTGTGGTTAAAGCAGATGGTTACGGTCATGGAGCAGCCCCAGTTGCTAGAGCGGCAGTAGAAGAAGGTGCAGATTATTTAGCAGTGGCGATACTGGATGAAGCGATCGAACTTCGAGAGGCAGGAATAACCAAACCCATTCTAGTATTGGGATTTACTCCCATCCGCTCCATTCGACAGGCAATTATTGCCGGGGTTGATATAACCGTTTTTAGTGAGGATGTACTTGACGAAATTATTTTTCAGTCTGAAAGGCTTCAAAAAACGGTAGCCATCCATTTAAAAGTGGATACCGGGATGACAAGAATTGGTGCTCAAACAAGAGAAGAAGCACTTATTTTAGCAGCCAAAGCGGTTGAGTCAAAATTTGTTTTCCTTAAAGGCATTTTCACTCACTTCGCTAACGCTGATAGTGAGGATCCATCCTATACACTACAGCAATTCGAACGATTTCGTGCTGTTATTTCCTTTTTAGATAGCAACGGAATTTCTATCCCTTTAAAGCACTGTTGTAATACTGCCGGGACGATGAACTTTCCTGAGATGCACCTGGATATGGTCCGTGTCGGAATTGGATTATACGGCCTATATCCGGATGAGTCGTTGAAGGAGCATCCTATTTCCCTCAAGCAAGCGATGACACTTAAAACGAAAATTGCGGCGCTTAAAATGGTTCCCAAATCTCAGCCGATTAGCTACGGTTGCACGTATACTCCTTCCGTAGAAAGATTGATTGCCTCTCTGCCAATCGGTTATGCCGACGGGCTGTCAAGGGGCCTTTCCAATTGTGGGCAATTTCTCTTACAGGGACAAAAGGTTTTAGTGGCAGGACGTGTCTGCATGGACCAAACGATGATTGATGTAACGAGTGTCCCCTCTTGCAAAGAGGGTGATGAGGTGATTATTTTTGGCGGCAATGGTGATGTTTTTCAATCCGTTGATGAAATCGCGCTTCTCATGGGGACCATAAACTATGAGGTTGTCTGTTTAATTGGGAAACGTGTTCCGCGCATTTATACTGTCTCAGAAAATCAAACCGTTGAATCTACATAATTCATGAAAAACAGGCCACATCAACTTCGATGTGACCTGTTCTAAACCTATAATTCTATTTTTGAAACAGGTAAGAATAGCTTAATCCCACGCCTATTAAACGGCAATATTTTTAGATCGGCCAGTAAATGACTGATGTATCCCCCAAGACAGGCATAGAAAACACCATCGATTCCAAGTGATACCTCTAGTTTTGAAGCGATGCCCCCAAAGAAAATGACACCCAAGATGGAATGTGTATAGCTGCGATGCGAGGTAATAGACGCAATGATGACATACACCCCCAGCAGAATTAACCATACTTCAGACAACGATATTCCTCCGATTAGGACACCAATTCCTGTAATGGTTAACATATGCTTTTGTTTGATGAGTGACGAGACCATCATAATCACCAAACCGCTCCCGATACCAAACCACTTTTCTGCTGCTCTTCCTTCATAAAAACTATAAAAAACCATCAAGACTCCAATTAATAATGCCGTCAATCGAATCACCTTATGGGATAAGGTAATTTTGCCGCGAAGCTTTCCATCAATATCTAAATCAGGCATTAAACCTGAAACCGCTCCTAGTCCAACGAGAATGATTGTCTCAGTGGGAGAGGAATGAAAGGTGTTGGCAGCGATAAATCCTGTTGCGGCTCCGATTGCTGTATGTGCGGTACCATTCAAAGTTAAATCCACCTCTATTTTTGTTGTTACAGCTTATCTTACACCAAAACGTTTGTTCTGTTTAGAAGTTTTACAAAAAACCCTACTATTATCCTATTAAAAAATAGCCAGGTATCACCCTGACTACTTTCCTAAATACTTTTCTAGAAACTCCGCCATCTCTGTATAAGAAGTTATTTTATTCTTCAACTTCATCATCGTATGTCCTTCCTCTTCGATGCGGCTATACTGGACGGGATGATTTCGCTCCTTAAGCTTCTTCACAATCTGATCTGATTCTTGGATGGGAACTCGCGGGTCATTGACGCCATGAATGACCATTAGCGGTGCTTTAATTTTATCGGCATGATTCAAAGGGTCGATTTGGTCAAAAAAATCGCCATCACCTTCAATTGTTCCATACTCCGCCTCTCTTAGCTTTTTCCGCCACGGACTTGTTGTTTTTAAAAAAGTTCGGATACTTGACATTCCGACGATATCGATGGCTGCAGCCCAAAGTTCCGGAAAGTGGCTGATGGCAGCCAGTACGACGAATCCACCATAGCTTCCACCCACAATCGCTGCTTTCTCAGCATCAATATCCCCTGTTTTTTTCAGCCATTTCATTAAAAAAATAACATCCTTTATTGCGTGCATTCGTTTTCGCCCATCGTCTAAATGAGAATAGGTTTTTCCATAACCTGTACTGCCGCGGACGTTAGGGGCAACTACCGCATAACCCTGGTTTAAGAAATATTGCAAAAAGGGGCTGTATACGGCGCGGCTTTGACTCTCCGGCCCTCCGTGAATATAGACAACAACGGGGGATTTCTTCTTATTATTAGCAGGCTTATAGTAAAAAGCAGGTATGGGCAGGTTGTCAAAGGATGGAAATGTTATCGGTTCAGGCTCGACTAATTTTTCCTCAAGAATCGGTGTGCGAGAAATGTAGGTAAGCCGCTTTGCTTGGATGGTCTTCAGGTCAACCTCCCATATGTCAGGAGGATGCGCAGGTCCATTTAACACAAATCCAAGCTTTTGATTATCTGGTGAAAATCTTAGATTGTACATCACGCCCATAGGAGTTTCCCAGTTATAAAAGGTTGTTCGCTCCAAGTCGACTAGAAAGCCCTTGGATACTCCCCCTTCATTCATCGAAAATGCTAATTTGTTCTTATCCTTGTTCATGACTAGGTCTTCAAAGTCCCACTCGCCTCGCTCGAGCCAGGTAAATTGCTTACTTGCTATCTGGATCATTGCCAGCCCGAAGAACTCTCTGCCTTGATTGGTTAAGAGATAGAGATGATCAGCTTCCTTATTAAAATGGATATCTTTATAGCCTGCTTCGCCTTTATGCTGGGTAATCCAATCCATTTTTCCTGTTAAAAATGAAAATAACCCTAAATCATGATCAAGGGGCGTGTTTGTTTTTTTAACTAAAAGAGACTTTCCATCAGGAAACCATTTTTCAACCATAAAGGTTCCATCCCCGGTAAATATACGGCGAATTTCCAAGGTCTCCAAGTTTTGTATATAAATATCTAAAAAAGCTTGATGCCGGCGGTTACTGGACCAGGCAATCCATTTTCCATCAGGAGAGCTGTCACCGAACAAATGAAGATGTTCAGGGGAGTTGGTCAGTGCAATTTTTTCGCCATCCTCCTTTAATAAGTACAATTGCTCCTTTTCATCGCCATCCGCATCCATCCCGTAAACCAAATCCGATGTACCGGCAATATATTTAATAAAGGTGATTCCTTTCATTGAAAAAGAGGTTTGCGCTGGCCACCTGTCCTCTCTATCAAGCTCCCATACCTGCGGGACCCCTGTAAAGTCAGAAATAAAACTGATTTTCGTACCCTTGGGATCGTATTCAAAGCTTTTCACCATTCTCACGTGTATATAAGGGTCAATGGTTATTTCCTTCATGCCATTACCACCATTCACGATAACTTTTTTTAAAACTTTACTCCTTTCATTCTATTTAAATAGGTTTGGGTTCATTACTCTCGAAATTCAATAAACCATTTTACACATTGATAGGTTTTTTCCCAGTCTGGATCTTGATCCTCAATCCCCCAAGAAGCATATAGTGTCCCTAAGGCAATCGCAGCTTTTAATAACCGCCCGCGATCAAGTCCCAGCTGTTCACTGATTGTATCCACTCGGAGCTTCAGGATATTCTTTGGCTGAGCCTTTGAATCTAGTTGATTGATTAAAAAGGAAACGACATCAAAATACGGGTCCCCTGTAACGCCTTTTGGGTCAATCGCCATCCAGCCTTTTTGCTCCGAATACAGAATATTTTCATGGTGCAAATCACCATGAAGCAGTTCAGGACCTTCCGAAGTATGTATGACCTGTTGAAAAAACTCTTCTGCTAACTGAATATGTTCCTTTGAAATCTGCACATCCCCTGTTTCCCGGTAGCGTTTAAGCCCCTCAAACCAGTGTGTAAGCGATGGCGTCTTCCCTCCATTTGGAACAGGTCTGCGAATAGCCTTCCAAACTTTTATGTAATTCTCCAATACAATCATTTCATCGGTTTCCTCTGAAAGCATGATTCCTGGTACAAGCCGCTCCAGCAGCATAACGCCACTATTCTGATCAGACCTCAGAATCCTGGCACAGCCATTGCCATCATATGCTTGTAAGGTTACCATCTCATTAGCAGTGTCAAAGTTTGGGACACCCAGCTTTAAAATTAATGGTGTTCCTTTAGAATCTCTTACCTTTAATACATAATTATAAGAAAGATTTCCCACAGGACCCTCGCTCGTAAGGCTCCACTGTTCTAAAAAGGTTTTTACCGTGTCCTCTAAAGATTGCAGCCATGCCTTTCCATCAGATCCAAAGGCATTGATAATTTTATCTTGAAATTCACTAGAAATTCGCATAGTATTCCCCTTCATATTTATCTATTTCAAGAATTAACAATTCAACATACCCATTCATTTTCCCTTTTTTCATAAAAAAAAGACGATTCGAGGGGGACGAATCGCCTTTTTTGCGTTGCTACTACTTACCTTAGGCAGCTGACTTTGCTTTGTTTTTTCCAACTGTTTTGTTGATGAATGGAACTACCCAGTAGTCTAAACCAAATTTTCCTGCGTTGTAGCCTGCTGTTAAGATGATGAAGCCTAAGAAAATGTCAGTTGGGTTATGAGATACAGTTCCGGCTAGGAAGAAAGAGAAGTTCATCACTAGACCAAAGAACATTGCTGCTGTTGTTAAACATCCAAGCATAAGTCCTAAACCGATTAATGTTTCGCCCCAGGGAACGATGGTGTTGAAGATATCAATGTTCGGTAATGCAAAGTTTTCTAAGAAGTTAACATACCAGCTGTAAACCATGTTGCCATCTGGGCCTTTAACTGGATTTTTGACTGCATTAGCTAAAAATCCAGAAGCGTCGAAGCCGCCTGTAATTTTATGAAAACCAGCTGTGAACCAAGCATAGCCAAGGTATAAACGAATAATAGTTAAAATAGCTGCTGAGATTTTATTTTCTCTTAAAAAGTTGTTAAACATTTGTCATTCCGCCTTTCAATATTTGGTTGTTCTTTATACTCATACTATATTGGATTTCTACAGTTAATAACATGGGTATAGTGTTAAGTTCACAGTTTGTTTGAAATGTTATGGCGGAAGTTTGAACAACAAATGTGAGTATCAGGATTATACAGATAGAATGTCTTCTATTGTTGGTATTGCAGAAATTGCTCCTACCTTAGTACATACCAAGGCACCTACTTTATTACTAAAATAAATAATTTCTTTAAGTTTTTCAAAGTCTTCAATCTCAGGTTTACCATTTGCGAATTGGTATAAGGTAGCCCCAACGAATGCGTCGCCAGCACCAGTGGAGTCAATCGATTTTATTTTTACACTTGAAACAATTTCGTTATTTTGCCCATTTGATAAATAAGTTCCCTCACTTCCTAATGTAACGGCAACTATTTTTGCTCCTAATTCATGAAGATAATCCGTTCCTTCAGCCAGGTTATTGATTCCAGTAATAAGTTTTAGCTCCTCATCACTCACTTTTACAAAATCAGCTAAGGCGATTCCCACCTTTGCCAAGTCGATAAATTCAGGTATTCTGTTTTTCCATAAATCTTTTCGATAATTAGGATCAAATGAAATAAATTTCCCTTGTTCCTGTGCATTACGCATTACATGAAAATAAGTGGTTTGAAAGGGATCGCTTAATAAAGCAGTAGCAGAGCCAAAGTGATGAATAGCGGCCTCATTTAGCTTAACGGTATCAATTTCTTCCTCCACTAAAAAGGCGTCAGCCCCGCGATTAAATACAAAATCTCTTTCGCCATTTGCCTGTAAGGATACAAAGGCCAATGTGGTTGGGTGAATATTATCAAACACGACCATTGATGTATCTACTTGGACGTCATCTAGTGTCTTCTTTAAAAATTGCCCAAATGGGTCATTCCCAACTTTTCCGCTAAAAAAAGCAGTACCCCCTAATTTAGCAATCGTCGCACAGACATTAGCCGGTGCTCCCCCAGCTTGCTTTTGAAAATTTTGCCCTTCTATTAAGTTAATGTCCACATCGGTACAGAAAAAGTCGATTAATAATTCACCCATGCATATAATTGATGAACCCAAACGAAACACCATCCTTTTAAAAAATAAAGCTCTAACCAATTAACCGATTAGAGCTTTCATACTTAACTTACTTGCACCAAATAGAATCAAGTTTCGTTATTTTTAAATGCGAAACATTTGTAGTTCCTTCATTTGAAAATAAAATTAGCTCTTTGCTTGACTCACGCGGGAACAATAAGCTAGTAATAGCAGCCTCACCATTGTTTGCAAACACCTCAATGGAGGAAGCATCTAAAAACAATTGAAGTTTCAACCTTTGATGATCCAACTTTAATGGGGCTTCCTGTATAGCTTGGAAGGATGTCGAAAAGCTATGTTCTCCAGAAAATGTTCGGTCAACAAATAACTTCTCTTCTACTGTATTATAGCCAATGACGGTTTTTTCTTGTTCAGAATGATGTATGATCATTCCAAATTGGCTTGAACTTACTTTTTCAAATTCGAGAGTTATTTCCATTAATGCATTCGTAAACGGAATCGATACTGTGCTGCCTGATTCAACCGCTATTTCGGGATGAGATTCCGTTTCTTTTCTAATGGTACGAACTTCAGCAACTGGTTTTTGGAATAAGCGGATTCCGACCTCTGTTTTAGCTAAGGATAATTCTCTTGGTAACGTCATCGCACCTCTCCAGTCTTTAGTTGGAACTTGATTGGCATAGCGCCAATTACTCATCCAGCCAAGATAAATGCGTCTTCCATCTTGGATATCGGACCAACTCACTCCCGCATAATTATCACGGCCGTAATCTAACCAAAGAATCGTCGAATCGTCATGGTCATTTACAAAAGTAGTTCCATCAAACTGGCCAATAAAATATTGTGTTCTGGAACCTTCTGCTGATGGATCGTTATCACCGATGCTCACGATCATTACCCATTTATCTTGTTCTCCATCTACAGGTAGTTTGAATAGGTCTGGACATTCCCAAACCCCATCATGTGAACCAGCACTATGCCCAAATTCACTGGCAAACTCCCATTCTTTTAAATTAAGGGAAGTATAAATCGTAATCGTTTGGCCCGTTGCCAGCACCATCACCCATTTATTTGTCTCTTCATGCCAAAAAACTTTAGGGTCACGGTAATCGGTAATATTAACGTCTGAAAGGACAGGATTGCCTTCAAATTTCACCCACGTTCTTCCATTGTCCTTACTGTAAGCTAAGCTTTGTTGCTGAAGCGGTCTATCGGAATCAGGATAAGTGCCGGCACTAGTATATATCGCAACCAATCCTGATTGATCTTTTTCAAAAAAGCCTGTAGTATTCTTCCAATCTACGACCGCACTCCCTGAAAAAATACCTCCAAGTTCATCCGGATATAAGGCAATCGGAAGGTGCTCCCAATGAATCAAGTCTTTACTTACCGCATGTCCCCAGTGCATTGGCCCCCAGGTCGTACCAAAGGGATGGTGTTGATAGAACAAATGATATTCATCATTAAAAAAGACCATTCCATTCGGATCATTCAGCCACTTTTCTTCCGGTGAAAAGTGAAATTGTGGACGATACTGCTCTTTATAGGTTTGTGTCATTTTTTTAGCTCCTTATTTGTATTAAATTTGTAAAAAAGGCTGTACATTTGCCAAAACACCTGTACAGCCTCAGACCATTTACCGTGTATTATTCCTGATTTCGATCGTAACCTTTTTGCTTAATATCTAGCCATTCTTGTAGCCCAAGTCGATCTAATTCTGCTAGATATTCATTCCATTCTTTTTCAACACCGCCATTTGCAATCCATTCCGCACGTTTTCGCTTAATATAAGCAAACAAATCGGTTTCGATCACGGAAATTCGATCTAGGTCCTCTAGTGAGAAAAATACACGCGGGTAAATATTATCGGCTTCCATGTAAGGAACCATTACTTCTTTCATTAAGTTCAATCTCCAAGCAGCATCATCTGGTTTTGTAGTCACATTACCGTAGTAGCTGTCTAAGATTGCCAATGGCCCGCCGACAGATGTTTTTTCTCTTAATTCAACTGGTGCAGTACCTTCTAAAGGAAGATGTTTTAACATTTTTGTTGCCTCATCCATTCCAAAAATGTTTTGTTGCTTTTCGTCACCATACGTACCCCAGTTATTTTGTACGGATTGAGACGGATCATAAAGCTGGTCAATCCACTTTGCTGTTAATTCTAGGTTTTTATTTGCTGATGTCACCACTAAACGAGAGCGATCAAAGCCCATTCCATTTGTCCTTGCAACATTTTGATGTCCTTCTGGACCTTTTAATGGAGCAAGCAAATCATAGTCTTCGCCCATTCCAGTGATATTTCCTTTATCCCATGTAAAGTACAAACCATATTTTTTGTCTCGACCTTTTGCTAGATACGTATTCCAATCATGTTCAAATGCCTCGATATCGATTAATCCTTCATTGTATAAATCATTAAACCAGCTAATAGCCTTTTTATAGCTTTCATCAGCTGCAGTTAGTTTTACTTCTCCATCATTCGTTACCACCGTGAAATCCCAGTTATCTCCTAGACCAAATGCACCGAATAATGAATGGGGATCCTGTCCACCATCATTGATAATGAATGACATTGGGATCTCGTCCGCTTCACCATTACCATTCGGATCCTGAGTTTTAAAAGCAAGTAAGACTTTCTTTAACTCTTCGGTTGTTTTTGGAACCTCTAATCCTAATTTGTTTAACCATTCCATATTAATCCATGGGAATGCATCAAGGGAATGAATACTTTCTTTTCCTTCACCCAACTCCTCAATCCATGGAAAAGCATAGATATGGCCATCAGGCGCCGTCATCATTGCTTTGTATTGTGGTGCTTTTTCAAGGACAGCTTGTAAGTTTGGCATATACTGAATTAAATCCTCAACTGGTACAATAACTCCATCCTTCGCATGCTTTAATAGTTCATAATCGCTGAATCCGGCATTAAAGATGGCGTCCGGAAGCTCACCACTAGCAATGGCTAAATTACGTTTTTCATTGAATATATCCGTTGTATAGTTTCTCCAGTCTACTTTAACACCAGTTTGTTCTTCTAACCGTTGAAAAATTAACTTATCATTCGGATTCTCAGGAGCTAATGGTGAACTGGATGTCATAATCTTTAATGTTTTTACCTCTTTCAATGGAAAGCTTACTTCCTTTAGCCCGTAATCCTTAGATGAGAAACTTTCGCTGCCGCCACTTTTGCTCGTACAGCCCGTTAGAAGTAAAGAACCTGAAAGCAGTAGTGCTGAAGCTGTTGTAAACATTCTTTTTTTCATTATAAACCCTCACTTTTTTGTTTTATTTTAAAGAACCAACCATTACTCCCTTTTCAAAATACTTTTGGAAAAATGGGTACATAATCAATAACGGTAAACTTGCAATCACAATCGATGAATAGCGGATCATCTCTGAAATCCTCATTAACTCGTTCCTTGCCTCAACATCCGCAACCATTCCAGGCTGTACTTCGTTTTGGATCAGAATCGAACGCAATACTAATTGCAATGGATGTAATTCTCGATCGTCAAGGTATATCATGGCATCGAAGTAGGCGTTCCATTGTCCAATGAAGGCATATAATGCTAGAACAAAGATTATCGGTTTCGATAAAGGTAAAATGATACGAAAGAATATTTTTAAATCGGAGGCGCCATCAATTCTTGCTGCTTCCTTCAGCTCATTTGGAACCGCTTTAAAATAAGTTCTGGCGAGAATAATAAACCAGACATTAACAGCACCAGGCAGGATAATCGCCCAAATCGTATTCAGCATTCCTAAATCACGGATAACAAAATACGTTGGGATTAAGCCTCCTCCAAAAAACATTGTAAATAAGAAGAAAATCATAAATACCTTTTTACCAACTAAACCATCTACCGATAACGTATATCCGGCAAAGAGACAAACGAGTACGGTCACAATCGTAAATCCAGTTGAATACAGGAGTGAGTTGAAAAATCCTCTCACAATGGTGTCATCCGTAAAGAGTCGCTTATAACCTTCTAATGACCAATCAGAGGAATGTAACGACAGTCCTTTTCGAATGATTGCATTTGGTTCTAGGAAAGACGACAGAAATACATATAATAGAGGTCCTACTATGGCAAGGATGATAATAGTTAGTAGAATATTATTGGTCAGAAGCAGAATTCGGTCGCCCTTTGCATGTTTGATTTGATTGTTCATACTTTTCCTCCTTCCTTAAACGAGTCCTTCGCCTTCGTTTAGTTTCTTAACTACCTGATTGACAACTCCAAGTAAAATTACATTTACAACGGCATTAAATAATCCGACTGCGGTTGCAAACGAGTAATCACCTGCCAGCAACCCTCGTTTATAAACGTAAGTAGCAATAATTTCTGATGATGGCGAATTCATTGGCGTTTGCATTAAGTACGCTTTTTCAAAACCAATTCCCATGATTCCTCCAGCCGCTAAGATAAACAAGACTGCCATCACTGGCTTAAGCGTTGGAAGATCGATATGCCAGATTCGTTGTAGGAGTGACGCCCCGTCAAGTGTTGCTGCTTCATGAAGCTGCGGGTCAACGTTAGCAAGTGCGGCAACATAAACAATGGATGCCCAGCCTGCCCCTTGCCATACTCCAGACCAGATGTAGATCGTTCTAAAATAATCCGGGTCAGACATGAATGAAATCGGCTTATCAAAAAAGGTTGATAACACCGCATTAATAGGTCCAACCGGTGATAGAAAAAGAAAGACCATTCCCGAAACGACAACCACAGATATGAAATGCGGTGCATATAAGGCTAACTGAACATTCTTCTTCACACTTGATTTTCGCAGTTGGTTTAACATAAGAGCCAATATAATTGGAATAGGAAATCCTATCAAAAGTTCAAAGGAACTTAATTTAATCGTGTTCATTAATATTTCGATGAAATTAGGCGACGTTAGGAAACTTGTAAAATGTTTAAAACCTACCCATTCACTCCCTGTAATCCCCCTGATCGGACTAAAATCTTTAAAGGCAATCGTCGCCCCGTATATGGGGATGTACTTAAATATAATTGTAAGAATAACAGCAGGCGCAATAAGCAAATAAAGAATGTAGTTCTTTTTAATGTACATAAGGTTCTTGCTTAGTTTTGTAGTTGTTGCTGGTTTACTAACCGGTATGGTTTGCTCTGCTTTTACTATTTCTTCCACTCTCTTACCCTCCTATCAACTTAGTTCTGTTGAAAGCACTTTCAACATGGGTTTAATATAACAAAATGGGTAGAATTAAGAGTTTAATATTTTTGGTTGAGGCATTTTAAAATTTTCGGCAGTTGATATCGCTTTCACTCTATTTTTTCGATATGATGGGAAGGAGAAAGGATGTGGGATATGCCATACAAAGCCCGGAGTGAATCAGTAGTATTAAAGACTCTTAGAATCTTAAACAAACGAATGAAATTAACCGAGGATGATCAAAGGTATTATCAAAACCAAGAAAAAGGATATGAAGGGGAAGTTCAATTTGATGTATTTACTGAGATGCTTCAACGTAATTGCTATATTTTGAACGATTTGCTGCTTAATAATAACAAGTCAAGTTTCCAACTGGATTCATCCCTCATTTTTCAAGGGACCTTTTCTCTTTTTGAAGTGAAAAATTTCGAAGGCGAGTACGTTTATGATGGTGAATATTTTAAAACACTCAGCGGACTAGATATCCAGAACCCGTTGGACCAACTAAAACGAAGCAAGTTAATGCTGAGTCAGCTTCTTCAATCGCTAGGGAGTAAGCTAACAGTTGAAGCATATGTCATATTCATCAACCCTCAATTTACCTTATACCAAACTCCACCTGACCTGCCTTTTATTCTCCCTACCCAACTTAACCGCTTTATGAGCAAATTGGATCAAAAACCTTCACTTCTCAATCAGTCCCATAAAAATCTAGCGGACAAACTCATTTCATTGCACCAAACAGAATCTCCCTATACCCAATTTCCCATATACGAGTATGAACAGATAAAAAAGGGGATGACGTGCAAGGTATGTCATACTTTTTCAGTGTTTGTCACGGGGAAAAAAATGGTATGTAAAGAGTGCGGTTGTGAAGAAATGGTCGCACTTGCCATCATGCGTAATGCAGAGGAATTTAAGCTCCTTTTTCCAGAACGCAAAATCACCACAAATATCATTCAGGATTGGTGTAGGATCGTTCCTTGTAAAAAGACAATAAGCCGGTCACTGGGAAAGAATCTTAAAATTATAGGTAAGGGTCAATGGGCTTTTTATGAATGATAGAAATGCTGCTTGTCCTTTCTTAAAGACAAATCTTCCTGGACGGTCGCTCGATTTGTCCTCTAGACCCTTGATTAAAGACGAATCTTCCTGGACGCTTGTGCGATTTGTCCTTAAGACCCTTGATTAAAGACCAATCTTCCTGGTTGCTTGTGCGATTTGTCCTCAAGACCCTTGATTAAAGACCAATCTTCCTGGACGTTCGTGCGATTTGTCCTCAAGACCCTTGATTAAAGACCAATCTTCCTGGACGCTTGTACGATTTGTCCTTAAGACCCTTGATTAGAGACGAATCTTCCTGGACGCTTGTGCGATTTGTCCTTAAGACCCTTGATTAAAGACAAATCCTCCTGGTCGCTTGTGCGATTTGTCCTCAAGACCCTTGATTAAGGACAAAACTTCTATGCTCCAATAATATTTGTCCTGAAGACGATAGAAAATCCTCTAGTTTCTAATCTAGAGGATTACTTTTTGATATCTTTTAAACCATTATTAATTTTCTCTACCGCTTTATTTGCGGCTTCTTCGACATTTTTTCCTTCCAGCCCGACTTCTTCAAATAGATCCTTAATCGCTTCGCTGATGACTGGATAGGCTGGAGTTACCGGTCGATTTTTCGAGTAGTTTTGATCTTGTTGGACAAAGATATTTTTGGGATATTCATTGAGTTCCGGAAAGTCTTTTGCTACTGAATATCGCGCAGGTAAATCCCCGGAAATCTCGACGAACAATTTCGAACCCTCATACCCTGTAGCAAATTTCACAAATTCCCAGGCTTCCTCCGGGTGCTTGGTTTTGGATGAAATCCCAAGTGCCCAGCCGCCATTCGGGACAACTTGATTTTTCCCCTTCGGCAGGGGGGCGACCCCAAAATCTTCTCCAAGCACAAAACCAGGAGTTTGTTGCAATTCCGATATCGCCCAAGAACCCAAAATCGTCATCCCAAGCTTATCTGTTTCAAAAGGAGCGGGAGGCATTTCAACCGCCGCTACCCCATGCTTCCTATATAAATCTTGATAAAATTGTAGGGCTTCTAATGCTTCAGGTGAATTAAGATACCCCTGTGCAGTTGTTCCATCTGGACTAATAACATCTGCTCCGAACTGCCAAAGGATCGGTATTTTAAAATAAGCAGGACCTTCTCCAACATTAAAGCCTTGGGCAGGATCTATTCCTATCACACCTTTTGCAGGATTGTTAACTTTTATAGCTATCTCCAGCACTTCCTCCCACGTCAGAGGATTGTTTGGATTTCCTGAAGGAAAGGGGATCCCTGCCTTCCTGAAAATATTCATATTGTAAAATAAGGCAATGCTCGATTCCACAATTGGAGCAAGGTAAATTTCATCCTTATAGGTTAAACCCTTTAATACACTTTCAGGTATATCTTCAATATTTCCTTCCTCTTTCATATAAGAATCAATCGATAATAGCGAACCGGAATTTGCATAAAGAGCCAGGTTTGGACTATCAATCGCCATAATATCCGGATGGTTTCCTGCAGCAAGTTCAGTACGCAGCCTTAATTCGTATTCACTTCCCCAGTGCATCGATTGCATATTAATCTTAATATTGGGGTGCGTTGATTCAAAGGCAGAAACCATCTCTTCATAGGCCTGATTAAACGCTGGATTCGCTAAATTTCGTAAAAAGGTCAGTTCGACTTGTTTTACCTGCTTCTCTTTATCTGGACTGTCACTTGATAAAGTAAAAATATAAAAATACGCAAATCCCGCTATACCAAAAAGAATGATGACAGTTAACCATTTCTTCACCTAGAATCTCCTCCTCACTAAAAACTGACCTATTCCCCTATCGAGTTACGAAATTCTAAAGGTGTTTGTCCAACGTGTTTTTTAAAGACCGTACTAAAATACCCTGAGTTTGAAAAGCCAACTAAGTTACTGACATCAATGATTTTCAACTGTTTATCTTTAAGCAATTGTCTTGCCTTTTTCATCCTCAAATTAACTAGATAATCACTAAAGTTCAGCCCGACATGATGTTTAAATGTTTCCGATAAATGGGCACTATTAATGTGAAATAAAGCGGACAAGGTAGTAAGGGATATTTCACTTGCATAATGCTGGTCCAAATAATGGCGGATACTATCGATTAATTTCTTATTGGAAAAACGAGCAAGATGAACTTTTTCAATGATTAATGAGGCTAATTGAATCAGGTCCTCTTTCACTTTATGTTGGGAATAAAGCTTCCATATATTTTGCTGGCAATTCCATATCATATTTTGAATGTCTTTCGTCTCAACATCGTACTTTTTTGCTAATGAACCTAACATAAATAACACTTGGTTGGCAGCAAAAGAGAACGACATAACCGAACGGCCTCTGGGCCCTTCAAGAACAATCTGCAAATTATCTTTAAAAGCAGCAAAATCAACATTTTCGATTGAATTCGTTATCCGTCTCTCGAAATCGGGAGAAAAGTCAAACACTTCTTCGCTTGCAGCAGTTTGATCCATAATCTGAGACTTTGATCCAAGTTGACTTTGGCTCCAAGCAAGTAAACTGGATATATATCCGCTCCTATATTCTGAAAGTCCATTTACAATCGTACCAATGCCAATGACGGTTTCTAATTTTAATAGTTTGTTAACGTTTTGTTGAATTAACAAAACGAAATGACTGGTCGATGAAGAATGGGAATCAACCAACTGTAAAAATTGAACCATATTAGGATAGCTTGGATCTGTAAACATATAGGTTGATTGCTGCTGTTGAGCGATTTCTTTACACAACAACTGAAATGGAATCCTTAGTTCCTCTAAACGATTAGGATCGTGGCTTTCTCTAATTTCCACCGTGAAAAACTGTACTTTCCCATTTTCACTTGCCAGTTCCTGTAGCTGAAGCTGCTGAAGCCTTTCAATCACAATCGGAAGCTGTAATCTTTCCTCTTTTGCTAAATGAAGGATAAATTGTTCCTGCAATTCTTGTAAATGAGAATGAACAAGTCTACTCATTTGCGCGATTTCAACCTGTTTTCTTTTCTCTTCCTCTATTTCTTTCCTAATCTTCCTCAATGCTTCTACTAATTCATCAGGGGCAACAGGTTTTAATAAGTAGTCTTTAACGCCTTGTTGCAATGAATTCCGCACATAATCAAAATCGGAATAACCTGATAAAACGATGACTTTTACATGGGGAAAATCTTGATGACAACGTTTTGCCAATTCTACTCCATCCATAATAGGCATTCTCATATCGGTAATCACTATATCGATATCCTTGGTTTGGAGGATTTCAAGAGCTTCTTTTCCATTTGAAGCCTCTTCAACAAGTTGAAATCCCTCTTCCTCCCAGTCTACTTTTAAGCGTAATCCTTTACGAATTTGAATCTCATCATCCGTGATTAACACTTTCATTCTGTCTTCCCCCCCTCTTCAAATCAATCAGTAAAGTAATCTTCGTACCTTCATTTTTTGTAGATTCAATTTGATAGGAAAAGTCATCTCCATAGGTAAGTTTTAATCGTCCAAGTACATTTCTTAACCCAATGCTGTTTCCTTTGCTTTCCAATACATATAGAGTTTCATCAGCTTGAGATAATAAATCCGAAATGACCTCATGAGACATCCCCATCCCTTTATCTGCCACTGACAGGGTAAGCTGACTTCCAATCACTTCAGTTTTTATTAAAATATTGGCAAACGTCTTTTCACTGAAACTATATTTCACTGCATTTTCCACGAGTGGCTGTAAAATGAATTTTATTACGGGGGTCGTTATGGTGTCAGGGTCTACATCCATATGAATCGTAATCGTGTCCTCATATCTTAACTTTAATATGTTCGTGTAACTCTTGATATAATTTACTTCTTCACCTAACGGTACAATATTGCTTTTTGTATTTAAAGAATATCTCAGCATTTTTCCTAAATAAATGCTTACATTCATAACCTCTTTACTTTTTCCTTGAAGCGCTAGACTTCCTATAATTTCAAGTGTATTGTTCAGAAAGTGAGGATTGATTTGTAATAATAAGGCCTTATATTCCGCATCTTTCCGGCGCAAATTGGCTTCATATTCGGTTTCAATTAAATTCTGCAATTGATCAATCGTATGTTCCGTAACATTAATAAGGTAATCAACTTCATTATTTTGAGATTTAATGTGAGGCATAAAGCGTTTTGCCCCTGTAAAATCTCCCCGTTCGATAAACACAAGCGCTTTTGCGAGTTTTCCTAAAGGACTTGTAATATTGTTAGACATAATCACCGAAGCCACAATGGTGATGAAAAAAAGGACTGCACTCGTTAAAAGAAGGTTTCGCTGTAAATGATTGGCCCTTGCGAATAAATCGGACTCTGTTACTTCACTGACTAGGATCCAATCCCCTACTGGCAGCTTTTGAAAGAAAACTAAATACTTCTCCTTCTGGTAAGAGGCTTCAATTAGCCCTTCTTGGTCATCGCTAGTGGTGATTTGCTTTAAACTTTGTTTCAGGATCGAATTTGGGATCTTTATCTTGCCTGACAAAATGTTTTCACCCTGATGATTTAACAAATACGTATGCTCATTTTGTCCAATTGTGATTTTATTTAGGGCCGTTTCCAGTAAAGCAGAAGGGAAATTCACTTTAATGACCCCTGCTGATATCATCGTATTGGTATCAATGAGGGGCAAAATATAGCTATTGATCTTCTTTTGTTGCATTTCATGACTTTGCTGAAATGGATCTAAATGTGATTTAACATAGTCCTGATTATGTTGGGTAAAGTCCTGATACCAATCTGTTTCATGAAGTGAGGAATGAACACCCCAAGTACCGGTCCCATCATCAAGCAGTACCGAAATCGACATCGCATTAGAATTGTTAATCATGATCGAGGATAGTCCCTGTTTAAGTTGATTCATCAATGCATCGATTTCTTCCTTGTCAGCACCTTGTCTATTTAATCTAATCCATTCCTGCGTGGTCTGGTCAACAAGTACTTGCTTGCCCAAATCCTCTGCCTGTGTAGAGATGGAATCAACATAAAGTGAAAACTGATCCATCATTTCTATGGTCAACTCTTGAGTCTGTTCTCGAATAACAGACGTAAAAAAGCTAGGAATAATCAAAGATAATATAATAAATGGAATCGTTAGCAAACACGTAAAAATAAGTAATAAACGATTGCGTAATGAGAAAAGCATGTTACCCCCTTCCGGGAAAACCCTTACAATTTTTCGTATATTGGAATAATCTATTATAGCACTTTACTATTACTAGACTCTAGCACTTGGGAAAATGCAGCTATTCGTAAATTTTGATACTATCCTTCTAATGTGTCAAAATAAGGAATGAATACATAGCTGTTCCTGAGAGTGGAAAATTCCCTAAAATGGAGGTCATGACGTTGAGAACAATGAAACTAGGAGGCAGCACATTAGAGGTGCCGGTTGTTGCGGTTGGATGCATGCGGATCAATTCACTTGAGAAGAACGAGGCTGAACGCTTTGTCCAAACTGCGTTAGAGCAAGGGGCGAACTTCTTTGACCATGCGGACATTTATGGCGGTGGAGCCTGTGAGGAAATTTTCGCCGATGCAATCCATATGAATGCTGATGTCCGTGAAAAAATGATCCTGCAATCAAAATGTGGCATTCGCAAGGGAATGTTTGATTTTTCAAAAGAGCATATTTTAAATTCGGTAGATGAGATTTTAAAAAGACTGAATACCGAGTATCTGGATGTTTTACTCCTGCACCGTCCGGATGCACTAGTGGAGCCTGAAGAGGTAGCAGAGGCTTTTGACACACTTGAAAGTTCAGGAAAAGTCCGCCACTTTGGCGTGTCCAACCAGAAACCTATGCAAATTCAACTGCTTCAGAAATATGTGAAGCAGCCGCTAGTTGCGAATCAGCTGCAATTGAGCATCACGAATGCCAACATGATTTCCAATGGAATCAATGTAAACATGGAGAATGATTCAGCGATTGATCGCGATGGCAGCGTCCTTGATTTCTGCAGGCTGAACGATATGACCATTCAGCCGTGGTCACCTTTCCAATATGGATTCTTTGAAGGTGTGTTTCTAGGAAACGAAAAGTTTCCTGAATTAAATCAAAAGATAGATGAAATCGCGGCAAAATATGGGGTTAGCAATACGACCATCGCCATTGCGTGGCTGCTGCGTCATCCAGCCAAAATGCAGCCCGTTATTGGAACGATGAATGTGGACAGGTTGAAGGATTGCTGCAGAGCAAGTGAGATTCATTTAACGCGCGAAGAGTGGTACAGTATCTACCGTACTGCTGGGAATATCCTGCCTTAAATACTTATAAAACAAGGAGTGCCGTTAAATGGCACTCCTTGTTTTATACGTCTTGAGGATAGGATCAGACCCTGCCTTTATTCATCATCAACCTCGCCATCGCCGATTTCATCTTCCTCTTCCACATCTTCAATCTTTTCCCCTTCTTCAGGCTCCTCATCATTACCACAACCCGTTAGAGAAAAAAGAGAACCACTTAAAAGTAACATCAATAATAACCTCTTCAACTTCATTCCTATCAATCCTCCTATTATCCTTAGCCTTTCCAGTTTAAACCGCAATATGACAAAGGAGGTTCTTAAATTTAGAACTGTCCGTCTGGGGTGGACAGTGTCCACGGGCGGTGACAGGCACCAAACGGCACCAAACTTAGAAGAAGTATTCTAATTTCCATATCCCTGCTTTGTCTTTCTTTAATGAGTATGGTGTGTCACCTTTGACACCAATTGATGCATGGTCATTGTTTATCTTTATCTCCAGGTTTCCGATGTTGGCTTTGATTTTTTCGAATTCTATTTGCAAGGTTTTTACTTCTTTTTCGTATACGTTGTCGACAAATTTTTGGTAACTAGGAATCTTAGTGTTTTCATCATCCATTAATTCATACATGGTCACGGTATGATTGAATTCAAATGCCTGCAAAAACATCAGGAAGATGTCCTCTGGCTTCAAGCCCTTAAGAACATTATCATTACCTGTTAGATAGAACTTTTCATAAATAGGAGAAAGATGGTTCGAAATCACTGCATACTCTAGAGGCACTTCATCCATTACACCCGTATTGCCTTTTTCCTTTAAACTCAATTCCGTTCCATTGACGGCCACAATATCAGCACTGTCTACCTGTTCACCTGTACTTCTAAAGTCCATTCGATACCAGGTGAATGTTACGTTCCCCAATACCTTTTTTCCTGGATTAATCTCTAACAACTCAATGACTTCGTCTTTATTTTCAGCAAAATTTGAAATTGAAATCACTGGAATTCTACCTGCACCTTCGGGAGCGGGAAGCTTCTGTACCTCGTCTTCATCAGGATAGAACAAAAGCTCTTCTGACTCCTCAATATAATGAAACATACCGCTCAGTGTTTCATACCCCGTAAACACTGCCTCGAAAGGTGACGCAGGAAAATATCTAGCACTCGGCGAAACTGATTTTACCAGGAAGCTGCCCAGCTGTGTTCCCAATTCTAAGGTCCTAGGGTCAAATTTAATCCCGTCTTCTTCTTTTGGGTTGGTGATTGGTTCATTCTGTTGAGTAACAAAGTTCTCTTTGGATAACAAACCAAGCTGATCACCCATGTATCCTCCTATAAGGAAAAAGAACACCGCAACAGCAGCAAAGGACATCATTAACGGGAAGAGCCGATTTTGTTTTCTTTTTGAACCCTCTAATTCTCGAATTTTTCTCCTTACAGCTCGTTTATCATCTTCGGTAAAAAAGGCAGTGGTAGAAATATGCTCATCTATTTCTTCTCTAAAATGGTTAAGATTTTTATCCATTTAGCTCACCTCGTCCCAATATATCTAAGCCCAATCGTAACTTTTCCCGTCCTCGATGAAGTCTAACTTTGGCCGTAGTTTCACTTATTTTTAATAGCACCGAAATTTCATGAATGGAAAACTCCTTATAATAATACAAAATAATCATTTCCCTGTATTTAATGGGCAGTTTTAGAATTTCCTGCACCATCTCAGCTCTATCGGACTGATCTAGTAAATTATTTTCAGGGCCCTTGTTGGTTCCAATGAAATCAAGAAGATTGTGGGTATAGCTAATTTTCCGATAATGCCAGCTTTTTAAATAGTCCTTACATTTATTAATGGCAATGGTATACACCCAGGTCTTGAGCGAACTCCTTCCCGCAAAGGTATCCAATTTGAGATAGACGATAAGAAAGATTTCTTGCGTTAAATCCTCCGTAAGCGCGTAATCTTTAATATAGGTGAAAACTAAACGCTTGATGGTTTCACCATATTCATTCATCAATAATTCTATTGCGTCATCTCGGTTCATTTTTACGATATCTATTTTTTCGTTCTCCGTATCATCCAGCAATCCCATCCCCCTGCCCCCTTTCTCTACAGTTTCGACGATTCAACAAATATAGAGGTTACAAAAATCGTTAAAGCCATCTAACCTCAAATATATCACGTTTACATGCTGCTCTTTACTATGGAATTCAAGTTGAAAAGCCTGTTTACCGAGGATAAAATGAAACTTAGGAATGGGGGAGGATTTATGTTAAATTCAACAAAAAGTGTCATCGAGAAATTAAATTTCAGTAAATATCCATCAAAGCTTATTCTTAATGTACCGGAAGATATTGAAGAGTTTGAGGCGTTAGAGTATGACTCTTCTATTAAAAAGGCTCAATATGACCTGATTTTTGTCTTTATTTTCAAATTAGAAGATTTTCAAACGTACTTACAAGAAGCAGTCGAAAAGCAACTAGTAATGAAAAACGGCTATATCTACTTCGCCTACCCGAAGAAAGGTAATCCTAAATATCCGGAATACATAGAGCGTGACAGTATTTATACGGAAAAACATTATGATGAAGAAGGCTATTATCGTGGAAGCAGCTTAAAGTTTTCTCGCATGGTGAGTTTCAATGAGGTATTCACAGTGATTGGCCTGAAGTCAGCACCAAAGAAAACAAAAAACACGACAAGCTCAAAAAATAGCCAGTGTGTGGATGACTACATCATCAACATTGAGGATATCCGAAATTACTTAGGTAAAAATAGAGATGTATTAAAAATATACAACGAATTAACACCAGGCTACCAAAAAGACTGGGCGCGTTATGTCTACAGCGCAAAAAGAAAAGAAACCCAAGAAAAACGCCTCCTCGAAATGGAAACCGTACTAGCAGAAGGCTACAAAACCATGGACCTCTATCGCAGAAGGAAATAACTCAGTGAAAAATTTGGTGCCTGTCACCACTCGTGGACAGTGTCCACGAGTGGTGACAGGCACTGTTTATACATCACTGTATATTTTCCTACACCTTATTCTACGTGTTCGTATAGGGTGATGCTTTCGTTGTAGTTGATGAATCGGCGCAGTTCTTTTGCTTGGTCTCGGTTAATTTCACCTGCTTCGAACATGCTGCGGATTTGGGCTCGTTCGATGTCCATGACTTTGAGCCGCAGTTCTTCTTTTTGTTCTTCTCTTTTTTCGTTGAATTCGGCGGTTGGGGTTTTTAGAACATTGATCATTCGTTTGTAGTCTAGAATCACAATGCTGACCATTTCTGTTCTTTCATTTTCTTTTGCATATTTTTCTAAACTGTCAAGAGCGGCCTGCAACGCTTTTAATTGGATGTCTTGCCCCATCCGCAATTTTGCAATTCTAGTCTCTCTGTCTCTAGGATACTGACCTCTGAACTTTTTCCAGCCTCTGATCATTTTACCAAGTAGATACAGAATTCCAAATTGAGCATTGTTCGACAGTGCCTCTTCTCGGTAGTCAAGGGACTTTTCGAATGACTCAAACACGTTTTGATCCATGCCGCCTTTATCCATTTCTTCGTGGATATATCTTCGCTCTGCTTTTAACGCCAATAACCTGATTTCTCTTAATTTTTGTTGATAGTGATTGATGTCTCGTTCATCCGAAGTAGGTACTGGTTTAAACCGCTGAAACATCACCTTATACTCCCCAATGAGCTCATACGCTACGGCTTCGTTTTCCTCATTCATTTCAAGGTGGAGTTTTTTAATCGCGGATAGCATAAGCTTTTTCTTAGCTTCATTTATATCTATCTCATCCTCAATTTCTCCCTCAACTTCTTCTTCCTTACTTAATAGTGGTAAAAACACCGTTGCAGCTAGTAAGGTAAACAAAATCACACCTGCTGCTATAAAAAGAATCAAGGACCTCTCTGGAAACACCGCTCCACTCATGATGACGTATGGAATGGAAAGTACTCCAGCCATGGTCACAGCACCACGAACCCCTGTTAAACTAGTGACCAACGTAGTTTTGCTGTTTGGCTTATCTCCCTGTTTACTTTTCACAAAGTGATACTCATATGTAGAAAAAAGATACGACCATAAATAGCGAATTCCCAAGATAACCATTCCAATCGCCAGCACATAGCCAATGATTAGCCAATTTCCATAATTGGGGTTCGCGACGGTCTCCATCATTGAGAAAGGAATATTTAGTCCTAATAGAAGAAAAACAATCCCATTTAACACAAATAAAATAATCGACCAGATATTTTCTGTCAGTACTTGCTCCTCCGCTGACAATGCTTCTGTTCTTTCTTTTACCAATGCATGAACAATTCCAGCTACGACCACCGCGATTACGCCAGATGCATGCAAAAGCTCCTCGGTAATGATAAAAATAACGAACGGGGTCATAATCTGTAGTAACGAATGGAAGGTAACATCGTTAATTCCTTGTTTGCGTAAGATAAATCGTATCCATGTAACAAGTACCCCTAGTAAAAATCCTAATAATGCCCCTGCTAAAAACATATAGGTAAAATCAAAGACTGCCTCTATTAGCGAAAAATAACCTGTCACCACAGCTGCTACGGCATAATTAAACGCAACCAGGCCTGATGCATCATTGATCAGTGATTCTCCTCTAACCAGATGCAAGACCTTTTCGGGAATTCGAATCCGTTTCGCAATCCCATTTACTGCTACAGGATCTGTTGGTGATAGAATTGCTGCTAAAGCAAAGGCAGCCGCCAAAGGAATATTTGGAATTAGCCAGTGAATAAAATACCCTCCGCCAATCGTAGTTAATAGAACAAGAATAATGGCATTACCAAAGATAGGGGCCCTCATCCTCCACAATTCTTCGCGTGGAAAATGCCGCCCATCGTTGTACAAAAGTGGAGCGACAAAAAGTAACAAAAACCACTCGGTCTCGATTTCAAGTGAAATATCACGAAATAATAGGGCAATCAAAATCCCAAACCCGATTTGAGTCAAGGCCGTTGGAATCGAAGGCAGGTAATGGCTAATGATATTTGAAATCAATAAACCAACAATCAACAATAAAACACTCATCAATAAATCCATTTATGCTCTCCCTTATGAAGTAAATTCTATGCTTCCTCTTCCTCTGTTTCTTTTGCCTCTATCACTTCTTCTGATTCTTCTTCCTGTTCCTTTTCTGCCTTGATTCTTGTGATTTCTTCGTTTAGCTGTTCAAACGCATTAAGTCTATGATTCGCACTGGCCAATAAATCATCAATGATTATGATAAATTTTTCATAGGGCACACCATTCTCGCTGCAGCCTGTAATCATTTTGAGTAAGTCTTTTTCATATAAATGATAGCGTTCTTTAAAGGTTTTCGAATCCATGGTTAGAAAATACTCATCATCGACGACAAATTCGTTAAACACTTTTTTTGTTAAACGCCTTTTGGTTACTTCTATATCTTGTTTATCCTTTTCATTGTCGTAGTGAGCTTCATCCTCATACTCAGAACAAAGCGTGTCATAGATTTTTTCCAGCAGTTCGGTCGGATTTAAATACTTTAACTCTTCCACAAAATCCCTCCCTTTATTTATTTTTGCCCAAAAAAGGTATTTTTCGTCACCCATAACAAAAAAGCACACGCTAATCCGCGTGTACTTTAAAGAATGCTATTGAAATATAGATGGATTGACTTTAAGATACTTGGTTTGCAAGTATCGTTACCAAAGCACTTAGTATAATCGTGCCAATCATAATATTAATATAAAGTAGGTTTTTCTTCATTTTTTTCTTTCGCATTGATTCTTCAGGTGTCATCCACATACTTTTTGCCACAACTATTACCCCTTTACACCTTCTAGCTAGTTATAAATGTATTAATAGTAATAACCCATTTATATATTATACAAGAATAATAGATGGCGCCAATAATCATAAAAAGGATCTTATATAGCTTGAACTTCTTGCCCACTTTTCTCTTTTTTGAATGAAAGCTTTGGGCTTAAAAGGCTGACTACGAAAAAGATAATAGTCAGAATCAGCACCCAAGTCCAGATTTGTTGGACTGCTGGTGTATTCCAGACGCCTAAAAAGTAAAGCATGGCTGGAATCGTAAGTGTTACCCAAGATAGTACAATGGCTACTATACCAACATAGCCATCAATTTTCTTATTAAGCGAACCTGTTAAAAAGAATAGCAGCCATAAGAATGCCCACAGTCCCCATGTTAATGCATTGACAACATCGTGAAATTGGATTAAAGAGATAACCGTGTACACAACGGCAATGATGGAAACCCATAAGCTAAACCAGCCGAGGCCGTTTCCTTCAAGTCCCTTCACAGAGGTAACCCCGACGTATAGGTAGGTTAAACCAAATAGAAAGATAGCAGCACTATTATATAAATCCCAATTACCTTGACTAGAAGTCATGAGTAAATAAAACGGATTAATGATTTGAATAACTCCGACGAAAAGATTAAAATACCCAACTGCTTTGGCATCTGCCTTCCCTAAGAGCATTAGACCATTTAGAAAAAGAACAGCACCTGATAAAAATAAACCAACAAAACTCATAGTAATCGCTGTGAAAACTGACCTTTCACAACTTTCCCCTCCTTTAAAATAGAAAAAGCACTTTCCCTTCTCCTACAAGAAAAGAAATTGCCCTCTTAAAAAATATCGTAATATAATACCTGTACACCAATATAGCATATATAGTGAACAAAAGTTAAGGAAGGTTTGAACAAAGTGTAAATTAAGTTTTTTCCATATTCACCATAAGCGACCAAAAAAACTGCCCCATTGCTGAGGCAGTTCGTTAAACATGTATTAATTTTACTTTTTGACCAGGTTTGAGATAGGAAAGAAGCAGCCAATCGTCTTCCACGACTCTCCCCACTACATTTACCCGCTCATCGGCAGGCAAGTCCCAAAGCGTGATTTGTACCTCACCTCGGTACCGTCCATAGCGGTCATTATCTATCGTAATCGAACCAGTTAATCGAGCCTCGGTATTCATAGGTGGAATGGAACCCTCACTTCTCGTGTCCATGAACCTAAGTACATCACGAGATAAATCAGGACGGAGCCTGAACTCCCCTTCTTGATACCCTTCGATTCGAACCTCTACACAATGATGTTCATCAAACTCGATTAATTTCCGAAGAAGTTCTTCACTTACCTCTGGGTCGCCGATATAAACATCCTCGATACCATAATGGAACAATTCCAATGCTGACATAAATGAATCGAGATCACGATGCTCCTCTAAGGTCGGCAGTCCTTCAAACAACGGTCCACGTTTCTCCCCGTCACCTGGAATATAAGCACTCACTGCAATGCCATACTTTTTAAAAAGTTCATTTTGCTTTTGAAAAAACATATCCGATAATCCAGTGTCTCTTCTCGGATAGAAATTATGCCAAGCTAAAAGCTGATTCGCTTTTAACCCGCCTTCTAAAAGTGCCTGCACATCTTCCTCAAAGATAATACTGGCATTCAGTGCAAGCTTAAACTCTTTTGCAAGATTTAAAATCATTTCATTTTCAAAAAAGTCATCAAGTCTGAGGCCGCTGACCCCAAGTGATTTTAACGCAAACAAGCTGTCTAATCCCAAGTGTCCAGGTGTTTTTAATGACACATCGGCATAAACTTCTATCCCTGCATCCTTCGCACACTGTAGCAGCTTCATCGCACGACCCGCTAGATCACCAGATTCTTCAGGAATATGAAGCGAGGTAAACGCTCGCTTCACACCCATTTTTCCAGCAAGTTCAATCCGTTCTTCTGCTAAAGGATCATTCAGATAGAAGGAAATACCGATCAATCAAATTCACCAGCCATATCATCATTGAAACCGAATAGGTACGTGAACAAGAATCCTGCGCCATAGGCAATTAATACCCCTACTAAATAAAGGAGAACTTGACCAGTTACAACTAGGAACGCTAGTGGCAAACCAGATACTCCGATTGCGACTGTTGCGATTCCAAATGCTGCTTGGAACGCACCGCCGACACCAGCACCTAAACATGCTGTTAAGAACGGACGACCTAATGGAAGCGTAACACCGAAGATTAACGGCTCACCGATTCCAAGAATACCTGCTGGCAGACCACCGCCAATGGCTCTTTTTAAGCGAGTTTTCTTTGTTTTAAGATAGATGGCAAACGCTGCACCTACTTGCCCTGCTCCACCCATAGCTAAGATTGGTAGAAGCGGGTCATCACCAATTGTATTAATTAACTCTAAATGGATCGGTGTTAAACCTTGGTGTAATCCAGTGACAACTAATGGAAGGAAGGTTGCACCAAGAACAAAGCCGGCAACGACACCACCCATATCAAGTAAAGAAGTTAAACCTTTTGTGATAATATCTGAGAAGAAACCACCAAGCGGCATAAAGACAAGATAAGTAACAATACCAGTAACCAATAGTGCCACAGTTGGTGTAACGAAAAGATCTAAGCTAGTGGGAACATACTTACGTACTTGTTTTTCGACTAAAGCGATAAAGATTGCGGCAAACAGAACACCAATTAAACCACCGCGACCAGGAAGTAGATCTGCGCCAAACAAATGTATACCTGCAACAGCCGGGTTAATAATTAAGATACCCGCAATCGCACCAAGTGCCGGTGAACCGCCAAATTCCTTCGCTGCATTCGTACCAACTAAAATTCCAAGATAACCGAATAATCCACCGCCAATAACGGAAAGAATCGTTGCAAGCTGTGAATCACCTGCTAACCATCCAGCTTGAATAACCGCTTTTGTAATCCCTGTAATCAATCCTGATGCAACAAGGGCTGGGATTAATGGAATGAAAATTCCGGCGATTTTACGTAAAAACATCTTAAATGGCGTGGCGTTCTTTTTGTTGATTTCTGCTTTCGTGCTCGCTGCTTTCTCTTTTAAATTGATTCCGCCTGCTGCGTCAATCAATTTACCAAACTCTTCTGTTACTTTATTTACTTTTCCAGGTCCGAGAATGATTTGAAGGGTTTCTTCCTCAACCACTCCAATAACCCCGTCTATTTTCTTTAGGGCAGCCTTGTTGATAACAGAATCATCCTTCGGTGTCACACGAAGTCTTGTCATACAATGTGTGTAATTGCCAATGTTAGTGGAGCCGCCTAATTGTTCAAGGATCTTTTCAGCTAATATTTTATTTTCTCCAGCCATTCATTTCCCCTACTCTCTGTTGTATTTTAATGTTTGAATCATGTGATCTATTTCCCCTAGTAAACACAGTGCAAATAGTGTTCACATCACCACCTACAAGTTTAATTTTCTCTTTTAATAAATTTGATTGCTTCTCTTGTTTGATCAATCGCTTGAACCGTTTGCTCGTACTGGACCGTCGCCATCGACAAAAACAAAATATCCATCATGTATAACTGCGCCAAACGAGATGATGTCGCCGCACTTCGGAAAGCCGGTTCCCCTGAATAAGAGGTAAACAGCTTAATATCGGCTGAAGAAGCGACCGAAGATTGACCATATTTGGTCAAACTAATCGTTTTCACGCCGCGCTCTTTCGCAAGTGATATTACTTTGATGATCTCTGCGGTCTCCCCCGAGTGAGAGATGGCAAACACCACATCATCCTTTTTCGCATTAGCAATCAAAGTTGCCACAAGATGTGTATCGGTAAAAGCGGTTGCATTTTTTTGAATCCTTAGGAACTTCTGCTGTGCGTCCTTCGCAATAATATTAGAGGCGCCAATTCCGAAGAAATGGACATTCTGAGCAGACAGTAATGTCTGAACGGCCCGTTCCAATTCCTCGTAATTGATCATCTCTGCAGAATCGCGGATGCTCTGAATACTATTGCTGGTGGTCTTTTGGACAATCGAAAAATAAGATTCACCTGGCTCAATGTCACGATATCCTTGTTCAGCGGGCTTTACCAAATCGCCCGCAATTCTTACTTTTAAATCCTGAAAGCCATTCAAACCAAGTGACTTACACAACCTTATGACTGCAGCTCCACTCGTTTTTGCTTGAGCTCCGATATCATTGACTGTCTTGTTTAAAATACTTTGTGGATTTTCAAGAATGAATTGAGCAATTTTCCGCTCAGAAGCCGGAAGCTGTTCAAGCATATTTTGAAGCATTTTTAATCCGCCTGCAGCCACACCCATTACCACCTTTTCACCTATCTATTGTTGAATCGCGATTTTCACATAGCCATTGGCTTTTGTTAATAGCTTTTCTGCTTGCTCTTTCGTGGTCTCACGTTTGATCATCACAATGGCTGTTTTCACTTGCAGTCCTGATTTTTCTAATGTTTCTAAAGCAGCTTCATAAGAAACGCCAGTAATTTTACGGATAATCCCAATCGCGCGTTCCTTTAATTTTAGGTTACTCACTTTTACATCGACCATTAGATTCTCATATGCCTTACCCAAAAGAATCATCGATGAAGTCGAAATCATATTTAAAATCATTTTATGAGCGGTACCTGATTTCAAACGAGTCGAACCAGTTAGTACCTCTGGACCAACAATGACTTCAATGGCTTGGTCAGCTTCTTTACTAATTGCCGCATTTTTATTACAGGATAACGCAACTGTTTTTGCTCCAATACTTCTAGCATAGCGAAGCGCTCCAATTACGTAAGGGGTCCTGCCGCTAGCCGCGATTCCAATCACTGTGTCGTTCTCTGTCAAATTCAAATCCTTCAGGTCCTTTACGCCAAGTTCCATATTATCCTCAGCACCTTCAACTGCTTTCAGAAAGGCACCCTCTCCTCCAGCCATTAACCCTACAACCATTTCTGGTTCTGTGCTAAAGGTTGGTGGACATTCAACTGCGTCCAATACACCTAACCTGCCGCTTGTTCCGGCACCTAAATATATCAGGCGTCCGCCTTTTTTATAGGATTCAAATACAAACTGAACTGCTGCTTCTATATCTGGTAAAACTTCTTTGACAGCTAGTGCCACCAGTTGGTCTTGTTCGTTCATAATTCGTAATATATCAATTGGACTAGCCGTATCAATCTGCATAGTTTCTTTATTTCGGGATTCGGTCGTTAATAATTCGAGATTTTCTTCGATCATTTCCTTATCCTCCTCGTTCGTTTTTCTAGTTGTAAGCGATTACTATGCACTCATTATATCGCGTGTGAAATAATAATTCAACATTTTTATAAAAATAATGAAATTATATTTCAACATTATTCTAATAGAAAACGACGAATGGCCTGTGCAACGCCTGCTTCATGATTACTTCCCGTCACCTGATCTGCCAGATTCTTCACATCGTCCGGTGCATTTCCCATTGCAATCCCTAGTCCTGCAGCACTTAGCATAAGGGAATCATTGTAATTATCCCCAATCGCCGCAATTTGCGAAATGTGAATATCGTACATGTCACCAAGCTTTATTAAGGATGAAGCCTTACTCACACCAGCAGGTGAAATCTCCAAATTTAAAAAATTGAAACTACTGCTGATTTCCATTCCGCCCACCTGTTTATCAATCGTCTTTGAAAAATCAGCGAGTTTCCCCTCATCATTAAAGACAGCAATTTTCGTAATCACGGGTTGATTACTTCTAACATAGCGATAAAAATCATCGACCATTTTCACCTTACATCTGCTGCGAAAACTCTCACGTTCTTCCAAGTTTACCCCTGTTTTTTCAAAAGAGAGGATATTATTTTCAATCCAGTTCTTATTCCATTTCGTTTCTGATGGAACGAGTAAGGTATTTCCTTCGTAAAAATGAGCATAAATGCCTTCTCCCTCACATAATTCCCAGAAACTCATAAGGTGGTCATGTTGGAAAACGGACTGCTCACTAATTTCTCCATTTTCATCAAGGATAACAGCTCCGTTATAGGCAATAATCGGCTCTCCTTTTAGTCCTATCGTATTGGCAATCCACCTGGTAGAAAGCGGAGACCGGCCACTGCAGATGACAACCCTTCCTCCCCTTTCGCAGTATTCATGAATCGCCTCGATATTTTCCTTATCAATCTCTCTTTCCTCATTTAATAGTGTTCCGTCCAAATCTGTTGCTAACATTTTATATTTCAAGATATTCTCCCCTTTGCACTTTTATTTCATTATGATTATAGTACTAATTAAAATATTATTTCAAAAATAATTTTTACCATATTATTGGAAATGTTGATATAAAAGGGATGGTGCTGTCAAATGCTTCAACCAGAGCTCGCTGAAAAAATAGTGAGGGAAGTTCAGAAATTAATGTCAGAAGAAATTATCGTTGTGAACACAGATGGCATCATTATGGCAAGCACTAACCAAGTTCGACTGGGTACCTTCCATGAAGGAGCCTTCATCACTTCACGGCAGAAGAAAAAGCTGATTATTACCGAAAAAGAAACCGCTCAATTAAAGGGGGTAAAAGCCGGAATCAATCTCCCGATTTTTTTTCAGCATGAGGTCATTGGTGTCATTGGGATTACAGGTGACCCTGAAAGTGTCACCCCCTTTGGAGAAATCATTCGTAAAATGACCGAGCTGTTAATTAGTGAAAATTACTTTGGTGAACAGTTTGAATATCACTCCCGAGCGATGGAAACCTTCGTCCTCGAGTGGCTGCAGGAAAAAGAACCAAGTCCCAGCTTGCTAGAACGTGCCCGCGCGCTTTCGATTAATCTTGATCTTCACCGTACTGCTGTTATCATCGAATTTGGACAGAGAAAGTTTCCATTATCAAGGGATGTGTGGTCAACTATTTTAAATTCCTTTTCCCAAAATAAAAACGATGTGCTAACGAGGTCTGGAAACGAACGAATCATTGTTTTAATCGATTGTTCTGAGTCTGTTCAACCAACCTCCATCAAAAATCGTCTTCAACACTTTTTGCAATATATCAATAATAGCTTTGGTATATCTGCTTATGCAGGGGTTGGTCAGTGTGCACCCCCGTCACAACTGCACCTATCCTATGCTCAAGCAGAACGGGCACTGAAAATAGCTAGACGGACTAGGAATATCATTTTTGATGAAGAGCTAACCCTTGAAATGATCACGGGGGAACTTACACCAGAGGTCAAATCTGAATACATTCAGAGGACCATTGGACCCATTTTAAAAGAAAAAGACCTGCTGGAAACCTTAGGTGCACTATTTAGACAAAACCATTCTTTAAAAAATACGGCACAATCCTTACACATTCATATCAACACACTCCATTATCGTTTGAAGAAAATCGAGGAGCTGACCCATTTAAACCCAAACACCATCCATGATTTGTTTTGTTTGTATCTTGCTGTTAACTTTTTAGATGAATAAACAAAAATAAATCCATTTCATACTAATTTTTTAGATGTTTATCCATAGCAGGCGTATGCCTGTTTTTTTTATACTTTAAGTAGTATGAAAATAGTACGAAAATGGGGGAAAAAGCATGCTCTCGAATGAAGTAAAAGAAAAATTAATTTCAATTGTAACCAAAGAAAACTTCGATGATTCTAAAATAGAACGTTTAGTATATTCCTATGATGCAACACCAAACTTCCAATCGATGCCGGATGCAGTAGTCAGTCCGCGAAATGCAAAGGAAGTATCAGAGATATTGAAGCTATGTAATCAATATGGAGTTCCGATTGTCCCGCGCGGTTCAGGTACCAACCTTTGTGCAGGCACCTGCCCAACCGAGGGCGGAGTTGTTCTTCTTTTTAAACATATGAACCAAATCCTAGAAATAGATGAAGAAAATCTGACGATTACCGTTCAGCCAGGTGTGATTACGCTTGATTTGATTAATGCCATTGAAGAAAAAGGTCTGTTCTATCCGCCAGATCCAAGTTCGATGAAAATCTCTACGATTGGCGGCAATATCAACGAGAATTCAGGCGGTTTGCGCGGACTCAAATACGGCGTAACGCGGGATTATGTGATTGGGCTTGAAGCGGTATTACCGAATGGCGATATCATTCGCACTGGCGGAAAGCTGGCAAAGGATGTAGCGGGATATGACTTAACCCGTCTGTTTGTCGGTTCAGAAGGAACGCTTGTTGTCATTACTGAAGCAACGTTAAAGCTGATTCCAATGCCGGAAACACGGAAAACGATGCTGGCTCTTTACCAAGATCTTTCTGCAGCTGCTCGTTCTGTTTCGAAAATAATTGCCAATAAAATCATTCCAACTACTTTGGAGTTCCTTGACCAAGCAACATTAAAGGTCGTTGAAGATTATGCGCAAATCGGGCTTCCAACAGACGTTCAAGCGGTTCTATTAATTGAACAGGATGGTCCTCAGGAAGTCGTTGAGCGCGATATAGTTAAAATCGCAGAAGTATGTAAGCAGGAAGGTGCGGTTTCGATTCAAATCGCGGCAACCGAAGAGGAAGCCATGGCGCTTAGAACGGCACGACGCGCTGCACTTTCAGCAATTGCCCGTTTAGCGCCAACGACTATTTTGGAGGATGCAACTGTCCCACGTTCAGAAATTGCCAATATGGTAAAAGCGATTAATGAAATTACGGAGAAATATAATCTGACCATTTGTACCTTTGGTCACGCCGGCGACGGCAATCTCCATCCAACTTGCGCAACGGATGCGAGAGATCATGAAGAGATGGAACGCGTTGAAAAAGCGTTCGCTGAAATTTTTGAAAAAGCAATTGAACTAGGTGGAACGATTACCGGGGAACATGGAGTCGGAGCGATGAAGGCACCGTACTTAGAGTGGAAGCTGAAAAAAGAAGGAATCACTGCGATGATGGGGATAAAACAGGCATTTGATCCGAATAACATCATGAACCCTGGAAAAGTCTTTGCGAAAGACAGCAAGAAACGCGTGGTGATTACAAAATGACAACCTTACTCGAACAACAGAAAATTCAAGAGCAATTCAAGGAGCGGATGAACGAGGACGAGTTGCTAAACTGTATGCGCTGCGGCTTTTGTCTGCCAACCTGCCCAACGTATATCGAATCAGGCTACAAGGAATCCCATTCTCCTCGCGGAAGGATTGCGATGATGAAAGCAGTCGTTGACGGAATCGTCGAACCTGATGAGGATTTTGAACGTTCACTCGAGCTTTGTCTTGGTTGCCGCGCCTGCGAACCGGTCTGCCCTTCTGGCGTTAATTATGGTCACTTACTTGAAGAAGCAAGAGATATTATTAATCAAAATAAAAAACATTCTCTGCCTGTTAGGGTTGTCAGAAAAACGGTATTTGAAGGGTTATTCCCTCACCAAAATCGAATGCGCACGATGGTAGGGTTGCTTGGCTTTTATCAGCGTTCTGGTATTCAAACTCTGGCACGTAAAACTGGTTATTTAGGTCTGTTACCTGACAATTTAGCCACTATGGAAAAAGTGCTTCCGAAAGTACCGACTATGAAAGAAATGAAGAATAGACCTGAACACCTGCCGTCATTGGCGGAGAAGGTTCATCGCGTCGCTTTTTTCAGCGGTTGTTTGATGGATACGATGTTCATGAAGACAAACGATTCAACCATGAAATTGCTGCAATTAGCTGGCTGTGAGATCGTGATCCCGAAAGAACAAACTTGCTGTGGGGCATTGCACGGACACAGTGGTGAAAAGGATTCTGCCAAAGAGCTTGCCAAGAGAAATATTGCGGCATTTGAAGATTTAGGTGCCGACTTTATTATTACCAACGCTGGCGGCTGCGGCGCTTTTCTAGTCGATTATGATCATCTGCTGAAGGATGACCCTGTTTGGAGCAAGCGTGCAGTGGCGTTTAAAGAGAAAATAAAGGATATTTCTGAAATCCTCGTGGCGGTTTCTTTTCATAAAAAAGTGAAATTAGAGCTCCCGCCTCAGGTGATTACTTATCAGGATTCCTGCCATTTGAGGAATGTGATGAAGACAGCCTCAGCACCTAGGACACTACTGGGGGCCATAAAAGGGGTACAGTACAAAGAAATGAAAGAAGCAGATCGCTGCTGTGGGTCTGCCGGAATCTATAACATCGTCGAGTCAGAGATGTCGATGGTCATGCTCGACTATAAAATGGTTCAGGCGAAAGCGACTCATGCGACCACCATCGTAACCGCAAACCCTGGATGCTTGCTGCAAATGCAGCTCGGGATTGAGCGCGAAGGCTTGTCTGGCAAAATGCGCGGTGTTCATATCGTGGATTTATTAGCAGAAGCAGTAAAATAACGTGGAAAAAAGACGATTCGGCGGGTTGCGAATCGTCTTTTTTGTTGCTAATCGCTATGCTGGGGACCATGGGGACGGTTCTTGTGGTTTTCACTTGCCAAATTAAAAACCATGAGAACCGTCCCTATGGTTCTAATATCTCATTTAGCCTCTTTTCCAATGATTATGCTATACTTTAGAAAGTTTGTTTATGAGAGAGAGGTTGCTTTTCTTGGAATTATTAGAGTCAAAAGCGAATGCGAAATCAGCATATTTATATTTTTTTATTATTGGGATTGTTCTTGTAGCCTTTAATTTGCGCCCAGCAATTACATCCTTAGGGCCTTTAGTTGGAATGATTCAGGAGGATGTTGGCCTTGCACATTGGAGTGCAGGTTTATTGATGAGTTTACCTTTAGTGGTTTTCGCCATCATGTCTCCACTCGTTCCCAAAATAGCCAATCGGCTGACAAATGAAATGACATTAATTATCGGGTTAACCTCACTTCTAATCGGTATTTCGATACGGTCGATCCCGATGACCTTTTTCCTTTTCGCCGGAACTCTTATGGCTGGATTAGGTATTGCGATTGGAAATGTTCTTTTACCAGCGGTTGTTAAGGATAAGTTCCCAGAGAAATTCGGCTTAATGACAAGTGTTTATTCCACATCAATGGGGTTAATCGCCTCCCTTGCATCAGGAGTCAGTATTCCTTTAGCAATGGATTTAAACCTTGGGTGGCAGGGTGCCCAAATTGTATGGGCGATACCGGTAGTTGTGGCAATCCTAGTATGGGTCTTTCTTCGAAAACATAACGGAAAAGATTCCAGAGTCATCCAAAAGAAGGCGGGCGCTGACTCTCCTACATTATGGCGTACTCCTCTTGCCTGGCAAATTGCTATTTTTATGGGATTCCAATCCTTTTTATTTTATGTGACGATTTCTTGGTTACCTGAAATCTTACATAGTCATGGAATAAGTATGGGTACAGCGGGATGGATGCTTTCCTTTACCCAGCTAATGGGATTACCCGCAAGTTTTTTCATTCCTGTCCTCGCTGGACGTGCTCAATCACAAGTATGGATCGCATTCATGTTAGGGATGTGTGCAGTTGTTGGTTATAGTGGATTACTGTTAGGCGCATCCTATCCGATTTTAATTGCTAGTATTGTCTTAATCGGAATTGCATTGGGAGGAAGTTTCCCCCTAGCTCTAACCTATATCGGACTGCGGGCACGAAATGCAAATCAAGCGGCAGCGTTATCAGGAATGACACAATCAACAGGTTATCTCCTAGCTGCAGTAGGTCCGTTGTTTATTGGCTATTTATTTGATTTAGCACATTCGTGGACCATTCCGATCATTACCCTGATTTTAGTCTCGGTAGTCGTTATCATATTTGGAATGTTATCCGGTCGAAATAGGTATGTATAAATCACAAAAAACCGAAGGAAAAAATCCTTCGGTTTCTATTGAATACAGATTAATTTTTTAAATCAATTTCAACAACAGCATCTTCTTCTGTTACTGCAACCTCTTCAGATTTACCTTCCGGATCTACCTCAACAGCTTCTTCGGAAGTTTCAGTTTCAACAGTATCTACAACAGGTACGTCTTCAGTAACTTCTTCTGCTACCGCATAGACAGCTGAATTGGACGCCGCATGCGCTTTAGCAGTAGCACTTGCTTTTAAACCAGCTTGTGCCTTTGCTTTGTTAGCAGCAGCTGGGTTTACCTTTTCAACCTCAGTTACTTCTTCATCTTCTTCAACTACTGGTACTTCTTTTGTTTCAGTTTCTGCTTCTACTGCTTCTTCATCAACCACTACTTCTTCTGCAACCTCTTCAGATTCAACTTCCGTTTCTACCTCAACAGCTTCTTCGGAAGTTTCAGTTTCAACAGTATCTACAACTGGTACGTCTTCAGTAACTACTTCTGCTACCGCATAGACAGCTGAATTGGACGCCGCATGCGCTTTAGCAGTAGCACTTGCTTTTAAACTAGCTTGTGCCTTTGCTTTGTTAGCAGCAGATGGGTTTACTTTTTCCTCTTCTTCAACAGCTTCCGCTTCTTCGTCATCCTCAGTTTTTACAATTGCGTCTGTTTCAAAATCGATGTTTTTGGAATCTTCGTCCTCATCTTCTTCATCTTCAATTCTCACAACAGAATCGGAGTCAGCATCTGTTTCTTCTTCTTCTTTTGCCGCGTCTTCTTCATCTTCCGTTTTTGCAGCTACATCACTATCAACTTCAACTGCTTCTTTGGATTCAGAATCTGCCTTGGCTTTATCAGCTTCTGTATTCTCAGTTGTACCTTCCGTTTCAAGATCAATAATGGGAGTTTCTTCAACCGGAACTTCTTCCTTAACGGTCTCTTCCACAACCACATCTTCAGCTTTTTCTCCCTTTCCATGAACAGCTGAATTTGGGGCTGCATGCCATTTTGCATTATCGCTTGCATGAACGCTCGCCTGCGACTTACTTGCCTTTTCTTCCTTTGGTTTTACTTGTACGCTTACTTCATCCTTTGCCTGTACAGCTGGTGCTGCCGGAACAACCGGTTTAACATTCACGTTAACCTTTTCTTTATTAGATTGGTTCACTTGAACAGTTTTTTCTGCTTTGGCGTGATCTGGGCCTGCTGCTTCCGTAAATTGACCTCCAGCAAAAATTCCAAACGATAATGCTCCTGCAAGTACAAAAGATTTAGCAACTTTATTAGGGTTTAAGTAATGTTTCATTTTTAATTCGCTCCTTTTATTATCATGATCCGTGGCTTTTAGCTGCGGGGGACACTGTTAATAAAGGAGCTGCCTGCGGCGGTGGCGATGGCGGAGCATTCACCCATTGAGTATTCATCAAGGCTTGCCGGGAAAGGTATGGCTGGACAAGTTTGAATTCAAAGTAGTGATTCCATTCAAACCATTTATCCAACAAGCTTAAATTATTTATCCCATGATTGACCCGATCATTTGATTGACCCCCTGAACTGTTGCTTCTCTGCGTTTGATTCAGTGCTTGGTTCACCTTAGGTATCTCATCCCTGCTGGCAGGATTTTTCTTTGGCTCCTGCTCAACGGATTCTGGTTTTGTTTTGTCTAAGTCTTCATCTTGTAAATAGACAATATTATCTACTTTTACTGGCTTTACTTTTTCGACTTTACCTTCATTATCAGTATCCTGGATAGAATTTTTAGGATTCACCTTTTCTACTGTATGATTTACCTGGACAGCCTCTGCATGTTCGGGGACATTGACCTGAACAGCCTTCTCGGCCTTCTTTACCACCGACTTCGCGTTTCCATTTGCCTGCTCAGGCAAACTTTTTTCCAAGTCAGTCTGATTTGGAGTATTTTGGGCTGGGAGCTGTTTTGCTTGTGCTTGGTTTTCACGAGCATGTTCAGGAATCGTCTTGTTCAGCGATTGCGCCCCCTCAGCTTTTGCTGGTACTGCTATTGTTTCAGGTTCTGTTATTGATGCCGGTTGTGGTATTTGCGCATGTTCCGGTATTGAAGCCGGAGCTTGTCCCTTTTGAGGACGAAGTTCATTCTTCTCGGCAAAAGCATTATCTGGAAAAAAAATCGCCGCACCAACCAATAGAGCTGATATAAGAAATTGGCGGAAGTGCACTATTTCACCCCCTTTCAATAATTCGTAACGTTCACCGACAAAATTCGAGCAAAGTCTTCGTTTTTTGTCGTCTTTTCTTAAAATCGATTCTTTTCACCCAATTCCCTTCAACTGTATGGGTAATTATTAACATTAAAAAAAGACGATTCGGGGGGAACGAATCGTCTCTTTGTACCTACTAGTTAGACAGCTGCTTTATTTTTTTCAGCATGAGTTTTTGTTGTTTTGCGGATGAATGGAACCACCCAACGGTCTAAACCGTATCGTCCTGCGTTGTAGCCTGCTGTTAAGATGATGAAGCCTAAGAAAATGTCTGTTGGGTTATGAGATACAGTTCCGGCTAGGAAGAAAGAGAAGTTCATCACTAGACCAAAGAACATGGCTGCTGTTGTTAAACATCCAAGCATAAGTCCTAAACCGATTAATGTTTCGCCCCAAGGAACGATGGTGTTAAAGACATCAATGTTCGGTATTGCAAAGTTTTCTAAGAAGTGAACATACCAGCTGTAAACCATGTTGCCATCTGGGCCTTTAACTGGATTTTTGACTGCATTAGCTAAAAATCCAGAAGCGTCGAAGCCGCCTGTAAGTTTATGAAAACCAGCTGTGAACCATGCGTAGCCTAGGTATAAACGAATAATAGCTAAAATAGCTGCTGAGATCTTATTTTCTCTCAAAAATTTGTTAAACATATGTCATTCCTTCTTTCAATATTTGTTTGTTCCTTATACTTACACTATACTCGTTTCCACCGTTAAGAACATGGGTATGTGAACAATTTCACAATACGTTCAAAATGATATGACAGAATGTTGAACAGCGCTAAAAGACAACTATTTTCTCCGCTATCCGAGAGTGTTTTCTGTCATCTGCAAGTATTTTTGGCTATCCGCCAGTATTTCTCGCTATCCGCCAGTATTTCTCACCATCCGCCAGTATTTCTCGCCATCCGCCAGTATTTCTCGCCATCCGCCAGTATTTCTCGCTATCCGCCAGTATTTCTCGCCATCCGCCAGTATTTCTCGCCATCCGCCAGTATTTCTCGCCATCCGCCAGTATTTCTCGCCATCCGCCAGTATTTCTCGCCATCCGCCAGTATTTCTTGCCATTCGCCAGTATTTCTCGCCATCCGCCAGTATTTCTTGCCATCCGCCAGTATTTCTCGCCATTCGCCAGTATTTCTCGCCATCCGCCAGTATTACTCGCCGACCTAAAAAAGCTAGGAGACACTGTCTAGCCCAGTGTATCTCTTAGCTTTTTTTGTGATTTAAAATGATACATATTTTTATCAGCCACTTTTAATAGGTCATCAAGGCACTTTCCATGCTTAGGGTAGAGGGCTGTGCCGATTGAAACACTTATTTTCACATCATTGAAGGACAGCTGTTTCAAATTTTGATGGATTCGCTCCAGCATTTGGTCCAAATCTTCCTTTATTTGAATATCAGGCGATAGAATGAGGAATTCATCTCCTCCCCAACGGGCTACAATATCCGTTTTCCTTACACTTCTCTTCAATTGATTCGTAATCAGAAGTAAATATTCATCCCCCATTTTATGTCCCAAATGATCATTGACCAATTTAAAGTCATTTACGTCGAGAAGTAGAACAGCACCGCTCTGGCTAGTTTGTTCTAACCTAGATTTAATCGTAGTAAATGCAGCCTCAACATATCTTCTATTATAAATTCCAGTTAAAGGATCCTTCTCTGAATAATACTTTGCTTTATCGTATTGCTTGCCAAACCACCAAGCAAGTGGAAGCAATATTGGATATCCAATGTACTCAATCAAGTCTATATAACCATCTCTTAAAAAATAAAAAGCTGTATAGAGTAGATTAATGAAGAAAACTAATAAAAATGTAATGATCCTGCCTTTATATTTCACTTTATCATCATCCTCATTTATTAGATAAAAAATAGTGCATTTTCATATTTTAATAAGCTTAAATTGGTTCACAATACAATTTTACTATAAATATTGGAAAAATAAGTATGAACATTATCAATAGTCAAAAATTCGGCAAACTCTGACTGATTTCTTCCTAACTAATCGTTTGTTTAAAACTACTACAAACCCTTTGGATCAAAGGACTTTTATCTTTTTGTAATAAAGATTTTTGTCGATAAATAGTTACACATTATCCACCTAAAATCCCCTTTTTTCACTAACATCCATATCATACCTGCCTGCTTATTTTTCAAAATTTACTAGAAAAACCTTCAAGATGGAATTTCCTATTCTAGCAGAAAGGAGCTATTTACTAAATTACTAGAAAACATTAAGAGCATTATCCATAGAAAAATGGAAGAAAACAATATCCCTGGAGCCTCTGTAGCTGTCTTTTTTGTAACTCTTTCATTCATAACCTTCTATCGAAAACATCTTTATCTAGACAGATGACACAATGTTCTTTGCCTACATATAGTACATTATTCATGAAAAAATATTGGAGGCGATAGTTTGCTTATACATGTTGTCCGAAGCGGAGAAACGCTTTGGCAAATTGCCAATCGTTATAATGTAAGTATGAATGGAATTATCGAAGGCAACGGCCTTCAAAACCCAAACCAACTGGTGATTGGACAATCGTTAGTAGTACCTGTCTCCGGTACTTGGCATGTCATAAAAAGCGGTGAAACGTTATGGTCCATTTCACAGCAATATGGTGTGAGTATTAATTCGATTATCCAAGCAAATCAAATCACCAATCCGAATGTTTTATATCCGGGGACCCGACTATTGATCCCGTCAAGAATCCACGTTATCCAGCCGGGAGAAACATTATGGCAAGTGGCGAACAGGTATGGAGTCAGTGTTCAATCTCTAATTAACGAGAACCAAATACAAAATCCAAACCTTATTTACCCCGGTTTACAACTAAGAATTCCCGTGCAGAAACCAACCATTGAAGTAAATGCATATTCCTATCAAGCAGACGCTTCAGGTGCCGAGACCATACATGAACTTGGCGACTTTCTTACGTATGCAAGTCCTTTTGCCTACCTTATTAATGAGAACGGGAACTTGCAGCCAGTACGGGATGATTTAATGATTCAAGCTGCCATAGAAGAAAACGTCGTACCAATGATGTCGATTACAAACTTCACCTCAACGGCAGCCGGCTCCAATTTAGCCCATACCATTTTGGATAGTCCGGAATTACGAGAAAGAGTTATTACCAATATACTTCGGATTATGGAGGAAAAAGGATATCAGGGAGTAAACATTGATTTTGAAAATGTATTACCGGCCGATCGGGTGAATTACAATCAATTTCTTCAGATGACCGTTGACCGACTTCATCCAAGAGGCTATTTTGTTTCAACCGCAGTGGCCCCAAAAGTGAGTGCGACTCAAGCCGGTCTGTTATATGAGGCACATGATTATGAGGCACATGGCCGGATTGCAGATTTTGTTGTGCTAATGACCTATGAGTGGGGATATCGGCTTGGTCCGCCGCAGGCGATATCGCCTGTTAACCAGATGAGACGTGTCGTAGAATATGCGCTGTCCGTCATGCCAGCAAATAAAATATTTTTAGGATTTCAGATTTATGCTCGAGATTGGCTTCTTCCCCATGTTCAAGGTCAAGAGGCTGAAACATTCAGTACCCAGGAAGCTGTTGCCCGTGCTGTAAAATACGGAGCAGCTATTCAATATGACACCCTCACCCAATCGCCATTTTTCCGCTACGTCGATGAACAGGGACGCGGGCATGAGGTTTGGTTTGAAGACGCACGAAGTGCCCAAGCGAAATTCGACTTGGCTAAAGAATTCAATCTTCGCGGAATCAGTTACTGGGCATTAGGATATCCATATCCGTCAAACTGGACGTTATTAAGGGATAATTTTAATATTAAAAAGTTAAGTCAATAATATTTTTCAAGCAAAAAAGACGATCCAGAGACCGAATCGTCTTTTTTGTAACTCTATTTATGCAGCTGCTTTGTCTATGTCTTTGCCGACGTATGTCTTAGCTGTTTTGCGGATGAATGGAACTACCCAGCGGTCTAAACCATATTTACCTGCGTTGAACCCTGCTGCTAAGATGATGAAACCTAAGAATATGTCAGTTGGGTTATGAGATACTGTTCCTGCTAAGAAGAAAGAGAAGTTCATTACGAGACCAAAGACAATAGCTGCTGTTGTTAAACATCCTAATAGGAGTCCAAAACCGATTAATGTTTCGCCCCAAGGAACGATGAAGTTGAAGATATCGATGTTTGGCAGTGCAAAGCTTTCTAAGAAGTTCACGTACCAGCTGTAAACCATGTTGCCATCTGGGCCTTTAACTGGATTATTTACTGCATTAGCTAGAAAACCTGAAGCGTCGAAGCCGCCTGTAATTTTATGAAAACCTGCTGTGAACCATGCATAGCCAAGGTATAAACGAATGACTGTTAAAATAGCTGTTGCAATCTTATTTTCTCTTAAAAATTTATTAAACATAAAGCATTCCGCCTTTCAAAATTTACTTGTTCTTTATACTTACACTATATTTGATAGCGACAGTTAATAACATAGGTATAGTGTTAAGGTCACAGTTTGTTTGAAATGTTATGACGGAATGTTGAACAGCTAAGGATCTTCGTTATTTTATATAAAAAAAATCATATTAAATAATTTGTCGAAATTTAGACGTTATTACAAAATAACTTCTTTTTGTCACTCACATTAACGAAACCATAGGCAAAAGAGCACATGGTCACCTACAAGATATATTAAAATCATTTACCCTTTTTTCAATTTTTCTACTTTTTAAATGGCCGTTCACATGATAGAGGGACTATGTTACTATCGATAGGATTTTGAAAAATTGAATTCACAAAAAACGAAACATATATATACGAGGTGTAGGATGAAAGCAAATAAATCAATTCAAAATGAAAACACAAAACTATTAATGGACATCGTCGATTTGAAAATTAAACTTAATGACTTATACAATTCCACCGGTCCCAACACATCCGATTATGTAAGTCTTAAAATCAATCTTGACTGCTTGATGCATGAATATTTTGAAGAAAAAATTGAACAGCTCATTTAAAAAGTAAGGACCAGCTTGAAATGGGCTGGTCCTTACTTTTTCTGATTTATGATAAGATAAAAATTAATTGGCAATGCCCGCTTCACCTATTAAATGGTGACTAGCTCTTTTACTTCTAAATGATAGGCTTCAGAATCAATCTTTTCCTTTTGCGGAGGCTTATTAGCCAATAGTAATTGTCAGCCCACAAATATTGTTCATTTTTCACAAGATCGTACTAGAGGAAGGTACATGAAAGTTGACGTAAGGATTAATTTTCGCCCATGACCTCGCGCTATTTCTACAGATTTATCCATCAATATCCTCCATTTGAACTGGAGTGACCAATCGGACTCAGCAATCGGAATTTCGGTCACTCCAGACTAGTTGCATTGACCCAAATGCTTTTTCCAGATACTGTTCGGTCCCTCCAGACCGCCTGCATTGACCCTAATGCTTTTTCTAGATGCTGTTCGGTCACTCCAGACTGCCTGCATTGACCCAAATGCTTTTTCCAGATACTGTTCGGTCACTCCGGTCTACGTCAAATTAAATTTATTTTTTCCAACCATGTCCTTTTGCTCTTCTTTTCCATATATAAAGGGTAAAAGGAGGTGAATACTAGAGTTAGAGTGGATGAATGTAACAGAATATGAAATTTACTAGAGTATTTCAATGGAAACCAGCATTCATTAAAAGAAAGGAGTGAAATCTCGTGGAGCAAATGATACCTCTCATCAGTGAGGTGGGATTCCCAATCATTGTCACCCTTTACTTGCTATATCGGATTGAGTCGAAGCTAGATATGGTGGTCCAATCGATTCAAAATCTTCCAGAACGCATGAAGGGTTAATGGTAAACTGCATGACTTCTATAAATTAATAGAACCTTAAATCTTTGTTCATAATTTGTTCATACTTAAGGGGTAAGATAAATACATGAAGAGGACAAGCTTTTTTCTCTCTCTTTCATAACCCCCTTTTATAGATTTCTTTTGGATTCGGCAACTGGCCGAATCCTTTTTTTTATATAAGCAAATAGGCATCACCAGTGGATGCCTATTTTTGCTTGGCTATGTTGTTAAATAGTGTTGAAGTTTTTGTATGATTACTTTATAGTCCCTTTTTACATTTTATCATTATAAAATTGATCGAAGGTTTATTTTTCATGTCCTTATTTGGTTCGTCAATTTCTGAAAACTCTAGCAGTCCATATTGTTCAAAATCCCGTTTGATGGAGTCAGAATCGTAAAAATACATTTTCACGCCTTCCATGATCTCGTAATAGTCTTTATCCAGTTGTTTGCCCTTTCCAAACATTGGGGCTTTTTTTGAAACCGTTGTAAAAACCATATATCCATTTGGCTTTAACTGATCATAGCAATCTTTAATAAACTTCTCTCGCGCGCGGTCATTCAATAAGTGAAGAAGGGCGTAAGAAAATATACCGTCATAAAGATTATTGTCAAAAGGCATGTCTGTTACTGAACCATGAAAAATATGACTATCAAACCCGTTCTGCCTCGCCAAATCAATCGCTGTTTTTGAAATCTCAATACCTGTTACCTTTATTCCATTGTCAGTAAAAATTTTAGCATTTCTGCCATATCCAATACCTGGTACCAGGATGTCCTTAACATTCTTTTCAAGGAATAAATCCTTTGTCAGGATTGCGGAGTCTGCAGGTTCAAACCCCCACATCGTTTGTTTATCTATAAAACTTGATTCCCAGAATTCCATTTATCTCGATCTCCTTGAGATTTGTAATTTTTTTATTTCTTTTATTATAGTGTTTAAAATTGCCATAGTCATGCCTCCCCCTTATAAAACTTCCGGTATCTCGTGCTTTCGTCGGATTTCAACATGATGTCAAAATCACCAGTCAGGATTAGCACATTCTAAAATAAAAAACTTTTTGTTGCAAAAGCGCTTTCATTGGGTATATAATGTCCATAAATCGATTTACTAAATCGGTTTACTAAAACGAATTTATCATTTATTACTTCAAAGAAGGTGTCATAACCATGCAAAAAGTGATTATCCCTTTAAATGCTTTTAATAGAATGGAAGTGTTAGAGAAAGGGCAAGCTTCCTTTATAAAGCTCATTGCGGAATCAGGCGCATACGGGATTGAGATTCGCAGAGAGTTATTTTCAAATCAAGATCCAACATTAGTTAGCATGAAACAAGAAATGGAGCAACATCAACTCTTTACTGTCTATTCCGCTCCCATTGAATTGTGGAAAGAGGATCATCAGCTAAATGAACAAGAATTAACAACCATTTTTCAAGAAGGAAAACAGCTCGGAGCGAAGTGGATAAAGGTTTCACTGGGGCACTTTGATAAAAGCCAATCTAGTGTTAGCAACCTCCACTCTTTTTTAAGGCAGCATCCTGAAATTCAATTGTTTGTTGAGAATGACCAGACGCTGCATGGCGGAAATATTACCAATTTACAGTCCTTTTTTGAAAGCGCCACCGAAGAGAATGCTCCGGTTAAAATGACGTTTGACGCTGGCAACTGGTACTATTCCAAACAGTATGTACGAGAAGCATTAACTCAGCTGTCCCAGTATGTCCATTATCTTCATTTAAAACAAGTGGATCAGGAAAACGGTGAGCTCGTTACGTTACCGCTTCGGAAAAATATTGGTCACAGCTGGGAAATGGTGATGAACAGCCTTCCTAATGGTCTAGTGAAAGCGCTTGAGTTTCCAATCGAACCAAAGGAAAGAACAAAAGAGTATATTCAAATGATGACAGAAAGCGAGGCACTACTATGAAACAGTTAGATGTGGTAACATTTGGCGAAGCAATGGCTATGTTCATGGCGAATCATCCTGGTTCCTTACATGAAGTCAGCGAATTTACCCGCGAGCTGGCAGGGGCTGAAACGAACGTGGCAATTGGTTTGGCCCGCCTTGGATTCGGCTCTGGCTGGGCAAGTAAAGTAGGCAACGACGCATTTGGAAAATTCATTATCAATCGTCTTAAAAATGAAAACGTCAACATCGACCATGTTTTGTTGGATAATAAGTACCCAACAGGATTCCAATTAAAATCGATGGCCTTAACAGGAGATCCAGAGGTTCAATACTTCCGTAAAGGATCGGCTGCCAGCCATCTAAATGAAGACGATTTCAATGAAGAGTATTTTCTAGAGGCTAAACACCTTCATATGACGGGAATTCCATTAGCAATCTCGGAAGATGCACGGGGATTTGCCAAACATGCCTTAACTTTTATGAAAAAAAATAATCGCAAGGTGTCCTTGGACCCGAATTTACGGCCAACTCTTTGGGCATCACAAGAAGAAATGGTAAGAGAAATCAATGAAGTTGCCTGTAAAGCTGATTACGTTTTACCAGGGCTGGCTGAGGGTGAAATCTTAACAGGTTTCAAAAATCCAAGTGACATCGCATCCTTTTATTTAGAAAAGGGTGTCGAACTTGTCGTTATTAAGCTGGGACCGGCGGGAGCTTTTTATAAAAGTGCAACCGAGGAAGGTACTGTACTCGGGTTTCCTGTAGAAAATGTCGTTGATACCGTTGGTGCAGGTGATGGTTTTGCCGTCGGAGTAATTAGTGGACTCCTTGAAGGTATTTCCATTCATGACGCTGTGGTACGAGGAAATGCAATTGGTTCACTAGCTGTTCAGTCACCAGGTGACAATGATGGCTATCCTACCAAAGAACAGTTAGAAAAATATATTGAAAAACATTCACAGGGAGTGAAATAACATGAAACAAACCATTGCTAAAAAAAGATGGTTCTATCTGATACCAATTGCCTTTATTACTTACAGTCTTGCCTATCTTGACCGTGCCAATTATGGGTTCGGAGCGGCTTCTGGGTTAGCGAAAGACCTAGATATCACAGCGGCTACCTCCTCCCTGCTCGGTGCACTTTTCTTCTTAGGATATTTCTTTTTCCAAGTTCCGGGTGCAGCTTATGCAGAGAAAAAGAGTGCCAAGGTACTAATTTTTTGGTCATTGATTGCTTGGGGCCTACTAGCAACTGCTACAGGTATGGTAACAAATGTAAAGTTACTGTTCGTGATTCGCTTCGCCCTTGGTGTAGTAGAAAGTGCTGTTATGCCGTCCATGCTCGTACTTTTAAGCAACTGGTTTACAAAAAAAGAACGTTCTCGTGCCAATACCTTCTTAATTCTTGGTAACCCTGCAACTGTATTATGGATGTCAATTGTTTCTGGTTACCTAGTTGAATCTGTTGGCTGGAGATGGATGTTTATTATTGAAGGTCTGCCTGCTGTCATTTGGGCATTCATTTGGTGGAAGTTAGTCAACGATAAACCGAAAGATGCAAAATGGTTAACAGATAACGAAAAGTCTGAGCTTGAACTACAATTAGCAAAAGAACAAGAAGGAATTAAGCCGGTTAAAAATTACGCAGAAGCCTTTAAGTCAAAACCCGTTATTTTACTAAGTATTCAATACTTCCTTTGGAGCATTGGGGTCTATGGATTTGTGATGTGGCTCCCTTCTATTATTAAAGCAGCGCCAAATATGGATATTGTCACAACAGGCTGGTTGTCTTCAGTCCCTTATGTTTTAGCCATTGTTCTTATGTTAACGGCTTCCTATTTCTCTGATAAAATGATGAACCGCAGTGCATTTGTTTGGCCATTCCTGTTAATTGGCGCAATCGCCTTCTATGCGTCTTATGCAATTGGAACGCAGCACTTCTGGATATCCTTTGCCCTGTTGGTCATTGCAGGTGGTGCGATGTATGCTCCATATGGCCCATTCTTTGCGATTATTCCTGAAATCTTACCACGTAACGTTGCAGGTGGTGCGATGGCTCTCATTAACTCTATGGGTGCATTAGGATCATTCGTTGGTGCTTATATCGTAGGATATTTGAACAGTGCAACAGGTGGATTTGGTGCATCATATATCTTTATGGCTGGATCTCTATTCCTTTCTGCAATCTTAACCGTCTGGGCGGTAAATGTCGCAAAAAAGGATAGCAGCAAGCCCGCAAACATGAAAATGAGCGCGTAAATTGGATCCAAAAAGAGAGTTACAGACAATTACTTAGCGTTGATAACAAAAAATGCCAAAAAAAACGAATGGACCAAGTCCAGGCTGCATGTAAGGCATAGCGGGAAGAGGATGACAAATGCAAATGTCATCCTCTTTTCTTATATATGACTTCCTATTACCGCCAGCACTAGATAAATCATAAATTTGTCGCTAAAATGAAAGCAGTGACCAATGGAAAGAGGAAGATAGGCATGGAAAGAATAACAATGGCCGATGTGGCCCGTGAAGCCGGAGTATCAAAGAGCACTGTTTCTCAATATTTAAACAAACGCTATGAATATATGAGTGAAAAAACAAAGCAGAAAATTGAAGAAGCCATCGAAACCCTTGGCTATCAGCCAAATTTCTTGGCGCGAAGTCTAAAGCAAAAACGCACTTCACTTATCGGCATTATTGTTGCGAATATTACTCATTATTTTTCAACAGAGGTTAGCCGCGCCATTGAGGATTTCTTCCATCAATACGATTTGCAGGCAATCGTCTGTAACGCTGATGATGACCCTGAAAAAGAAAAGAAATACATTGAAACGCTTCGAGCCAAACAGGTGGATGGTCTGATTATTTTTCCAACTGGAAAAAACAATGCTTTATATGAAAGCATGGTTAAGCAAAACTATCCAGTTGTGTTTGTAGATAGGAAAGTAGAAAATCCCGATGTATTTACCGTCATCACCGATAATTCCGAATCCACCTACAAGGCGATTCAGCACTTTATCGCGAAGGGACATCAAAATATTGCCTTCGCTGTACAGCCACTTACAGTCAGTACACGGATAGATAGATTAGAAGGCTACAAAAAAGCGTTAATGGATGCAGGGCTAGAAATGAAGCCAGACTTTATTATTGAAGGAAGTATTCCAGAAATGAAGAAAAAACTGGAACAGCTCTTCTCCTTAGAAGTAAAGCCAACGGCACTGTTTGCAGCAAATGACCGAGTCTTTATCGCTCTTGGAGAATTTACAAAAGAAAAAGGAATTAAGTTTGGAGAGGACCTTGATGTAGTCGTATTCGACAATATCCCATTCTCGCAAATGCTCGAGAAGTCCCTATCCTTTATCATCCAGCCCGCTGCCGAAATGGGCAGAAAAGCAGCCGAACTGCTCTATCAACAAATTCAAAAAGAAAACCAGGAACCCGAAGTGTTTGTATTTCCAAGTAAAATGGTGTAGTAGTTAGTTTGGGTTTGGATCGGTGCCTGTCACTGCTCGTGGACACTGTCCACCTCAGGTGGACAGTCCTTTAATGGTGATGTCAGGCACCGTGACCAACTCCTCCCTTCTCTTATATGAATGAATTCTTTATTGAAGAACGCTTACAAATGAAGTATAATCATTCATAAACCGATTTAGTAAACCGGTTTATCTAACTGCCGGAAAAGGGGTTTAGACGATGAAAATACAACTTGCTTTAGATCGAATGGAAATAAATGAAGCGATAGAATTAACAAAAAAAGTTGCGGATTCGATTGATTGGATTGAGGTCGGGACCTCATTAATCAAGGAGTTTGGAATGGCTAGTGTTAGAGAAATGAAACAAGCCTTCCCTGCTAAAACGATAGTTGCCGATATCAAAACGATTGATAATGCCCGATATGAATTTGAAATGTGTTTTGATGCTGGAGCGGATGTAGCTACCGTTATGGGTGTGTCTCCCCTGGTAACCATTGATGTATGTATGGAAATCGCCGAACGATACAACAAAACAGTCATGATTGATTTATTAAATACATCTGAGCAGCAAAAAAAGGATTTAATGAAATACAAGAATGCTGTATTTTGTGAGCATGTGAGTAAGGATCAGCAGGAGGAGCTTGGTGCCTCTAATCATGGTTCTGAAAGTAGCAACAACTACGAACCCGGCATGACCATTGCGGCTGCAGGCGGAATTACCTTGGAGTCATTGGAATCCTTACAAAAAACGCTCAATCCATCTGTGCTAATTATTGGTTCAGCTATCACAAAGGCAGAGAATCCAGCAGAAGCTGCGGCAAAATTTAAATGTGTGGAGGCAAAATAATCATGTTACTCATTCCTACTATAATAAAAGAAATAGAAACAGTGTTAAGCCAAATAGAAGAAAACCAACTACAAAATATTGCAGTCCAATTGCAAAATGCTAAGCGTATATTTGTCATTGGTGAAGGACGTTCTGGCTTGATGGCAAAATCGTTTGCGATGCGCTTAATGCACTTAGGAGCAACCGTTTATGTTGTAGGTGAAACCATCACCCCTTCCATCGAAGAAGGCGATCTTTTAGTAGCCATTTCCGGCTCAGGTACAACCAAGAACGTCGCTTGGACCGCGGAAAAAACCAATTCACTTGGCTGTTCCGTGGTGGGTATTACCACAAATCCTGAATCACCATTAGCGTCAGCTGCAACCACGATTCTACACGTTCCAGCTGCAACCAAATATCGCCGTGAGAATGAACTAAAAACCATTCAGCCTCTTGGTTCGCTATTTGATCAATGTGCTCATATTGTATTTGACACCCTATGTCTTCAGTACAGCGCACTTACCCAAGTTGACCACAACGCTGCGTTTGGTCGTCATAGTAATTTAGAATAGGGCAAATTTAAAGACCCATTTCCAATGGGTCTTATTTTTTCGACAACAGTTGCTAGTTTTTCACCTTAATTAAACGTTTAATTAAAACAGCTGCAAACCCTTTTGAATTACGAACTTTGAATAGTTTTCCGGGAAATTTTTTGTCGAGGATACAATATGGCTTGGTTGCAAATTCTGTCAAAAACAATCTAGTTTTTGATAGATTGGATACTGATCAAAGGTTTGCTTAAATCACCACTAGCTTTTTTTAAAAGGAAATAATCATCCCATCTTTACCAGCATAGGTCCCCATCGTAGCACCCATGTAATTCACAATAACATCTTTTGGATGAAATCTCTCGATGATTTCCTGTTTCAAGGCTTCAACTTCCTCTTCATTTCCAGTGTGGGTGATTCCAAAAGTAACAGTAGAAAAATCGGTCCCTCTTTCTTCAATAACATCAAGAACCCTCTTTTGAAACTTCTTTTTACCACGTATCTTTTCAAATATTTCTACTTTCCCGCCTTCTACTCTCTCAAGCAGCACCTTAATGTTGAGGATTTTCGCCAGCGAGCCTTGAAATTTACTCAACCGCCCGCCTTTTACAATATTCTCTAAAGTATTTAAAAGCACTAATATATTCATATTTTCACGATACTCAGATAGTTCAGCAACAATTTCTTCCACTGTCGAGCCTTGTTTGGCAAGTTCCGCTGCACGAATAATTTGGAGTCCATGTCCAAGTGAACCGGCCAGCGTATCAAAGACAGTAACCTTTGCATCGGATAAATCTTTGCCGATACAAGCAGATTGATAGGTTCCACTTAACCCAGACGAAATCGTAAAACAAAGGACCTCCGAATCCGGACCAAATTGGGAAAATGCTTTAGCAAAAGAAGCAGGCGCGGGCTGTGACGTCTTCGGTAGCACCTCTGTCGAAAACATTTTATGGAAGAAACCCTGTGGGGTAAGATCCACTTTTTCTAAATAATCACGACCATCAATACTTACGGTCAATGGCACTAACGTAATATCATATTTATCTAGTAATTCTTTTGGTAAATCTGCAGAACTATCAGAAATAATCTTAATCATTTACTTCCACCTCTAGTACAATTTACTCATTCCAATTATACCAAGCGGGATTGTTTTTTTGTTTAAAAATGCTTTGGGATTTCCTCCTCCTAAAGCGACATGTCATGAAAAGGTGTGCTAGTTTATATTGATACACACCAAATGGAAGGGATACTTTTGAAAAATTCACCATATGCTTTCTTGAAGGGGGTTTTCCAGTATGCAGCGAATTAAATTTATGATTCAGCTTTTTCTCAAAGGACCATTGTGGTTTAGATTATTAATCTCTGTATCTCTCCTTGCCTCCATCATCTTCAGCAGCTCCTATTTTTCAGATACCCCTATTTATGAGAGCCTTTCCAAATTAGCGGCAGCCATCTTTTTTTCTGCTGTTGGAATAAAGCTGCGTATGAACCGGGTGGTATCGATTCTCTTATTCACTGCAGCAGCTATATGTATATATTTATCCATTCAGCCACTACTATAATTAAACATGATAAAAGCAGTGAAACCCACTGCTTTTTCCCATTCCTTCTTATTCAAATGCTTTCACCGAAGGGGCCTCATAGTTTAGAAATTTATCGAGCAAGGCCGCTGGCTCTTCCTCAATAATCGCCATTGAACCGAATTTTTCCTGCAGGAACTTCTGATCAATCATATGCTCGAACAAGCGAATCAGCGGGTCGTAATAATGATTGATATTGAGGAGTCCGCACGGCTTTTTATGCAGCCCGATTTGCCCCCACGTAAATACTTCGAAAAACTCTTCTAACGTTCCAGTCCCGCCAGGCATAACCACAAATCCATCCACTAACTCGGCCATTTTTGCTTTTCGCTCATGCATGGTATCGACGGTGATCAATTCCGTTAACCCCTTATGAGAGATTTCACGTTCCTCTAGAATCTTAGGTATCACACCAATCGCATGTCCGCCTTCACTTAACACGGTATCTGCGACGGCACCCATCAATCCGATACTTGAACCGCCATAAACCAAGGTAATATTCCGTTTCGCAAGCTCTTTCCCTAATTGAATCGCTCCAATTTTATAAGCCTCTGAAGCACCCAAACTTGAACCGCAATATACCGCCACTCGTTTCATGCTGCCGCCTCCTAAGTTTACCGTTTTACTATGATTATATTCAAAGCTTGAAAGTAAAACAAACTTAAGAAACAGGAAGTATGACCTCCTGTCTCCTAAAGAAAGCTGCGCTCTCTCTTCATAAAAATGTTCGACCTCTCTCTAGGTTTCACCCAAACATATGGCAAATGGCTGGTTTTTTGATTAAAAATCGAAATGAGTTCCTCAAAGCCTTTCATCTCATAGAGATTAAAAACAGGACCGCTCGCTGTCTTTACAAGTATGCGCCGAGTAGGCAAATGATCTTCTTCACTTTCATTATCATAGTATCTTGTTTCCGTAACCTCCCCCCAACTGTATTCATGGTGTGACGTCCCTTTACCTTTGGTCACCTTCTTCACCGTGAAGCCATTATCGTGACAAACAACGGTTGTATCCGTGCCATAAAACCAAAACAAACCGAAAGCGGCCGCCGCTACTACAAGAACCAATGTACCCAGTAAAACAGGAAGGGTTATAACCCCTATACCGATAATTCCAAGGATGGCTCCGGAAATAACCGCCATTCGTACAGAATCTTTATTCGAAAACTCCTTACCCACCACAACACCCCCTTTTTAAAAATTTATGAACTTCGTTACCCTATATGTTATGTCCTAAAAATAAACATAAATAACACATATGGTAAGTGGATGGGTGACAGGCACCGAATTTTATGTTAACTAGTTGCTTTAAAAAAGATTTTATAAGGTAAAAATAGTGCCGCTAAAGATAATATAAAAAAAATAATGTCAGGCATGAAGGTACCAAAACCAATAATATGGAGGATAAAGTATAACGGATATACCCAGCATACATACCAAGACCAACGAAGTCCTTTACGATAGGCATTTGTTAGAATGGCAAAACCAAATAAAGCCATTCCTATGACCAATGATCCACGCAGCTTTAATTCAATTCCAGCATCGGTTTGATCATTTGTTAAATATGCGTGTAAAACTGAACCTTCACCTACGGGTCCATTTTCGCCCGAAATACTAATAATTAACATGAGGACTTGTATGAGAAGTAAAAGGATCCAAGCTTTTGTTTGTAAAAACTTCACTCCAACCATCTCCTCTCAGGTAATATCAGTCAACATAAAGGGACCATTATCTACCTAATACCCTATAAAGATATTATTATTATTAACTAAAATTATTCCATATTTAACGTCAAGGCTTACGGAAGGCTCTAGATTGGGTTATCCAAACAACACTCTCTACTAAAAACTGATTCATTAAAAGTTTCATTTTTCAATAACAGCTTGATCGTAACAGAAACTTATACCTTTATTAATAGTTTTTTCATAATTAGCAGGTATGATAATTACAGGTAAAGGAAAGACTATTACTATTATTATCTATCTTTTTCAAGACCCCTATTGTTTTTTTTCTTTATTGATTCGGCACCTGGCCGAATCTTTTTTTTTACCTAATAGATTTAGCGAAACCTAATTCGTTGATAATCCACAGAAAAAAGTGCAGAGTTTCAGTCTCTACACCTTTCCAACCCTTTTTTAGTTTTAATCTTTAAATTTGCATACAACTCATTAAATCCTTATAAACTATCAAATGTTTTGAAAACTAGTTCTACAACATTATCAGCGGTTATGTCTGTAAGTGGAATACGCTTGCTGGTTATTTTATTTACACCCCAATAATAGCGGTTACTGGCTTCTTGATCGATCGGTGTAATGTATAAATAATCCCCGTCTTTTTGAATATCCATAATATCGTCATTACGTAATGGATAATAGAATCTCCAATGATTAGCCGGAGAACATCCACTTGACCAATCTTGCAAACTTTCGTATTCAAATTTTGATAACCGAATACATGGAAGCTCTTTGCTTTCTTCTAACTCCAAATCAGCATTGTACAGTTCAAGCTCCATGACATACAACGGACCATCGCGCCACTCATTTTCCAATTCAATATCATCTTTATTCTGAAACAATAGAATGAAATTTTGGATAAACCACCCAGAAAAGTCATTATCCGATTTATAGCGCAGAAATTTATCTACTACGCTGACATAATTACTTTGCTCAGAAGCAACAGTTTTACAATAATCCATTAATTTATGTATATTTTCGTATGTATGATAGACAACATGAAAGGCATTTCGAATATTATCCGCCGAACTCATAATACAATCCCTCACTTATTGATAGAGTGGTTTCAAAGCTTAATTTAACCTTGTTTTGCATAGAAAATTTAAAATAGTCGTGTTCATTTATTGGCTGTGGAGCCTCAATATGCATATGTGTAAAATCCTCAAATCCTTTTCTAGTTAAAAGTGCTATAATATCCTGAATCATAACCTGATGAAAGGGATCTGCTACTTGTAAGTTCTTTAATTGAAGCAAAATATCTTGCCATGAAATATAGCCGAATGCCACATCTTTTTCTATGATTCCTCTCGCAGAAATGTCCACGTATACGTCTTTACATGACTTCCGGTCTGCAATAAAAAGCAGCAGCTTATTTTTATCTTGACCTTTTCGTGAAACGATACGAGATTCCCTGGCTAGCTGATTTATGCTTTTATAAATTTCTTCTGCTTTTTGTTTCTCTAAATGATTCGTAACCTCATCATCTGAAGAAAGCCCACTTGTATACTTTACTTCAATCCCTATCATCACATTTTCAAATTCAATCAGGGCATCAATCTCCCCCTCTCGATCATATGGCCAAAAATCAATACAATCTGCCCAAAAGCCGTTATGGATATCGCGTATTTCCTCCCCCACTGATTTTGGATAAACACCATTTGCCAGTACTTCACCAAGCGCTGCCGAAAATGGAATGTAACGCAATACACCGAACACATTTCCAGTCAAATTATCTTCCAACCGCTCGGTTAAATTTGAACCGGTACGACTAATTTTACCTTGAATTTCCGCAAGCATATTCCGCCCCCTTTATCTAGTATTTTTAAATGGACTACATTCCCATTATATCCGTATCATGCTCCACCTAGGTGGAAAATTTTGTGAAACCTTCCCTCTTTTCCTTCGTATAATTATTAATAGGAAAGAAGGTGACACACATATGCTAAAAAAGTGGATTACTAGCTTGCTATTGGCTGCATTGTTGTTCGTTTTCCCCCATCAAAGCTTAGCTGTGGAATTTTCGATTACCAATGTGAAAATGGACGCTTACTTGCAAAACAACGGAGATGTAAAAGTTGAAGAAACGCATACGTATGTGTTTGATGGTGAATTTAACGGGATTACCCGTGAAGTGATCCCGAAAAAGGGAGCTTCCATTCGCCAATTTACTGCAACCGAGAACGGAAAGAATTTACGAATTGAAAAAGAAGATGACCTTTATAAAATCCACCGTAAAGGTGAGGATGAAACGATTACGGTAACACTCTACTACACCGTTAAAAACGGAATACAAGTATATCAAGATGTTGCGCAATTTTATTGGCCATTTTTTGATGATAGAAATGAATCCTCCTATGAGAATCTCTCAATTACGGTTCATCCTCCTGTACCAACAGAGGATGTCATTGCCTTTGGATATGACGCGGCGTTTACTGCTGAAAGCATTCAGGAAGATGGGTCCGTCTTTTTTAAATTAGGGTATGTTCCTAGTAATACAAATGCCGATATCCGCGTGGCCTACCCTGCTGGACTTTTTCCAAAAGCCCCAACCACAGCCGATAAACCGATGAAAAAGGACATTCTAAAGGCGGAGCAGGAACTAATCGAGCAGGCTGCTGCCGATGCCAAAACAAAGGAAACACTTTCAACTATTAGCACGGTAGGTATCCCTGCTTTTACAATTATTTTTCTGCTGTTACTCCTTCGGGATTGGATGTCCGCACGGTCAAGGCGCAATGATTTAATGCGTGAAGGTACACAGTTTCATTCCGTACCAAAGCTAATCATGAGTTTGCCGGCAACGATTTTTTTTACAAACAATCACTATCTTCAACCGCAGGCGATGGCTGCTGGTTTACTAGATTTGGTACGCCAGGGTTATGTGACTAAATCGGCTGATGACATGTTTAACAGAGTTAGGTCAAAAAGCCCGTTAAAGCATGAAAATGTATTGATGGAATGGCTTTTTGATAAAATCGGCAGTCAGCATACCTTTAGCTTTAACGACTTAACTTCTTATACGAAGAATAAGAAAAATCATACTAACTTCCATTCATTTCAGTCACAATGGCGAGACGCTATCAAGCACGAAGTGGATAGTTATTCCCTTTATGAGAATAAAACAACCTATCGTTTTCTGATTGGTCTTTCAAGTGTATTGCTGCTGCCGTTTCTGTTCCTTTTCCCGATTTATGATCTCTTAGGGTCCTTTTTCGCAGCACTCCTACTATTTTTTATGGTTATCCTCTACGCTTGTGTCTATCGGCCAAAGACCTGGGAGGGTGCCCAGATTGCTTACGAATGGAGGCAGTTTAAAGCTCGCTTTAAGGAAACACCACAAGCAGAATGGGAGAAATGGTCGGATGACGAGCGAATGCGTGCTTACATTTATGGACTTGGAATCAGCAGTAAGGAAGTGTATCGGAAAAACGATGAGCTAATAGAAGCACTCACCCCATCTAGCTATAATGACGGTGATACTGCCCTCTTCTACTCGATTATTTATATCGGTCCAGACACTTCTTCAAGTTTCCGGTCGGCTTATCAGTCAACTAGCAGCAGCGGGGATAGCAGCTCCAGTTCAGGTGGTGGTGGCGGAACAGGCGGCGGCGGTGGGGGCTCCGGTGCTTTCTAAAGGGCAAAAGCTTGAGGCTGATCTCAAGCCTTTGTCTTTTATATCCAATGTTGTTACTTTCCACCAATCTATAATATTATAGAGTAAGAGATGTCATGAAAAATGCAAGATAAAAAAAGGAGTGAAATAGATGTATCCAAATATTTTACGACACCCGGGACCAACCCCAATTCCTAAAAAAGTTCAACTGGCGATGAACCAAGACATGATTAGTCACCGTACTGAAGAGTTTGTACGGTTATACCAAGAAACAACCAACCGCGTAAAACCTATTTTCGGAACGGAGCAAGATATTTTACTACTGCCATCTGGCGGAGCGGCAGCATTAGAAGCAGCCGCGGTAAATTCAGTTTCCCCTGGAGATGAGGTAGTAGTCATCACTGTCGGCGCCTTTGGTAATTATTTCGTCTCGATTTGTGAGAAAAATGGTTTCAAGGTACATAAACTTGAAAGAAGCTGGGGCGAGGCCTGTACAGAAGAAGATCTAATTCAGTTTCTAAAACCTTTATCCAATATAAAGGCCGTGTTTGCCACCTATAATGAGACCTCAACAGGTATCCTAAATCCAATTGAAAAACTAGCTAACGTGGTTCGTACACATACTGATGCTCTATTTATCGTCGATGGAGTTAGCTGTCTGGGCGGGGCCCCTGCTGAGATGGATCAATGGGGAATTGATATTTTAGTAACCGGATCACAAAAAGCGATGATGCTCCCACCTGGACTTGCACTTTTAAGCGTCAGTGAACGAGCGTGGAAAGTGATAGAGGAAAGGAATACACCTTCCTATTATTTGGATTTATTAAGCTATCGTGAGTGGGCTTCAAAAGGAATGACACCCAACACTCCTGCCATTTCATTGATCTTTGGACTTTCCGCGGTATGTGATTTGATTGATGAGGAAGGCGGATTTGCACAAACCGTGGCTAGACATGATTTAATGAAAAATATGGTCCGTGAATCGATGAAGGCACTCTCTATTGGTCTGTTAACATCTGATGAGTATGCATCACCAACTATTACTGCTATTTGTGCTCCAGAAGGAATAGAATTGTCTCCGTTCATCAGTCATGTAAAGGAGAAATACCATCTCGATTTTGCTGGCGGTCTTGGCCACCTGCAAGGGAAGATTTTCAGATTTGGGCATATGGGCTATTGCTTCCCAAGTGATATCCTTCAAGCCGTTTCGCTTATAGAAGCCGGATTACAAGATTTCTCATATTCCTTCGAACCGGGATCAGGGGTATTAGCAGCACAAAAGGTTTTCTTATCTGCACAAAGTAAATAATTCAAATGAGGCATGGTTTAAGTGACCATGTCTCTATTTTTTTCAACAAATGATGTCCAAATACTTTCCATAAACACTCTTCGGTCACTCCAGGCTAATAAAACGGTATCCAGTTTTTTGAAAAGCAATGGATAAAGATCAAATTAACTGCGTTATGACTCTAAATTCGACACTTTGAGACAAATACTTTAAATCTAACTAGGGGTAAAATAAAAGGTAGTTTGAAAATCAATAAACAGATGAGGATGAACATGATGGAGTTAAATAAAGAATGTATGTATTGTATGAAGGATGAAAGACGAGACGACATAATGATTGAAATTTGCGAGCTAGAGGTATCTACAGTATTTCTTTTTAAAGAACAGACCTATACTGGCAGATGTAATGTGGTATACAAGGACCATGTAAAGGAACTATTCGAACTGGACAGTCAGGAGTTAGCGGCTTATATGAACGATGTGAAAAAGGTTGCAGCAGCAGTGGACAAGGCTTTCCAACCTGGTAAAATTAATTACGGGGCGTATGGTGATAAAATGCATCACCTACATATGCACATTGTGCCAAAATACGAAGGAAAAGCAGATTGGGGTTCCACTTTTGAAATGAACCCGGGAAAAACATACTTAACAGTAGAACAATATAAGGAAATGATTGAAACGATAAAAGAATCACTGTAGTAATATACAAGTATCTAAAAAAAAGGATTGGGCTGCTTGCACCGTGAGGCGCGAGAAACCCAATCCTTTTTATACCTACAGATGGGGATTATACCTAAAGCACCTTACTTAAGAATGCCTTGGTCCGTTCATGCTGAGGGTTGCCGAATAACGCATTCGGTTCATTTTCTTCCACAATATAACCGCCGTCCATGAAAATAACACGGTCTCCAACTTCCCTTGCAAAGCCCATTTCATGGGTAACAACGACCATCGTCATCCCTTCTATCGCAAGTTGTTTCATGACTTCTAAAACATCACCGACCATTTCAGGATCAAGTGCAGAAGTTGGCTCGTCAAAAAGCATAATCTTCGGATTCATAGCAAGAGCCCTTGCGATTGCGACCCGTTGTTTTTGTCCACCGGAGAGTTCTCCCGGATAACTATTTGCTTTTTCTCTTAGTCCAACTTTATCTAGTAAATCAAGCGCTAGTTTTTCCGCTTCTGTTTTCTCTGTAGAATGAATCTTAATCGGTCCCAACGTGATGTTTTCTAAAACCGTTTTATGAGGGAATAGATTAAATTGTTGAAATACCATTCCAACCTCTTGTCTAACTTTGTTAAGATCCACTTTTTTGTCCGTAATATCATGTCCATTAATGACTACCTGACCCCCGGATATCTCTTCCAAGCGATTTAAGCAGCGAAGGAATGTACTCTTACCTGAACCAGAAGGACCAATAACACAAATAACCTCTTTTTCCTTCACTTCTGCATTAATATCTTTTAAAACCTCTAGGCTGCCAAATGATTTTCTTAAGTTTTTCACTGTGATCATGCTCATCGAAGTTGAAACCTCCTCTCTACGAAATTAGCAAGAAGTGTTAACAAATAAATGATGATAAAGTAAATAATACCTACAGCCAGCCAAATCTTAAAAGCTTCAAATGTTGCTGAAGCTTGAATTTGCCCTTGCTGTGTTAAATCGGCAATACCGATAACGGATAAAAGCGAAGTATCTTTTAGGCTGATGATCGATTGATTCGTAATGGTTGGGAGCATTCTTCTAAAAGCCTGCGGAAGAATGATAAAGCGCATTGTTTGTGCACTTGTAAATCCAATCGATCTTGCTGCTTCCGTTTGTCCCTTATCAATAGATTGAATACCCGCCCTTATAATTTCAGAAAAATAGGCACCTGCATTGATCGCAACCGTAATGATTCCGGCTGTCGTACTGTTTAAGGAAATGACCTGAAGTGAATTTACACCAAAATAGATAAAGAACAATTGTACAATAAATGGTGTTCCTCGAATGGCGTCTACATAAGCCTTTGCGATCCAATTTAAGATCTTAAGGGGTGCAAGTCGCAGCAGGGCAACCACTAAACCTATTAAAAAACCTAGTAATATAGCAATTAAAAAGATATAAAGTGTTACTTGAAGCCCTTTTAATAATAAGGGCAAAGCAGAAACAATAATATCCACCTTTTTCATCCCCTTTCAAAAAGAAGACGCGCTCGCTTTAAGCACGCCTAATCCTATTATTTTTTATTCACCAAGATACGTTTTTAAAATTTCATCATACGTTCCATCTTTTTTCAGCTCAGCAAGTCCATTATTAATTTTTTCTAATAAATCCTGATTTTTACCTTTCAATACAGCAATTCCGTATTGATCTCCATTTAAACGATCTCCCACAAGTTTTAATCCTAGATCCTTCTGGGCAATCGCATAAGAGATAACAGGGTAATCTTCAATTAATGCATCTGCATTTCCATTAGATACTTCTTGGAACATCGCAGGACTATCGTTAAATTGAACAATTTCAATTCCTAGTTTTGAAGCATTATCTACAGCATATTTCGCACCTGACGTACCTTTTTTAACAGCAACTTTTTTCCCTTTAAGGTCATCAACAGATTTAATCGCTGAATTATCATCTTTAACAACAACGATTAATCCCGCGTCAAAATACGGCGTTGAGAAATCTACAATCTTTTTTCTATCTTCTGTAATACTCATTCCTGCAATAGCCACGTCAAGCTGGTTGGCTTGCATTGCTGGGATTATTCCACCGAAATCCATTGGAGAAAGTTCGATTTTAAACCCTTCTTTTTTCGCAATCGCATTAATTAATTCTATATCGATACCCTTATACTCGTCTCCTTCTTTAAATTCGAACGGAGGATACGTCGTATCTACACCAACTTTATATACTTTTTCACTTTTACCACTTTCACTTGCTGTTTTAGCGGTCCCACATGCCGCGATAAATAGAGTAAGAACCAAAAACAAAGTAAATAGGCCAAATTTTTTCATTTCATTCACTCCCCTTATTTAAGTTATTACTATAATCGTAGTAATAAGTAATTCCTTTTACAATATAACATAAAACTAAATAGATTTAATAGTGGAAATTCTTTAAATATAGTAAACTCAAAGAGAAATAGGTTACCTTTTTCCTGTTAACTTAGGAATTAAGTCCCTCAAATATAAATATATGCCAAAAAATTATTATTCTTTGTATATCTTCTTACAACCGCTAATGAATCGAAAAAACAAAAGGAGCACTGTTATTTAAAAAAGGATGGCGCAAGGTTGCACCATCCTTTTTCTTTTAGTTTAATTCATAAAAACTGCAAACAACCTGACCAACTGCTTTCGCAGCTACTAGGAGTGCATCTTCATCGATATCAAATTTCGGATGATGATTGAAGTAAGGCTTTTCTACCCCTTTTGGTGTACAGGCAATGTAAAAGAAGCAGGCAGGGAATTTTTCAGCATAATAGGCAAAGTCTTCGGATGGAGCCATCGCCGGAAATTCTTTCACTTCTTTAATATCAGGATCATTCATGCTTCGCAAGCTCTCTGCAACCATTGCCGTAAGCTCAGGGTCGTTGTATAAAGGCGGGTAATCTGGAGTATACGTAAGCTCACAGGTTACGCCAAATTCCTCTTCAATTCCTCTTACAATCCGCTTCACTTCTTTCTCAATCGTTTCTTTTGTTTCTACCGTCATATAGCGAATATCACCTTCAAGTTCAACGCTGTCCTTGATCACGTTGAATGTCCCTTTTCCATCAAAAGATCCGATCGTAATCACACCCACATCGAATGGACTTAATCTGCGACTGATAATGGTTTGCGCTGCTGTAACAAAATGTGCTGCAGCCACAATGGCATCGTTCGCTAGATGAGGAGAGGAACCATGCCCACCTCTTCCTTGAACCTTCAATTTCATATAGGCTCTCCCATTGAAGGAATAGCCGGCATGATATCCTACTGTACCTGCAGGTCCCATCGGCAACAAATGAATGCCATATACCGCATCTAAATCGTCAATCAAGCCAGACTCGACAATACTTTTTGCTCCGCCTGGCGGAACTTCTTCTGCATGTTGGTGAATGATTTTGATGGTACCTGGGATGGAATCTTTTAATTGGATTAGGCAATCCGCCAAAACTAACAAGTAAGCTGTATGTCCGTCATGTCCGCACGCATGCATGACCCCTTCATTCTTTGACTTAAACGGCACATCCGCTTCCTCTACAATCGGAAGGGCATCAAAATCAGCACGAAGACCGATCGTTTTTCCAGGTTTTCCACCTTTAATCGTTACGATAATCCCATACCCATTCCCAACATTCGTTTGAATGTCAACATCTTTCCCTTTATAATAATCCGCAATGTACTGAGCCGTTTTCTCCTCTTTAAAAGAGATTTCAGGATTTTCATGTAAATGGCGGCGGATTTGAATTATTTCATCTTTACGTGATTCTAACATACCCATTAAATCGCTTTTCATCATTTTCTTCTCCCCTTTTGATGACAAAGAATTCTTTCAATTAGTGACTTCCAGTTGGTGTTGGTGTTGGTGTGTGTCTTGGTTTTTTCGATGGAGCCTCTGAAGGTTTCCCTGCACTAGCAGGAACCATGATCATAATCGAAAGAATGGAAAGCACTCCAAAAATCACGTTTACGATGATCCCAATGGATGCTGCAGTCGCTACACTTCCATTCGCTGCAACGGAACTATAAATCGTTGCGGAAATGGCCACACCAAACGCACCGCCAAGTGAACTTGCCATTTTATAAACCCCTGCAGCTTCACCCACTTTGTTGGATGGCGCATTAGATACAGATGTATCTGTAGAAGGTGTCGCATAAATACCAAGTCCAAGACCAAATAAGGCAAACCCAATGAATACGACAACGGTATAAGCAAAATCAGGCAAGAACGTTAACCCCATTACCGCTACACCAACCGTAGTGATGATAGCACCCCAGATCATTGGTAATTTCGCACCTACTCTTTGCAGGATTTTCTCTCCGACACGGATCATGGCAAGGACGGCAATTAAATATCCAATGGATAGCATCCCTGACTGAAAGGCAGTGAATCCTCGACCGACTTGAACATAGGTATTTGCAACAACGAGCGTTCCGGCTACTGCGTTTAATAAAAAGTTTGAGTATGTGGCACCGGCATAAGGTTTATTTTTAAATAAAGAGAAATCAATCAGTGCAATCTCTTTCCTTTTTTCAACTTTGAAGAAGACAAAAGCTCCAATAATGGTAACAATGGCAGCGATGATGGAAGTTGGGCTTGTCCAGCCTAAGTCCCCGCCGAAAGTAATAAAAACGTTTAATGCGAGCATGGTGACGATAAAGATCGCTAAACCACTATAATCGAATTTAAAAGCACCGGTTCCTTCCGCTTTGCTTTCAGGTGTATCTTTAATCAGCCACATAGCGAGAAGGGCAAACACAATAGAAAAGATAAAAATCCATCTCCATCCCATATACGTTGCAATCGCACCACCAGCAAACGAACATACCCCAGAACCGCCCCAAGATCCAATCGACCAGAAACTAAGGGCACGTTGTCTGTCTTTTCCCTCAAAGTAAGCTTTCATTAAGGCAATCGTTGCTGGCATAATACAAGCTGCGGAAAGCCCCTGAATGATACGTCCGATAATTAACAATGTCGCTCCTTGCGCTACTACTAGGCAAAGCGAGCCAACCACGCTTAAAATTAACCCGAGATAGGTGATTTTTTTCCGTCCAATTTTATCTGCCAGCCCTCCAGCAGCTACGATAAACATTCCGGAGAATAAAGCTGTTAAGCTGATGGCTATATTCAGCGTACCGGATGAAATCCCCAAATCTTTTTGAACGGCCGGGACCACATTGACCATTGCTTGTGCAAATAGCCAAAATGTGATAACCCCGAACACAATTCCTGTGATCATTTTATCTGTACCTTTATAACTTGTCTCCATGATTTGCCTCCTATGATGTAATAAGTCCCTGTTATTTTTAGAATGCACCTACTCGAAAAGCATTAGCCAAAAATATTGGCCATAATAAAACTCAGGAACCTTTTATTGTGTTTCTATACGTTAATTATAAAAAGTAACTCCTATTTAAGAGAGTCAATTTTGATGCAAATCAATAAGACAATATGTGTATTTATGAACCTGCTGGTTATTGAGGTAGAAAAAATACGGTTGATTTTTACCCTCCTAACAAAAAAGATCCGACCCACCGCCTCCAAAGTTTAGGAGTAATGGGGTCAGATCCTGCTAGTTCTAGCTATAGGTTTTCCGAATATCAAAAAAGTGAATCGCATTACTGGTTAAATAGGTATAAAATGACCAATCCTCTTCTATCGATTCGTCAAAAATCTCTAAAGAAGGTCTGCTGGAATTAACAATATAATCAATCATCTCAGCATCCATGCCATGCTTACTGTTTAAGCTCCACCATTTTGTATACAATGCTCCATGGTATTTATCAAACACGTGCTTACGTATTTGATATTCCCCTTTCGGCATTCCAGAAATCGTTACGTGAATTTCCTTATTGAGTTTTTGAAGAAATGTCTCTTCCACGGAAAAATACGGATTGATAATTGTACTATTCATCAGAATTAATTGATATCCCCGCTCATTCTGTGTCATAACGTAATCCTTGCCGTGTGCGACAATCTCACCATGCAGGCGTTTTAAAAACATCAAGGCAAAATAGGCTGGTCGTTTTCCATTTAAATAATGGAATAATTCGACGCCATCCATCCGATAATGCTTATCTTTTCCTACTTCTTCATGTACGCTGGTATTGACCCAGAGAGCAACGGACTCCACGTCATTGGCAATATCCAAAACATTTTTCAAGACTAAGGCTCCTCGAAAAAAAGTGCCGTTCGTATACCGTGTATTGCCAGACAATGTGTTCCATGAAACGAGATGAAGCGGTTTATCTAACTGGTTTCTTTTTAAATATCGCTTCACCTTGTCCGTTTTTTCCTTTATATAATCCCTTGCTAAATCGAACTTGGTATCCGCTGTTTCTTTAAAATCAATGACCTCATTTTGGTTGGCGTTATAACCGATAAAATCAATCGACGCTCCATGCTCTAACTGCCATGCATGATGATCGCTTGTCTTTTCTTTGCCGAACGAAAACGGCATATACACTCCTACCTGAATCGAAGGGATCATCGTTTTCCATACTTCGTGCAGCTTTAAATAAACTCTCTGAAGTTCTTTTGCTTCGACTCCCGTGTAATAAGGCTCGTAAAACATTACATGCCATTGCTTCACGAACGATTCTCCATACAACTGCAAGCAATGTTTGATGAACTGAGTTAGTTTTGTAAAATATGGTTCTTCATTTCGCGAGATATCCATATAATCGGACCGGACAAACAAAGATAAATCTTGCTGTTTCAAGAATTCCAAAGCACGATCAATCGTAAAATACGGAGAAGTTGTCGGAATTGCTTCATCTGTTTCCACTTCTGAAGGGATGGCTGAAGTGCTGAAAAGATGACGAACTCCGATATAACGTAATTGCAAATCCCTTTTCACATCGAGTACCTGGGAGCGTACATCTTCTTTTAATAAATTGATAATTTCTCCAATTTCAAGAATGTGGCTAGGACAACTTAATTTCATTGTTACCGGTTTGGATAGTTCTAACGGTAACTTTTCATAACTTGTTTCTGTATGGGAATACGATTTTTGATCATCTAAAATCATGCCAGTTAACTTTGCTACGATTTCAGGTGAGTTGATAAAACTTGAAGCGTCTTCCTTGCTATAGCTTTGAACGGAATCTTCTTTTTGTACATAATGGTTCTCACGATAGACATGCGGGGTCATTCCGTACACTTCTTTAAAAAAGGTTGAAAAAGATTTTGTATTGGGAAACCCATTATTCATGGCGATTTGCGAAATCGAGTCAGTACTGTAAAGCAAATCCTTCATACTATGCGTAAGCCTAATATTCATTAAAAACCGACTAAAACCCATTCCCATTTTCTTTTTAAAATAGCGGGATAGATACCCGGTTGACAGGAAAAATTCCTTTGCAACCCCCTCTAATGTAATCATCTGGTCATAGTTTTTTTCTATATAATCAATGATTTGCGATAAACGAAGATCACCAGTTTCCATATTCTCTAGGACACTGCCTTCTTCTTTAAACCCCCGGATCAGGATAAGTAACATTTGACAGATATAACTTTTAACCTCAATTCGATAGCTTTCATCTTGTCGATAATAACTAATCATCACATTGGCCAGCAGCTTGCGAATTGATAAAATCATCTCTTCTCTTCCCAAATCAATTTCCCTTGAATAGCAATCAAATCGCCTGTTTCGATAGTCTGCGTAATGCTGATCCATGAAGGCATCCGAGATGGTGACAATCATAACCCTATTTTTTGCACTACCTTGAACCTGATAAGGCTGATTACGATTAATCACAAGCAAATCCTTTTCTTCCAAATGATAAAAACGACTAGATGTTTCTATTTTCAATTCACCATTGATGACAAGGATAAATTGGATTCCTTTATTAACCCTTGGAACGAGTAAATCAATATGCTGAAATGATAGTTGAAAATCTGACAATGGATCGTTCAATCCAGTCACCCCTAACTCCTTATTCCCGGTAAAGCGATTGCCCTAAAAATCCAGAAGGATTAAAACTATAAAATTGAAATATTTACCAAATTATTTTTGAGGGCCATAATCCTTAGCTTGTCATCCATCATTCAATTTAAAACATGTCTATTAATATTAGACGCTTCCGATGGGAGCGTCTTTATTATGTTAGACCAAGAAAAGCAAAAAGATGTCTGACTTGTGTTAAATAACGTATGAAAAATTGTTAATTGTAAGAATATTTATACATTTTTTGATTTATCAGTCCAAAAAAATAAAGGTCTATACTTCTCATAAGAGAGTATAAACCTTTATTTTCCTAGCCTATCTAAATATCAAAATCATCATCGATTAATGTGTTAAATTCCATTAAGATTTCGTCTTTATGTTTTACATCTGAGTGGATGGTATTAAATACTTCAGAGATCGCTTCTTGGAGTTGTTCCCTAGGCAGTTTTTCAACATCGGGACTTGGCCAAAAATAAAGGTACATGGGAAGCCCCCCATCGTTTGTTGGTAATTGATAGGGTATAGGTAACCTTTTCGTTCCTAATCTTTCATAAAAACGAATTCTTCTTAGTTGATTTTCTCTCGTAAATCCTTCTTTTTCCTCCGGCATTTCTACTTCTATAAATATTCCGCCGCTAAACCCATTTTGTTTCCATTTAGTAAGTTTCTTAAATAAAAGAGCTCCATATCCTGATCCACGATATTGGTTATCGATGGCCATATAATCAAGCCAAATACCTTGTAAACGATCGAACTCATAGATAAAGGCATATCCAACTACTTCATGAAGGATAGGATCTTTTGCCAACAGTAACTTGTATCTCCTTTTTGACATCAGCAGCTTAAGATGCTCATAGCCTTTTAATTCCTCGCTTGCAAAGTCAGCTGTAAATCGCTGATAAACATTCTTTAAATCCTGAATCGTTCCTTCTACTATTTCTATATTAGTGACATCCATTTAGACCAACCTCTCTGCTATCCAGGCCTATCAATCTATTTATGTATTTTAACATAAACAATCCTAAATTTAACGAGCTTGAATGTGACACGATGTCATTTTATTATTGACTTTATGACACAGTGTCATATATAATCCTTTAGTACCCAATTGTGACACAATGTCACATTTCATGATAGGAGAATGAAAATGCCAAAACAAACGTTTTTTCACTTATCAAAAGATAAACAGGACACGCTAATTCACGCTGCGAAACAAGAATTTTCCAGAGTGCCGCTACATGAAGCATCCATTGCAAATATTATCAAAAGTGCCGGAATCCCGCGGGGCAGCTTTTATCAATATTTTGAGGATAAAGATGATTTATTTTATTACTTGTTAAATCAATTAGCTGAAAAGAATAATCAACGATTTATTTCCGTTCTCAATGAGAAAAACGGAGATTTATTTGAGACGTTTATTGCTACTTTTGAATTCATGATCAACGTCCATAGAAACGAAGAACACAATAACTTTTTTAAAAATGTTTATTTAAACATGAACTACAAACATGAAAAAACCTTAGCGAAAAATGTTTATGAGGAAAATCAGAAAAGCCAGTTTCTCAATACCCTTAAATTAATTGATACAAGCAATTTAAACATCCAGGATGAACAAGAACTGCATCATGTATTAAAAATTCTGATGGGCGTTACCTTTCAAAATATTGTTCAACTTTTTGTGAGGGAATATTCCGGTGATGAAGCACTAAAAAATTATTTGGTACAAATGGACCTGCTCAAAAGAGGGTTACAGAAAAAATAATGAACACAAAGGGGATAGAAAAATATATGGATACAACGTTACAAAAAAAACCACCATACTTAATGATTGCGATTTTATTTGTAGGGGCATTTGTCTCCTTTTTAAATAACTCGCTATTAAATGTCGCACTGCCATCAATTATGGTTGATTTAGGAATCAAAGATTATTCAACCGTACAGTGGTTAGCTACAGGCTATATGCTCGTGAGCGGAATCTTAATTCCTGCATCAGCCTTTTTACTAGTTCGCTTTTCGAACCGCAGTTTATACATTGCGTCAATGCTACTCTTCACGTTTGGTACAGCAGTAGCCGCATTTGCGCCGAACTTTGGTTTCTTATTGACGGGGCGCATGATTCAGGCAGCAGGTTCTTCTGTAATGGGACCACTATTAATGAACATTATGTTAGTCAGCTTCCCACGTGAAAAACGTGGTGCCGCAATGGGGATATTCGGTTTAGTTATGATTACAGCACCCGCAATCGGACCTACACTTTCCGGTTACATCGTAGAATACTATGACTGGCGCCTTTTGTTTGAAATGATTTTACCTTTAGCTGTGATTAGTTTAGTATTGGCCGTTTGGAAGCTTGAAAACGTCATGGAGCAAAACAAAAAGGCAACATTGGATTACTTTTCCGTTGTCTTATCCTCCATCGGTTTTGGCGGATTACTCTATGGTGTCAGCTCTGCAAGCGCAAAGGGCTGGACAGATACCATTGTCTTAACCACCATTATCGTTGGCACAATCGCCCTAGCCGCTTTCATTATTCGCCAATTAAAAATGGATGAACCACTATTAGATTTACGTGTTTACAAATACCCAATGTTTGCTCTTGGATCGGTGATTGCGATCGTAAACGCCGTAGCCATGTTCTCAGGGATGATCTTAACACCTGCTTATGTACAAAATGTTCGTGGTATATCACCACTAGACTCCGGTTTAATGATGCTGCCGGGTGCGATTGTGATGGGGATTATGATGCCAATCACCGGTAAACTATTTGATAAATTTGGACCGCGATTACTAGCGGTAGTTGGGCTTGCCATTACAGGCGTATCAACGTATATGCTGGCACACTTACAAATTGATTCAACTTATACCTATATTATCCTTATCTACACAGTCCGAATGTTGGGGATGTCCATGGTTATGATGCCGATCATGACAAACGGGTTAAATCAATTACCAACCGTTTTAAATCCACATGGTACAGCCATTAACAACACGGCTCAGCAAGTGTCCGGTTCCCTTGGTACGGCTATTCTCGTAACCATTATGAACTCCGTGACAAAAACAGAAGCACAGAACTTAATGACCGGTGTCGACCCAGCCACCCTGACAGAAGCGTCAACCGCTTTATTAACACAGCAAGCTTTACTAGCCGGGATTCAATATTCCTTCTATGTAACATTTGCGATTAATATCGTGGTTCTTATTTTAGCCCTATTTGTTAAACGCGTCGATACTAGTGCAGAAGTCGTTCAAAAACTAGAGCAACAGGGCAGCACACAGATGAAAGTAGCAGCACATTCAAATTAACAAATGAAAACTCCACCTAGCCAATTGGTCTAGGTGGAGTTTTTTCACACGACTTGTTATTCGATTTATTGCCATAAAGGTTCAAATAGCCATCCTTTACTAGACCATCATAAATTTTGAACCCAATTTGAGGTGCATTTAGTATTAGAAACCGGAATAAGCGTTGTAATTCATGTTGAAAAGCACTATTCAATTCAAACATTGTTTCGTTCATGGGGGCAATTAGCGCTGTTTTAGTTACATCATTTTTATCCATACCCTCTATCATTTTTTGAAGAGTCAACATGGTTTCATCCACATAAAAATGGCAATCAACAATCATTTTAATCCCCCCTTGGGCTAACCAATATTGGTTTTCATTTTACATTGAAGTAGGACACAAAATTCGATTATTATATGCTTTTATAAAGGATAACGATTGAATCAATCCATTATCGCTGTATCCAATTTGAATATGAGTTTTATCAAACAAACCATCCCCTTTGGTTAGTTCATATATGATCAAAAAATGTCTCTAATATAAATACTCTTGAAAACAAATTTATCCTTCAAATAAAAAAGTTATTTATGTATTCTATAATAATAAAAAATCAATCCTAATTAGGACCAAGGGAATATTTAGAATTCCTGTTGGATACAAAAAACTCGTCCGTTTTGGCTAGCAACGTATAAAGTCTTACATCAGCATGATAATAAGACGGAGGTATAAAACCAGGTTATATGGAGGTATAGAATGGAATATTCGTTTGTACGTAGTTCTGTTGTAGAGGCGCATGCTTTAGAGGCGCTAAATAACAGAGGAGTGATGATTGAAGATATTGCTAAGCTTACGTTGTTTTTGCAAATGCCGTATGTTCCAGATCTAACCATAGAGACGTGTATTGAAAGTATTGAACATGTGCTCAAAAAAAGAGAGGTACAAAATGCATTGCTAACAGGAATTGAGCTTGATATGCTGGCTGAAAAGGAAGGATTGTCCTTTCCATTGCAGCAAATGCTCAAAACTGATGAAAGCTTGTATGGAGTAGATGAAACGTTAGCATTATCGATTTTGAATTTATACGGAAGCATTGGTTTTACGAATTACGGCTACATAGATAAGTTGAAAGAAGGTGTACTAAGTCTTTTGAATGATAAATCGACCGGAAAGGTAAATTGTTTTTTGGACGATTTAGTAGGGGCTATTGCAGCGGCAGCCTCGAGTCGCTTGGCTCATCGCTACCGAGCAAGACTTGAGAGCGATGAGACAAATCAATAAATATAGCACTAACGTAGATGAGCCTCCTGCTAGGAAATGTAGGAGGCTATAATAAATATTTCACAGAAAAATCGAGTATTGTTGCCAATCCATTCTGCTCAGAACTCGCCTTTTATTGATCAAGCAACCAATAGCAATATCCCGAAAGCAGCTAAGATTAAGAAGAAAACTCCTCTATTATCTAGGATTCCTAAATAAAATCTTAAATAAAAGGGTTATAAAAACGATTTCCATCCCAAAAAGTAATGAGCATTGAAAAGACAAATAAAAGGACAAAAAGCATAATGGCTAAATAATCTGCTTTTGTAAAGGGTCTCTCATGGTACCATGATCTTCTCTTTTGACGGCCAAAGCCTCGAAGCTCCATTGCAGCACTTATTGTTTCAATCCGATTAAGGCTTGAAAAAATTAACGGCATTAATATGGATGATGCATAGCGAAATTTTTTGGTCAATTTTTGTTTTTTTGATAAATCAACCCCTCGTGCCTGTTGAGCGAGTGAGATGTTCTGATAATCCCGCTGAATATCTGGAATATATCGCAGCGCAAGAGCTACTGCATATGAAATTCGATAGCTCACTCCGATTTTATTAAGAGAAGCTGCAAATTCACTAGGATGTGTAGTAACCATAAACAACAACGCAAGTGGAATAATGGTTAAATATTTAAGCGTTAAATTAGCTTGATAGAATAGCTGTTCAGCGGTTAAAGTATAATGTCCTATTATGTGAAGAAACTCATGCTTCGTACGATATATTTCAACACCCTGCATCGGTTCAAAAATAAAAATTGCAATATTGTTTATAAACAAAAATAAAAAGAATACATAGAATACAAATGAAATAGAACGAAATTCAACCTTCGATAAAAGATAGATCATAATCCCTAAAATAAACATGACAACTAGTATCCTAGTATCATAGATTATCATTGCTGTTAATGACCAAAGAATAAAACATATCAGTTTAGCAGCTCCAGTAAGACGATGAATCGGGGATTCCTGATGTATGTAAGAAAGAATTTTATGATTCATCGATGCCGGGTCCTCCGATCAAAATGAATGAAGCGTTTGACAAAATCTCGTTGGTCGAAAAAATCTGCTTTTTTAGCTAATTGATAGAGGGATGTTTCTTTTAAATTTGCTATACGTATAACGTCTTCATCTGTAAGGATATTGGCAGGTTCGTCTTCTTTTACCTTTTGTCCCTCAGATATTACAATGGCTCTGTTGGTATATTCGAGCATCAAATGCATATCGTGGGTGATCATGATAATGGTGATTCCTTGCTGATTTAAGTTCCACAGAAACTCCATAATTTCGTTATAGTGTTTATAGTCTTGACCGGCTGTTGGCTCGTCCAATATAATTAATTTCGGTCCTAGCACCAATACGGATGCAATCGTCACTCTCTTTTTCTGCCCGAAGCTTAAGGCCGAGATGGGCCAATTTCTGAATTCATAAAGCCCGCAGATTTTTAAAGCCTGAAATACTTGTTCTTCAATATCTTTATCTGGTACTCCGCGGAATTTTAATCCTAATGCTACTTCATCAAATACGAAATTTTGAGAAATCATTTGATTAGGGTTTTGCAAGACGAAGCCAATATGATCTGCCCGCTCTTTTATGGAATGACCCTTAAGATTTTCACCTTCCAATAAGATTTCCCCTGCTGTCGGATGATAAAAACCACAGATTAACTTGGCAAGGGTTGATTTTCCTGCTCCATTTTTACCGATTAAAGCTATTAATTCTCCTTTGTTGATCTTGAATGAAACATCTTTAATAATCTCTTTTGTTTTTGAATACCCGAAATGAATATTTTTCACCTCTAAAAGAACATCATTTTTTTGTTTTTTCTCGGCATATCCCACGGACTCATACCATGCATGAAGCTTCGTTTTACTGACTTCAATGTTTAATGTCTTTAAACTTTTAGGTTTCAGCTCTGAAGTGATCGTACATCCTGCATATCTCAAAGCTGTCAGATAGAGCGGCTCACGGATGCCCGTATCTTTAAGCAGATTGGAGCTTAATAATTCATTAGGTGTCAAATCCGCTAATATGCAACCCTCATTAATTATGACAATACGATCTATCTCACCATGAAGTACATCTTCCAATCGATGCTCAATAATAATCGTTGTCTTTCCTGTTTCCTTATGAATACGGTCAATAAGTTCAATCGCCATTTTCCCTGTTGCAGGGTCTAAATTTGCCAAGGGTTCATCAAATAGAAGAATATTTACATCATCAATCATACTTCCTGCAAGTGTAACCCTTTGCTTTTGTCCTCCTGAAAGGTCCTGTGGTGTTGAATCCAAATGCTCTGTCATATCTACCAGTTCAGCAACTCGGTTAACTGAGTCAAATAGCTCTTCTTGTGGAACAAACTGATTCTCAAGCTTAAACGCAATATCCTCTGCTGCGGTTAAACCGATGAATTGGGCATCTGGATCCTGGAACACCGTACCCACCATTGAAGATAGCTTAAAAATGCTTTCCTCTTTCGTTTCTTTTCCAATAATCTTTAAGCTCCCTGAAACGTCACCAGGATAAAAAAAGGGAACCAATCCATTTAAACAATGTCCTAATGTACTTTTTCCAGACCCAGATGGTCCTATAATTAGAATCTTTTCTCCTTCATATATAGTCAAATTAATACCACTTAGTGTTGGAGAGGACTGTGCCCGGTAGTGGAAACTAAAATTAGTAAATTCAATAACTGGTTTTCTCATATTCAACTTCCTTCTGTTTGGTAGACTAATAAAAAATGCCGATGATGGGAGATCACCGACATTCACTTCTTACAATTCTCGAGTCAAGCTGCCTTTTTTAGTACGCGTTTTGGCATATGCTATTGCTAGCAACGTTCCTAAAACACCAACTGTTACTATATTAGCGGCACCCGCTACAAGACCTTGAATGTATACTTTATTGGCTGGTTCTGCATAAATGAGGATATCTAAAGTTGGAGCGATTAAAAACCATGCAATGGCGTTTGTAATAACTTGAAGGATATTAAAAGAAATAATAGCTTTTGCACCAAATTCCCCATCCCGAAGCTTGATCCGTGATGCTGCTAATCCTATTAGCAATCCTACGACTCCTGAAGCGATAATCCAGCTAAACCAGGGTGCTCCATAAAAAACAGCGTCCTTTATCGTATGACCAATTAATCCAATCAGCACTCCAGCGACAGGACCGTAAAGTAAAGACATTAGGGCTAGAAACGCATAGGATGTTTCTACATTCGTATTTGGTATGCCTGTTGGAATCGCTCCAAATCTGCTTAAAATAATAAACACCGCAGCCCCAACACCGATTGCGACAACCGTTTTAATCGATAGCACTTTCGAATTCATCGTAAGCCTCCCCTTTTTTGGTAATATATAGTTTGAATTTATATTATATTCAGTTTATTATAGAGTCTAATAAATTATTATCGCACTTTTATACCATTTTCCAGCTAGGGTTAGCTATATTAAAGAAGACTTAAGAAATCCGGCTCATTCATTGGGCCGGATTTTTTCAAATTTAACTTTCCTTTTGATTTATTAATTGCATAATAATGCGGATAAAAAACATTAGAATAAAGGTGCTTATAAATGTGTGCTTCCATGTCCATGTATGGTATTCAATTAAATCGGTATATCTTTCAAATAGAACCTCAATGACAGTTAAACCAGAGGTGAACATTAAACAATATAGAAAAATGCCTTTAAAGCTGGAGTTATACGTTTTTTGATAGAAGTAAATACAAGCAACGGGAAAGAGAAGATATTCATACAGCAGGCTCGAAGTGAAAAAGTTACCTAAAAACCTTATTGGATATTCAAGCATGTTTTCTTCTACAACAAGAACTCCAATAAACGTTGAAAGATAAGCATTCAATAAAAAAATTAAAATCCAGTCTTTGATGAAAGGCTTTCTTAAACTGAATATTAATAGGGTAATACCAACAAGTAACAAAGCCCACAAAATGAGTCTTTCCATAGATAAATCCGCCTTCAAGTGTTTATTTGCTCCTCTTATTATGACCAAATTTCGGTATTTAACAAAAATCGAGCATCATCACCTAATCAAACGTTTGATTAAATATGCTAAAACCCTTTTGTAAAACGAACTTTGGCTAGTATTTAAGAGAAATTATTGTCGAGGAAATAGTTACGGTCTTCGCTAATAATCTGCAAGACTCGAGAAGGAAGTTGGTTACTCTCCTTTTTCAATATAAAAACTTATTCCATAAACGTTTGATTTGAAGGAAGAAAATTGTCGATAATCAGCTAGCATTAGACAGCGATTTGTCTCTCTTTGCAGCCAAAATAGCCCCTTTTTGATTGCGAAGGGGCTATTTTGAGAGTTAGTAAGATTAACCTTTATTATTTACACCGGCTTTAGACAAGGCATTTATATACATTTCATTCGTAACCCATGTAATATTGTCTGTTTGAACCTCTAACCCAGAATCTTTAGCATTATCGTAAAATAGAGGATTGGGATTTTTTTTTGGATTGGGATTTTTTTTTGGATTGGGATTTTTTTTTGGATTGGGATTTTTTTTTGGATTGGAATCCTTTCAACCAATCAGTAGGTCTATTTAATTATTCCAATTTTCTAAATTATAAAATAAAATATCGGTATAATATGGAAAAGGTGGCGATGGATTTGAAAGCGGTTAAATCGATTGTAATCTGGGGATTAATTGCAGCCCTAGGAGCAGCAGGATTTGCTGTAATGGCCTTAAATAGCGGCGAGAGCATTAATGCAATTTGGCTCTTGACAGCAGCGGTTTGTGTTTATGCAATTTCCTACCGTTTTTACAGCAGGTTTATTGCGAATAAGGTGTTCCAGCTTGATGACAAACGTAAAACACCTGCAGAAATACATAACGATGGCAAAGACTATGTTCCGACAAATAAATGGGTGCTATTTGGACATCACTTTGCGGCAATTGCCGGTGCTGGACCATTAGTGGGTCCCATTCTTGCAGCGCAAATGGGTTATTTACCTGGAACACTGTGGATTGTGGTCGGTGTTGTTTTAGCTGGTGCTGTTCAGGACTTTATTATTCTTTTCGGCTCAATGCGCCGAAATGGTAAGTCACTCGGTGAAATGATTAAGGACGAAATGGGACGCGTAACCGGTCTTATTTCTATGGTTGGTATTTTAGGAATTATGGTTATTTTATTAGCTGTTTTAGCATTAGTAGTTGTGAAAGCATTAGTGGGAAGTCCATGGGGGATGTTTACCATCGCCGCTACCATTCCAATTGCTATTTTTATGGGAATTTATATGCGTTTTATTCGTCCAGGACGTGTTGGAGAAGCTTCCCTGATTGGGATTGTATTATTGCTTCTTTCACTATTTTTCGGACAAGCAGTTGCGGAAAATCCAACGTTAGCTGCGATGTTTACCTTTAAAGGTGAAACAATTGCCATCATGATGATTATTTACGGCTTTGTAGCTTCTGTATTACCTGTATGGCTGCTTCTTGCACCACGTGATTATCTGAGTACATTTTTAAAAGTAGGGACCATCTTTGGACTAGCATTAGGGATCATTATTGTTGCACCGAATCTTGAAATGCCTGGTGTTACAAAATTCATTGACGGAACGGGTCCAGTCTTTGCAGGAAACCTCTTCCCGTTCTTATTTATTACAATTGCCTGTGGATCTGTTTCTGGTTTCCATGCGTTGGTTTCCTCGGGTACAACACCTAAAATGATTGAACGTGAATCACACGCCCGTCCAATCGGTTATGGAGCAATGCTTACAGAATCCTTTGTTGCGGTGATGGCAATGATTGCTGCCTGTGTATTGACACCGGGTATTTACTTTGCCATTAACAGTCCCCCTGCCTTAATAGGTACGGATGTTGTCCAAGCTGCCACTACCGTTTCCAGTTGGGGCTTTACGATAACTCCTGATGATTTAAAAACACTCGCAACCGACGTTGGGGAGCAAACCATTCTTTCAAGAACTGGCGGTGCACCGACGCTTGCAATTGGTATGGCTGTCATATTTTCAAATGTAATTGGCGGAAAGGCACTAATGGCCTTTTGGTACCATTTCGCAATCCTATTTGAAGCACTGTTTATTTTAACGACGATTGATGCAGGAACACGTGTTGGACGTTTTATGATTCAAGATCTTATTGGTACTGCTTATAAGCCGTTTGCTAGAACGGATGCTTTACTTCCAAATATTATTGCAACGGCGCTATGTGTACTGTTTTGGGGTTACTTTTTATATCAAGGTGTTATTGACCCGCTTGGAGGAATTAATACACTATGGCCGTTATTTGGTATTGCTAACCAAATGCTGGCTGCAATTGCCCTCCTGCTCGGTACGACAATTCTCTATAAAATGGGCAAAAAAGCATATGTTTGGGTAACACTTCTTCCGACAACATGGCTGCTAATTGTCACTTTAACTGCAGGCTGGCAAAAATTATTTCATGAAAATCCAAAAATCAGTTTCCTTGCCCATGCTAACATTTTTAAAGAGGCATATAACGATGGAAAAGTACTAGCACCTGCAACATCACCGGCACAAATGAAACAAGTTCTGATAAATGATTATGTTGATGCCACGATATGTGCTATTTTTATGGTGGTTGTCATTGTCGTATTAATTTCTGCGATTAAGATTTGGATTAAAGTTATCAAAAAACATAAATTACCATTACATGAGACACCACCAGTGCCTCGCGACGGAGGGGATTTGAAACATTATGCTTAACAAATTAAAGGAAATCATTTCGTACAGAAAGCAGTTCCTTAGTCTTCTTGTCGGCGTTCCAAGCTACGAAACTTACGTCGAGCATATGAAAAAACACCATCCCGGCGATTCTGTGAAATCTAGAAAAGAATTCTTCTGTGAGGCACAGGAAGCCCGTTACAACGCCAAAGGCGGTAAGGTTTCAAGGTGCTGTTAACTTAAAAAGAACAAAGAAGGTAAGTCTGACACCTTCTTTGTTCTTTTTAATGTTTATTATTATTGAAGAAAGTAGTTTCTTCTCGCTCCTTATCCCTATAATTTGGTGATATACACATTTCTATGTATCGCAGGTTTAGACCCGTACATTCAGAAGTTCGTCAGCTTAACCTTTTGTTGTACGTTTATTCGCATTCTCACCATATTCATTCAACTCAAGCATCATGAATAACACCACTCCATCGAGTAGGCTTTCGTCAGCCGAACTGGTAACGTTCGCCCATTTTACGCCACTTATTTTAGATACATTATTTTGTCTTAATTCCATTTCAAGGTGGTCCACCGATAACCTAAGTTTTCTAAGTTTTTTTCATTAAAGGTCCGTTATCGATTACAACCTTTGCTTTACCTGTAACCATTTTTTCAAATCTGTCAGATTTAATTTGTATAAATTCCATTATTAATTACATGTCTATTTGAGATTAAAGGTAACAATATTAAGCTAAATATAAAAACACTGCAATCCCATTATTCACTAAGGGATTGCAGTGTTTTTTATTTAATTTAAGTTTTTATAAAGGTTTGTAACTAAATCTTCTAAAAAAATGTAAGCTTTCATGTTGACAAGACCATGGCTTTTATATGATAATAAACATTGTATTAGAATTATTCTAATTTAGTTATTACTATTTGTTGTGAACTATTCTCACAACCAGGGAAAAATGCAGTTCAATTTTTCCTAACAAATTCTAGGAGGAAATAGACTATGTCATTAATTGGAAAACAGGTATCAGAATTCAACGCAAATGCTTATTTTAACGGAGATTTTATCACTGTGAGCGATGCAAACTTTAAAGGTAAATGGAGTGTAGTTTGCTTCTACCCTGCAGATTTCACATTCGTATGCCCTACTGAATTAGAAGACCTTCAAAACGAATACGCAACTCTTAAAGATCTTGGTGTAGAAGTATATTCTGTTTCTACTGATACACATTTCACACATAAAGCATGGCACGATACATCAGAAACAATCGGCAAAATCCAATACGTTATGATTGGCGACCCTAACCAAAAGCTTTCTCGCATCTTTGATGTTCTTGACGAAGAAGAAGGTCTTGCACAACGCGGAACTTTCATCATCGATCCAGACGGCGTAGTAACAGCTATGGAAATCAATGCAGACGGTATCGGCCGTGACGCAAGCACGCTTGTTAATAAAATTAAAGCAGCACAATATGTTCGCAACAATCCAGGTGAAGTTTGCCCAGCTAAATGGCAAGAAGGTTCTGCAACACTTAAGCCAAGCCTTGACCTAGTAGGAAAAATTTAAGTTTAAGGAGTAGATAAAATGTTACTAGATGCAGATATAAAAGCACAGTTATCCCAGTATCTTCAACTGATGGAAGGCGAAATCCTTCTTAAAGTCAGCGCAGGAACCGATGACGTATCTCGCGACATGCTGCTATTGATTGATGAATTGGCAACCATGTCCAAAAACATTAAGGTTGAAAAAACAGAACTAGAGAGAACACCAAGCTTTAGTGTGAATCGCATCGGTGAAGACACTGGTGTAACATTTGCTGGTATTCCTCTAGGACATGAATTCACTTCCTTAGTATTGGCTCTCTTGCAGGTTAGCGGAAGAGCACCAAAGGTTGATCAAAAAGTAATCGACCAAATTAAAGCAATCAAAGGTGAATATCACTTTGAATCTTACATTAGCTTAACTTGCCACAACTGTCCTGATGTTGTACAAGCCTTGAACATCATGAGCGTTCTCAACCCTGGTATTTCTCATACCATGATTGATGGTGCGGCGTATAAAGCTGAGGTTGAAGGCAAGAACATTATGGCTGTTCCAACGGTTTTCCTTAATGGGGAAAACTTTGGCGGCGGCCGTATGACGATTGAGGAAATCCTTGCTAAAATGGGTTCTGGTACTCACTTCTCCGAGCTTTCTGACAAGGAACCATTTGATGTCCTAGTTGTCGGCGGCGGACCTGCTGGTGCGAGTGCTGCGATCTATGCAGCTCGTAAAGGCATTCGGACAGGTATCGTTGCTGAACGCTTTGGTGGTCAAGTGATGGATACAATGGGTATCGAGAACTTTATCGGTACGAAATATACTGAAGGTCCTAAAGTGGCAGCAAGTCTTGAAGAGCATGTCAAAGAATACGAAATTGATGTAATGAATCTTCAGCGTGCCAAATCCTTAGAAAAGAACGAATTTGTAGAAGTTGAACTCGAAAACGGCGCTATTTTAAAAAGTAAAACCGTTATTCTTTCAACTGGTGCACGCTGGCGTAATGTTGGCGTCCCAGGTGAAGCCGAGTTCAAGAACAAAGGTGTAGCTTATTGCCCACACTGTGATGGTCCATTGTTTGCTGGAAAACGCGTTGCTGTTATTGGCGGCGGGAATTCCGGTATTGAGGCAGCCATTGACCTTGCAGGAATCGTCAAGCATGTAACGGTTCTTGAGTTTGCAGCTGAGTTAAAAGCAGATGCGGTACTGCAAGAACGTCTACACAGCCTGCCAAATGTGACTGTAATACTGAATGCTCAAACAAAAGAAATCACTGGTACTGACAAGGTAAATGGTATTTCTTATATGGATCGTGAAACAGAAGAAATTAAGCATATTGAATTAGAAGGTATTTTCGTTCAAATCGGTCTTGTTCCAAACACAGACTGGTTAGGCGAAAATATGGAACGTACTCGTATGGGAGAAATTGTTGTCGACAAGCATGGCGCAACAAGTATCCCAGGCGTATTTGCAGCAGGTGACTGTACTGATAGTGCTTATAAGCAAATCATCATCTCTATGGGATCTGGTGCAACAGCAGCCTTAGGTGCCTTCGATTACCTTATTCGAAATTAATATCCGTATATAAAATGAAAGGACTCGTCAACAGACGAGTTCTTTTTTAGCAAAAGAGCCCCTTCTCAATTGAGAGGGGCTCAAAAGTTTCATTTTAGGTTCATTTAGCAAAGAGGGAACGAACCTCATCAAGTGAGCTATTTAAGAAATCTTGCAGCCTCTGTAAAAATGACTGCCCTTCTTCTGATTGCAAAAATGTAGAGATATCACTTAATTGCTCTTTGACCTGTTTCCAGTCAATATCCATCGCCTTCAGACCGTTGAAGAATTCTACTAACCTATCTAACTCTGCATCTGATAACGTAATCCCAAGCTCTGCGGCAACTTGTTCAATTAAGGCGCGCAAGTCAGCTTCAGTTTTCGGTTCGTTCTTGGCGATTTCTTCTTTGACTTTTCCCATGAGAGCAGCAGCATTGTCGGCACCGATCGAGTCACCGAGCTGTGCGGTCTTCACCAATTCCTCATTCGCTGCTTTTTTGATTTCTTCCGGAATTTCTTTATTCGTTGTTGCTTCATAAGCTTTCATAATTCCTGTCAAAGCAGCTGTACCGGAAACATCAAACGGAGCGGAAATCCTTATGTCTGCATCCTTTACACCGGCTGTAGTCAAGGCATTGATATACATTTCATCCGTAACCCATGTAATATTGTTCGTTTGCACATCTAACCCGGAATCCATCGCACCCATGGTTATGCTCGCGGATGAAATCGCACGTGAACCAATTTGTGCCTTAGGAATAAACTCCCCTAAATAATCATGCTCTTCTTGATTGGATACCGTAATCATCTGTGCATTTTCCGGTACCCCTAACTCTGCTAACAGATCATTTTTTTGCTGTTCTGTTAAGTTCTCCCCTAATGAAACTATCGTATCTCCTTCAACTGCATCTGCAAAACTAATAGAAGGAACTGCTACTAGCATCGTTATCGTAAGCAACATCGCACGTAATTTTCGTTTCATAAAAAGACCTCCTTTAATACATGCAGCCATTCAGATAAGAATCGCTCATGTTTCACCAATTTATATTTGAAAAATTGGCTTTGCATAATCTTAACATAGTGTTTTGGGATTTCATGAAAAGAATGGGTAACATTTATGCTAATTCTATTAAGACTATTACATAGTAGATAGTAATGTTACTTCCTTTAAATAAAAACACAAAAAGCTTACTAAAATATAACCTTGGTATGCGTTTTATTACAGGGTTAACCATCTTGAGACAAACACAAAAAGAACGTTAGTTCGATAAAAACACAACTATAGTAACTGTTTTAATATATTCTGAATTGTTAAACTATTAGTGACTCCCTAGAATACACAGAAAACCAATTCTGTCAGGAGGGATAGGAATGGAACAAAGATTACGTTTAATTCCGTATCAAGTGAATGAAGTGGTCGAAGTGGTGTCTGAGGTGCCAAAAGGCATTGAGATGATTGAGGCTCCAAAAATCTGGGAGAAATCGAAAGGTAAGGGAATCACAGTTGCCATATTAGACACAGGCTGCGATGTCACCCATGCTGATTTGAGTGAACGAATTATCGGCGGACGGAATTTCACGGATGATGATAATGGAAATCCTAATGTATACACTGACTATAATGGTCATGGTACACATGTGGCGGGCACCATTGCTGCTGTCCAAAACAATAATGGAGTCATTGGTGTGGCACCTGAAGCAAATTTACTGATTTTAAAAGTGCTCGATAAGAATGGTTCAGGACAATACGACTGGATTATCAATGGTATCAACTATGCCGTTGAACAGAAGGCGGATATTATCTCTATGAGTCTCGGTGGTTCTGCGGATGTACCCGAGTTACATCAAGCGATTCAAAACGCAATCGCTCATCAAATTCTAGTCGTTTGTGCAGCTGGTAATGAGGGAGATGGACAGGATTCTTCAGATGAATTCTCCTATCCTGCCTCCTACAATGAAGTCATCAGCGTCGGAGCCATTGATCTGCAGCGACATTCTTCTGAGTTTTCAAATTCGAATAATGAAGTCGACTTAGTAGCGCCTGGTGAAGAAATCCTTTCAACCTATTTAAACGGCACGTATGCAAAACTATCCGGCACTTCGATGGCAACACCGCATGTATCCGGTGCACTTGCGCTCATAATAGATATTGTCACAAAAAGATTCGAGCGAAATCTGACAGAGCCTGAGCTTTATGCACAATTAGTAAAGAGAACAGTTCCTCTAGGAAACTCGCCAAAACTTGAAGGCAATGGATTCCTGTACTTAACAGTAGAGGACTACTTATCGGATGTGTTTAATCAAAAGTTATCTGCTCAGGCATTGAAAATATAAAAAGAAGCATCTCAACCTAGCAACCCATGAACTTCAAGGCATAACGTACTCACATAAGAGAAATTGTTGTCGACAAGTATGGTGCAACAGAAGCCTTAGGTGCATTCGATTACCAAATTCGAAATGAATGAAAAAATGTCTAGTCATGAAAAAACAGTGCAATTCGCATAGAATTAGCACTGTTTTTTTATGGGGGCGGATTTACAGACAGCCGCGTTTAGACACTTAGCTACCCCTATATATATAAGACTAATAAATTTTTTAAAAAAAATGATGGCTCAGGACGGAATCGAACCGCCGACACAAGGATTTTCAGTCCTTTGCTCTACCGACTGAGCTACTGAGCCACAAAGTAAAGTTACCTAAAATTTAATAGCTGCATAACCTTTGCTCAAAAAACCTCACGGTTTTTCTCGCAGATTGCCGCAGAAGCTATTCAGTGAAGCAAGCAATCTGCTCTACCGACTGAGCTACTGAGCCATACAATCTATATCTATATCAACAGTAGAGGTAACCTACTGATATAAAAAATGGCGGTCCGGACGGGACTCGAACCCGCGACCTCCTGCGTGACAGGCAGGCATTCTAACCAACTGAACTACCGGACCAATATGGAGGAGGAAGAGGGATTCGAACCCCCGCGCGGTATGACCCGCCTGTCGGTTTTCAAGACCGATCCCTTCAGCCAAACTTGGGTATTCCTCCGTATAAGTGGAGCCTAGCGGGATCGAACCGCTGACCTCCTGCGTGCAAAGCAGGCGCTCTCCCAGCTGAGCTAAGGCCCCATATAATTAATTTTCTAGAATGGTCGGGAAGACAGGATTCGAACCTGCGACCCCTTGGTCCCAAACCAAGTGCTCTACCAAGCTGAGCTACTTCCCGATAAAATATGGCGCGCCCGAAAGGAGTCGAACCCATAACCTTCTGATCCGTAGTCAGACACTCTATCCAATTGAGCTACGGGCGCAATTTATTGGAGCGGAAGACGGGATTCGAACCCGCGACCCCCACCTTGGCAAGGTGGTGTTCTACCACTGAACTACTTCCGCATATATGGAAGATTATTTTGCTTCGCAAAAAATCTTGGTGCGGGTGAAGGGAGTCGAACCCCCACGCCTTGCGGCGCCAGATCCTAAGTCTGGTGCGTCTGCCAATTCCGCCACACCCGCATATAGAAAGTTTTTTCACTAGCACATAAATAAAATTTATTTTGCTGGTAAAAAACAACTTGGTGAGCCATGAAGGATTCGAACCTTCGACCCTCTGATTAAAAGTCAGATGCTCTACCAACTGAGCTAATGGCTCATTATTACTTCAGTAAGTAATAATGAAAATGGTGCCGGCGAGAGGACTTGAACCCCCAACCTACTGATTACAAGTCAGTTGCTCTACCAATTGAGCTACCCCGGCAAATAATGTAGATTAATTTAATTTCGTAAATTATTGAAAGTTATTTTGCTATCGCAAAAAACATTGGTGGAGGATGACGGGATCGAACCGCCGACCCTCTGCTTGTAAGGCAGATGCTCTCCCAGCTGAGCTAATCCTCCACATAATGGTATGTTATTTTCGCTATCGCGAATGGAAAGTTATTTTCTCAAACGAGAAAAAACTTTGGTGACCCCTACGGGATTCGAACCCGTGTTACCTCCGTGAAAGGGAGGTGTCTTAACCACTTGACCAAGGGGCCGCTTGAAATTTTGAGAAAAAAAATAGCCCCAAAGGGGTAGCCTGGCAACGTCCTACTCTCACAGGGACAAAGTCCCAACTACCATCGGCGCTGAGAAGCTTAACTTCCGTGTTCGGTATGGGAACGGGTGTGACCTTCTCGCCATTGCTGCCAGACTATTTTTTTGAGGTATCATTCCCTCAAAACTAGATAATTTCAGAAGAAGTTGTAAAACGAGTTCGCCTTTAAAAATTGGTTAAGTCCTCGAACGATTAGTATCAGTCAGCTCCACATGTTACCACGCTTCCACCTCTGACCTATCAACCTGATCATCTTTCAGGGTTCTTACTAGCTTGACGCTATGGGAAATCTCATCTTGAGGGGGGCTTCATGCTTAGATGCTTTCAGCACTTATCCCGTCCGCACATAGCTACCCAGCGATGCCTTTGGCAAGACAACTGGTACACCAGCGGTGCGTCCATCCCGGTCCTCTCGTACTAAGGACAGCTCCTCTCAAATTTCCTGCGCCCACGACGGATAGGGACCGAACTGTCTCACGACGTTCTGAACCCAGCTCGCGTACCGCTTTAATGGGCGAACAGCCCAACCCTTGGGACCGACTACAGCCCCAGGATGCGATGAGCCGACATCGAGGTGCCAAACCTCCCCGTCGATGTGGACTCTTGGGGGAGATAAGCCTGTTATCCCCGGGGTAGCTTTTATCCGTTGAGCGATGGCCCTTCCATGCGGAACCACCGGATCACTAAGCCCGACTTTCGTCCCTGCTCGACTTGTAGGTCTCGCAGTCAAGCTCCCTTGTGCCTTTACACTCTGCGAATGATTTCCAACCATTCTGAGGGAACCTTTGGGCGCCTCCGTTACTCTTTAGGAGGCGACCGCCCCAGTCAAACTGCCCACCTGACACTGTCTCCCACCCCGATAAGGGGTGCGGGTTAGAATTTCAATACAGCCAGGGTAGTATCCCACCGACGCCTCCACCGAAGCTAGCGCTCCGGTTTCTCAGGCTCCTACCTATCCTGTACAAGCTGTACCAAAATTCAATATCAGGCTACAGTAAAGCTCCACGGGGTCTTTCCGTCCTGTCGCGGGTAACCTGCATCTTCACAGGTACTATAATTTCACCGAGTCTCTCGTTGAGACAGTGCCCAGATCGTTACGCCTTTCGTGCGGGTCGGAACTTACCCGACAAGGAATTTCGCTACCTTAGGACCGTTATAGTTACGGCCGCCGTTTACTGGGGCTTCGATTCAGAGCTTCGCTTGCGCTAACCCCTCCTCTTAACCTTCCAGCACCGGGCAGGCGTCAGCCCCTATACTTCGCCTTGCGGCTTCGCAGAGACCTGTGTTTTTGCTAAACAGTCGCCTGGGCCTATTCACTGCGGCTCTTCGAGGCTATTCACCTCAAAAAGCACCCCTTCTCCCGAAGTTACGGGGTCATTTTGCCGAGTTCCTTAACGAGAGTTCTCTCGCACACCTTAGGATTCTCTCCTCGCCTACCTGTGTCGGTTTGCGGTACGGGCACCTTTTATCTCGCTAGAGGCTTTTCTTGGCAGTGTGGAATCAGGAACTTCGGTACTATATTTCCCTCGCCATCACAGCTCAGCCTTTACGGTAAGCGGATTTTCCTGCTTACCAGCCTAACTGCTTGGACGCGCATATCCAACAGCGCGCTTACCCTATCCTCCTGCGTCCCCCCATCACTCAAACGATAAAGAGGTGGTACAGGAATATCAACCTGTTGTCCATCGCCTACGCCTTTCGGCCTCGGCTTAGGTCCCGACTAACCCTGAGAGGACGAGCCTTCCTCAGGAAACCTTAGGCATACGGTGGACGGGATTCTCACCCGTCTTTCGCTACTCATACCGGCATTCTCACTTCTAAGCGCTCCACCAGTCCTTACGGTCTAGCTTCAACGCCCTTAGAACGCTCTCCTACCACTGACATCGTAGATGTCAATCCACAGCTTCGGTGTTACGTTTAGCCCCGGTACATTTTCGGCGCAGAGTCACTCGACCAGTGAGCTATTACGCACTCTTTAAATGGTGGCTGCTTCTAAGCCAACATCCTGGTTGTCTAAGCAACTCCACATCCTTTTCCACTTAACGTAAACTTTGGGACCTTAGCTGGTGGTCTGGGCTGTTTCCCTTTTGACTACGGATCTTATCACTCGCAGTCTGACTCCCACGGATAAGTCTTTGGCATTCGGAGTTTGTCTGAATTCGGTAACCCGATGAGGGCCCCTAGTCCAAACAGTGCTCTACCTCCAAGACTCTTACAACGTGAGGCTAGCCCTAAAGCTATTTCGGAGAGAACCAGCTATCTCCAAGTTCGATTGGAATTTCTCCGCTACCCACACCTCATCCCCGCACTTTTCAACGTGCGTGGGTTCGGGCCTCCATCCAGTGTTACCTGGACTTCACCCTGGACATGGGTAGATCACCTGGTTTCGGGTCTACGACCACATACTAAAATCGCCCTATTCAGACTCGCTTTCGCTGCGGCTCCGTCTTTTCAACTTAACCTTGCATGTAATCGTAACTCGCCGGTTCATTCTACAAAAGGCACGCTATCACCCATTAACGGGCTCTAACTACTTGTAGGCACACGGTTTCAGGATCTATTTCACTCCCCTTCCGGGGTGCTTTTCACCTTTCCCTCACGGTACTGGTTCACTATCGGTCACTAGGGAGTATTTAGCCTTGGGAGATGGTCCTCCCAGCTTCCGACCGGATTTCTCGTGTCCGGCCGTACTCAGGATCCACTCAGGAGGGAACGAAGTTTCAACTACAGGGTTTTTACCTTCTATGACGGGCCTTTCCAGACCGCTTCATCTACCCCGTTCCTTTGTAACTCCATGTTGAGTGTCCTACAACCCCAAGAGGCAAGCCTCTTGGTTTGGGCTATGTCCCGTTTCGCTCGCCGCTACTCAGGGAATCGCGTTTGCTTTCTCTTCCTCCGGGTACTTAGATGTTTCAGTTCCCCGGGTCTGCCTTCAATACCCTATGTATTCAGGTAAAGATACTGCTCCATTACGAGCAGTGGGTTCCCCCATTCGGAAATCTCCGGATCAAAGCTTACTTACAGCTCCCCGAAGCATATCGGTGTTAGTCCCGTCCTTCATCGGCTCCTAGTGCCAAGGCATCCACCGTGCGCCCTTTCTAACTTAACCTAAAAGGTTATTTTCTTCTTAATTACTTAAGAGAGAAAAACTAATGTGGCGATTCTCGGTTTTACTTTGACTTCTTCTTACGATTATCTAGTTTTCAAGGAACAAATGTTTCGAGAGAAAATTGCACTCTCAAAACTAAACAAACAAGTAACAGTCAACTTTTTATCAGTCCACAAGGACTGCATTATCCTTAGAAAGGAGGTGATCCAGCCGCACCTTCCGATACGGCTACCTTGTTACGACTTCACCCCAATCATCTGTCCCACCTTAGGCGGCTGGCTCCTTACGGTTACCCCACCGACTTCGGGTGTTACAAACTCTCGTGGTGTGACGGGCGGTGTGTACAAGGCCCGGGAACGTATTCACCGCGGCATGCTGATCCGCGATTACTAGCGATTCCGGCTTCATGTAGGCGAGTTGCAGCCTACAATCCGAACTGAGAATGGTTTTATGGGATTGGCTAAACCTCGCGGTCTTGCAGCCCTTTGTACCATCCATTGTAGCACGTGTGTAGCCCAGGTCATAAGGGGCATGATGATTTGACGTCATCCCCACCTTCCTCCGGTTTGTCACCGGCAGTCTCCTTAGAGTGCCCAACTGAATGCTGGCAACTAAGAACAAGGGTTGCGCTCGTTGCGGGACTTAACCCAACATCTCACGACACGAGCTGACGACAACCATGCACCACCTGTCACTCTGTCCCCCGAAGGGGAACGTCCTATCTCTAGGAGTGTCAGAGGATGTCAAGACCTGGTAAGGTTCTTCGCGTTGCTTCGAATTAAACCACATGCTCCACCGCTTGTGCGGGCCCCCGTCAATTCCTTTGAGTTTCAGCCTTGCGGCCGTACTCCCCAGGCGGAGTGCTTAATGCGTTAGCTGCAGCACTAAAGGGCGGAAACCCTCTAACACTTAGCACTCATCGTTTACGGCGTGGACTACCAGGGTATCTAATCCTGTTTGCTCCCCACGCTTTCGCGCCTCAGCGTCAGTTACAGACCAGAAAGCCGCCTTCGCCACTGGTGTTCCTCCACATCTCTACGCATTTCACCGCTACACGTGGAATTCCGCTTTCCTCTTCTGTACTCAAGTCCCCCAGTTTCCAATGACCCTCCACGGTTGAGCCGTGGGCTTTCACATCAGACTTAAAGGACCGCCTGCGCGCGCTTTACGCCCAATAATTCCGGACAACGCTTGCCACCTACGTATTACCGCGGCTGCTGGCACGTAGTTAGCCGTGGCTTTCTGGTTAGGTACCGTCAAGGTACCGGCAGTTACTCCGATACTTGTTCTTCCCTAACAACAGAGCTTTACGACCCGAAGGCCTTCATCGCTCACGCGGCGTTGCTCCGTCAGACTTTCGTCCATTGCGGAAGATTCCCTACTGCTGCCTCCCGTAGGAGTCTGGGCCGTGTCTCAGTCCCAGTGTGGCCGATCACCCTCTCAGGTCGGCTACGCATCGTCGCCTTGGTGAGCCGTTACCTCACCAACTAGCTAATGCGCCGCGGGCCCATCTGTAAGTGTCAGCGTAAACCGACTTTCAGCTTTTCCTCATGAAAGGAAAAGGATTATCCGGTATTAGCTCCGGTTTCCCGAAGTTATCCCAGTCTTACAGGCAGGTTGCCCACGTGTTACTCACCCGTCCGCCGCTAACCAAGAGGTGCAAGCACCTCAAGATTCGCTCGACTTGCATGTATTAGGCACGCCGCCAGCGTTCGTCCTGAGCCAGGATCAAACTCTCCAAGAAAGTTGATATAGCTCATTTTGTTACGTTGGCTTAGCTTTTCTAAAAAGCTAAAAAATTGTTTGTTGACGTTCTTGTTTGTTTAGTTTTCAAAGAGCAATCTAACATGTCTTAAGCGACAGTGATACTATCATATCACATCTCTATTATAATTTCAATATAATAATTTAACTTTTTTTCTTCTTACTTTTAACTAGAAAAGCTGGCGTTAAAAGCAACTCCCTTATAGTAACACCTTCGTTTTACTTATGCAATAGAAAGTTTTATTTTTTTAGAAATAACTTTTCTTCAAAACCTTTCTTATTAACAAGATCTGTCCACGTTAAGCAGCTACCTTGAGTTTTCAGCTGATGTAAGAACCATCCTCAACGATGAGATTGTTACCCAATCTCCCCCCTTATTCCTTTTTCAGTCAAGAATTTTAGTAATGGCATGTATCAAAGTAATTTAAAACATTATAATGAAGAGAAAATCTATTATTAATATAAAATTTGAAGAAACGTCTTTTCAATATTGCCCCTAAAAAGGCTTCACAGGAAATGATAGTTTGTTAATAAGAGAGGAAGTTTTTTATGTTAGCTGAAATTTTTTCCACGCTTTTTGATGTGATTGTACCGCTCTCTTTACCTGTCATAGCGGGTGCCTTGCTTTGTAGGTTTGGAAAGTTGGAAATCAAGCCGCTTTTAAACTTTGCGTTATATTACATAACTCCGTTCTTGATTTTTGATACATTAATGGAGGCGCGCCTGTCGCGTGAGGATGTTTATTTGACTCTTGCTTATTCCCTGTTAAATCTGATTTTGCTTGCATTTGCAGCCAATATACTAGGCAAACTTCTCAAACTGCCAGCCAACGATATAGCTGGGTTAACCTTGATTTCCTCCTTCACCAATGCGGTTAACTATGGAATCCCGCTCACCTTGCTTGCCTTTGGTCAGCTGGGGCTCGAAAAGGCATCCGTATACATTGTCATGCAGATGGTCATGATGCATACATTAGGAATCTTCTTTGCAGCACGTTCTCATTTTACAATCATGAATGCATTTAAATCGGTGTTTGCCCTGCCGGCTATTTATGCGGTATTGCTAGCCATGATGTTACGCACATTTGATTTAACCCTGCCAAGTGGTCTCTCCACCGGAGTTTCCATGATCGCAGAAGCCTATCCTCCCATTGTTCTAGCTGTCTTAGGTGCACAAATGGCTAACGTGAAAACTGAAAGTATCACCAGAAATACACGGATCACCTTTTGGTCAGGCATGGGCATGAGATTATTGATTGCCCCACTCATTGCCTTATTGTGTCTATATCTTTTAGATATTGAAGGAATCATGTTCTCCACTCTACTAGTATTATCCTGTATGCCCGTTGCAATTAACGCCGGCATTCTAGCAGAAAAATTTGATGCGTCACCAAAAGTGTTAACCAAAACCATTCTTTGGACTACACTTTTGTCCTTTTTCGTATTACCGGTACTGATTGTCTTGGTTAAGTAGAATCTATGGAGATATTTTATTTAAGGCTTTACTTCTACTTCAGTTCCATCATTCAATTTCGTTTCAACAAGGATAACTCCACTGTGCTTTGAAAATCACTGGAGCAACGGCTTCAAATCTTTTCTTTCAATTTCCAGGAAGATGAATTTGCTGTCATCCTTTTTAATTCTTTATTTATTAAGCGATTAATCCCTTTTGATGTAATAATCAAAATAACCAAGTTTAATACCGCATAGGGAACAGGTATGGAGAATCGTTTATCCTTTACTTTCACCTTGACTTTTAACATAATCTACTCAATCGCCACAAAAACTTTATCACCATTGGCCGGGGTGATATTAACAATCTCCCCGTCCAATTCATTTTCAATTGCTTCGATGAGCAGGTCAACGTTAATATTTTTTACATATTTTTCTGCCTCAGGTATTTTTCCAGCAATATTTGTACCTACTTTTAAAACGGCCTTTTACTTTCCTATCATAGACAGCAATACTTTTTCCATTTCTTCTTTTGACAATACATCTGCAATCAATACAATTTTGTATCCCTTTTCTGGTACAGTGACCCTCATACCAACCCTCTCTTCTTTTGAGAAAACATAATCAAACTGATATCCATTTAAAGAATAGGATTCGGTTTTTTCAAAAAAACCTGTTTCTTGCATTTCTATGTCAACTTTTTGATATATGTTCAACTGTTGTGTCGAAAAAAAAGAGTCTCCATTACTATAATTCATTGAAACAACTGGTTCCTCACTTTCATTGCGCATAGGGTAACTTTCGTCGACTTGTTCATATCCTTCTGGTATATATGTAGGTTTAGTAAAAGGAAAACTCGCCAGTTGTTGGGCTTGTATAGGTATAAATTTAATTTCGTAAGCTCGCATTGATTCTTGAATTTGGTCTAATCTCTTTTCTTCTTCCCCATTAGGGTATTCTCTATTTTCTTTTTCTACCTTACTAAATATCTCTGTCTGTTCTTTTAATAATTGACTATAATGGTTGAAGTCTTCTTCTATTAAATTCTCTTTTGCTATTACTAAAGTTTGTTCAAAGAAATCTAACTCTCCCTTACTCTCATCAGGATAAGCTTGCATTAAATTTTCTCTCGAACCAAATAGTTGACTGATTAATGATTGAGCAGCATCAGCAATGTATGAACCCCCGAAAGTAAAAACTGTACCAATAATCATTACGGAAGCAACTGAAGCAAGCATCCACTTCGGGTATCTTTTCTTTCTCTTTTCTTCCATAATAATTTGTTGGTTATGATTATTTCTATCTAATTTTTCAAATGTATCTTTTTTAAATTTTTCAATATTAACTTTATGTTTAAAGTACATTTTTGCTGACCTTAATTCCCTTTCCGCCATATCCATCCCCCTTAATTTTCCTACTTAATAATTGGCGACCACGGGCAAGTCTAGATTTTACTGTCCCAATATTAAGATTTAAAATTTGTGATATTTCCTGAATGGAAAGCTCTTCAAAATAGAAGAGAGTAATAGGCAAACTATAATGTTTCGGTAAATCACAGACAGCGTTATGAACCTCTTCTTCCTGAACCGTTCGGAGATACGATTCTTCACTGCTTTCTTGTTTCCTCTCAGGCAAAAAGTCTGATATGACTTCTCGCCAAGATTTTTTAAACGAACTTTTACATTCATTAATAACAATTCTAGCTAGCCAAGGAAATGGCTCTTCTATATTTTTTAATTGGTCCATTGAATGAAACGCCTTAATAAATGCTTCTTGTACTTGGTCTTCTGCTTTTAGCCAATCTTTGACGTATGTATAGGCAATTCTAACAAGACGTTGCGCATATTTATCTATCCATACTTCTAGAACTTCCTTCTTATTCAAGAATTCCCCTCCTTTTCACTTTTGTTGATTTCTGCCTTTCGAAAGTAAGATGTATTTTAATTAGAAAAGGTTCCATTTTTTTAATAGTAAAAGGTATGGCTATTAAACAGCCATACCTTTTACTAGGTTTGTATATTTCATAAGACTTAATTACTTTTTCATTTATATCTTTTTTCGATTAATGTTTGCTTAGTGGATTTAATGTTCAAGTTTATTAATACCCAATATATATAACCAGAATGGAGCTTTTATTGAATAGGCATAAATGCCACTTGCCAAACCCCATCTTCATTTTTAATCATCTGAAAACCATTTGTTCCTTCGCCTAAATCATATTCAATATATCCTTCATAATCACTTGTTTGTACAAATGCTCCTTTATCGATATTATTGAATTGTTTGATATTTTGTACATCAGAACCTCTGTCAGACTCAGGGATTTTTTCATCTTCTTCTTTTGACCATTGAACATATCCTTCTCTGTCTGTATATAAAGCATATTGAACATCATATTTTTTATCAAACCCTGCTTTTATATATAACTTCGCAATACTTATTGGTTCTAATCCACTTAGATGTTTTAAATTTAAATCTTTTTGAAAATTGCTATAGCCCTCTTCTTCTTTAGAAGACAGTTCAATAAGGTTTAATTCAGTAGTATCATCGACAATTACTTTATCTTCAACTGTCTTATCTTCTATAACTTTTTGTTCAGTTTTTTCCGCACTACAAGCTGATAATAAGATTGTTCCAACTACAACCACAATACAAAAATATTTATTAATCATTGTTCATCTTTCCCCCAATCCATTTATATTGTTAATATTTTCTTTATATCGCTTGTCATTAACTAACTTATTGTTATTGCTTTTACGTTTTATTAATTGGAGTAGTGGGTGCAGGTAATGGCTATTCATTTAAATCTCCCTATCAACCATTTTTTCCTCATATACTTTTTCAGCAATTCTACGGATATAGATTTTAATCCCTAATAAACTGAGTGCTCCAACTAACAAAGTGGAAAGATTCGGGATAAAAATCGTCCAAATGATCGAAAGCAAATAAAAGAAATAGTATCCGCCGAGAGATAGTTTGGTTTCCCTTACTGATATGAATCCACTTTTCAAAAATTCCGTCTTTAGTGCCCGTAAATATTTTGTCGATAGAACCAAAATAACACCGACAACCCCAACAAAGATAAAAATATCCTCAGCTATAAATACTGCAATGCAAAAGGCATAAAACATATAGTCAAGTCTAGAAATGGCATTATTGATTGGCGTTTCATCCAAAACTTGACCCATCTTATAAAACAGTTTGACTTCTTTCATAAAATCAAGCTGGAGCTCTTCCACTACTTTGTTTATTTTGTAGTTTAGTAAATTTGAAGCGACAAATAGAATAATAAAGAGGGATATTGGTAAAAGCATAATGTTCCATTTTGTGTAAATCACATGGCCAAAAGTAAGAAATAAAATAATCCCGCAGCACATGATACCTACATTAATATTAGAGTATTTTCTTACAGCCCTTATTTTTTTATTAAAGGATAGGACGATGTAAAATGTACATAAAAAGATAAATACCCCGATCGTTAATAAAAACAATATGAGTTTAAAGATATTTGCATCGGTTGATTGGTGCGGAACGGCTAGAATAAATAGTAATAGGCACAGATAATAACTAATATGAAGTCTCAACAATAATTTCATTATATTATTCCCTTTGTTTTAATATGGTTGTCATAAAAGTTTTCCTACAGTAATCATTTTCTTCGGCTGCTCTTTTTCCTTTAAATGATAGAATAACAAATAAATGGAAAATTACCGCTACTAGTTACATATATTAACGAATGCAATTCAATAGATAAATAGGGATAAGTTACTAATACCCTATCTATGAACCTAGGATTCATATCCAATTATTCATTTATTTTTCAGAAATATTATTGCAATATGATTGCCACGTTAGTAAACGAATTAACACCTCCCTGTTCTTTTTCTCAGAAAATTCTATGTTACGATTTAATTATTAAAAATTAGCAACCAAAGAACATGGAGGGTAAAAGAATGCTTAAGAAAATAATATCTATTTTAGCAGTTGCTGTACTCTCAGTAACTGTAAGTGCTAATGTGCAAGCGGCTTCCATTACAGTGGAAAAAGGGGACACCCTTTGGGCTCTATCACGTGCAAATAATTTGTCAGTAGAAAATCTCCAAATGTTAAATAAACTCACCACAGACCTGATCCACCCTGGGGATATACTAACCGTTGCCCCTGAAAAACGTTATACCGTTAAACAAGGCGACACATTATGGGATATTGGTATTGATCATCAGGTAACTGTTTCCCAAATTAAAGAATGGAACCAGCTCTATAGCGATCTCATCCACCCAGGATTAAATCTAGTAATCTTTGAAGGATTAAAAAATAACACTATTTCTCTATCAGAAAAACCGGTACAGCCTGCAGCAGAAACACCGACCGAAAGTGCACCTGCAGTAGAAGCGTCAGCTCCAGTCGAAAGCGCACCCGCACCTGCAGTTGAAGCACCAGCTCCAGCGGAAAGTGCACCTGCAGCAGAAGCCGCAGCACCTAGCTCAAAGGAAATCATTGTAGAAGCTACAGCCTATACGGCATCATGCGAAGGCTGCTCTGGTATTACAGCAACTGGAATCAACCTTTTAGAAAATCCAAATGCAAAGGTCATTTCCGTTGATCCATCTGTTATCCCACTCGGCAGTAAAGTGTATGTAGAAGGCTACGGGGAAGCAATCGCCGGAGATACTGGCGGAGCCATTAAAGGAAATAAAATTGATATCTTTATCCCCACTAAACAAGAAGCAATCAATTTTGGTAGAAAACAAGTAAAGGTAACAATACTAAACTAAATATTATTCAAAAACACTACAAAACCTATTCTACTAGGAGATGTAGTGTTTTTTTTGCATAAAAAACCGTACAGAGCCTAAAGACTCTGCACGGTTTAAATCCTTTTTTGAAAAAATTGTTACGCTGTTACCCATTTTTATCTATTTACTACTTTTCTCCGCGTTACTGCAAAAAAGGTAACTCCTAAAACTACTAAACCAAGGCCAATTACTAACAAATTAAAACTATTGGTTGCTGTGTTTGGCAAACTTCCTGGTTTTGGCGTTCCTTTGATATTTGGTGTTGAGCCCTTTTCAGTCACTTTGCCAGGAGCGGTTACTTGATCAATTGGATCCTTACCTTCTCCAGCAGATCCATCGCCTGGCTCTTCAGGGTTTTCTCCAGGGCTTTCAGGATTCTCCTGTTCGGTTGCTGTCTTTACAATGGTTGTTCCATAAACAAAGCGTTCAAAGTCATCACTCATACCAATGATTTCAATCGTATATTCTGTATCTGGTTGAAGATCATTTAAGGTATAGGCAGTATCATCAAGATCGATTGCGACTTCCTCACCATCGAGCATGATATAGTAAACAAAATCCTCGTAGTCATCCTTTGTAACAGGCAGCCAACTAATCTCAAACGAATTCTCCGTTACTTGATTAACGGTAATATCGAGATATTCGTAATTGACGATAACCCCATTGTCTTCTAATGTCTGAATCACCGTAAGAGCTTCAGAACCTTCACTTAAATCTAATGGATTCTTCATTAGTTGGACGTATTGTAATTTCTCCAATGACAGCAAGCTCGCAATATCCTCAATTTCATTATAGCTGATGTTAAGATATTCAATATTTAAGCCTGCTAATGGTGTAATGTCTTTTATTTTATTCCCTTGTAAAGACAACATCATTAGCTTTGAAAATTTAGATAGAATACTAATATCCTTTATTTCATTACTATCTAAAAATAATGCTTCTAGATTGGTAAAGGGCGCTAAACCTGTAAGTTCTGACAATTTATTATCGCTCATCGATAAAAAGGTTAAACTCGTTAATCCAGCTATCGGCTCTAAGTTACGAACCAAGTTAGAATCCAAATGCAATTCCATTAGATTAACAGCTAACTCTAACCCATCTAGCTCCTCAATCCCACGATCGCTGGCATCTAAGTTTGTTAACATTTTCATATCACTCTCATAGAGATCACGGGAGTATATATGCAAGGCATCACGTACCGCTTCTTTTAGAGCTGGGTCTTTAAACGGAACAATCTCACCCTCTGGTACTGGCGGAGTGGTCACGTATGTAAACGCACTACCCCAAATAGAACCTTCTTGATCAACTGCGTCCACTGTAATCTCATACTCTGTTAACGGGTCAAGATTTAAAAACTCGTAATTTGTCTCGCCAACTGGAATTTCTTCCACTAACTCACCATTAAGATAAAGATGATAGTTGCTGATGAAATCAGAAATGCCAGGGAAACTAATTTCAATTCCAATCGAGGATTCTGTTACTTCTTGAATGATAATTTCGTAACTGTCTAACATCCACTCCACATTAACGCCTGCTGAGATAAGACTTTTTAACACTTCAGCATCTTCGGAACCCTTTGTAAAATCAAGACCTTCGTTCCCGTATAACGTCACACTTGTGAGCTTCGGAAAATCTTTTAGAATCTGAATATCTTCGATTTGGTTAAAAGCCAACAACAAGTTCTCCAGGCTTTTTAACCCTCTTAAATCATCTAAACTCGTAATTACATTTTCGTCTAAATCTAGAAACACTAGATTCGTCAGGTTCGCAAGCGGTGAAAGATCCTCAATTTGATTCCCATAAAGCATCAGGTCAGTAAGATTGACTGCGAGCTCAAGGCCTGTTAAATCACGAATTTCTGAATAGCTTGCTTCAAGGGAAGTTAAATTTTCCATGTCATCTGTGTAAATGTCACGATAATCAATTTTCAATTGCCTTTTGATCGCATTTTCTAGATTTTCATCGGCAAAAACAACAACCTCACCCACCGGTAGAGGTAACGTAGTAACATCTGCACTTACAGTTTCAATTGTTCCATCCTTGTGGACGTAGTCTACTTTTACCTGATAGAACGTTTCAGGCGATAATCCTGTATACGTATAAGACATTATGAATGGATCGTCGATTCTTTCAACTAGCTTGTCATTTATATAAACAAGGTAGCTTTCCATTTCTTCAGGATCAAAAGGCCCATCCCAGCCGATTGAAATAGATTGGTCATTTACAGTTTCAATTTTTAAAACCTTTTTTAATTCAAGTTTTTCATCAGGTAACACCATTTCAATTGGGTTTGTTACATAATCCTTCCCACTCTCAATGGTGAACTCAGCGGAAATTTCTTCGCCTGTAGAGTAGTTGGTCGTATTCAAACGATAGGTGCCAGTAGGAAGTTCAAGGTCACGGGATTCAGAATCGTATTCAATAAAAAAGCCTTCCTCATCCAAATAACCATAATAACTTATTTCAGATACACCATCACTAATTCCTTCAACAGAAAAATCTAAGGCCCAAGGTATATTTCCTTGATCAGAGACCACTTTGATATTTGTCATGACGACCTCTTCTTCTTTATTGGCCGCTAACAATTCAATTTGTGCATCTTCTGCTTGTCCAACGAAAGTATGCTCAATGGAGGCACTTACAACTTTTTCACCTGTCGATAGGGTTGCAGAGATTTCATATGTATATAAGGTATTCTTTTCAACAGATTGATCCTCGTAGGAATACCTTCTGACATTGTCTTCTGCCGATTCATTTAATGGTATCGGCTCAATGTCCAGTGCTTCACCATTTTTTATTAATTGGTAGTTTGATAGTTCTTCCCCATCATTGTTCACCACTTCCCAAACAATAATCGTGGATTCCTTTTTATCGGTTACATTTAGTAAATGTAACCCTGCCGCAGCAAAGGTTTTTAAACTAGCAAACGGGCTAAACAGAGAAAATAGTAATACTAAAACAATAGTAAGATTCGTCCATTTTCGATTATACAAACCGCTCTCTCCTTAGTATAAAGTTATCCTAACCAAGTAATTATATATCGAAAATGAGCCATTTGATATAAGATTTTTCTAAATTTTTACATATTTCGCTTTACTAAATATATATCTAATATCTAAAAGAAGCCTGACCCCTATAAGAGGTCAAGCTTAATTACGGTCACATTATTAGGCTGCTGTCCGCCTGAGGTGTACAGTGTCCACGAGCGGTGACAGGCACCATTCAATTATAAAAATACCCTACTTTTTGGAATTATCATGCATTACAATAATCCGTTTGGATTGGATAACAGAATTTCCAGCTTGATCATATACCTTATAGGTTACAGTATAAATTCTGTCCCCGCTTCCACTTCTTTCTGCTCTTAGCAGAAAATCCGTATCAAAGGTTCCAAATTCTGCTCCCTGAATATCATTGACTGTATTTCCATCGCCTTTTCCATTATCAGGTTGTTTGCTTTCGATTGAAACTAATTCAATTCTGTTAATTCCTGAAAGGGTGTCTGCACCATCAACCAACGCTTTAATTGGAATGAGAGCATGGTTTCGATCGGTTAGGACGCTCGTGTTAAACGAAACATTCAATGTTGGAGCACTTTTATCAATTTTCACTGTAACAGATTGAGCCTCTTCAATATTACCTAAGTAATCTGTACTTTTGTACTGAACCACATTTTCCCCTTCAGCACTTACCTCAAACGACCCTTGGTAGGTTTGCCAATTACCATCATTCAATCTATATTCTGTTTTAGCAACACCAGATTTATCATCTGAAGCATTCAGAGTAACATTCATATTCTGGTTATACCAACCGTTATGGTCTTGCCCTGAAAGGACCGCCTTAGTTACGGGCGCTTTGGTATCATCACCTGCGCGGTATAAGTAGAAATCATCTAACGTTCCCCATGCACCTGCATTTGCTTTAATACTAGCACCAATTGTAATCGTTCCATCTAAAACAAGAATTTCATTGATTTGTGGGTTGCTCCAAACGACCCAACCATTTACACCTGTATCATCTTTTAGTTCTTCTTTACCCGTTTTTGCATACAAATACATTTCTGGGATATGCGCATCTCCGCCTTGAAGGAACATAGAAAGATTATAATAACCTGGTTCTAGGCCTGTAATCGTTTGCTCTACGTTGAAATTAACACCTGTACCTGAGTAAAAATGGAGAGCATATTCTCCAGATTTCGCATCAGAAGCCTTTTGCTGGAATGAAGTATGTGGAGTAGCTCCATTCCCATAACTAACCTTCCACATCGAACGGTCTTTATTTTCAAATCCAGGGTTTACAACGTAATTTTTAGGATTAATGGTAAGGTGTGCTTTTACAACCCCTCCACCTTCAACGCCGCCTTCAATTACGTATCTTCCAACACCATTGCTGATGGCTTGTTCCAGTGCTGCACCATCCCATGTGACAGAAGTTTCTCCCTTTGTTCCGTTATTATACGTAACAGTAACTGTTTCCGGTAAAGTAATATCTTCTCCTAAAATCGCATTAACAGTAACATCTTTCATTTCATCGATTTTTAACGGGGCAACAGCTCCAGTATCGACATAGTTAAACACGTTTAATGATGGCAGTGGTTTACCAGTAAAATCAAACAACGCTTGGTTGTCTACTGCACTTCCACCATACCACGCACCTGCGTCATGTGGATCATATTCAGCAGCGTAGCTACTTGCCCAACCAGAACCATACTTTTCCCAAACCGCTTTATTCTGCTCATGCTGACTAGCAGGTCCCACCGGAAGCCAAGCAGGTTCCCAATAAAACAAACCAATTCCCGCTTCACCAACATTCGCAACCGCTTGGATTACGTCTCTAACTGAATTAGCTTGTCCTTGAACAGTAATTGGGTAATTTAATGTCTGACCTGAATCCTTCGGTGCTGTGTTTCCGTGGCCATCTCCATCTTCAGCTGTATACGCATAAGAGGTTTCAGCAACCATTACTTTCTTGCCATAAGTATCGGCAACATTCTTTAAAACATTCGTTAAATTGCTTAACGTACCGTGCCAGAATGGATAATAAGAGCTGGCAAATACATCATAGTCTACACCGTTATCCTGAAGGGTATTAGCAATGGACGCATATCTTCCTGCTGTTTCAGGGTTCGTAAAGTGCACGGCTACTAAGATATTCGAATCTATAGATTTAACTGCTTTACTTCCTTCACTGAATAAAGCACTAATCTTTGTCCAATCTTTCTCTCCTGCTACTCCACCATTTGTTTCATTCCCAACCTGAACCATACCAATATCAATTCCTGCATTCTTCATTGCTTGCAGGCTTTCTTTTGTATAGGTATATAAAGCATTCTTCTTATCTTCAAAACTTAAATTCTTCCAGGCCTTTGGTACTTGCTGTTTTGCTGGGTCAGCCCAGAAATCAGAATAATGGAAGTCTACTAATAGCTTCATGCCATTCGCTGTCGCTCTTTTTCCAATTTCAATCGCGGTTTTTAAATCATTGTTTCCACCGCCATAACCTTTTCCGGCAGCGTCGAAAGGGTCGTTCCAGACACGCACACGGACATAATTGACGCCCGAATTTGCTAATGTTGTAAAAATATCCTGTGGATACCCTGCTTCATTTTTAAATTTCACACCGCTATTTTCAAGAGAAATAATACTTGAAACATCGACACCTTTAATAAAGTCATCGCTGATTCCATCTACTCTTTCAACAAAAATATCAGCTTCTACTGGATCAAGGACGCTTACAGTTAGCGACTTTAAGCTAAAGCTATCTAAATAGCCCCAAGCTTTTGGTGCACCAGATACAATAGCACCCACTTCAAAATTTGAAACTTCTTTCGTTACTTCAAATTTCAACGTGACTGTTCCCCATGCATTGTAACCCATAGTGGAAACACCAGTTACTGTTTCATTCCCAGCAAATAGTTTTACAGACCCTGCTTCACCACCTGCTCCACCCATTGAATTAACAGATAGTTCGTAGCTTCCAGCAGGGAGTGTTGGTAAAGTCTGTTTTACCCTGAATGACTGATTTTCTTTTGCTGATTCTTTAATCCAATACTTAAAAGCATGCTCTCCTTCACCCTTCCTCATCCATGTATCTTTGGAATATGAAAAGTACTGTAAATCTAGATGATCCCAAACTGTCGCTTCAACCATCCATGATTTATCAGCCCAAAAATCCGATTCAAATCCACCATTAATCAAAGAGGGTGCAGTTGCTGCCAATCCAGGTTTGATGTTGACGAATAGTGAACTAAACACCATTAAAAACGCTAAAAACATTGCTATAACCCTGCCACTTCTTCTTCCCATTGTCCCATCACCTTTACAATAATTTTGTATTGTCTGCTATATGAATGGTGTCGATCTAGTGGTAAGCGGTTCCAATTAATCTAGCAAACTATTATATGAACAGAAACCATCCACCCTAAAAGAATGAATGGTTCCATAATCATCGTTTTTTTGTCCTCAAGAATACTCATTTCGGTCCCTAGGAGCTCCATAGTGACCGAAAACTTTTTGGATTATCGGTTACAGTATAATAAAAGAGTTCGACTGTCCGCCTGAGGCGGACAGTGTCCACGGGTGGTGACAGGCACCCAACCACACACCATCATTTCTTTTTCTCAAGAATTCTTACTTCGTATTTCTCCAATGCAAGTTCACCGCTAACCTCATCGCCTGTAACCAGATCCTTCACTGGTGTTTCAATGGCAACGGGCTGCTTTTCTTCGGTGAAGTTCATGATAAAGATGTAATCACTTTCCTCTGCTTGTCTAACTTGGACGGATACACCCTTTTCGTGTTTCACTTTAAATACTGGTTCAAGTGACAAGTCACGAATCAATTCTTGGTAGAAATCCCGCTGGAATTGATCTTCTAAACGGCCGCCAATATAGTAGGCTTTCCCACCTTGATACTCATGGCTTGTTACAGCTGGAGTTCCCGCATAGAAATCATCATCATAAGTAGCTTCAACTGTTGCTGTACCCACCTTAATAACCGTCGCATAATCTTTTAACTCGTACGATTGATTTCGATAACTAACCGCATTTTGATCACTTGGATAGTACGTATCTGTTTCAACGGGGTTGATTCCAAATATCTCTTGCAGATCCTTGTGCCATCCGCCCATATACGTTAAATCATGCTCATTCACAATCCCGCTAATATATGTCGTGACTAATCTGCCGCCACCAGCAACAAAACTCTTCAAACGAGCAATCGTCTCTTCACTCATTAAATAAAGCATCGGGATAATCAATAATTTATAAGAACTAAAATCCTGTTCCTTCGTAATCACATCAACAGGAATATCCTGTTCCCAGAAAGCACGGTAATGTTCCACCAAGGTTTGCGGATAACGCTTTGTCTGTAAACCATAACCTTGTGCATCATTTAGCGCCCAGTTGCTTTCCCAATCATATAGAACCGCAACATCACTAGGACGATTGGTTCCAACAACACCGCCTAATTTTTCAAGCGTCTTACCGACTTCCGCAACTTCTTCGAAAACGCGGTTTTCAGAACTATTATCATGATCAACGACCGCACCATGGAATTTTTCCGAAGATCCGCGAGACTTCCGCCACTGGAAGTAAAGGATACTATCAGAGCCATGTGCCACCATTTGCATCGATGCAAGCTTATGCATGCCTGGTCGCTTTGCTTTATTGACTGGATGCCAGTTCACCATGCTCGGTGTCGATTCCATTAATAAAAATGGCTGCTGCTTTAAACAGCGGTACAAATCATCAATAAAACCTACTCGCATCGCTAAATCCGCTGTGCTCTCCCAATCATTATGCCAGGCAGGATACGCATCCCAGCTGATGACATCCAGATGCTTGGCAAATTTGCTGTAATCAAGCGCTTGGAATGGGATTAGCTCATGCGTGTCTGCCATAAAGTTCGTAGTAATCGGTACCTCTGGTGTTAACTTCTTAATCGGAACAATTTCATTTTCAAAGAAATCAATCGTTTGGTCCGTAACAAAACGGCGCCAATCTAAATTTAAGCCGTGAACCATACTTTCTCCAATCGAAGAAGGAGATTCAATTTGAGACCAATCTGTAAACGTATGACTCCAGAACGGACCCCACCAGGCATCATTCAAGGATTTTAAATCGTTATTGTATTTCTTTTTTAACCATCCTCTAAATGCATCCTGACAAAGATCACAATGACATTCGCCGCCATACTCATTGGAAATATGCCACATCAATAAAGCAGGATGATTCCCATAGCGTTCTGCCAACAGCGTATTAATCTTCTGTGTTTTTTCACGGTAAACAGGTGAAGTAAAACAGTGATTATGCCTTCCGCCATGCAGCTGCTTCACTCTAGCTCCATTCACACGAAGCACTTCCGGGTATTTTTGTGACATCCAAGCAGGTCGAGCCCCGCTTGGTGTCGCTAATATCACTCGGCCGCCAAAGCTATAGATGTCATCAATCACTTTATCCAGCCATTCAAAGTTGTAGACTCCTTCTTCAGGCTCAAGTGCGGCCCAAGCAAAAATTCCAACAGAGAACGTATTCGTATGAGAAAGCTGCATTAATTTTATATCATCTTCCAAAATATCTGGACGGTCTAACCATTGATCCGGATTGTAGTCTCCGCCATGAAGCATAAAGTCGGCTTGCGTCACGTAAGTTTTTTCATGTTTAGACATAGTAATTCTCCTTTTACATTTGTTGCTTATTTCACCATTACCCCTTCGTTCCACCTGCAGTTAAACCAGATACAAATTGCTTTTGCAGCAGCAAGAAGGTAATGGCAATCGGAATACTAATTAATATCGCACCAGCTGCGAAGGTCGTATAACTCGCACCCATTACATCGTTCACTAATTTATATAAGCCAATTGGCAGCGTGAAAGAATCCGGTGTTCGGAGGATGACCGAAGATAATACGAAATCCCCAAGCGGCCCTGTAAATCCATTCATCGCCACAACCGCTAACATCGGCCTTGATAAGGGCAGGATAATTTGCCAAAAAACCCTAGAATTGCTCGCTCCATCAATCTTTGCACTTTCATCTAAATCCATTGGAATCGAATCCATATAACCCTTCATTAGATAGGTATTCATCGGAATTTGCCCGCCAATATAAAGGAGGATTAATAACCAATGGCTATTCATCATTCCTAAGATTTGCGCTAATACAAACAGTGCGATTAACGCAGCAAATTGCGGAATCATTTGTAATAACAGAAATAGCATCAATGCATTTTTTCTTCCTTTAAAGCGAAAACGTGAAAAAGCAAAAGCTGTAAACGATACGGTAATCATCGTCCCTAACATAGTAAATATGCTTATTTTCAACGAGTTCAAATACCATTTTCCATATTGAAGACTCTCTTTTCCCGCAAATAACTCTTTGTAGTGATCCAGCGTTGGATTTTCCGGGATAATCGAGGTACTGATTAAACTGTTACCTGGGTTAAAGCTTGCCCCCACGGTCCAAAGTAATGGATAAATAATCAGGACGGTCATAAAAAGTAAAAGGGCATAGGTGAAAAATAGACGGACGAATCGGTTAGTTTTCATAGTTGTCTGCATATTTTATGCCCCCTCTTTGAATGAATTTGTACGCCTGAATTGCCATAAAGCGATACCGATAACAAAGATCGATAATAAAATCGTTAAGGCTGCTGCCAGCGAGTATTGACTTGATTGCATGGTCAGCTTATAGATCCATGAGACCAAGATGTCGGTTCCACCGGCCGTTGAACCCGCCACAGCAGGGCCGCCGCCATTGAAAAGGTAAATAATATTAAAGTTATTAAAATTAAAGGTAAACTGCGTAATAATAATCGGTGCCATCGCAATTAATATCATTGGCATCGTAATATTCTTAAATTTCGCAAAAATAGAGGCCCCATCAATCGTGGCAGCTTCATATAGATCCTCAGGAATCGACTGAAGGACACCAGTCGTTACGATGAAGATATAAGGGAATCCAAGCCAGCCCTGCATAAGAATAAGCGCTACTCTCGCCCACTTCTCATCAGTCATCCACGGAACAGGATCCATTCCGAAAAATGCTAAAATATCATTGTTGATTGCACCAAAACTATCATTAAATAATCCGGCAAATATCAGGATCGTTACAAATCCCGGCACCGCCCATGGTAAAACCAAAATGGTACGGAAGAATTTCTTGAAACGTACTTCCTTTTGGTTCACGACTATCGCTAAGAAAACACCAAGACTAACTTGAAGGGATGAGGCAACAAGCGTCCAAATAACCGTCCATGCTAAAACATCAAAGAACGTGGACCGCCAAATATCAACAGTGAAAATTTCAGCAAATGTCTCGAGACCAACCCAATCTGCCAAGTTCGCCGGCGGTGAATGGTATAAGTCATAATTGGTAAAAGCTAACGCGAAACTAAACAGAATCGGAAAGATTACCGCAAAAATTAATAGGAACAATGATGGACCACTAATTAAGTAAGGATATCCTTGTCCAATTAAATTTTGATACTCACTCTTTAATGAAGTAACAGGGAAATTTTCATCTCGTAATTTTCCATTATTGTATGCATCTTTAAGATTCCAATAATAAATACCAAGTCCAAACGCAGAAACAATTAAAGCTATAATCCCCTCAGCCAAAAGAAAGATGGAGTTATCCCTGGGCACTTGCGTACCGAGTGTAAAAAGTCCCCAAAACCCCATATTTAAGAGATCCCCAAAGGCTACAAAAAACGATGCAGCAAGGATAAGGAAAACAAGGCCCTTCACCCATTGCTTATTGTAAAACTGTCCAAGTCCAGGAATAATGGATAACAACGGAGCTATCGTACGATGTTGCACTATCTTCACCTCTTTATATAGATGACCATTAAAGTTGAATTATTTAATGGTTCTACTATTCGAATTCATATAACAAATATGGTGTCAAACATAATTAGCGTTTGACACCATTATTGTGATTACTAATTATTTACCGCTATGTTTTGCTTCAATTTGACCTTTGATGGTTTCAACCGCTTGATCTAATGCAGCTTTAGGTTCTGCTTTACCTGTTGCAATGGTTTGTAATGCTGAGTCAGCAGGTGCCCAAACTTCGTTCATTTGAGGAATATTAGGCATTAACACAGAGAATTTAGATTGCTCAGCCACTGCTTTTGCTGCTGGGCTTTCTGTAACAACTGGGTCAGTAGCCAATGATGCTACAGCTGGAACTTCTTTTGTAATTTCATATCTCTTTTTAGAGTTTTCTTCGTTTGAAATGAATTCAACAAACTTTTCAGCTAGCTCAGGGTTTTTAGAATAAGAACTTACGTTGTAGCTTTTTACACCAATGAATGCTGCCATGTTCTTTCCGTTTCCAAGCTCAGGTAACTTTTGAACACCAAAGTTTACCCCAGCCTTAGTAAATGGCTCAATATTCCATGGACCAGAAATGATCGCAGCAGCTTTTCCTTCAGTAAATAATGATTCAATTACATTAATACCCTGTTCACCAACAATACCTGCTGGGAATAAACCTTCTTTATAGAACTTCTGAATGTACTTTGCACCTTCAACGGCACCAGCATTATTGATTCCGATATCCGTTGGATCGTAGCTTCCGTCACCCTTTTGACCAAAGATGTAGCCGCCATATCCGCTTAATACACTGTTTGCATAATAGATTTGATCAAATAGGGCTAAGAAACCAAACTTTTCACCATTGGCCACACCTTTAGAATAGTCATACCATCCTTCAAGAGTAGTCGGAAGCTTGTCCTCAGTGATAAGATCTTTATTATAGAATAGCATCGTTGTTTCTACTGCCTTTGGTAATCCGTAAACCTTCCCTTCTACCTTTTGCGCGTCCATCGCTGCTTCCGTATAAATCCCTTGAGTGGCATCATCCACATCTAGTTCTTTAATTAATCCTTCTGTAACAGCTGTACCAATCTGGTCACTTGGCATCGTAAGAACGTCTGGACCTGTACCTGCTGGTCCATCTAGACGCAAGTCTTCAATTTGTTTCGTATATTGTTTTTCTACCATCTTAACTTTTACATTGTTTTCTTCTTCAAATTTGGCGATGGCGTCTTTAATACCTTCACCCTTCATAATGTCTTCCCAAACGAGTAACTCATTTGATTTATTTGCATCCTTTTTATCTCCGCTATCTTTCGCATCATCCTGTGGACCACAGGCAACTAAAGATAAACTTAAAGCAATACCACTCATAACGCTAAAGTACTTTTTAAACTTTTTCATGGATGTACATCCTTTCAAAATATATTTAGTCGTTCTTTTACTAAATGCACTTTGTGAAAGCGCTTCGGTAAATTTAATATACCACCGCCAAGAAAACATGTAAACAATTTATTTACTAAAATAAGTAAATAATTTTACGAGATTATTAACTATTTTAAAAATTAGTTTGTACTCTTTCTAACCACGAGCTCAGATCCAATATATAAGGTTTTAACTAATTTGCGTTTTTCCACCACTTGTTCAAGCAATAACTGAATACCATTTTTACATATTTCCCTCATATCAATGTGGAAAGTAGTGAGTGGCGGTGACACATACTTAGCCACACTAATATTGTTTATGCTGACAATACTCACACGATTAGGTATCGCAATTCCATGCTCATTCAATGCTTGCAGGCAGCCTACTCCTATTGGGTCCGCAGCAATAAAGAATGCCGTAGGTAATTGATCTCCCAGCTGTTGAATGGCTCTTTTCATCAAAGAATAGCCCGTATCAACAGAAAATCCTCTGCCATGAAAAACATATTGATCTTTTAATAAGCCTTTTCTCTCCATATACCTGCGAAACACGCGTTCACGCAAATCCATTTCATCCTGATCTGTGTTTGGATTGTGATACGTACCGCCAATAAAACCAATCTCTGTATGACCTTTTTCCATTAAGAAATCGACGGTTCTTCTTGTAATTTGCGGTAGATCCGGCCTGACAGAATCAAAATGATTCGGGTCAGGTGATGTATCCAAAAAGACTCCATTAGACGTAATGCTTCTCAAATACGCCAGCTCTTTGTCTGAAAACGTACCTACGGCAATGAATCCTTCAATCGAATCTGGAATTTGGTGAATACCATCGTTAATTTTGTAGGTAATCAGTTCTACATTGAATAGCCTTGCCATTTTCTCTAACTCAATGCGCATTGTTTTAAAATAAACATCCTCTAATTCCTCTATATCCGTTAACCAATATAAAAAAGCGATATTCTTTACGAGGAGTCTCACTGTTTTTTTGCGATAATTCAACTCTTCTGCCACTTCATATATTCTTTCACGCGTTTCATCTGAAACAGAAAGGCTTTGGTCATTGTTGAGAACCCGGGAAACAGTAGAAGTAGAATAACCCGCCTTTTCGGCTATATCTTTTATTGTGGCCATTACGAAACCTCCATATGATTTCTATTTATCACTATCTAAAAGTGAATGAAATTTAGTAAACTTATTTACTAAATATTACTTTATTATTTACAAAAATTCAACATCGTTTTTTCGCTTCATGGTAATAAAAAGCAATTGTGTTGTCATTTTCATTATGCTTTAATAAATTTCAGGTAAAGTATTGAAAAGATTGAGGGGAACATTTTGAGTTCAGCACAGAAATTTTTACTTAGTATCCATGCTTGTTACGGGTTGGCGACAACCATGTCAGGTTTATTTCTAAATCTTTATTTGTGGAGATTGTCGAATGATTTGACCGTTAATGCTTCCTTTATCCTCGTAACCTTCTTTTTTGGTACCGTCTCATTTGCAGTTGGTGCCCTGCTGTCAAAAAGGACGGACCGAATCTTTAGTTTTCAGATTGGTATAGCCTTTACAGCCATTTTTTATTTACTTGTTATTATTCTTCAAGAAAAAACCGCTGTTTATCCTATGTTAATCGGTATTCTAAATGGAACCGCCGCAGGATTCTACTGGCTCGGCTACCTGGTGTTGATTTATGACCTCGTGGACAACCAGTCCCGCTCGCAATTCATGGGAAAACAAATGGCTGTATTTGGAGTAGTCAATACATTCGGTCCTGCCTTTGCAGGGTTTATTATTTCCAAATTGAATTTTACTGGCTACAACCTTGTATTTACTCTTTCTTTGTTATTATTTTTTACAGGTCTTATCCTTAGCTTTCGGCTGCCAAAGGATACCTCTGCAAAAAAGCCTTTGTACCTGCGCTTATTATGGAGATTCAACACTCGAAAACCAAATTTGAAACCAATGTGGTTCGGATGGTTGATTTGGGGTATTTGTGAAGGTTTACTGGGATTCTTCCCGACAGTCATTTTATTTATGAGTGTAAAGAATGAATTCCTCGTGGGAATCAGCTCGATTTTGTTCGGGTCCGTTGCTGTTCTTTCAAGTCTATGGCATTCCAAGTACAACCATAGGGAAAGAGAGCCGCATACTTTACTGATTGTCTGGTTGATGTACTTCCTTTCATGTATCCCGATGATTCTCAATATGAATATATGGACAGTGTTTATCTTCCTTATCGTAAATGAAATCAGCAAAGCACTATTAGGCGTCACCTATTTTAGCTTCATGTTTAGAACGATAAAGGATCTTCCCAAATCAGGACTTCGGACAGAATCAATGGTCATGAGGGAAATTATGCTCAATATCGGAAGGATTCTTTCGATTATTACGTTTATTGCCCTGTACCTTTTTGCTCAAGAATGGACCTATTACTACCTGCTCTTTGCGATCTTTGTTCAAGGACTGTTGTTTAAGATTATTTCGACCGAAAAGATTGGGTTTATTGTAAAGAAGGATGTAAGAATAAAGCCTGAGATGTAGATACTTTTACAGCAGCGAAATCTCGTTGCTGTTTTTTATGTATTCAAGTTGGGTCACCCGAGGTATACACGTAAATTCAACTCCAATAAATTTAAAAGGCTGTTGATTTTTTACTCAACAGCCTACAAGGTAATTATATTAATCTATCCCAAATACAACAAAGCGACAACTCAATGAATCAGTTTAATGTCGAGATTTAGGCCGCTTACCCTAACTATTGTTTCGCACCCTCCCAGATGATCCAAATAGTCGCATCTTCACAATGATTTTGTTTTTTACGGCTTCGCGTCCCAATGCAATGTACCAACTAGCATCATAGAGTTCAGGATCCTTGCTCAGTTCATTCCGCACGGCTTTTGTAAATGCCAAATGATTATCGGCGTTCACATTGATTTTTGCAGTCCCCAATGAGATAGCCTTTTTAATTTGTTCAGGCGGCAGACCCGAGCTGCCATGTAACACTAAAGGTATTCTCGTTAAAGTTGCGATTTCTTTCATTTCATCAAAACCTAATTTAGGTTCCCCTTTATATAGTCCGTGAACAGAACCTAATGCCGGAGCAAGAAAATCAACTCCAGTTTGTACAACTAGTTCCTCACAATCCTTAGGTACAGCATAAACAGGATTCGCCACCTGAACTACACCATCTTCTGTCCCACCAATACTTCCCACCTCAGCCTCAACCGAGCAACCATGTTTATGTGCATAGTCGGAAACCTGTTTCGTTATTTCGATATTTTCCTTTAAAGGCAAATGGGATGCATCAATCATCACCGAAGTAAACCCAGCATCCACGGCACGTTTACAATTTTCATAACTGGACCCATGGTCCAAATGAAGTCCAACGGGAACCGTGATATTCATTTCCTTTAATAAGACTTTAGCCAAATCTACTACTACACAAAAACCGCCAAAATAGCGGACTGCCGCTTCCGTTACCCCTAAAATTACCGGTGAATTTTCTTCTTCTGCGGCAGACAAAACGGCTTGCGTCCATTCAAGATTATGTATGTCAAAATGACCTACAGCATAACCATCTTTTAATGCATTTGTTACCATATCTTTTACTGAAACCAAGTCCATCTCCATCCCACCTTTCTTAAGACCTTTTTTTACTGAAGCTTCGCTAAAATTTCTCTTATAAATGCAGGTTCGTCCTTTGGTGTTCTGGAGGTAATGATATTTTGGCTGACAACGACCTCGTCGTCGATATATTTAGCGCCGCTATTGATTACATCATCGCGAATCCCTACATAGCAAGTCAGTGTTTTCCCTGCTAAAATATTGGCACTTATCATCACCTGTGGTCCATGGCAGATCCCAGCAACCACCTTAGAATTGTTATCTAGTTCTTTTACAAACTTAACTACATCCTCATTCACTCGTAATGTTTCCGGTGCGCTGCCTCCTGGGATGATAACCGCATCGAACTTTGTTGAATTTGCCTCAGCAGCCGACAACTCTGTTGTATAGGAGACGGTTTTCTTTTTTCCCTCGCAGACTACACCTTTATCCATACCAATAATAACCGCTTCGTGTCCCGCTTCCTTTATAGCCTCATACGGATTTTTCATTTCGGAATCCTCAAAATCACTCGCCAATAAAAATGCCACTTTTGCCATCTTATATTCCTCCCTTTTTTATCTATGAAAAGCAAAGCTCCTACCATATAGCAGAAGCTTTACTTTACAACAAAGATAATTTCAATTAGTTAGTAAGATGTTGAAAAAACTCATAAGCCTCTGTATCGGTATAACCCTCATGAACAACCTTATTGACCGCTTTAAGCATTTCTTCTGGGTAATCCGATTGAAAAATGTTTCTTCCCATATCAACACCAGCTGCTCCACCTTGAATTGAGTTGTAAGCGAGGGTAAGGGCATCTTTTTCCGGAACTTTCTTGCCGCCTGCAACTACTAACGGAACAGGGCAGGATGCAGCAACCTTTTCAAAATCATCACAATAATATGTTTTAACAATTTGGACGCCAAATTCAGCTAGCATTCTTGTTGCCAACAAGAAGAACTTGGTGGTACGCTCCATATCTTTTCCAACAGCAACTACACCTAAAGTTGGAATCGAGTATCTCATACCAAAGTTAACAGCACGGTTTAACTCTTCAATCGTTTCCTTTTGTCCATCAGCACCAATGAATGTTTGAATCGCGATGGCACTTGCATTCATTTTAATCGCATCTTGAATATCAACCACCATCGATTCATGGCTTAGATCATCCTGAAGAACACTTGAACCAGAAGAAGCCCGTAAGGCAATCGCCTTATTAAAGGTTGGTGGAACACTACTCCGAATGGCACCTCTCGTACCCATTAGACAATCGGCATAATTGGCCAGCCGAGGAATTAGCAAGTCTAACCTTTCCAATCCGGAAGTTGGCCCCATGAAATAACCATGGTCAAACGCCAACATGACTGTTTTTCCAGTTTCAGGGTTAAAGATTCTCGATAACCTATCCTTCATACCCCAATCATAATTGTTTGCACCTTTTACATGAAAATTCCCATTGTTTGCAAACGGAACACTCTCAGAAAAATCTTTTGCATTTTTGTTACCAATAATGTCTGCCACCACTATCTCTCCTTTACTTCTTTGTTGACAACTACTAGATAAAAAGATTAAAAATTGTAGTCGTTAGTATTATCTTTAGTAAATACAATTCGTTCAGGTAAAACCATAATTCCAGAATCATCGGCTGTATAATCGTAACCTTGAATAGAGTTTGCCTCTAATTTAACAGAACCCATATCAGGAACATCAATAGAGTCCCCAACCTTTAGATCATTTCCTTTAGCTAACCAATAAGCCGTGTAAACAGCAAGGGCACCTTGATCCTTAACATCCCATAAACCATGGTTTTTAATGGTTCCATTTTCAATAAATTGTCTCATTGAATTCGGAGAAGCAAAACCTGTAATGATGACATCTTCTGCATTCAACCCTTTATTTTCAGCAGCTTGTGCCATTGCCGGAAGTGCAGTTGAGTCTGGGCAAATAATAGCATCAACATCAGGATATGAATCTAAAATACTTTCGCCAACTTGTAATGATTTTTGTTCATTCGCATCGCCAAATTGAGTCGTTACAATTTCCCATTTTGGGTATTTTTCTTTAATATATTTGTTTGCATATTCAACCCAAGAGTTTTGATCCGGAACGGTTGGGCTTGAATAGAACCAGGCAATTTTTTTAGCATCATCCGGGTTATCCATTTGCTCTGCGGCCATTTCAACAAGCATTTCTCCTAATATTTCTGGTGTACCTTGGTTGACATACACAGAACGAAATTTAGGATCAACATCCGAATCCCATGTTACAACTTTAATTCCCGCATCCAACGCCTTTTTCAACGCTTGATTCAAACCGTCGGAAGAGACAGAAGAGATGGCAATAGCATCAGCACCGCTATTTACAGCACTATTAATAATTTGCACTTGATTAGCAACCGTACCTTCTGGCGCTCCATCATATTTCACTTTAAAACCAACCTTCTTAGCCATTTCCTGCGCACCATCGTTACCAGATTCAAAGAATGCATTTCCAGTCATTTTTGGAATGAACACTACTTGGATATCTTTATCATCTTTCTTTTTATCTCCGTCACCAGAGGCTCCTTCATTGGATGAGCATGCAGCCACAAATACCATGAAAATCGCCAAAATAATCAATAGTTTAATAGATTTAAATTTACCCATTTCAGCTTAACCCCCAATATTTTGTTTTTGTGTGAAGATTCTTCTTACGTTAAATCTGAAATCCGGATTAATTCCCAGAAATGCAACAGATACAATAAGGAGGACCCCCGTAGCCAATCCAATATATTGCGTTGAAACTCCAGCCATTTGCAAGCCTATCTGCATAAAGCCTAATATAATGCTAGCTAACGCTGTCCCAATAACACCCCCTTTACCCCCTGTGATTAATGTTCCTCCTAATACAACGACAGTTAGAATGGGCATAAGATACTCAGCACCATAATCAGATCTTGCACTGCCTAAATAGGATGTTAATACTACCCCTGCAATACCAGCACTTAACCCTGACAAGAAGTATGTAGCAGCAATAATTTTTTTAGTATTGATGCCAGAGTACTCAGCTGTGTTTTGATTAATTCCTGTTAAATATATATATCTGCCAAACCTGGTACGGTGCAGAAGGATATATGCAATAAAAAACATTACAATAAATAAGATAACGGAATTAGGGATTCCCATGACCTCTCCATTTGCAATTTGGCTAAAACCTTCTGGAAAGCCTGAAATCCCTTCATAGGTACTTACATCAGACAATCCCACCAACACAATGGCAATACCACTATATAAAAGCATGCCGCCAAGGGTTATTACCATCGCTTGCACTCTGCCATAAGCAATCAGAACTCCATTAAGAAGGCCGCATAATCCGCCAATTAAAATGGCACAAAGGATAGAGACCCAGATGTTAATACCAACCACTTGAGACAAAAGGCCCGTTACAACAGAGGTTAACCCGATAATAGAAACGCCGGAAATGTCTATTCCTCCTGTAATAACAACCATCGTGACAAAAAAGCCAATAATTGCTACAGATATAAAATCGTTAAAACTATTTAATAAGATCGTGACATTCCAGAATCTTGGATTAATCATCCCAAACACGATAATTTCAGAAATTATTAAAATGAATAAAGTAAGGTTCCATTTCGGGATTTTATTTAGCATGTCATTTCTAAGCCTCCTTCTGCAGAACTCTTGCATTTAATCTCAGTTTTTTCGCCTTTTTATTGGTATTAAACGCAAGCAAGGCATCAACAACTACAATGATTATTAATAAAGAACCCGAAATCGTATCATTCCAAAATGCTGGTACTTTCATATAAACTAGAGCAGAGTTGATAGACGTTAATATAATAGCTCCCAATGCCGCCCCTACAACCGTGCCAATACCGCCAACCAATGACACACCACCAAGAACGCAGGCCGCAATAACAGTTAACTCAATTCCTGCACCGGCATTTGTGGAGACAAAACCAATTTGACTAACAAAGATTAATCCTGCTAAAGAAGCACAGATACCAGAAATGACAAAGGAATAGGCAATATATCTATTTACAGGAATACCTAAGGAAATGGCCCCGTCTACGTTGTCACCAATTGCGTTGTAATACCTTCCCTTTCTGCTCTTGGACAGGTATACCTGAACGAATACGACCCCTACAATAACAATAAAAGTCAATACATTAATTCCGAAGATATCTATATTAGAAAGCTCTTTAATGTTTGCCGGTATATTTTCTACCCATTTTCCATCCGTATAAATCACCTGGACTACCCTTGTGATAGAGAGGATGGCTAAAGTCATAATAAAGGAAGAAATTTTTAATTTTATTACACCAAAACCATTAATAAGACCAATAACAACTCCAATAAGAATGGCTGCGATTGCGGCTGTAAAAACACTTCCACCATCTCTTAGAATCGTTCCACTAACAGCAGCAGATAAGCCTAGCGTTCCTCCGACTGAAATATCCAAATTCCCAGTTAATAGAACAAAGGTCATTCCAACCGCTAGAACAATATAAAGCAGGCTACTTTTCAAGGATTTATCGATATTTTGTAAAGATAAATAGTCAGAGTTTATGAAACCCACCACTACAAATAGAAGGATTAAAAATATAAATGTTCTAAATTCCCGTAGTTTGATTATGTTCGTAATCCTAGACATGTGCCTGATCACTTCCTTCAAATGTTCCAAAAGCCGCTTTCATGACATTGGTCGCATTAATTTCAGCTAAACTTAGACAAACATTGCACGTTCCCTGATAGACAGCATAGATGCGGTCACTTATTCTCTCAATTTCTTCCAGGTCTGAGGAAATAAGCAGAATCGAAAATCCTTGATTTTTTAATTCTGTAATGATGGAATAGATGTCGCCCCTTGCAGCAGCATCAATTCCCCTTGTTGGTTCATCCATGATGATCAATTTAGGGTTCATGGATAACGCCCTTGCAATAACAGCCTTCTGTTGATTACCGCCTGAAAGTGATTTTATTTCATCATCTTGGGAATTCACCTTAATTCTTAATCTATCAATATACTGGTTTGCAACGTGTTCTTCGGACCTTTTCTTTGTAAATAAACCATGCCGTTTAATAATTTGTGATGTGATATTATTTCTTACAGAGCTTATCGAAAAAATACCGTTCAAAAATCGATCTTCGGGGATGTACGCCAAGCCACTGTTCACCGTTTCATTTATCGACAGCTTGGTAATATCCTTTCCATCAAGATAAACCTTTCCACTCTCGATAGGATTAACACCGTAAATTGCTTCGGCGATCTCTGTTCTGCCTGCTCCCACAAGACCAGCAAGACCCACAACTTCTCCCTTGTAAACTTCAAAACTAATATTCTTAAATCCGTCGCCAACAATATTTTCAACCTTAAGAATCGGTTCATCTTCCTCACGATTGACCACTCGTCTTTCAAAGTGATCCTCGTAATTATTTTTGTTTCCGACAGGAAGAAGCCCTTGAATTAACATATCTTTTGTAAATTCTTCTATTTTCCCTTTAAGCGTTACTTTACCGTCCCTTAATATGACGGCATGAGTAGAAATTCGAAAGACTTCATCAAGACGATGGGTAATATAGAAGATTCCCACCCCGGAATTCTTTAACTGTTCTACCACTTTGAATAAAGACTCTGTTTCTGAAAACGTCAAAGTAGAAGTAGGCTCATCCAGAATTAACACCTTCGACTTTCTTAGAAGTCCTTTTATAATCTCAAGCTGTTGTTGTTCAGCAATACTCAATGTAGCGGCTAACCGATTTAAATCAATATTCCATCCTAATTGTTTAATGAGCTTATTCGATTCTTCTCTAACTTCATATTTATTTTTTCTAATTCCAATCGTCAGGTTTTGCTCAACCGTCATATTAGGGAATAACAACGGTTCCTGCGGCACTAAATAAATGCCTCTTTCATGGGCCGAATTAGGATTTAAATGATCTGCCCTTTCACCACTAATATCAATTAACCCAGCATCTGCTTGGTAAATTCCAGTGAGAATTTTCATTAAGGTGCTCTTCCCTGCTCCATTACCACCTATAATCGATATAACCTCTGACTCATTAAGTTCCAGTGAAACCCCTTCCAAAACCGTGTTCCGGTTAAACGACTTTTGAATATTATCCAATCTCACTAAGTTCTTCGGCGCTTCCATAATACCCCCCTACCTTAGCACTATATGTGTAACCGCTTTCCATATTTTATAAATTCATTATAATTCAATACATTTTATTAATCAACAATCATTTTATCCATTATCAAACTTTTCACACTATTCAGTATCATCTGCAATTCTAGTAGCTTGTCCAAGGATAGATTATTAGTTTTACCCTTTAAAAATCTTGATAAATATCAATAATTTCATTAAAAAATAGACTCAATACTGAAAAAATTATCTATTAAAAAGAGGATATGTCTGTATTGACGAAGGAGATGTTTGTTGATATATTTGTTTTATCATCAAACAATAGTAACGAAAAAGTTTTTGCATTAAATTTTTGTTATAAAAATAAACAGTAAAGAGTGAATAGGATGTCATACGAAAATAGCCTGATAATAAAAGTCGCATGGAAATACTACAATGAAGGAATGACTCAAAATGAAATAGCGGAGTCTTTAAACCTGTCCAGAATGAAAGTGATAAAATACCTGGATATCGCCAAGGCAAGCAACATTATCCAATTTAAAATTAACCTAGATAATTTTGTTGACATGGATCTGCAAAATAAAATTAAGAAGCAATATGATTTACAAGATATTTATATTGTTCCGGACACTAACCAAAACCTGTTAGAAAGCCTTACCCAAGCAGCTGCTCAATATATTGAAGACAGAATTACCAGCGATACCATGATTAATGTCGGTTATGGGCAGGCTGTTTCAAGGACACTAGGGCACTTAAATATCTCCACTAAGTATAAAGTTACTTTCGTTTCTTTATCTGGCGGCGTAAGATTTTACATCCCAACGGCAGTGGATTCATCATCTGATTATTATACAAATCCCAATTACAACCATTACATTATGCCCGCTCCATTATTGGCATCCACAGAGCACCTCGCCCAACAGTTGATTAATGAAAAGCCAATCAAGAAGATTTTTAACATGATTCCTTACTCCAACATCACGATCATTGGCATTGGAGCAGTAAATGAACGAGCCACCATTGTTAAGGAAGGTTATTTGAACACGAATGATATTGAAATCTTTAAGTCAATGGGTGCTGTGGGAGATTTATTAAGTCAATTTTATGATAAAAATGGAAATGTTTTAGACTTTAGCTTGCATAAACATCTAATTAGTACAGATATCAATCTCTTAAAATCACTGAACCAGGTTGTTGCTGTGGCTGGAGGACTAGAAAAAAGAGAGGCAATTATCGGTGCATTAAAAGGGGGATATATAGATGTATTAATTACCGATGAAACAGTTGCCAAAAGTCTAATTGATTAAAATTCTTCTGATCAGGATCTAAAAATAATGGCGGAAAGGAAGAAAATGCATGGAAAAGTACTTAATGGCGATTGATGCCGGAACCGGCAGTGTCAGAGTCATACTTTTTGACACATTAGGCAATGAACTCTTTGTTACACAATCAGAATGGACCCATAATGAAGATAAAAGGTATCCAGGTTCAATGGACTTTGATATCAACAAAAATATTGACATTATCATTAATCTAATCAGAGAAATCTTAGCTAAGAGCAAGGTGAATCCAGAAAACATCGCAGCCATTTCAACCACCAGCATGCGTGAAGCCATTGTTTTATATGATGAAAACGGGAAGGAGCTCTGGGCCTGTGCCAACGTAGATTCGAGGTCTAATGATGAAGTCGCTAACTTATATAAAATCAGTGACACAATTGAAATGGAAATTCATAAAATTTCCGGGCAGACCTTTTCATTAGGAGCTATTCCCCGAATCCTTTGGGTAAAAAATAATATCCCAGAAACGTATAACAAAATCAAATATGTTTCGATGCTGAACGACTGGATTACATATCGCTTAACGGATGTGATTTCGGTTGAACCTTCTAACGGATGCACAACCGGTCTCTTCGATATTAAAAAAAGAATTTGGGATCCAAGTATTACAGAGAAGGTCGGTCTAAGAAACGATATTTTTCCTGTTGTAAATGAAAGCGGAACCATTATCAGCAATGTTACCGAGGATTTCTCAGCACTTACTGGGCTTAGCACTCATACTAAAGTTGTTGCTGGGGGCGGGGATGCTCAATTAGGCTGCATCGGCATGGGCGTCATCAATGAAGGCGATGCAGCTGTTTTGGGCGGGAGCTTTTGGCAGTATGAATATACAACCAACCAGGTTGAAATCAATGATTCTTGTAAAGTAAGAGTTAATTGCCATGCCATCCCAAATACTTGGCAATATGAAGCGATTGCCTTCTTTCCCGGTTTAATCATGAGATGGTTCAGAGATACGTTTTGTGATCTTGAAGCCTATCTTCAAGAGCAAAGCCACGAAAGCATTTATGCCCAAATGGAGAAACGTGCCCGAAATATTCCTGCCGGCTGTCACGGAATGATTTGCACGTTTTCCGATACAATGAATTACTTTTCTTGGAAACATGCGGCACCAAGTTTCATAGATTTTAAATTTAATAGTTCTTTCAATAAAGCCACTTTTTATCGCGCCATTATGGAAAATGCCGCTTTTGTTACCAAAGGAAATATTGAAAGGGTTTCCACTATTACAAACACATCGCCAGAATCGATTGTTTTTGGCGGAGGCGCTTCAAAAAGTGACCTTTGGTGCCAAATTGTTGCTGACGTTCTGAATATGAAAGTAAAAGTTCCAGTAGTAAAGGAATCTACAGCTCTTGGTGCTGCAATTTGTGCAGGTGTAGGGGCAGGTGTTTATGAAAGCTTTAATGAAGCCATTGATAACGTTGTAAAATTTGAAAAAACCTTCGAACCAATCCAATCGAATCGCTTAATTTATGAAGAACTATATAAAAAGTGGGAATCCATATACAAAGTACAATTGGATCTTGCTGACCAGGGACATACGGACCATATGTGGATTGCTCCAGGAATATAAACTAGTAAAAGGGAGAGATTGAAAATGTCAGTTATTAACGAGAATGAGAGAGAATATCGATTTAGCGACAGCGGTCCCAAGTATCTATTAAAAGGACCTAGAATGAACTTTGGTATCGTTGTATTGCAGCCAGGGCAGGATTTCAATGCACATTATCATAACATCATGGAAGAAAATTTCTTTATACTGGAAGGTGAACTGGAAATCCATATCGACAACGAAATTTTCCAATGCAAACAAGGCGATTTCATTCACGTTGAACCCAAGAAAGTCCACTACTTAATCAACAAAGGCGACACAATCTTCAAAGCCGCCTTCATGCTGGCCCCCTATCAAATACAAGACAAGGTTGATGTCGATTACAAGCCTTACGGATTAAGCCAAACAAAGTGACGGTTCTGGTGTCTCACTCATCTAACCTAATTGTGAAGGTTCCAATAAACAATACCCACATCAATTAATTGGATGTGGGTATTTTCACGGTCTCTCTACACGCCCTGCATTGACCAAAGTCCCTTCTCGTTTTCCTATTCAGTCACTACAGACACCCTGCATTGACCGAAGCAACCTTCCATTTTCCTATTCGGTCACTCCAGACACCCTGCATTGACCGAAGCCCCATTCCATTTTCCTTTTCGGTCACTCCAGATACCCTGCATTGACCGAAACCTCTTCCCTTTTTCCTTTTCAGTCACTCCAGATTCCATAAAATAAATAATTCCCACTTATTTACATAAAACGACAAAGATTTTACTATTCAATATAGTAAAATAGGAGTAGTATTTTATAAAGGATTAAAAGCATTGATGAACATCAACTTACTGTTGATGGACTTCGAATGCTGGGTTTAAAGGTAGCGGGGGGATTAACATGGAAAATGCTATACAAGAATCAAGGGTAGAAATGAATACAGGAAGTTCATTTAAAAGGTTTAAGAATTGGAAGTTCATTACAGCAGGTATCATCCTTGTTATCGCACTCATATGTGCAGCAATGAGCTTTTACCAGGCAACTCACTTTAATCCAAAGGTCAAGATTAATGGCATAGAGGTTGGTGGACTGACCGCAGAAAAGGCACTAGAAAAATTAGAAACAACTGTTTTAAGTAACATCGTTTATGTCGGAGAACAGCAAATTATAGACGGAAAAGATACTAAGTTGGGATTTGCAGAAGATGATTTGCTTGAAGTTAAAAAACTACTTAAAAATCAGTGGACATTTTTTCCCATATTTAAGTCTAAAGAGTATTCATTAACGCCAAGCAAACTAGACCCATATCGCAGTGACAGCTTGAAAGAGGAACTGGAACAAAAACTCATCTCATTGAATCAGAATTTAAAAGCTCCTACAGATGCTCAAGTTAAGCTGGAGCAAGGTAAAATTGTGGTTACCAAAGGCATTAGTGGAGAGCAATATGATATAGAAGGTCTACTGAAGGACTACCAAAGTCAGAAATTCACGAGTGAAATCCATTTAACGCCTGCACTTTTACAGCCACTTACAGAGGAAAGTAGCACTATCATTAACGAAAAGAAAAAGCTGGAAGCACTCCTTCAGCATACGGTGGACTATAAGGTACAGGATAAAGTACATTCTTTAAAGGGCAGCGATCTCATTAAAAATGCCACTGTGACAAAAGATTTGAAAATTACGATAGACCCAAGCATCCTGAAAAATAAAATCGCTGAAATTAATAACGCTCAATCAACATTAGGTAAGAATTTCACCTTTAAGAACCATTCAGGTTCCGTCATATCGGTTAAGGGAGAAGGTTATGGCTGGGCACTTGATGTCAAAAAAGAAACAGCTCTGGTTCAAGCAGCCTTTGAAAAAGGGGAAAAATCAATTTCTGCTTCTAATATTCACGGAAATGGCTGGAGCAATGAGGGCTATGGCTATGAAACAACAACAAACAATGGCATTGGTGATACCTATGCTGAAGTATCCATTGCCGAACAGCGTATTTGGATTTACAAGAATGGACAATTGGTCCTAACCACGAATGTGGTTACCGGCAAGCATAGTACAGGTGAAGATACATCAAAAGGAGTATGGTATATCCTCTTTAAACGAACACCATACACACTCAAGGGAAGTGCCGTCGGCAAACCCGATTATTCCGTTGAAGTCGATTATTGGGCTCCATTTACAAACAGCGGCCAAGGTTTTCACGATGCAGGATGGCGAACAAACTGGAACAGCAACGCCTATCTTACCCAAGGATCAGGTGGATGCGTAAACGTTTCTCCGAGTGTCATGAAAGCCGTGTATGATAATCTCAGTGTATACGATCCAGTTGTTGTTTATTAGAAAGTTAGAATCAGGGAATCTTATGATTTCCTGATTTTTTTCTGTGAAAATACAAATCTATCAGCCTAACCGTAAAAGGTGCGGTTACCGCATTATTAATTCTACAAGCTTCAAATTGAGAATACCTTTATAGAAGTATCCTAAAAAATCCTATCTTCTTACTATGATAAAAAGGGTGATTACTTCTATGTTTTGGAATAAGGATATAAAAGAAAACATCTTACCCGTCATTAGGATTGCAAGAAATCAGAGAAGCTTCACCTTTAAACTGGTTTTTTCTGCGTTAATGAGTCTAATCGCCGCTATATTACAGGGTGCAGGCGGAATAATTCCAGGAATCGGAATGCTTATAAGCCCCTTTTCCACCGCCCCCATCATCATAAGCATATTGATTTTACCCTCGTATGGAATTTTGAGCTATTTTCTTACCATTTTCCTATTACTGCTCATTCAGCCTTCAGAACTTATTGTCTTTCCATTTACGACTGGTGCAATGGCCACCGGAATAGGCTTAGGGTTAAATTTGTTTAATCAGCTTTGGAAAGTTATAACCTTTTCAAGTTTGTTCTTATCTATAGGGATTTGTCTCCTACTCTATATCTTCCAATTTCCAATTTTAGGGCCATTCCTAATGGAATTTATAATACTGAACATCCTCATTATTCACCTATTTTCACTAGTATATTGTTGGTTATGGATCGAGCTTGTTTTACGGCTACTAAAACCGAGAAAACCGCGGGGACGGTTCTGATGGTTTTTTTCACTGGTTACAGCTAACAAAGAATTGACCAGGAGAACCTTCCCCACGGCCCACTGCCCAAAAACTATTTCACAACGAAATAGTTTTTTTGGTTTTTTTGTGAATGAACGGGAAAAATAGGAAAAGTGTACTTTGAAAGGGGATTCTTATGAAAGCAACGGATTTACTTGTGCAGTGCTTAGAAAATGAGGGCGTTGAGTATATTTTTGGAATCATAGGGAAGGAAACCCTTGACCTGATGGATTCATTGTCTAGGTCAAAACAAATTCAATTTGTAAATGTTCGTCATGAACAAGGAGCCGCTTTTATGGCGGATGTATACGGTAGATTAACAAAAAAGGCTGGTGTTTGCTTAGCGACATTAGGACCTGGCGCAACCAATCTGTTGACCGGAATAGCAAGTGCAACTCTTGACCATTCCCCAGTTGTAGCCATCACAGGACAAGCAGGCTTGGATCGGCAGCATCTAGAATCCCACCAATATTTAGATATCGTTAAAATATTTGAACCCGCTACCAAGTGGAGTGTTCAAATTAAAGATTCACAAACCATTTCAACCATCATTCGTAAGGCATTTAGAGTTGCACAAATGGAAAAGCCGGGTGCTATTTTAATTGAATTACCCGAGAACTTAGCGTCTCAAATGATTCCAACCCAGCCATTACCCGTAACACCTATTCCAAAAAGTGCACCCGTTTCACAAGCAATCGAGGATGCTCGTACGCTACTAGCTCAGAGCCAAAAACCAGTTGTCATTGTAGGAAATGGAGTTATAAGGCAAGACGCAGCGGCCGAACTGCTCACATTTGTCGAAAACCTACAATCACCTGTGATCCATAGTTTTATGGCAAAAGGAATATTACCTAAAAACCATCCACTAAATTATTTTACATTTGGTTTTACCAAAGAAGATGAAGGTTTACCGATTATCGAGGAATCTGATTTATTACTTGTCGTTGGTTTTGATTTGATTGAAAAGCTGCCTAAGGATTGGAATAAAAAGATGTGCCCTATTTTACATATTGATCCACTGCCAGCTGAAATGGACGAGCACTACCCTGTTAAGGGGGAATTGGCAGGAAATTTAAAGGAGACCTTCCAGGCACTTAATAAACTGGATATCCCCTCTAGGCCGTGGGTTCCGATTGGGAATCTAAAAGAACGGATTGAGACAGCTTATCAACTTAATTTAGATCCAAAAGGAAATCAATCCTTATCGATAGAAAATATCCTGACCGTTATTGAAAAACTCACAACGGAAAAGACCATCGTTATTTCAGATGTGGGTGCCCACAAGGTATCCATTGCCCGTACGTTTCAGCCAAAACAAGCCGGTCGACTCATCGTCTCCAATGGATTAGCCTCAATGGGAATTGCCTTGCCTGGTGCCATTGGTGCCAAATTAGCTTGCCCGGACGCTCCCGTTATTTGTATTACTGGTGATGGCGGGGCCTTGATGAATATTTCCGAACTAGAGACCGCGAAACGATTAGGCGTATCTTTTATCATCATTGTTTTAAATAATTCTGGGTTAAAACTAGAAGAACAAATGATGCAAGAAAAATTTGATCATAGCTTTGGTACAGACTTTGGAAACCCTGACTTTGTGCAGCTAGCTGAAAGCTTTGGAATAAAAGGAGTAAGACCTAATCAATTGAATGAATTTGAGCAAGTATTGAGGGATGCATTAAATCAAACCAATGAACTGACACTGATTGACGTTATCCAAAATTAAAACCGCGAAAACCGCGGGGACGGTTCTGATGGACTTTTTCACTTGGTTACAGGTACCGATGAGACACCTACCAAGTAAGTATGACCAAGAGAACCGTCCCCATGGAAAGGAGATTTGTCTGTGAAATTGTATCAAGTACGAAAAGGACAATTTGTCTATTACAACAATGAGTTGCATAGGGTATATGGCGTAAAGCCGATGTATAAACAATCTGTTCATATTATTAGGCTTAGGGATTTGACGCAGCAATTAACCAAGTCAGCGAGTGTAGAGAAAGTCAAACCTAAGGAGCTTGACAGCTTTATTTTTAATCATAAAGCTTATACGCTCAGTCGCGATCGCAAAGCTGAAGTAGGAGATTATGTTTTAATTCATAATCCAATGCCCGATTCCCTGGATACTTATTCTCTAAATGAGATCGATCTTGTTGAAACCGTTGATAAACAAGGGGTCGTTACAAGTAATTCTCATGGAATTAAGCATAACGAGTATTTATTAATGGTACCAGGCCGTGCGAATGGGAGTACTTCAATCGATTATCAAAATAGTGAAGGTGTAGATGCAGAAAACTTACAAGATGCTGATTCCAACGATTTACATAACCAGAACAACGAACACTTCCCTGCTATAGGAGATATTTATAAAAATGATGAAGGATATGAGTCTATGGTGGTCGCACTAAAACGCGGCACGGTTTACCTTGGCGGTGGTTTGGAGTTGTCGCAAGAAGAGTTGAGGAACAGTGCCAAGTGGGAATTTCTCTATAATCTCCTTGATAAATGAACGACCTTTGAACTGATAAAAACGATAGCGTTTCTTATTTTTCTTTACACCTAGTAGGAGGTTTATATGGATCGGAAAAAACTGAACGAAAACATTGTTTTTATTTTATCATTGTTACTCACTCTCATCTTTATTGTTTGGGGAGTCTTTTTTACAGATAATCTCGCAAAGGTCACTGATACGATTTACAATGGATCGATTGATTACCTGGGATGGGTATATCTTGGTGCCACCCTCTTCTTTGTCATCTTCTCTATCTATTTATTGTTCTCTAGATATGGCGATATTCGGTTAGGCAAAAAAACAGACAAGCCTGATTTTAACACGGCCTCTTGGCTTGCTATGTTGTTCGGTGCAGGAATGGGGATAGGAATTGTGTACTGGAGTGTCGCTGAACCTGTTACCCACTACACGACTCCTCCTTATGGAAAAGGATATACGATTGACGCTGCCAATACTGCCATGAAATATACATTTTTCCATTGGGGGCTAGACCCATGGGCCATTTACACGGTGATTGGTCTTGCTCTTGCCTTTTTTCAATATAATAAGAAGCTACCTGCAGCCATCAGTTCTGCGTTCCATCCGGTTCTGGGTGAGAGAATCTATGGTCCGATAGGAAAAACGATTGATATCCTGTCTATCTTCGCAACCGTCTTTGGGATAGCCACCTCTTTAGGCCTAGGTGCTATGCAAGTTACGGCTGGAATGCATGCGATTTTCGGTGTTCCCAATGAGTTATTCGTCCAACTAATCGTCATTGCGGTAGCGACAGTCCTTTTTATCATCTCCATCAATACAGGTTTAGAGAAAGGAATCCAATTCTTATCCAATGCGGCGATGATTTTATCTTTTGCGATTATGCTGTTGATTTTGATTGTGGGTCCCACCATGACGATTATTAAGGTCTTCTTTAATACGACGGGCCTTTATATTAGTGACTTTATTCATATGAGTTTAAGGCTTAGACCTTTCGGAGAAGGGGAATGGATTGCATCCTGGACGCTTTTTTATTGGGCATGGTGGATTGCCTGGGCACCGTTCGTAGGTATGTTTATTGCCAGAGTTTCGAAGGGTCGAACCGTAAGAGAGTTTGTAATCGGTGTGTTAATTGTCCCTACACTCGGAACATGTCTCTGGATGTCCATATTTGGTGGGTCTGCGCTTGAAATCGTTCAAAACACAGGTAACCATGATCTGGCAAAATATATTACCGAAAATGTTTCTTTGGCTATTTTCACATTCTTTGATTATCTCCCATTAAGTTCTGTGTTAAGTATCTTAGGGTTTGCTGTCGTAGCCATTTATTATATAACCGTTGCCGATACAGCCACTTTTGTTTTGGGGATGCTTAGTGAAGGCGGGACATTAAATCCTTCAAATAAAATCAAAATGACTTGGGGTGTTATTCAATCTGCATTGGCTGCCGTATTACTATTAGCTGGGGGGTTGAACGTTTTGCAAACAGCCTCCATCGCAGCCGCGCTCCCTTTTGCCCTCATCATGATTGTCATGTGCTTCTCTTTACTAAAAGGATTAAAAAGTGAAATCGGGGAAAAACCGAGGGAACCGAGGGGACGGTTCTGATGGTTTTTTTCACTAACTCATCCTTACTTGGTAGTTACGAGGCACCTACCAAGTAAGGCTCCTTATCAAAGAATAGGACCAGGAGAACCGTCCCCATTGATTTCATTGATCTCATTGATTTCGTCCACAAGTGTTTGTAATGCGTTCCCCTTATGTGATTCTTTCATATTCTTTTTGAATTCATATCTATTTTTATAAATAGTAGTTACATTTTCAATCATCGTTTTAATAGTAAGTTTTTCTTCTTCCAATGTAAGGGAGTATCCTTTTTCTTGAAAAGCCTTTGCATTTAAAATTTGGTCGCCTCTACTTTGATTTAATCCTAATGGAACAATCAGCATTGGGATATGTAAGGCTAGAAATTCGAATATGGCATTTGAACCGCCTCTAGTAATCACGATGTCCGTTGCCGCTAAGATATCCGTTAATTCATCATGGACATATTCAAATTGTTTGTATCTTGGATGGGTTGTTAAATTGACATCTAGGTTATTTTTCCCGCACAAATGAACAACCTGGTAAGTAGCCGTTAGTTGATCTAAGGATTGCCGGACTACTTCATTTATTTTCTTAGCTCCTAAACTTCCACCCATAATCGTTAAAATCGGACTATGATGATCAAATCCTAGAAAACTTCTTCCTTTTACTGCTGAACCACTCAATATTTCTTTTCGAATAGGAGAACCAATATCCATCGTTTTATTTGCTGGAAAAAATCCCTTTGTCTCTTCAAAGGAAGTAAAAATACGCGTTGCAAATCTTTGCGAGATTTTATTTGCTAGTCCTGGCGTCATATCACTTTCATGAATATAAATGGGTATTCTTAATGATTTAGCAGCTATGATGACAGGAACGGAAACAAATCCCCCTTTTGAGAATACTAAATCAGGCTTGATTTTTTTCAGAACACTTCTTGCTTCAAAACATCCTTTTAGGACGCGAAATATATCCACGAAATTTTCAAAGTCTATATATCTTCGAAGTTTTCCACTATTTATACCGAAGTATGGAATACCAACTTTTTCGATTAACTCTTTTTCAATTCCCTTTTTTGAACCGATATAATATTGATCCCAATTTTCCAGCTCGTTAATTAATGCAATATTTGGCGTTACATGCCCCGCAGAACCTCCACCAGTAAATACAATTTTCTTCTTTGACATAATTCCTCCTGATTACTCATCGTTTTCATTCATTATACGTTATTACAATCTGGTTTATATGGTTTTATTCACTTAAAGAGTGAACCGTGGGGACGGTTCTGATGGTTTTTTTCACTTGGTAATACTTACTTCTTAGTGATGAGACACCTGCCAAGCAACTATTACCAAAGAATAGGACCAGGAGAACCGTCCCCACGTCCTCACGTCCTACATAAAAACGCTTGCATATTTTGAAATCCCTATTATAATACTTGTATACAAGTATTCTTGTATTATAAAAAGAGGGTGAACTTATGATAGATTCAAAGGAATATTTATATCCCGAAAAGAGCCTTTCAAAAGCTTCCGCTGGTGAGCGTGTAGCATGTGAACTTAGAATGCGTATCATTTCTGGCACGATTGAAAGCGGCTCCATCCTATCGGAAAATAAACTAGCTGCAGATTTTGCTGTGAGCCGATCACCTATTCGTGAATCATTAAAAATCCTAGCAGCTGAAAATCTCATCCGATTAGAAAGAATGGGTGCAATTGTTATTGGTTTAACAGAAAAAGAAATACAAGAGATATATGATGTCCGGCTTCTAATTGAAACATTTGTGTTTGAACGTATTATCAAAATGGATACAGTTCAACTCTCAAGAGAACTTAGTAAAATACTAGAAATGATGAAAGTTGCGATAAAATATCGTGATGCTGACGAATTTGCCCTGCAGGACGTCTTATTTCATGAAACGATTATCCGGTCTATTAACCATTCCTACATGCTGATGATTTGGAATAATTTAAAGC